>CAJUDM010000011.1:102137-150424 GCA_910584915.1 uncultured Lachnospiraceae bacterium
CCAGGCGCTCATCTATCCCATCCAGATGCTCATTTATCGGCTGCAATAATACCTGTATCGCCCGCAGATCATTCTTTGTCAATGCCATCCCATCGCCCTCCTTTCGCTTATCTCTGCCCATCCGTTTTTCATTTTTGATCTCATACTTTTCCTCTCTTTCGGATCTGACAGAGAGAGACCTCCTCATATTCTCCCCGCAGATCATTTATTCAGTTTATTCAGCAAGGAGTCTGCAGATATTTGTTCCGCTTTGATACAGAAAGCCACATTACTTGAGAAGCTCCTGTCAAGATAATAAAGAATCTTAGAAAGGTTTCTTTGCCTAAGTTTCAGTGTAGCATAACCTCTTTCTTTTTACAAGGAAATCTTTCATTTTGTCCCAAAATTTGTAACAGTTTAACTGAATGGCTGAACTGTCACAAAAATTTACAGCAGCCAAACCCGTGCCATCCGGGCGGGCAGCTCCGGTGTACTTTCTCTGCTGTCTCAGCTGATTTTGCAGAAATAAATTTATCCCTGAACCAAAAGAAGTCCCGTCCAAACTATCGGGGCAAAGCCGCCATAGCAATGACCGGAACTTCCTGTCAATCTTTCCCTTTTACTGCACCATCAGATTGGTATATCCCATCAGGCTTAAATCCACTTCCCGCGCGCATTCTCTGCCCTGGCGGATCGCCTTCACCACCAGCGACTGCCCGGTGTGCATATCTCCGGCGGCAAATACCCGCTCCGCGGAAGTCAGAAAGCTGTCCGGTTTTGTCTTCACATTGCTCCGCCCGTCCACTTCCGTCTGAAAAGCATCCGTCACATATTTCTGGCTCCCCAGAAACCCCGCCGCAATGATAAGCACCTCACAGGGAAGCTCCCTTTCGCTCCCCTCTATCTCCGCCATCACCATGCGCCCGCTCTTTTTATCCTTCTGAAATCCCACCTTCACGGTCTTCACCGCGGTCAGGTTTCCCTCTTTGTCCTTCACAAACTCTTTCACGGTAGTCTCATAGACTCTGGGATCTTTCCCGAATACCGCGATCGCCTCCTCCTGACCGTAATCCGTCTTGCAGACCTTCGGCCACTGGGGCCAGGGATTATCCTCCGCGCGCTGATCCGGCGCCTTCGGCATCATCTCAAGCTGCGTCACCGACTTACAGCCGTGCCGGACGCAGGTGCCCACACAATCGTTACCCGTGTCGCCGCCGCCTACGATCACCACATTTTTCCTTTTGACATCCACATACTTTTTATCCGCAAAATCACTCTCCAGAAGGCTCCTCGTGTTCCGCGTCAGAAAATCCACGGCATAGTAAATGCCCTTCGCATCCCGCCCCGGCGCGCTCAGATCCCTCGGCTCCGAGGAGCCGCAGGCGAGCACGATCCGGTCAAATTCCCCGAGCAGTTCCTCCGCCTTCTTATCCTTCCCCACATCCACACCGGTCACGAAGGTAATGCCTTCCTCCTCCATGATCTTCACCTTGCGCTCAATAATGTGTTTCTCCAGCTTCATATTCGGAATGCCGTACATCAAAAGCCCGCCGATACGATCAGAGCGCTCAAACACCGTCACCAGATGCCCGCGCCTGTTGAGCTGATCCGCCGCCGCAAGCCCGGACGGACCGGAACCCACCACTGCCACTTTCTTGCCGGTCCGCACTTTCGGCGGCTTCGCCGCCGCATAGCCCTTCTGGTAGGCATTCTCTATGATTGCATACTCATTCTCTTTTGTGGACACCGCCTCCCCGTCCAGGGAGCAGGTGCAAGCCTTCTCGCACAGCGCCGGGCAGACCCTCGATGTAAATTCCGGAAAATTGTTCGTCTTATGCAGCCTGTTGTAAGCCTCCTGCCAGTTTCCCCTGTACACCAGTTCATTCCACTCCGGCACAAGATTGTGCAGCGGACACCCGCTTGTCATCCCCGCCAGCGTCATCCCCGCCTGACAGAACGGTACACCGCAGTCCATACACCGCGCCCCCTGCAGGCTCTGCTTCTCCATCGGCAGATGATCATGAAATTCGTCAAAATGCCTGATGCGCTCCTTCGGCTCCTGCGCTTTCGCCGTCTCTCTTTTATAGTCCAAAAATCCGGTCGGTTTTCCCATTTTTCTATCTCCTATTCCAGTTCTACAAATACTCCGACTCACAAACGCTTTGCTTTTTGTTCGTATCCCTCGCTTTCAGCTCGGTCCGTTCCGACTCACAAACGCTTCGCTTTTTGTTCGTATCCCTCGCTTTCAGCTCGGTCCGTTCCAATTCCGCATATGCCCGTACAGCACACAATACCCGAGGACAAATTTCCATCTGCTTTCGCTAACTGGAACCTTCTTAATTTGCTTATACAAATCAAGAAGCAGCAAATAACTTCACCTGACGGTTCCGTTATTTTTAATTGTCCTGTGCACTGTACTGGCATATGCCGTTCGGACAGATACTGTCTCTCTGCACACTGCTCATTGTTTGCACGCATAGAACGCCTCGATCTGCGCCTGCTCCGCCGAAAGCCCTTTCTCCTCCATCTGCACGATCATCCTCTGGATCTTCTCGTAATCATGGGGGATGACCTTCTTGAACTTCGTCAGATACTCCGCGAAGTGATCCAGAATCTCCCTTCCTTTGACTGAACCGGTCAGTGCAACATGTTCCCTGATCATCTCCTTCAGCTCGATCACATCATACTTGGAAGTCACCTCGTAGGAGGAGACCATCTCTTTATTGATCTTCGTGTACAGGTCATTGTCATCGTCCAGCACGTACGCCACGCCGCCGCTCATACCCGCCGCAAAGTTCTTGCCCACCTTGCCGATGACCGCGACTCTTCCGCCGGTCATATACTCACAGCCGTGGTCGCCCACGCCTTCCACCACCGCCAGCGCACCGGAATTTCTGACACAGAACCGCTCCCCGGCGACACCGCCTATATACGCCTTCCCCGAAGTCGCCCCGTAGAGCGCCACATTGCCGATGATGATATTTTCATCCTGTTTAAAACTGCTGCCTTTCGGCGGATAGACGATCAGCTTGCCGCCGGAAAGCCCCTTGCCGAAATAATCGTTAGAATCGCCTTCCAGCTCCAGTGTCAGCCCCCTCGGGATAAAAGCGCCGAAGCTCTGCCCGCCGGAACCGTGACACAATACCTTCCAGGTATCCTCCTCCACGCCCTCTCCATACCGCTTTGTGACCTCCGAGCCGAAGATCGTCCCGAAAGTTCTGTCAGTGTTGGAAACCGTCAGTTCCAGGGAAGCTTTCTCTCCGCTCTCCAACGCCTTCCCGAGCTTTTTCAGCAGCACCTTCATATCCAGCGTCTTTTCCAGTTTAAAATCATAGACCTGTCTCGGATCAAAGATATATTTCCCGCCGGACTTCTCGTAAGGGTTCTGTAAGATCAGCCCTAGATCCACCTTTTTCAGCCGCTCCGGCAGATCTTCCCTCATTTTCAGAAACTCCGTGTGCCCCACCAGTTCATCCACGGTGCGCACCCCCAGCTTCGCCATATACTCCCGCAGTTCCTCCGCGATAAATTTCATAAAGTTTTCCACATACTCCGGTTTCCCGCGGAACCTCTTCCTGAGCTCCGGATTCTGGGTAGCCACGCCCACAGGGCAGGTGTCCAGATTGCAGACGCGCATCATCACACAGCCCATCGTCACAAGGGGCGCCGTGGCAAAGCCGAACTCCTCCGCGCCGAGGATCGCCGCGATCGCCACATCCCTGCCGCTCATCAGCTTTCCGTCGGTCTCGATCCGCACCTTGTTCCGCAGCCCGTTCTGGATCAAAGTCTGATGCGTCTCCGCCAGCCCCAGCTCCCAGGGCAGCCCCGCATTGTGGATGGACGTTCTGGGCGCCGCGCCCGTCCCGCCGTCATAACCGGAAACCAGGATCACCTGCGCGCCCGCCTTTGCCACACCTGCCGCCACTGTGCCGACGCCCGCCTCGGAGACCAGTTTTACCGAGATCCGCGCCTCCCGGTTGGCGTTCTTCAGATCATAGATGAGCTGCGCCAGATCCTCGATGGAATAAATATCGTGATGGGGCGGCGGCGAGATCAGGCTCACGCCCGGCGTGGAGTGCCTCGTCTTCGCGATCCAGGGATACACCTTGCTGCCCGGCAGATGCCCGCCCTCGCCAGGCTTCGCTCCCTGCGCCATCTTGATCTGGATCTCCTTTGCGCTGATCAGATACCGGCTTGTCACGCCGAAACGTCCGGACGCCACCTGCTTGATCGCGGAACACTTATCTTCCCCGCTCCCGCTTGTCGCAAGCCGCTCCTCGTCCTCGCCGCCCTCGCCGGTATTGGACTTCCCGCGCAGATGATTCATGGCGATCGCCAGCGTCTCATGGGCTTCCTTCGAGATCGAACCGTAGGACATGGCGCCGGTCTTAAACCTCGTGACGATCTTTTCCACGCTCTCCACTTCCTCGAGAGGCACCGGTTTTTTCGCAAACTGAAACGTCATCAGCCCGCGCAGGGTGCGCACCGACTCCTCATTGTCCACCAACGCCGTATACTGTTTAAACAACTGATAATCCCCGCGCCTTGTCGCCTCCTGCAGCGTGTGGATCGTCGCCGGATTGTACAGATGCTCCTCCGCGCCGCTGCGCATCTGATGATGCCCCGGATTGTCCAAAGACAGATCGTTCTCCAGCCCCAGCGGATCGAACGCCATCGAATGCAGCGTATCCACTTCCTTCTCAATATCCTTCAACGTGATACCGCCCACCCGGCAGACCGTCCCCGTAAAATATGTATCAATGACACTTCTGTCAATTCCGATCGCCTCAAAGATCTTGGAACCCTCATAGGACTGGATCGTGGATATCCCCATCTTGGAAGCGATCTTGACGATACCGTGCAGCACCGCATCGTTGTAATCATCCACCGCCGCATAATAATCCTTATCCAACATATGCTTCTCGATCAGTTCCTTCACGCTCTCCTGCGCCAGATAAGGATTCACGGCACAGGCACCAAACCCGAGAAGCGTCGCAAAATGATGCACCTCCCTGGGCTCCGCGGACTCGAGGATCACCGCCACGCTGGTGCGCTTCTTTGTCTCCACCAGGTGCTGGTTCAATGCCGAAACCGCAAGCAGGGACGGGATCGCCACATGGTTCTCATCCACCCCGCGATCCGACAGGATCAGAATATTCACACCCTTCCTGAACTCCCTGTCCGCCTCCACAAAGAGCCGGTTCACAGCCTTCTCCAGACTGGTATTCTTATAGTAAATGATCGGCACCACGCCCACCTGGAACCCCTCGTGGCACATGTTTTTGATCTTCAAAATATCCGTGTTGGTGAGGATCGGATTGCGCACTTTCAGCACCGTACAGTTATCCGGTTTCTCCTCCAGAAGATTCCCGTCCCTGCCGATGTAGACCGTGGTGGACGTCACGATCTCCTCCCTGATCGCATCGATGGGCGGATTTGTCACCTGCGCAAAAAGCTGTTTAAAGGAATCGAACAGCGGATGATGCGCCTCAGAGAGCACCGGCAGAGGCGTATCGATCCCCATCGCCGCCGTCGCCTCCGCCCCGTTTTTCGCCATCGGAAGAATGCTGTTTTTCAGCTCCTCATACGTATAGCCGAATGCCTTCTGCATCTTCTGCCTCTCCACATCGGAAAACTCCGGCACCCGCTTATTCGGTATCTTCAGCTCATGCAGCGTCACAAGATGGGAGTCCAGCCACTCCCCGTAAGGCTCCCTGGACGCGTAATGTTCCTTGATCTCATCGTCCCCGATGACTCTGCCCGCCGCCGTATCCACAAGCAACATCTTCCCCGGATGCAGCCGCTCCTTCACCAAAATCCTCGAAGGCTCGATATCCAGCACCCCAACCTCCGAGGCGAGGATCAGCGTGTCATCCTTTGTGATCAGATAGCGGGAAGGACGAAGGCCGTTCCGATCGAGCACCGCCCCCATCACATCCCCGTCGGAAAACACGATGGACGCAGGACCGTCCCAGGGTTCCATCATGGTCGCGTAATACTGGTAAAAATCCCGCTTCTTCTGACTCATGGTCCTGTTGTTCGCCCAGGGCTCCGGGATCGTGATCATCACCGCCAGCGGCAGATCCATCCCGCTCATCACGAGAAATTCCAGCGTATTGTCCAACATGGCGGAATCCGAGCCCGAGGCGCTGATCACCGGCAGCACCTTCCCAAGCTGATCCCTCAGGTGCTCCGACTCCATATTCTCCTCCCGCGCCAGCATCTTATCCGCATTGCCGCGGATCGTATTGATCTCCCCGTTATGTACAATAAAGCGGTTCGGATGAGCCCTCTCCCAGGACGGATTTGTGTTGGTGGAAAACCTCGAATGCACGATGGCTATCGCCGACATGTAATCCTGATCCTGCAGATCGGCAAAAAAGGTCCGAAGCTGCCCCACCAGAAACATCCCCTTATAGACGATGGTCCTGCTGGATAAAGAAACCACGTAAGTCACATCCGTGGACTGCTCGAAGATCCGCCTGACAATATAGAGCTTCCTGTCAAAGGCAAGCCCCTTCTCCACATCGAACGGCTTTTTCACGAAACCCTGCATAATATAGGGCATACACTCCACAGCCTTCTTCCCCAGCACCTCCGGGAAGACTGCCACATCACGCCAGCCCAGAAATTCCAGCCCTTCCTTCTCCACGATGATCTCGAACATCTTTTTCGCCTGATTTCTCTGCAGCTCATCCTGCGGGAAAAAGAACATGCCCACGCCGTACTCCCGCTCACCGCCGATCCGGATGCCCAACGGGTTTGTCACCTTGCGCATAAACCGGTGCGGCACCTGCGTCAAAATGCCGACGCCGTCCCCGGTCTTCCCTTCCGCGTCCTTCCCCGCCCTGTGCTCTAAATTCTCCACGATCCTCAGGGCGTTCTCCACGGTATCCCTGCTCTTGATCCCCTTAATATTCACACAGGCACCGATCCCGCAGTTATCATGTTCAAACTCACTCCTGTAAAGCGGCGCCACCGGCGTCTCCATTTTCACATCAAACATATCTTTTTCTCCATTCCAGTACCGTATCTGCTCATCCGGTATCATAGCGGCAGAGCAATTTGCAGCCGCTTTGCATCTGCAAATTCTCTGGATACCTGCAGAGCAGATACTGTTTCCAGTACCGCATCCGTCCTCCCGGCGCACCTTACCCGAAGACAGGTTTTCAGCCGCTTGTGCGTCTGCAAACCGTCTTGTGCGCCGTCCGGACTACTGCTGTTATTCCAGTACCGCATTCACGCAAATAATAAAACAAAAAAAGTCGCAAAGTGAGCATCCCCCGCTCCTTTGCGACTTTCGAGTACCACTATACAACAAAAATTTTTATTTGTAAAGAGCCAGAAAAAATTTCTATTTTTTCTCCCAACACCTGCTCTCAATAAACAGTTCCGTCAGTTCGGGATCCAGCTTTCCCTCCTGTTCAGCCATGCTCCGCAGAATGCCGAGTGCCCGCTCCACGGGCATCGCCCGTTTGTATGGCCGGTCGTCAGCCACCAGCGAATCAAAGATGTCCAGTATCGTGATCATCCTCACCTCACAGGGTATCTCCTCCGCCCTTTTATGCGAGGGATAACCTGTTCCATTCAAAAATTCATGATGCGCTGCCGCCCATTCCCGCACATGGGACAGATTTCCTGAAAACTGAATCTGGGACAGCAAACGATCCGTGACGCATACATGATCCTCCATGATCCTGCGCTCTTCCCCGGAGAGAGTGCCCTTCCTGATAGAAAGCATCGCATATTCTTCCGGCTCAAGCCACGGCTTTGCTGTACCATCTTCCCCTCTGTAAGTCCTGCCGCTCAGTTCCCTCAATCTCCCGAGCAGTTCATCCCCCACAAATCCCGCAGAATTTGCCTCTTCCACCAGCTCCCATGCCGCAGACACACAGTCTACACGTTCCTTTTCTTCCCCCTCCGTGATGCGTCCTGCCAGATGGTCGATCTTTGCCAGAAGCCTGATCACCTCCATGCGATGGCAGATCGCCGCATGCTGCTCCGGGAAAAGCCGTTTCTCCTTATTCATTACCTCCAGAGGCGTCACCAGCTTGCCGATATCATGGAGCAGGATGCTCATCAGAAACTCTTCCTTCTCCTCCTGCGTAAATATCTTTTGTCCTTCACAGCCTTTCAGATACTCCACAAATCTGTCGCCGCACTCCGCCATATGGCGGGCGTGGCTGGCATTGTAGGGCGTTCTCTCATCAATGGCAGAAGACATCACCCGCACGAAGGACTGAAACAGCTCCTTGATCTCCTCCGTATACCACACATTCTGTATCGTGATCGCCGCCTGTGATGCCACGGACTCAAGCACCAGGATCATATCAGGATCAAAAGCGCACACTTCCCCCTTTTCATCCAGGGCATTGATCAGCTGAATGACACCTATCCTCTCCCCCTCCCTGTTGCGCATGGGCACCACCAGCATGGAGCGGGTATTGTAGCCTGTCATCGCATCGTAGCGAATGGGACCGGAAAAATCATAGTCCCTGTTATTTTTTACATCTTCGATACAGATCGTTCTATCCTCCAGCAGGGCCATCGCGCATACATTGCCTCTGTGCAGCGGGACTGGCGGCAGTTCCGGCTTTCCCCTGCTGCCTCCGGAATAAGTCCCCAATGTATCATTGCGCATGATCTCAAACTTCAGGGTATCCTCTTCCCTCAGATATAAGGTCCCAGCGTCACATCCTGCCAGTTCCATCACGCCTCCCAGAATATATTCGAGCAGACGGTTCAAGTCCCGCTCGGCGGACAACTGCACTCCTATCCTCAGGATTTTCTGCATGTCTTCCTGTCTCATAACTGTATCACCATACCTTCCCTCGCAAAACGACAGATCCCGTCTTCACGTTCCGCCGCCTCCTGCTGCCCACGCAAAAAGCTGTCCGTATATTCCCCGCTGTAGTGGGTCATCAGCACTGTTCCCACACCAGCGCTCCTGCCCAATTCAAGTCCCTGCCGCCAGGAAGAATGCCCCCATCCTCTGCACAGCTTCAGATCCTCATCCGTAAAATTCGCATCCCAGACCAGAAGGCTGCCGTTTTGTGCAAACTCTGAAATCGCTTTGAACATCTGCCCGTTCATCTCACAGTCCAGCCCGTAAATCACGCTTCTTTTTTCATCCTCCAGACGGTACAGAAGGCTTCCGCCCGGGTGGTTTCCCGCCAAAGTGCGCACCGTCAGCCAGGGTTCTTCTTCGCTTCTCCCGCTATATGTGCCGCCTCCCTCCTTCCGCCCTTCTATACGGAAAGATTCTCCCGGCGATACCTCATGCACCTCTGCGCGGGCAGAAAACTCGATCGGATTAAAAGGCCAGTAAGGCTCGCCAAACAGCGTCTTCAGGCATCCTTTCAGACCTCCGCCTGCGTCCGCCCTGCCGTACAAATGAACTTCCGCCTCAGGATCCAGAAAAAGAGGAAAACCATAGAGCCCGCAGACATGATCCATGTGCAGATGGCTGAGCAGTATATGCACCCGCTTTATCCCGTTCTCTCTCAGCTTTTTTCCCAGTCCCAAAAGCCCGCTGCCGGCATCAAAGATCACCGCCTCGCCTCCACAGTCCGCAAAAATACAGGAGGTATTCCCCCCGTATTCCAGATAATCCCTGTGCGCTATGGGCATCGCGCCCCGCACGCCCCATACTTCCACCTTCCATGTCCCATCCATACAGCCTGACGCCCTCCCATGTCCTCCGGAAGATCTCACCCGGGTAGAATCCCTTCCATAATCAACACTTCAAATCCTTCTTTCTTCCCCTTCAACTTAACCGTATCACCGAGGGAAGTTGTCCTGATCCGCCCCTTTAATTCATCCGACACTGCCCGGGAGATATAGATGGTTCCGCCCGGCGCATTTGCCTCCAGCCTCGCCGCCGTATTCACCGTGTCGCCGATCGCCGTATAATCCATGCGCTTCAGGGATCCGATATTGCCTACCACAGCTTCCCCCACATGAACGCCGATGCCAAAAGAAACATTCCTTCCATATCGTCTTAAAAGTTCCTCACTGAGTGACTTAGAGCCCTCCACCATATCTGCGGCAGCCTTCACCGCATGCATCACATAGTCCTCCTGCGGCAGCGGCGCTCCCCAGAATGCCATCGCCGCATCACCCACGAACTTATCTAATGTGCCTCCATTCTTTAAAATACACTCTGAGATCAAAGTGAGATAACGGTTCAGTATCTCCACCACCTGTGCCGGCTCCAGAAGCTCCGACATGGGCGTAAAACCGCGCACATCCACAAAGAGCACCGCGATCCTTGTAAGGCGCCCGCCCAGTTCCAGCGCGTCAGAGCCTTCCCTCAGGATCTCAGTCACAATTTCCGGAGCCACATAGCGCTCAAAGGTATTTTTCACACGCCGCTTCTCCAGAGCCGCCTGTACATAGTTAAAAGCGATACAGCCCACATACAGGATGGTCACCCCCGCCGGGATCCAGAGAAGGTGAAATACCAAACCCCTGTCATACATAAAGCGGCAGAAAACAAGGGAACCGCCGCTCAACAGTATCCAGAGCGTCGTTGAAACCCTTATCCTTCTCTTCCAGAATCCGAAAATCCCCGCAAGCAACACAAAAAACAGCACCACAAGCTGCAGGCCGTCACCTGCCTCCTGTTTATACTCCTCCCACAACAGCGCCTGCAGGGCGTTTGCCTGAAATTCCACGCCGTACATGGGCGCAGCGTGGTCCGCCGCCGTCAGATAACTATCCTGAAGCCCTGTGGCGTAAGGTCCGATCAACACGATCTTCCCCTCAAAATAGTCCGCGGAAACCTCCCCGGAGAGCAGATCCGCCACGGATATGGACTCATAAAAATCTCCCGGCACACCGCAAAACGGCACATACCAGAAACCTCTCGCATCCACCGGAGGAAGCTTCCCCTGTTCCATGCCACTGTATTCCCGATACATCTGCGCCGTCTTAAGCGCCAGCGAAGGGACACGCTCCCCTCCGGGCAGCTTTACCTCCAGCAGATGATGGCGCAGGATCCCGTCTTCATCCAGCATTGCATTGATATGCCCCTGCTCCGTGACATCCCGCAGGGCCGCATATGGCTCGTCAAAGGCCGTCACTAAAAATGTGTCCAGACGGTATTCCTCCCCATCCCGCACCAGCCCGCTGCCAAATTCCGCCGCGCAGGCAGTCACCACATTGTCATAGCGCCCCGCCGCCTCCGCAAGATATTCATCCGCCTCCGCATTCGTCTCCCCGGAGTAGAGCACATCGATGGCGATCACCGCCGGCCTTACCTCCTCCGATACATTAAGGGCATCCAGTGCCATCGCAATGATTTCCCTTCCCCACTGGTTGTACGGACCGATATCCTCAAGTGCCTTCTGATCGATCCCCACCAGAACGATCTCGCCGTCCGAAGCGCTCCTGCTCTGGTAAAAAGCGTCCGACGCCGCAAGGTCTGCGCGGTCTAAAATGCCGGATGCTGCGGCCGCCGTCATTGTAGCAGCAATTAACGACATGATAATAATTTTGATATATTTTTTATATTTACGCATCTATTTCTCACAGGCTCAGGCATTTTCGTATCATCCCTGACCGACTGCCGTAAGTTAAAATTACCACTTTCCTTATGGAAGAGAGACTACAAACACCTTTCTGGCAAAGTTATCACAGACATACAATTCATTCTCCACTAAAAGGATTCCCACCGGCGATATCGGGGAAAACATCTCCAAATCCTCCGGCTTACGGATCACAAGCGTACTGACCGCCCCGTTTTTTACCATACGGATCGCACTGTTGCCGGTATCTGTTACATAAGCCATCCCATCGTCTCCCACCGCAACCCCCTGGGGCATGGAAAACGACGCCTCATCTGCGTTCCCGTCCTGACTGCCCTCCGCGCCGCTTCCCGCCACCAGTGATACCGCTCCGTCCTGAACTTTCACGATCCGGTTGGCACCAGTCTCCACCACATACAGTGCACCGTCCTTCCAACAGAGCCCCATAGGTTCCGATAACCCAGATGCAAAAGTGGTCAAAACCCCCTCCGGCGTCACCTTCCTGACCGCGTTCTCCAGCGTGTCCGCTATATACAGATTCCCCTCCTCATCCGTGGCAAGTCCGGTGGGATGAGAAAAAGCCACACCCATATCCGTCATAACCAAGTCTTCCTGCGTATCGGCGTTGACGGTCTCAACGGAGTCCTCCCGTATCAGACGAACCACATCATTTTCTGTATCAGACACTGCGTAGCCATCCAGAAACGGCGTGATCGCCCAGGGATATTTAAAATAACTGTCCTTCGGAGGCGCATCATTATAACCGCCGAGCGGTCTCCCATAAGGATCCGCGACAGTCTCTCCCCCTGCATACAGGGAACTTTTCTTATTCTTTACCTGCCATACCATCTTTCCGTATGTATCAGTCACCAGGAGATCCCCGTCCTCCGTCAGCGTGATGCCGGACGGCTCACACATCATGTCCAGTACATTTACCTCGTCCAGCACTCCCTCCCATATGGTATCCTCTTCTGTATTTCTCATCCAGAACAGTATCCCCGCCGCGATCAGGATCACTGCTGTCGCCCCCGCTCCCGTGACGGCGATGCGCTTCCGATCCCATTTCATTTTCTTTTCTTCCATTACACATCTCCCGTTCTGTCACTGATGCATAGCTGACGCTATGCAGATTGGCAATATGAATCTAATCTTTCTGCAGGATAACTGATTTTTCATTAGAATACACCTTTCATTTAGAGCAACCGACTTCAGACGGTCCCATCCTCTTTTATCTCTTCGGTCTCTTTGCTTTTCCAGGCATTTTCGTCCTTCTGCGCCGGATCCTCCGGCACAGAGTACGGTTCTTCCCCCGGGAGCGCCTCCTCCGTCGGAGGCATTTTCCCGTCTGCATTATGCTTTGTTCCCTGATCAGATTCTTCTTCCGAATTCAACTCCTCTTTCGTCCCCTGTTCTCCATCCGGCTTCAATCCCTCTTTCAAATCCGACTCTCCGTCAAAATTCAGCTTTTCCTCCAAGTTTAACTCTCCATCCGAATGCCCTTCCTTCGAATACAATTCTTCTTCCGGGATCTCTGCCCCCTCCAGGTCAATCTCATTCCCGGACACATCAGTCAACCCTTCCGGGGTCTCCGCCTCTATCCCTTCTGACAGAAGCATGAGCGCCGCTTCCTCCGCCCCTTTCATCAGATAAGTATATCCGTCACGGTACTCCGCCCTGCATCCCGGCACTTCCGAACAAGAAGATCCGTCTTTCATATAAACCACCGGGGCTCCCTCGCCCTTCACCTTCACTTCTGTACCAACAAGTTCAAATAAGACACAGTCAGAAAAACTTTTTTCGCCGAAAGCCTCTCCCAGATGGAACGCTGCACCGCCGCTTTCCGCTTCATTCGTGACAGCGCCTCCCTCAAGAAAGATTTTCAATGGCTGCTCAGTTCTCACATCGCATATCCCATCGACCACAACTGTGCCGTCACCGCATTCTGACGACAGTTTTGCTCCGTCTTTTATTATCACAGTATTTTTTGTAGTATTCGCCATATCTGCTTTTAAAACAGGCGCCTTTTTTCCATCCAAAAAAGCATTTCCACCGATTTCAAGCGTGTTATCATCTCGAAAATATCTCGACGACATTTCTATGAGTGGTAAATTTCCTCCATTATAAAAATTGCCGCCACTTATGGAAAGATTACCGCCCTTCAAAAAAATCACCTCAGCACCATCTTCATTTCTGAGCGTTCCATTTATAATCTTCGCTTCTTCTCTATCAGCCAAAAGTACTGATCCTTTTATAATTCCGCCGGTCATCTCAAAGATACCGAGTTCAGCCTCTATTCCCTCCTCTACAACTCCTCCTGCTATCCGGATTTCCCCGAATCCTGCCTGTTCAACTTTGGTAACACTACCATCCTCCATGATAAAAGAAGACTCATCCCCCAGATAAACATTTCCCTTTATTGACCCTTTATTAATAATGACTGAACTCTCCCCATTATCAATATTATTATTCCCAAACTCTACATTTCCGCCTTTTTCCACCTGGATTGTTCCATTATTTCTAAAATAAGTTCCATCTATAACAAGCCCCTTATTCTCCACAGAACTTACTGTCTCCGAAGTCATATTATCAGAATGCGACATCATGTTATCCACACTGTCAGAATTGCTTTCCTCTGCTCCTGTCGAATCTATCCCCCCATTTGCCGCCCGCACTTCAAATGACATTCCTGTCAGGCATAAACACAAAAACACAATCTGCAAAATTCTTTTATACTTTTTTGCCATTTCTTTTTCTGTCTTCATACTCCGTCCCTCCGTCAATCATTCCATCCCGACATCACTCCTCGCCACTGATGCCGCTATCCTATCCTGAACAATTACGATCCTGTTACAATGATAGTTCCGTTATTTGTCATCATCCCGCCGACATTCAGAGTTCCATCTATTGTAACGGTATTTCCAGCCTCTATAGTCATATCCACATCTTCCTCCAAAGTCAGCGTTTTCCCAGCTGGAATGGTGATGTCAGAATCTACGTTTACCACACTGGGATCATCTATCCACTCACCTGGTGTGTCTGTAGGCTGATACCATGTCTTATTCGGATTCGGATTTTTCTTCACCACGATTTCTCCCACATCCGGGCTGTTCAACAGATTATTCAGATTCTCTGCGCTTGTGGAATCCGTCCCATCCGTCAAAGTAACGGAATGTACTTCAACAGGATCCTGTACGCCTCCACTATTTCCGCCGGAAGAACCGCCTCCTGATTCTCCGCCGGGCTCTGAAGGATCGGCAATTCCATTGGAAGTTCCATCGGGCACACCGCCACCTCCACCGGGCGGCGTCCCCGGGTCATTGCTGCCCATCCCACCGCCTCTCTCGGGATTTCTGACTCTTTCCGGTATTTCGCCTTCTTCCTCTGTCTCCGGCATCTCTGCCGTCTCTCTCCCTTTCACCCACACCGGATCCCTCGAAATATGGTTCTCCTGCTTCCCGTACTCCTCCCGTATATGATCCATGGCATCCTTCATCTGCTTCTGGTCAGCCGAGAGCCGCTCTTCCGCACCGTTTGCCGCGCTGCCTGTATCCAAGCCGGAAGCCTTTTCTATTTTCCCGCGCAGAGGCTCGTTTTCCTTAAGTTCCACTAGCACAAAGCCGTCGATATCTTCCTCCGTGAAGCCCTGTCTGAGGATATCGCACCGCTCCTCATCCTGTCTCTGCCCTTCCTCGTACACCACAAACTCCGCCATTTCCCCGGCGGACAACGTGGTGCTCTTGATCTGTCCTGTCACAGGATCCGTCACATAGCAGACCACGGTTCCCTCCAGAAGATACACCCTGGTGCGCCACCTGTCGATGACCTTCACCCATCCGCTGGTGCCGCGGATGCCCATCACCATCGTCGAAGTGCGGATATTTAGCGTTTCCTCCTCCTCCAGAGGTTCCGAGACATCAAAAAAAAGGTTACCGGACTTTAACAGGATCTCCAGCTGCTTTCCTTTCTTGCGGACCTCCGTCTCGCTGACAGCGTCCAGCTTGGCAAGCTTTTCGCTGTCCAGGCTGATCCACCCGTAACTGGATTCCTCTGTACTCGTTCGATAACCGTTGTACAATTTCATATGATCTATGATGGAAATATTTTTTCCGGCAGCATTTAAAACGGACACTTCACCTTCCGTTTTCATAAGCTGCATCGCAGATGCCTCAGCAGATTCTATGCTCTCCGATGCCCCCCCGGAGCCGGCAGCATCTGAAGAGACTGATATTGATACAAGCATAGCCGATGCTATGCAGATCGACAGTGCGAACCTGATCCGCCTGTTAAGTAATCGATTCCCCATCTATGTACACCTTTCATCAATCGCGCCCGCCCTCGGGCGGTCTTTCTGTTACATTATACATAGATAAGCTGACACAAGTCAATTAAAACCGACGAATATTCCCTATCCCCGGTAATGTTCCTCCAACCGGGCTCACTGTTGCTGTTCCGTTTTCCCCGCAAACATCTTCTCCACCCTCCCGCGGATCCTGTCGCCCAGTCCATAGACGACATTGCTGATCACGTACTCGCCGTCGTTGACAAAGACCTCGATCAGGTTCGGCTCCACGAAGATATCCAGCCCGTATCTGCCATGAAGCTTCGGCGTACTGCTCATCGTCCGGTGTCCCCTGATATCGCCGAACACCTCCTTTCTGTCCGTGCGGATAAAATCGTTCTCCTCCCAGACCCGAAACCCGCCGATATCAAGGCACTCCCCGGGCTTCAACGTCACCTTTATCCGAACCGGCTCCCCTGTCCGGATTGTCGGTATATCGGCTTCTTCTACACTTCCAAACACCCTCTCCCGCCCCAAAACCTCTCTGTCAAAATACTGATCGACCGCCGGATGCACCCGAAAGTACACATGCCCGTCCTCATATTCCACAACTCTCGGCAGGCACATCATACCGTTCCAAGGCGCGCGCCCGGACTCCTCCACCGCCTTTGGCATCCGCATCCAGGCGACCATGACACGCCTGCCCTCCGCGTCCACGTTTGTCTGGGGCGCATAGAGATCCAGTCCGTAATCGACGTACTGATACTCCTCCGGCAGCATCATCCTGCATTTCTCCCTGTCAAAATCCACAGGCATACATACCGCGTGATGTTCATAGCCTCCCGTCCCCCTGGTGAGATACATGGCGGAGCCGATGAATACATGCCCATCCCCCATTTGAAAAAGATCCGGGCATTCCAGTATGGTCCCGAATTTCTCACTCTGCGCCCGGGAGATACAGCGCCAGTGGAAGCCGTCCTCACTGCGGTAAAACACAGCGCTCCCCATCTCCCCCCGGCAGGTGCCGCCCAGCACCATGTAAAAATCACTGCCGTCCTTCCACACTTTGGGATCTCTCATATTCTCTGTCCCCGGGACCACGACCCGCTTGCCGCCGAAATTGTCAAACGAATAACCGTCCTTCGATGATATCATGAGCTGCACGGCGTCGTACTCTTTATCGCTGACATGTATATTTTCCGGATCGATCTCCCTGTAACGGATTCCGGTATAATACAGGTCCATCCTGCCGTCCCGTTCTATGGCACTCCCCGAAAAACAGCCGTTCTGATCCTCATACCTGGTGGGGAAAAGCGCCACCCCCACATGCTCCCAGTGTACAAGGTCCCTGCTGACGGCGTGCCCCCAGTGCATCGTCCCCCACACGGGGGCGTAGGGAAAATACTGGTAAAACAGGTGGTACATACCTTGATAATAGATAAATCCGTTGGGGTCGTTGATCCAGTTTCCCGGCGCTTTCAGATGTAATGTATCCTTGCCCATGCCTATCTCCTGTCTGTCAGAAAATTTTAACCGCGGTGCGGCGGAGGGCATCTCTCCCCCTCCGCCTTTCCGCAACATATATACTCACTTCACCGCGCCCGCGACAACACCGCCGATGATCTGCTTTTGCAGCACAACATACAGAACGAGTATCGGCAGCACACAGAGCAACAGCCCTGCCATGATCGTACCGTAATCCGCCGAGTACGTGCCGTAAAAGCTGTAGGTCGAGAGCGGCAGCGTCAAAAGCTTTTTGTCGGTCAGCACGAGGGACGGCAGAAGAAAGTCATTCCAGAATGCCAGCGAGTTCAAAATGACCATCGTGGAGATGATCGGCTTTAAGAGCGGCAGCACGATCTTGAAAAAGGTCTGCGCGTGGGTACATCCGTCTATGTATGCCGCCTCCTCCAGCGCCATCGGCACATTCCCCTTGATAAAGCCGTGGAACATGAACACCGACATTGCCATCGAAAACCCGGTGTGCAGAAAGATCAGCGTGATCCGATGGTTCAGCACATTGAGCGTTCCGCCGTAAATGCTCACCAGCGGGATCATGATCGCCTGAAACGGAATGATCATGGACGCCACCATCAGCCCGAAGGTGAGCTTCGAGATCCCGTTGCTGTTGCGGACGATATAGTAGGCGAGCATCGCCGCAAGGAGCGTCACCAGAACCGTCGCCGACACTGTCACGATCAGCGAGTTTTTGAACGCGTTCAGAAAATCCATCTGCGTGAACGCCTTCACGAAATTGTCAAAGGAGAGTCCCTTGATCGTAAACAGCCAGGAAAAGGGGCTCTTGATGATATCCCTCTTCTGTTTCAGAGAGTTGATGACTACCATGATAAACGGAAACATATAGGCGAGAAAGATGAGGACCAGCCCCGCCATCGACACCATATTCGCCGCCTTTTTTCTGGTTCCTCCTACCTGTGTGTTCTTCATTACGCTTCCACCTCCTGTCTCTTTGTCAGATATACCTGAATCCCGCTGATACATGCCACAATGATAAACAGGATCAGCGCCTCCGCCTGGCCCACGCCGAACTGCCTCGAGGTAAACGCCTTCTCATACACATGCATCGCCGCCATCTCCGTCGTACCGTAGGGCGCGCCCGCCGTCAGGGACAGGTTCACATCATACACCATGAACGCCCGCGACAATGTCAAGAACAGGCAGATCGTGATGGACGACATCATCAACGGCATAATGATATTTTTCAGTTTCACAAAACCCGACGCCCCGTCGATGCTCGCCGCTTCCATCACATCCTCGGAGAGCCCCATAAAGCCCGCCACATAGATCAGGATCATATAGCCCGACAACTGCCACACGGAGACCACCACCAGCGCGATAAACGCGTTTGTCGGCTCGGACAGCCATGAGACCTCGAAAAGGCTCCACCCGGTGCTCTCCCCGATGTTCACGAACACCCTCGAGAACACAAACTGCCAGATATAGCCGAGCACGATGCCGCCGATCAGGTTCGGCGTAAAAAAGCCTGCGCGGAAGAAATTCTCTCCCTTGATCCCCCTGGTCAGCAGATAGGCAATGCCGAAAGCCAGCACATTCACGATGATGACCACAAAGATCACGTACTTGAATGTCAGAAGCAACGATGTCCAGAACTGCGCGTCCTTCACCACGCCTCCGAAATTTTTGAGCCCCACAAAATTTTTTACGTCAGCGACGCCGTTCCAGTCCGTGAGCGTCAGATACACACCGTAGAGAAACGGCACGATCACCACCGCAAAGAAGCAAAACATGCCGGGTAACGCAAACATGCAGAAATCTTTTCCTTTATTTTTTGTTCTCATATCCTGCCCCTCCTTTATTCCTGTTCATTCCAGTAATCCTGGATTGAGTTTATCAGTTCCTCCCTGTCGCTCCTGCCCGCCAGGTATTTCTGCATCGCCGCCCCCAGCACTGCCCAGTGATCGTTGGGAACGATGGCGGAGGCGTTGAACGCCCTGCCGTTATGTACCTTCTCATAGATATCGCGGCTCAGCGGATCAGCCGGCTCATAGGGATTGTTCTGAAACGGCGGTATGATATTGCAGGTCTTTACCAGCATCTGCTGGCCGATCTCGCTGTAGACGATCCAGTTCAAAAACTCCTTCGCCGCCGCCTGCTCCTTCTCGGTTGCCACCTGTCCATCCAGCATGACCTGCTTGGACGGGGAGCCCTGGATCTTACTGTTCACAAAATCCGAGCTGTCGTTGTTCATAAAATACGGCAGAAATCCGTACGCATCCTCCTCCTTCGCTCCCGCCTCGGAGAGGTTCGGCCACGCCCAGTTCCCGTTGAACCAGAACGCCGTCTTGCCGTCCGCCAGATCGATCGCCATCTCGTCATAGTCCGCTCCCAGCGGATCGCCCTTCGCCACATTGTACTCCTTCAGGACATCGAACATATCGAGAAACTCCGACACCCGTCCGTAGGAATGCAGGTCAGCCTCCCCCGCCTTGATATCCCCGATGACCTTCTGCGCTCCCTCCGAAGTCCCGTCGAAAGTCTCATAGATATACTGTAACTGATGGGCGCCCAGCGACCAGTCCTCCTTTGCCATGGAGACCGGTTTTTCCATCCCGCCCGCCACAAGCTCATCGAGAAGCGCCTTAAACTGATCCAGCGTCGTGACGGAGTCCGGATCGAACTCTCTCCCCAGCGTCTCCTCGATCGCCTTCCTGTTGTAAATGACGCCCCGCCCCTCGATGCAGAGAGGGAAACTGTAGATTTTTCCGCCGATATCCGTCGTGTACCCCTCCGCTTCCGCGGTCCACGCCTCGCCTGTCAGATCCACCGCCTTCTCCTCGGCGAGCGCGATCACATCCGTGGTATCCAGGATCGCCAGCGTGGGCGGATTGCCCGAATTGTACAGACTGATCATCTTCGTGTAGGGCGAATCGCCGTCTGTGACCGGCATCACCTCCACATGGACGCCGGACTTCTTCTCGAACTCTGCGCCCATCTCCTCGAGCGCCACCTGGATCTCCGCCTTCGTGTTGAGAAGCGTGATACTCGTGCCGTCGAGAGAAGCATCATACTCGAACGTATCCGTGGACGTATCGATGGGCACCTTCTTCTCCACCTCGTTCGGATCGTCCGGATCGCTGGCAAATCCGAACCGGCAGCCTGTCAGCACGGTGGCAGACATCGCCAGGATCAGCACTGTCAGGATAACTTTTGCCATGACTTTCTTTCTCATGAATCATACCTCCTGTTTTGATTTTGTGTAACCGGTAAAGTAACCGGTTACTTTTCTGTTGCCTTCATCATAACATTGAATGATACTTCCGTCAATTCACAAAAATATTTTTGGTACATTTGCTCTATTTTGCATCAGCAAACTTGTATACCTTTCACAAAACCGGTTACTTAACCGATTACTTATTGCCCGCACTTTCGATTTTTGCTATACTGGCACTATACATTTTATCACAGGAAAGAGGACACCATGGGAAAGAAAAACAACGTGACCTTCGACGACATCGCAAAATACACAGGCTTCTCAAAGACCACCATCTCCCGGTACTTCAATAACCCCGACTCCCTCACCCTGGAGAATCAGGAGATCATCGCGAAAGCACTGATTGACTTAAACTATAAGGAGAACAAAGTGGCGCGCATTCTCGCCAACGGTCAGACAGAGTTTATCGGCATCATTATTCCGAACCTGTTTCTGCACTACTACTCGGAAATGTTGGATAAGATCCTCTCCACCTACGAACAGTTCGGCTATAAATTCCTCGTGTTCATCGGCAACGAAAAGGAAGAGACGGAGCGCCGTTACATCAGGGAACTCCTGGCATATAAGATCGAGGGCCTGATCGTCTTAAGCCACACGATCCCCTCGGAGGAACTCGCCTCATTAGGGCTCCCCATCGTCACCATAGAACGGGAAGACCGGGCGGTGTGCAGCGTCAATACCGACAACTACATGGGCGGCTGTCAGGCGGCAGGGCTTCTCGCCAGGCACCGCTGCGATGTGCTGATCCATATCAATTCCTCCGCCGACAAAAATGTACCCGCCTACGGACGTATCAGGGGATTCCTGGATATCTGTGAGGAGACAAAACTCCCCCACGAACTGATCATAGAACAGATGGGCAACAGCTACGAATCCTTAAAAGGGCACCTGGCGGACATACTCCATGATCTGGAACAAAAATATGCGGGCAAAAAAAAGGGAATCTTTCTGTCCAACGATACCCAGGCGAATGTCTTCTTAAATCTCCTTGTCCGAAAATACGGCTCCCTTCCCGACGATTACCTGATCATCGGCTTCGACGATTCTCCCGTATCCAGAGAAGCGCTGATCCCCATCAGCACCATCGGACAGCAGATAGACAAGATCGCAAACGAAGCCGTAAGCCTTCTCGTCGGGCAGATGAACGAACGCAAAAAAAGAATGCCGGTCCCCTTAAAGGAACCGGTCCACAGAGTGATCACCCCGATACTGGTAAAAAGGGAGACTACCGAGAGATGCTGACAGCATCACTGCCGTAAAAGCCCCCTCCTGACCTCCCGCACCAAAAACATGCTGCCCGCCGCGGTGATCAGCCCGAACACCCAGAACATGACAGGCGAAAAAACAATATCGTAAACCTCGGGGATTATATTGCCGAGAAAGATCACCGCATTTCCCACGCCGTGAAACAGCACCGGCGCCAGGAAATCATCAAACCGGACATACACGAGTGCGATCAGCAGCCCGACCACAAAAGCGTACAGCCCCTGCACGATATTGCCGTGATAGACGCCGAACAGGAACGCCGACGCGACGATCCCGAAGGCGGCGCGCCCGCCGGAGCGCCGCAGCCTGTTATACAGCAGAAACCGGAACACCACTTCTTCCACCACCGCGGATACCCCCGCATAGAGAAACAGCCCCATCCCCAGCGATACGGCATACTGCCTTGCCGCCGTCTGCCTGTAAAGGTCCGACTGCTCCATCAGCCCGGACAGACTGATCAATATATTAAAAAAGACAACAGAGGCAGCTGCGAAGATCACCAGCGCAGGATAATACAGCACCGGTTTTCTGTCCCGGGCTTCTCCGTCTTCCTGCGCCTCGCGCTCTCTCCTTCGGTGCTCCCGCTCCTTTTTCTGCTCCTCCCGCTCCTCACCGATCATCGGAAACAAGACGACGCAGCCGCCTATCATGGCGATCCCGTTCACAATACTGCTGCCATCCTCTATCAAAAATGACATGCCGCCGCCCGCCAGCAGCGTTCCCACCACCATCCGGATCACATAATATCCTATATAATAAACCGCGAGAGGCTTTATCAGTTTCCACACCTCGGACATTGCCGTTCCCCGTCTCATATAACAGCCCTCCCTTTCCGCCGATCCTATCATTCTACCACAGACATCCGTAGAATTCCACTAAATCCTGCCGAACTGTTATGGATTTCCGGGCAAATGCTCATCCGGGCATTGACATTTACCCCGCCCTGCCCTATACTGATATGAAAGAATTTCCTGAAGCCGGACACATCGGAAGGAAATTCTCAAAAATATCATACACTTGCTGGGGGAGCGAATGCTGAGACTGGCTGATGTGCGGAAACTGCGCATATTCTGCCTGACCCTTATTACCTGAACCGGACAATACCGGCGTAGGGAAGCGTGTTGGAATGATTTCATAACGGGTGTTTTTATATTACGTACCAGATACCAGACTCTTCACCTGTCATGTGCCGTTCTATTCCAATGTACTTCCTCCTGGCAAACAACAAAGGAGGTTTTTTTATGCTGCATCACACACTTTTTTCATTCTTTGCGACCGAGATCATCGATCAGGAGTATGGAAATTACTACAATCTCACTCCCGCGGGCTATGCCCTGCTGGTCGCCGTCATGCTTATTTTGTTGCTGGGCGCCTGCTACATTTCCGGCAAAATACGGGAAAAACAGGGAAAATCGCCCATCAGCGCAAAACAGCTCGCCTTCTGCTCCGTCGCCATCGCGCTTGCCATGGCAACCTCTTATCTCAAGCTGTTTGATGCGCCCTACGGCGGCTCCGTAACTTTGTTCAGCATGCTGTTCATCTGCCTGATCGGATACTGGTTCGGACTGCGGACCGGACTGATGGCTGCTGCCGCCTACGGCATCCTACAGCTCGTGGTGGACCCCTATATCATCAGTATCCCCCAGATGCTCACCGACTATCTTTTCGCCTTCGGCGCGCTCGGTCTTTCCGGCATCTTCCGCGACAAAAAGCACGGACTGATCAAAGGGTACCTTCTCGGTATTTTCGGTAGATTCGTCTTTGCCTTTTTATCCGGGTTGATCTTCTTCGGCTATTACGCCGCAGACTACGGCATGAGCGCACCGGTTTATTCTCTTGCCTACAACGGCTCCTACATCGGCGCCGAAGCTATCCTCACCCTTGTCGTGCTGGCAGTTCCCGCTGTGCGGAACGGGCTTTCCAGAGTGAAGGCGCTGGCAAATTCCTGCGCGGAATAAGAATAAGCCACGAAGTCAATAACCATATATCTGTGAATATGGTAAGGCTATATTAAAACAGCAGGGATTGGAAAGCCTGAGTCTTCCAAATCCCTGCTGTTTTTACTCTTCACCGTTTTTTCTGTTCCGTCTCTATTTCCATGAAAGCTATAATTTTTTTTGCCTGTCCACGATTCCCGGAACTTTTTCCATCAGATACAGACATGATCTATCCACGCAAACAGTTCCTCCAGATCATAATCTCCCGCATGGGGCATCCCCCAGGGATAGAACAGCTCCGTATCGATTTGAACCTCCGTCAGTTTTGCCGCCAGCATAGCGGAAATGGCAAGGGATGTATCTCTGTCTGCCGTGCCGTGGCGGATGCGGAAATGCTCTGCTTTAACCGCCTTTTCATCCTCCATATAATTCATCGGATTCATCATTTTGACCTGCAATGCATCCGCCAGCTGTCCTTCCGCAGTGCTGTGCTGAAAACTGAATCCGGTAAAATGCCGATACCGTATCTGTTTGGTGCCAAACAACTCATTCTCCGGCGTTCCCAATGCCGTACTGTCAAACGCCGGCGCTTCCTTCATACGGGTACGAAACTGTACATATTTCCGGAAATCGATGACAGGCTCCCTGCCATCCTCCGCCTCAAGCCAGTCAAGTTCTGATAAATCCGAACCCTTCTCCAACTCTTTCCGGGCAGAGGCAGCCACATAGCTTTTTATGTATTCCAGAAAGCTGCCCTCCCCCTGCTCATTCAATGTCAGAGCCTTTCCCGCCCCGTCTTTTAACTGAAGCCCATTTACATACCCCGGAAAAGAATCCCTCAGCAGATCGGAAAAATTCTGCTGCTCTTTTGTCATTACCCCGTCCACGGGAATCCACTCCGGCGTATCCCCCTCTCTTTCAGCGGGCACCATCTTCTTATTATGGTAATCATTCAAACCATGAAATTCCCATTCATAGGCGGCGTCCGCATGATCCAGATTCGTGATCGGACAGTAACAGGAAGCGGCAAATACGGCATCCGAAGCCTCCGCCGCCCCCATCTCATCCAGATACGGCGCATAGTCCGGATGGTCCCCTGTTGTCCCTAAAAGAGCGGACATGGCTCCCCCCGCGCTGGTGCCGTTGCTTATGATCCTGTTTACATTGCCGGGAATACGGCATACGTTGGCTTTCAGATAGCGCACAGCAGCCTTCAGGTCGCAGAGCGCCGCCGGCGCGGTCCCGATAAACTCTCCCCTCTCATTTATCATTCCCCGTCCCCTTGTTCCCGGAGATACCACCACATAGCCGTGCAGCAGCGCATGGAAAGCGGCATTTACATGTCCCTCCCTGCTCCTCCCCGGACGCTCCTGTAAACCGGGCATATAGCCCCCTATTGTATTCGGCATAAATATCGGAGCATTTTTCAGATGCCGGCCATTTATCATTTTCCCTTCATAAAACGCCTCAGGCACAAAAATGCTCAGACGCTGCATCCTTTCATTCGCAGGATTTTTGCAGTAGGGAATATCTTCGAACGCTCTGTATGTCAATATTTTACCATCTATCTCAATCGTTTCCACGGTATACGCCGTCCCATCAAATATCAGTTCTTTTTTCATCTTTAACAGCCCCCGAGTTCCAGTCCTCCGCTCACACAGAGCGTCTGTCCGGTCACATAGCCCGCCTCCTCGCTCGCCAGATAGCACACTGCCTGTGCAAGATCCTGTGCCGTGCCCAGGCGTCCCATCGGAATATACGGTATAAATGCTGACGGTTCCGCATTCCCCGGGCGTATTCCCTCAACTCTCGGTATGGCACCTTTCGCAATACAGTTTACCGTGATGCTCTCCTCCGCGAGCCTTGCCGCCATATTTAACGCCAGCGCATGGACAGCGCCCTTCGCCACCGCATTCGCAAAGCTTCCCGTCCTGCCCCCGTAGACGCCTTCCACGCTGGACATCAGAATAATGCGCGGCGCTCTGCTCTCCCTCAGATAAGGCAGAGCGGCAACAGCCATCTTAAATGCCCCTGCCACAAGATGTTCCACCTCTTTCATCAACTCATCTCCCCGCAGTTCTTCCATCCCCTTTGCGGTCCCGGTATCTCCCGTGTTGGAAATGATCACATCTACCGAACCATATTTTCCGGCAATATACCGATAGGTGCGCTCATCTTCCTCAGCCGGTCCTGCCTCAGCAGCTCCGACCGCCTCACATTTTCCGGCAAATCCAAGACCGTTTATCTCCTCCGCCAGAGCCTGCGCCTTTTTCGCCTGGTGTGTCGCCATCACGACGTTCATGCCCGCCCGGCAGAGCTCCTTTACCGTATCGATGCCGTCTCCCGCCGATCCGCCGGCTATCACACAGGTTCTCCCCGCCAATGTCTGCATTTCGTCCTCCTTCTTCCTCTGCCCTAAAAATCTCTCTTTTCCAGCCAGCTGTCCACATAGTCAAAACAGTTTTTTACTGTGTCTCCAAATTCCCCCCTGTAACTTTCCGCATCCTCCTGCGGCACAAAGTTGTGGGACGCCCCCTCGATAAACATGATCGTCTTATCCTCCGACGCCGCATTTTCATATATCTGTTCCGCCGCCAGAAATTCATAGCTTCCCGTCATCCCCATGATCAGCACGGGCACCCTGATCCCCTTTACATTTCCCGGCGTGCAGCAATAGCTGGAGTCCCAGTCTATGCCGTATATCCTGCTCTCATCATAGTGAAAATCCTTTGTCCTCACCGCCGAATTGGTCAGATAAGTCCTGACTGTTGACACACAGGTTCCCATACCGTTCACCGTCACAAAATTCCTGTCAAAGTGAGGCTTTCTGCGTGACCTGATAATCTCTGTCGTCACAGAGCCATCCCCGTGGATCAGGGGCCATTCGTGAACCGTCCGGCTGAGCAGCCTTATATCCTGCGGAAACATTTTGTTATTCGGGGCAAGCTGAGATGCCCCGGCTATCACAAAGGGCTCGTCATCCTCAAACTCGCCCCTGCCGGACTCTATCCTCTTTAGCCGCTCAAGCGCCATATTGATCAGTTCCTCATTTCTTTCCTCCTGCGCTTTCTGATAATTTTTTATAAACTCCTCTGAATACTGAGAACCCTCTGGATCAAAACCGTTTTCCTCGGAGAACAGATCATACTCCGGCTTTAAGTTTCTGCTCGATGTATTGTCTGAAACTGCCGGCTCCAGGCTGAGCAGCGTCATAACCCCATTGCCCCAGTTGGAATCCAACAAAAGCACCGCGTCCGCTCCCGGCAGTTCCCCTATATCCGACAGTTTGATGATCCTGTGGTCATCCTGAAACACCGATGCACCGTTCTCCGCTATGCTCTGATAGGCGGAGATCAAGGTCGCGCCGCCGCTGTGCCCGAGCAGCACCGTCTTTTTCACATGGGACAGGTTCTTTACAAAACACACCGCCTCCTTTAAGTCCAGTATTTTTTTGTCCAGCATCTCACAGGAGTTCTCCACATTGGAGGCAAACACCGTGTAGCCTCGTTTTGCGAGTTCAGGGGCCGGCAAAAAACCGTAGTAATCGCCGTCCGAATGCATCAGGACGATACCTGTCGCGCTCTTTTCTCCTGCGTCCACCGGCATATACAGGACGCCCCCCTGAAATGCGTTCAACTTTATGTATTCATTTTTGATTTCACAATATTTCCCTATCATTTCCATCTACACCTCTCAATTTATCTCATTTACCCTGCAGCACGACACAAAATGTCCTTTTTCCACCTCCTGAAGCTCCTGCGGCTGTCTGCAGCTCTCCGCCGCATAGGGACACCTTGCCGCAAACCTGCAGCCCGGCTCCGGATCGATCGGTGATGTGATCTCGCCTTTCAGCTTCACTCTGTCCATCGGATGGAAGATATCCGTGGAAGGGATCGCGGAGAGGAGCGCTTTCGTATACGGATGCAGCGTATTGGAAAACAATTCCTCCGTAGGCGCCTTCTCCACAAGCTGTCCCAGATACATCACACAGATATGATTGGATATATGCCGCACCACCGACAGATCATGCGTCACAAACATATACGCCATCCCCATCTGTTCCTGCAGGTCCATAAGCAGATTCAAAACCTGTGCCTGAATCGATACATCCAGCGCGGATACCGGCTCATCGCACACAATAAAATCCGGATTTAACGCCAGCGCCCTCGCTATTCCTACACGCTGCCTGCGGCCGCCGTCCAGTTCATGCGGATAGGACTGTCGAAGCCTCTCATCGATTCCCACCAGTTCCATCAGCCGCTCCGCTTCCTCTCTGATCTCCGCCTTGCCGTGAAACCTTCCCGAATGCTTTAACGGCTCCTGTATCGTGGACTCGATACGAATCCTGGGATTCAGGCTGGAATAGGGGTCCTGAAACACGATCTGCATTTTATCCCTGATACGGCTTAAATCCTTTCCTTTTACACGGGTAATATCTTCTCCGTCCAGAAAAACTTTTCCGTCCGTAGGCTCCTGCAGATGGATGATCGTCCTGCCCAGCGTACTCTTTCCACAGCCTGACTCTCCGACTACACCCAATGTCTCTCCTTTCTCGATCGTAAAGGAGACATCGTCCACCGCATGATTGATCCCTGTTGGAACTTTAAAATACTTTTTCAGATTACGCACTTCAATCAATGACATCTTATTCAACCTCCTGCTCCAAGTGAATACAGCAGCAACTGTGGCTCTCCGATATAGTGGTGACAGCTATCTCACCCGCCCTGCAGGCATCTGTCGCCCGCGGGCACCTCTCTGCGAACGCACAGCCCGCGGGCAGCGCTGTAGGATCAGGCGGATTTCCTGCAATAGGCTTTAATCTTTTCTCTCCGGCATTCATCCCCGGCAGGGAAGCAAACAACCCCTTTGTATACGGGTGCATCGGATGCAGGAACAGATCTCTTTTTGTACCGTATTCTATGATCCTTCCCGCATAGACCACCGCCACATTATCGCTTGTCTCCGCCACGACTCCCAGATCATGGGTGATAAGGAGCATGGATGTATCATATTTTTTCCGCAAATCCTTGATCAGATCAAGCACCTGCGCCTGTATCGTCACATCCAACGCTGTCGTCGGTTCATCTGCAAGCAGCAGGAGCGGATTACAGGCAAGCGCCATGGCGATCACCACTCTCTGCTTCATGCCGCCTGAAAACTCAAACGGATACTCCACACTGCGCTGCGCCGGAATTCCTACCAGCTCCAGCATCTCTTTCGCCCTCTCCTCCGCCTGCTTTTTGTCATAATCGTTGTGCAGCATCAGGCCTTCCATGATCTGTTCGCCGACGCTCATCAGCGGATTTAACGCCGTCATGGGGTCCTGAAAAATCATCGCGATCTTCTTTCCGCGGATATCGAGCATTTTCTCTTCCGGCAGGCCGATCAGTTCCTCTCCCTCCAGATGCACGGTTCCGCCCAGAACCTTTGCCGGCGGATTCGGCAATATCCCCAGAATAGCCTTTGCTATCGTAGTCTTTCCGGCTCCCGTCTCCCCGACTAACGCCAATGTCTCCCCTCTTTTCATATCGAAAGACACTTTATTTACCGCCTGTACGATCTTCTTTCTGGATGTATATATCACCTCAAGATCGCGCACAGATAAAAATTTTTCCTGTTGATCCATTTCTCTGTTTTCCATCGTCTCTCCTCCGATCCTATTTGCGCAGCTTGGGATCCAGCGCATCTCTGAGTCCGTCTCCGATCAGATTGATCGCCAGCACAGTCAGCGCGATGATCAGCCCCGGAAACATGATCAGATACGGATAGTTTAAAATATGGCTGCGGGCATCCGCCAGCATGGCGCCCCACTCCGGCGTGGGCGGCTGTACACCCAGGCCTATGTAGGAGAGAGCCGCCGCCATCGTGATCGTCATGCCGATTCCCATCGTCGCATCCACGATGACAGGCGAAATGACATTGGGCAGCAGGTGCCTGAACATAATGCTTATTCTGGAACACTTGATGGATTCCGCCGCCTCCAGATATTCTTTTGACCGCTCCGCCAGTATTTGGCCTCGGATCAGCCTCACGCCTATCGGCACATTTCCCACGGAAAGCGCCAGCACCGTGTTGAAAAAACCGGGGCCCAGAACGGCGGAGATCAGGATACAGAGCAGAATGCTCGGAAGGGAAGACCAGATATCCATCAGGCGCATGATAAGCGTCTCCGTTTTCCCGCCGAAATATCCTGCAATGCTTCCGATCACAATACCCAACGCGGAGCCGAAAACGGCTGCACACAGGCCGAGTGCCAGAGAGTAACGCCCTCCGTATAACAGCCTGGTAAACAGATCCCGCCCCATGGCATCCGTCCCGCAAAAATGTGCCGCACTGGGACCTGCGAACAGATTTTTAATATCCGTCTCGTTTACATCATAGGGCGCGACGACCGGAGCAAAAACACATGCCGCAACGATCACCGCGAACAGCACGATCCCCACTTTTGCGCCGGGATTTTCCCATAATCTCTGTATGGTCTCCAGAAACAGAGAGGTTTTCTCCGCCCGTCTGTACCGGCTGTAAACATCATTTTGTCTTTTTCTCATTTTCCTGCGCCTCCTCTCCTGGCACTGGAATACTGTGCCTTGATCCTCGGATCTACAAAAGCGTAAACCAAATCGACAAGCAGCATGGCGATTGACGTAAACGCCGCAAAAAACAGCACACAGGAACGGACCACAGGATAATCTCTCGCGTTGATGGCTGTCAGCAGATACAGCCCTATTCCGGGTACTGAAAATACGCTCTCAATCACCGCGGAACCCGCTACGATCCTCGCAAAACCGTTTCCGATGGAGGTGATGATCGGCATCAGCGCATTGGGCAGCATATGCCTGAAAACCACTTTTCTCTCTCTCTGGCCTTTTGCCCGCGCCGTGGTGATATAGTCCTCTCTGAATACTCCCAGCATACTCGCCCTCGTCTGTCTGGCATTGACCGCTATCCCGCCGATGGCACTGCAGATGATCGGCATAACGTAATATTCCGCTCCTCCGATCCCGTAGGAGGGCAAAATTCCAAGCTTTGCGGAGAGAAGCAGGATCAGCATCAGCGCAACCCAGAAATCCGGACAGGAGATAAACACCATGGCGATCCCCATCGTCAGGGAATCCTGCCATTTCCCCTCATGTGTGGAAGCGAATATGCCCATCAGAAGCCCTATCGCAAGATTCAGCGCCATCGCCGATAAACCGATGATCACCGTTCTCGGAAGCCTTGTCCTCATCTCATCGATGACAGGCTTGTTATAGACCCATGAGGTTCCCAGGTCAAAATGTAAAAACGTATCCGAAAAATATGTCTTCAACTGCTGAAAATAAGACTGGTCAAGCCCCATGATATGTCGGAGATTTTCCACCTCCTCCGCTGTCGCATTGCCGCCTGCGATCATACGCGCCGGATCTCCCGGCGTAAAATACAGGATCGTAAAAATGATGAAGGATGTTCCCAGAATGATCACGATCATCCACAACAATCTTTTCAGTATGTATTTTCCCATATGGCATTCTCCCTCTCAGGACAACTCTTACTATAAAAATAAATTTTTGTGCAAAAAAGGCAGTATCCGGTTTTTCACTGCAAAACTTATATACTGCCTTTCTATGTGTATCTCTGTGTTTGTGTCGTCAATCCAGATAATAATCACATGCTCCGGCGCGCAGGAATTCAGATTCACGGTATACAAGCGTCGCGAAATCCTCGCTGTATACGCCGTTCATCGCCGTGGAGCTCAGCGCATGGTAATATGCGTTATCGAGGTAATACTGATGCATTTCCGTCATCTTCTCGGCAGTATGTCCCTCCAGCGAATTGCACAGCACCAGAAATTCCTGCAGCTTTTCGTCATGGATGTATGCCATGTTAAATCCTGTCCCGAATTCATTGTAATTTGTAAAACGGTTCCACTCGCCGCTCTGGCATCCGCCGCCGGCGTTGGTGATGAGCATATCCCACTTCGTCGGATCTAACGCATCTGACTGCACAAGCGCTTCGTCCTCGGAAATGATCTCTGTCTCAATGCCGACATTTAACAGCAGCGCCTGCATCATCGTCATGATATTTTTGTCCACCTCATTGCTGGTGCCCAGAATTTTCAGCGTCTCGCCGTTATAGGATGTCTTCTCCAGATATTCTTTCGCAAGTTCAGGATCGCATACCGCCATATAGTTTCCTTCCGCGCTCTCCCACTCCTCGCAGTAATCCGGGAAGAAAGAAGTTCCTATCGCTCTCGCCGGAAGCCCCGTGCCTGCCGCCGCCACGATCGCCTCGTTGTCAAGCGCATAGAACACCGCTTTTCTCAGGTTTACGTCACTCATCAAACTGCCGGGATCGTTGTTTCCCATCAGGACGCGCAGCCCGCTTCCCTGTGTCGTGTAGACATCGTTGCCGTCCGCATACTGGCCGCCGTCACGGAATTCATCCAGATTTTCCGCCGGTACATACTCCGAATACTGGATCTGCCCGGTGCTGAGTGCGATCACATGCTGGGATGTCTCCGAGATGATATCGTACTCGATCGTCTGCACGTTTGCCAGGTGCTCCGGATCGCGAAGTTCATCCTTCTGCCAGTAATTATCATTCGCCTCCAGCACAAGGCGGCTTCCCACCGTATATTCCACGACTTTGTAAGGTCCCGTTGCCACCGGCTTCTCGTGGAAGTTCCCCTCCTCGTATGCTTTCTGAGAATAGATATGTGTTCTGCACCAGGGCCACTCCAGATCGCCGATGCCGTCGATCGGAGATGTCCACACAAATTCCACCGTATAATCGTCTATCTTTTCAATATGGTCAAACTTGTCATATTTCAACGCTTTCCCCGAGTCAACCAGATTATTGTAGCAGAAGACAACATCGTCCGCCGTGATGGGATTTCCCTCCGAGTCCTGAATATAGTCATAAATCTCCACCTGCCAGTGAAGGTCGTCTATCTCCGTATAGCCCTTCGCCAGGATCGGCACATAATCATTGTTCCTGTAGTCAAAAAGCTGCTCATAATAATTCCAGTTGACATACAGGAGGGAATTGTCGCCGCTGGTGTTTTCCGGTGCCAGATCCTTCGGATCGCTCTGCAGCCCGATACATATTTTCTCATACCTCTCATCGCTGTCCGCTGTGGTCTTTCTGCCCTCCTGCGCCACCGGCGCCACATCCTTCACCGCTTCTTCCGTCTCCGCCGCTTCCTGTTTTACTTCCGCCTCCGTCTCTGTCTCCGCATTGTTACCGCATGCCGCCATCGATATTGCCATCGCCGCCGATAAGAATAACGCTGTAAGTTTCCCTGTCTTCGCTTTCACTATGTAACCTCCCTTTCGTCAAATTATCGTTTTTTGTTTTACAGTTATCTTTTTGCCCGGACAATTTCAACAAATAAAAATTAATTTTTTAATTTTTTTGTTATATAAATTATAATATCTGGCGGTTCAGAAAACAAATCTTATTGGGCAGTAGTTTGGTCCAAAATGGAAACAAAAAAGGATCTTTCCGATACAAGATCCTTTTCTATCCCTATATTCCATTTTTCCCCTGTCTTACTCCCACACAGCCTCCTCTTTTACAAATTCTACAAAAGCCTGTTCCTCCGGGGAGAGCGTATGGTTTTTAAAATAGCATAGATAAATTTCCAGTTCGGGAGAATTTTCCAGCGCTGCGGTGGCTATCCCCTCCACCATGATATGCTCCGTCGCCTTTGTCCATAACAGTGCGATCCCCATGCCGCGCCTCACGGATTCAACGATATTGCTGCCTGTCACCCCGGTGAAGGAAATCTGGGGCGTATACCCCGCTTTGGCGCACATCCTATATATTTCCCTATTGATCGGCGTATCATTGTCCTCCTGAAACATGACAAATTCTTCCTCTTCCAGTTCCTCTATGGAAACACTTCTTTTTTTTGCCAGAGGATGGTCCGCCGGACATACCAGCATCAGTGTATCTTTAATATACGGAATCCTTACCACTTCATCGGACAGCTGACCGCTGTCCGTCAGAAATCCCAGAGCACATTTGCCGCCCTTTAAAAATTCCTTATAATTATAATCCGAGTTTTCATCTATGATAAGATTGATATGGGTTTTCTGCCGAAACTTCACGGCGAGCTCAAATATCCTGTACTCTGCATAGACCGAAATATTCTTTTTGTGGGATGCTTTTTTCTTTTTGATCTTCTTCTCCGCCTCATGGTGCGCATTGACAATACTCTGCGCAAAAGGCAGAAAAATCTGTCCGTATTCATTTAATACGATGGACCTTTTACTCCTGTCAAAAAGCGGGACCCCGTATTCCTTTTCAATGGCATGTATATGCTTGGAAAGCGTGGAGGACGTTGTATACAGCTTTTCTGCCGCTTCCCCCAGTTTCTTTTCTTCCACAATCACCAAAAACTCTTCTAAATGAGATATTTCCACCTGTTTCCACCACCCCATACTTCCGACTCTATTCTTTATGGTTTTTTACATAGAGAATAAACTGTTTTACAACTTCTGATCGTTTTCTCTTTCCGGAATAAACCAGACAGACCTCCGTCACCACAGACGGCTCAATATCCACCAGCGCCACGGACTTCTCCGTCCCGTATTCGATCGGCCTCCGCGTCAGCAGTGCCACGCCCATCCCCTTCGCCGCCAGATCGATCAGGTTATCCCCTCTAAATCCGGTAAACGCCACCTCCGGCTCAATGCCCGCCTTTCGACAGGCATTCATGCAGATCGCATACATGCTTGTCTCCCTGTCCAGAAACAGAAATTTTTCCTGTTTCAGCATCCCTAAGGAAACCTTTTTCTCCCCCGCAAGAGGATGCGCGGCGGGGAGGACCGCCACCAGATGGTCCGCGGTAAACGGGATCTGCTTCATTCCCTCCGGCACTGCGCACCCGTCCGCCGTCCGCACGAATCCGCACTCGCACTTTCCCGTCTCCAGGAGTTCCCATATGCGGGCGGTATCCGCCTCTGTCACATTCAGCCTGTAACCGGGATTTTCCCGCTGGAACCCCGCCAGCACATCCGTGATACGATAGTGCGCCATGGCGGGGATGGAAGCCACGCTTATAACGGAAGCGGCACTGTCCAAATACCCCCGCAGCTCCCTGCTGCATTCCTCCTGAATCTCCAGCATCTTTCTGGCATACGGCAAAAAAGCTTTCCCGAAATCGCTGAGCACAACCTTTCTGGTCGTGCGTTCAAACAAAGGTGCTCCCAGTTCTTTCTCAAGGCTCTTGATATGCCTGGAGAGAGAAGACTGTGCCATAAACAGATCTTCCGCCGCCTCCAGATAGTTTTCCGTCTCCGCGAGCCTGACAAAATGTCTGACATAATCCAGTTCCATCTTACGGTGCCTTTCTGTGACTTTTTACTCAGTATACCACAAATCAGTACCGTTTTGTTTTACAGATTATAGATATTTTCGGCATTTTCGCCCAGTATCATTTTCTTCTCCTCCTCGGAGATATCCAGCTTCTGTACAAACGCCGCCCCCTCGGTCAGCCACTCTGCCCTCACCGGATAGGAACTGCCGAAGATGATGTGATCCGCCCCCAGGATCTTCACGGCGCATTCCAAAAGCTCCTTCCCCCAGGGCTGCGCGTGGGACATCTCATAGAAAATATTGTCCCGTATCTGGTCGCAGAACCGGTCCGTATCCGTGACAAACCGGTTTGCTATATCCTTCTGCGCGGACGGTGTTCTCCGGAACATGGAGTTCAGATAGGCAAAGAAGGCTCCCCCCAGCATGGAATGGACCAGTTTCACATCCGGCAGTTCATCGAACATCCCGCTGAACACCTCCCTGCTGATGGCGATCGTCTGATCCATGCACCTGCCGTAGGATCTTCTCAGGTTATTGTAATCACATATGGTGCTGTGATCCACCGGGATCGGAGAATGGTGCACATAAACCGGAAGTTTCAGCTCGTTTACCTTCCGGAAGAAGGGACGGAATATCTCATCGTCCAGATATTTATTCCCGTAGTGGGAGGACAGCTGCACGCCCGTCATCCCGAGCTCCTTCACACATCTCTCCAGCTCATACAGCGCCTCCTTTCCCCCGTGGGGAGGCACCGCCGCCAGCGCCGAGAAACGTCCTCCTCCTTTTCTGACATGTTCCGCCATGCCGTCGTTAAATTTTCTGCACATCTCCAGGGAGAGCCAGGCATGGGCGCAGGGCACCTTCAGCAACGCTTTCTGCACTCCCGCCGCGTCCATATCCTCAAGCTGCTTTTCTGCCCTGTATTCCCCCTGTACATAGTTCAGGTTCTGGCATCCCTTCGGCTCCTCGATAATGATCTGTTTTTTGTCAGTCCCGGGGATCTCCTCGCACCTCGCACTCACCCCGTAGCTTTTGGGAATGCACCGCAGGAATTCCTCCTGTAAGCCCTCCTTTGTGAACAGTTCCTCCGGAACCCAGTACATGTTGGCATCAATGATCATCTTCTCTTCCTCCTTCTCTCTTCTTTTACTTCTGTTGTTTTAACTCGCCGAAAATATTTCTGATCAGAATGGCCGCTATGATAAACGTCAGAAGATCCGCTGACGGCATGGAATACAGGACGCCGTCCAGCCCGAAAAATACCGGGAGAAGCAGCGCCAGTCCCACCCCGAACAGCACTTCCCTTACGACAGACAATGCAGAAGACTGCAGCGCCTTTCCCATCGACTGCAGATAGATAAAAGTTCCTTTGTTTAACGTCGCAAGCGGCATCATGCACAGATAGACGCGGAATGCCCTGCAGGCGAAATCCGTATAATATTGGCTCTCATGGGAAGCGCCGAAAATGCCGATCAGCTGCCCCGGCAGTATTTCCACAATAAGCAATGCCAGAAATCCCACCATAAATTCCGCGACCAGCAATTTTTTGAACAACTGAAGCGCCCGGTCCATCCGCCCTGCGCCAATATTATAACCGACGATCGGAATACAGCCTGCCGCCAGTCCGACTGAGACGGAAATGACGATCTGGAAAAATTTCATGACGATTCCCACCACCGCCATCGGTATCTGCGCGTACTTTGCCTGACAAAAGATGCTGTCAAGCGCTCCGTATCGCACGATCATATTGTTCACTGCCGCCATGGACGCCACCACAGAGATCTGTGACAAAAAGCTGGTGAGCCCCAGAGGCAGAAACTTTTTCATCAGTCCGCCGAACACGCCGAAACTGCTCCTTTGCAGCGTGACCGCTTTCATATGAAACAGATACCATACCGCGAGAAATGCCGTCAAAACCTGCCCTGCCACCGTCGCCACAGCCGCGCCCATCATGCCCCATTTCAGCACAAAAATGCAGATTGGATCAAATATGATATTTACAACAGCCCCCGCTATCGTGGAGATCATCGCAAATTTCGGGCTCCCGTCCGAACGGATCACAGGATTCATCGCCTGTCCGAACATATAAAAAGGAACCCCCGCCGTGATCCAGGCAAAGTATTCCTTCGCATGCAAAAAAGTCTCTTCATTTACCCTGCCGCCGAACATGGTCAGAATCTGATCCTGAAAGATCAGATATACCGCCGTGACGATAAACCCTGCCAGTATACATATCACGATCGAACAGCCGATGCTCTTATGGGCGTTTTCCTCCTCGTCCGCTCCCAGAGAGAGGCTCACAAAAGCGCAGCAGCCGTCACCGATCATGACAGCCGCTGCCAGAGCCACCACCGTCAGCGGAAACACCACATTGTTTGCGGCATTTCCGTAGGAGCCGAGATAATCCGCATTTGCGATAAAGATCTGATCCACGATATTATAGAGAGCTGCTATCAGAAGTGAAATAATACATGGTATTGCAAATTTTCTCATAAGAACAGATATTTTTTCCTGTTCCAAAAAAGCATTTGATTTATGTTCCATAGTCTTTTTCTCCCTTTCCCTATGATTCCTGATTATATCGGGAGAAAAAACCGCAATCAATTCCATTATCGGAATGACTTATCCGGAAAATGCATAAATCTTTTTCTACTCCTTGTACCTCACCACATCCCTGTCCTCGATCGCCTCCGTGGAGTTCAAGATCAATTCCGTCTCGCTGTCGATCACCCCTTCCTCGATTGCCACGTAGGAATCATTCTGATCAAGCACCTTCACATAGACCGCCTCCGCCGCCAGTTCCTTTCCAAGGATTCCCGACCTCTCGCTGACGACATAGACAAACTTCCGGTGGTTGGCATCCTCATGCAGGGCGGCAAGGGGAATACAGCAGGAGAAAGTCTCCGACTGCGCCTCCACCTCAAATTTCCCGCTCTCCCCGATTGTTCCGACGCCCTCCTTTAACAGGATGCGCGCTTCATACAGTTCGGGATTCGCCTCATTCTCCGCAATATAATCCACCTGATACTCCTCCCCCTTTCCGCCCCCGAGGGACAGCTTCGCCAGATCGCCCTGATTGACATATTTCTTCTGTTCCTTTGTCAGGGATACTGTGAACTGCATGGGACTGGACAGGTCCGCATAGACGACCGCCGCCCCGTCCGGCACCCTCTCGCCCGGATTTACCTGGATCCGCGTGACGATACCATCCGCCTCCGGAAAGACCTGCCCCTGCGCCTCCAGAACCTTCCTGTAGGCGGAGAGCTCCGTCTGTAAGGCGGAGAGCTCCAGCCGATTGATCTCCAGAGAACTGTCAGAAGCTTTTTCCGTCTCGGTATCTTCCAGATTTCGCCCGGCACTCTCCATTGCCTTCTCCTTCGCCGCCCTTGCGTCATTCTCCTCCAGCGCCGCCGCATTCGCCGCGTCCTCCAGAGACCGCTTCTCCTTCTCCCAGGCGGCGCGGGCGGCGTCCTCGGCGCTGTAATCCGGCTTCGCCACAGGGGTTTTCATATACGCATCGTATGCCGCTTTCGCCTCGTCATATTTCTTCTTCGCTTCCGCTTCCGCGTCTTTCGCAGTCCTCAGGGCGGCATCATCTGCCAGGGAAGCAGCCGCACCCGCGCCGCCTCCGGCTCCCTGTGATGACACATCCCCCGCTTTCTCATCACTCGTTTTACCGGCCGATGACACGGATTCCGATGCACTCACACTGTCAGCCCCATCTGAATCCGTATCTCCTGCGGCTTTCGATGCTCCTGTGACGACGCCCGCCTCCAGCTCCTTCACCTTCCCCTGCGCTGCTTCCCAGTCCTTCTTCGCATTCTCCATAACGTTTTTCAGGCGCTCCGCCTCTTTCGCCCACGCCTCATATTTCTCCTGCGCCGCCTTTCTCTCTTCCTCGGAAGTCACCTGCACCGGATTATTTTCCAATTCTCTCAGATCCCGTTCCCGGATCTTTTTCTCCAGTTCTGCGCGGTCTATTTTTGTCTGCTCCTCCTCTTCCGTCTTTTCGTAATCCTCCTGCGCCCTGATGTTTTCAAGTTCCTCTTTCTCCTCCTGCAGCGCACGGTTCTTTTCCTGGTCCGCTATCTGGAGCTGCAGCTTCTTCACTGCCAGCTCCTTCTCCCTCACCTGCTCCTCCAGATCCTCCATGTCGATCTCAAACAGCAATGTATCCGTCGTCACCCTGTCGCCCACATGGGCATAGACCGTCCGCACCCGCAGCCCGGACAATACATTTACCGCATACTCCCGCCCCTGATGCACAATACCCTCCGCGTCCACATTATGGCCGATCGCCATGCGCCTCGGCGTATCCACGCTCACCTGCGGAAGTTTCGAGGCATAGACCGCCCGCGAGATCAGGGTGCAGGCAAACATAAAGGCAAGAAACAGACCGAATGCCGTCAATATTTTTTTCTGTTTTTTCAAAATTTCCATATAGGCCTCCCGTTTTCCCTCTCTGCTCCCTTACCTCTGACGCCGCGATCCCCCGCCTCAGACTCGCGTATCCCTCCGCCGCCGATGCAGTAATACCCCGATCCCGACGCACTCACTTTTTTACCGTCGACGCCGTGATCCCACGTTCCCGGTGCACTCACTCTTTCACCGCCGACGCCGTAATGCCCCGCTCCAGATACTCCCGCCCGGCAAGAAATACAAACATTGCCGGTATCAGCGTGATCACCGCCGCCACAAAGGAATACCCCGCCTGCTCCGGCCCAATCTCCGGCAGATACAGCGAGAGCGGCCACAGTGTCTGATCCTCCAGAAACGCCATGGGCTGCTCGATCAGGCTCCAGTATTCCAGAAACCCCAGCACGCCTGCAGATAAAATGCCCCCCGACGAGAGCGGCAGCCCGATCCTGAAAAAGATCATCCACTCCCCCGCCCCGTCTATCCGCGCCGCCTCGATCAGCCCTTTCGGGAGATTGCAGAAATCCCGGTAGATCAGAAACACCGGAAACGCCGAGAACACCGCCGGCAGGACGATCGCGCTGTGACTGTCCAACAGTTCCAGATGATTTAACACAAGATAGCTCGAGAGCATCGTCACCTGAAAGGGCATCAGCATCAGAACGATGTACAGCGTGAACAACATTTTCCGTCCCCGAAAGCGGTAGACCGCAAACGCCCACGCCGCCGGAACCGCGATAAAAAACTGCCCCGCCAGCGTCAGCGCGGCTATCTTCATGGAATTCCAGAACACCACAAAAAACTGCGGCGTCTGAAACAGAATGCGCAGGTAATGCCGGAAAGTCGGATACCTGGGAAAAAACGCCCAGGTGATCAGTTTATCCTGATCCGCCATCAGCGGCATCAGGCTCTGGTTCAACTCATACCGGCTCATCACCGAACCGCTGAGCAGAAACAATATCGGCGCACAAAATATCCCGCCCACCGCAAGCAGTATTATCTTTATGAAAACACTTGAAATCTTTTTTCTCACAACCGCACGCTAACTCCTATCCGCCTGCTTTGGCGGGCACTCATACAATAGAATCCATGTGAAGAATGCATGCTTTTTGCATTCTTCTGTGTAAAACTTAGATTTTCTTAGCGGGTGTCCTCTAGCCGCTTAGAAAATCTTTTTACACTTTCCAGACTCTCTGCAGCAGCAGTATCACCAGAAACAGCACCGTCCCCACGCACACCGCCGCTGCCGCCATCTTATCCAGTTCCAGATTGATAAACCAGTTGTTGAACAGATGCTGTAACAGGTACATGTCCTCATGGGGGTAAGAGCCCGCCACCAGATAAGCCTCCCGGAACACCTTAAAGGAATTCAGAAAGGAAAGCACCGTAATCGTATAGAGCGAACTTTTCAGATTCGGGAACACCACCCGCCAGAAAATCTGCCACTCGCTCCCGCCGTCCACCCGCGCCGCCTCGGACAGACTGTACGGCACCGCAAAGATCCCTGCAAGCCACAGCACCATCGTATAGCCGAGATTCTTCCAGACATAGCTGAACACCAGCACCCAGAAGGAAGCCCCCGTTCCCATGTGATCCGGCAAAACCCCCTCCTGTAAAATGCCCAGCGAAAACAAAAACCCGTTAAAAAATCCCTGTCTGGAAAAGAGCATCTTCCAGGTCAGCACCACCGTCGCCGCCGGCATCGCAAGAGGGAACAAAAACAGCGACTTGATAAGCTGCATCTGCTTTAGCCTGCTCAATAAGACCGCCAGAAAAAGTCCCAGCCCGATCAAAAGCGGCAGGCATACTGCCGTAAACCGCACCGTATTTCGTATGGCAAGGTGGAACGCCTGATTCGCAAATACATTGCGGTAGTTATTGATTCCCGTCCACTCCCCCGTCACAGCCGTCAGGAAAGAACGCCTCACCACATCCAGAAAGGGGATCAGCACAAACACTGTCACCCCCAGAAAACTGGGCAGCAGAAAAGCGATCCACGCATGGCTTTTATCCGGAGTGTCCCGCCGCCTGTTTTGTCTTTTGGTATAGTTCTTTTTCCATATATCTTTCATCCTGCTGATCAGGCCGTTTCTGCATCCTGTATCTGCACTGCACATCTCCATAAGCATCCTTTTTCACATGATTACCCTGTGCTCAATCAAATCATTTCACAGTTTTTCATTCCGTCGAAAAGCCGCATCCTTTTGCTTTGCCAACCAGGCGCCCGTCTTCTCCCCATCGCAAAAATCGTCATCTTTTCACTCCGCCGGACAGCCTGCGATCCTTCTGTTCCACCACACAATTCAGCACCTTCTCACTCCGCCAGATAGATCGCCGCCTTCTTCTCGATCTCCTTCGCCGCTTCCCCGACGCTCATATCATCCTCCAGCACCCTGACGCCCGCCTCATAAACCAGCTCGCAGAGCCATTCCTCTCCCGCCGCCGGCGCCTCAAGCCCCTGCACCAGCTCCGTAAATTTCCGCTCCCCGGCCTCATCCGGCCAGCGCAGCGTCATTTCCTCCTCCGTCCCGTCACGCTTTACCATAGTCATACTGCCGTTCTCCCCGCCCGGCTCAAGGGAATCGAACCGATCCGCAAAGGCCGCTCTGTTGACAGGAAAACCGCCATATATATTCTTCTGGACCTCCGCCGAAAACATGGTCCTCAAAAACGCCTTCGCCACCTCCGGTTCTTCGGACTTTGCGCTTACGCCCACCATCCCCTTCGGCAGAAAAACATTCTGCGCCTGACCGGCAAAGCCCTTGTAATCCATCTCTCCCTCCAGATCAATAACAGTTGTTATATTATCGAGACAAAGCTGAATCCCCTCCACATAGCCGCAGGCGAGCCTCGCATAGCCTCTCCTGATATTGAGCACATTGTCGCACGCCTCCATCTTCTGCCCCACCGGATCCCATCCGTACTGCAAAAGTTCTTCATCCTCCGCCCGCAGCGCCGCCGTCTCCTCAGGCACCGCTCCCGCGCACTCCGTGTCATAGATCCGCTTCACCTGTGTCAGAAACGCCTCCACAGCCTCCCTGTCGATCTGTCCCGATTCATCAGTCCACGCGGAGGATGACACCATCCCGAACAGCTTAAGCATCGCTTCCGCATCGTAGATCCCCAGCATGCCGCCCTCCGGATTTTCCTCTCTGAGCGCCTCCATCCCATCCGCAAAGCTTTCCAGATCCGTCATCCCATTTATGACATCCGTGTCACCGGCAAGGAGCGGCACCTGCACACACAGGGGCATCGCATAGACCGCCCCGTCCTCCTGCCGGAAGCTCTCCGTCAGGTTAGAAAACAAAACATCTTCCCCGTCCTGACCATCAAGCACTTCGCTCAGATCCGCCAGCAACCCCTTCTCCACATAGGAATCCACCGGCAGCCCGTCCAGAATGATCACATCCGGCCCTTCCCCCGACAAGATCCGGGTATTCAGCCTTTTCACCGCATCCTCTTTTGTCATGCCGTCCTCATTTCCCGTCCCCGTCTCATATCTGACATACATGTCAGTATGATCCTTCTTAAAGGAAGTCACCGCCTGCCGGACACCGCTGTTCTCCTCCAGAGAATAGATCCGAATCTCCTTGTCCGGCATGGACTTCACCGACTCATCGAAATGATACCGCACCAGTCCTCCGCTCAAGTCAAACTGCACAAGAAATTCCTGCCCCTCCAACACCTCCGCCGTATAAATACTGCTGTTATCCCCGAAAGTGCTGAGCGCCCCGTCGATGATCTGTTCCATCGCGCTCCCGCCCAACGCATGGCGGTACAATCCCTCCACACAGGCGATGTAGACGATCCCGTCCTCGCCCCCGAACACAATGAGCGGATAACCGCCGCCGGTATAGCGCACCGTCCCATCCGACAGATATTTTGAGACAAAATCATCCATCACCGCATCCTGCGCTAAAGGCTCCCCCTTCTCCAGATCGTACAGATACACCCTCTCTGGGCCAACCGCCATCAGCACATCGCCGCAAAAACCGATATAGCCTGTCTCCCGATTCATCACGAAAAGCTCCCGAAGGCTCTCATGCTCCATATCCACCTCATAGACTTTGCCGTTCATATCCCCGGCAAACAACCTGCCGTCGTCCTTAAAACAGAGGGCGCCGATACAGCTTCCATCCTCCTGCGTAAAACCGAAATCCACAACCTTTATCTCACCATCCGGAAAAGCAAAAATACAATAATTTCCCTCCCAGTCCTCCGGCAACTCCCCGGGAAACATATCCCGCGCCTCCTGCGGCATCTCCCCCGAACAGGTGATCGCCGCCGTCCCGTCGGGAGCCATCACCGCGGACATGGCATACACCCCCTGCATCATCGGAAACCAGGGCACATCCTCCCGCTGCCAGCTCGCCCCCTGATCCGCAGAGCGGTAGAGCCCGCCGTTAAAACTGATGACCGCCATGGAACCGTCCGCAAGCACATTCAGCCCGCCGTTCCGGTTGATCTCCCTGGGAATCTCATGGATATCCTCCATATACCGCCCCATGCCGCCCGGATTCTCATCGCCCTCCGCCGTCTTCTCCTCCCCCTGCTTTCCGCTCCCGCAGCCCATCGCAAGGAGAAGGCTTATAGATATAAAAACAACCGTTATTATAGTTTTCTTCCCTATAGTTCTCTTCAATGCTCTCTTTTTACCGCTCTCTATAAGATTCATACCTCATAATCCTCCTGCCTATTGTACAGCATACCAGAACAATCTCTAAAAATTCTCTAAAAAACAAATGTCAGTGCGCGCAAAAAATCCCCCGTCTCCGGAGGATTCCCGCTCAAACACATATTTTCATTCAACTCCCGCTCTCTGCTTCCCTCGGCGATGCGCCGTACCCTTCCCCCCACACATACTCCCTGTCGGAAAAGTCCACCGCAGTGACCGTATTTCCCCGAATGCTGACACTCTTTATTTTCTTCATCGCCAGATACGGACTTGAGACGACGTCATCGGAAAACGCCGGCAGCCCATTTCCCTTTCTCCCGTTTCCGACCTGTCCGCAGGAGTTGTCTCCCCATACCCACAGATCCCCTGATCCCGAGATCGCTGCCGCCGTGTACTCCCCCAGGGAGATAAACTTCACATTATCCATGACAAAATACGGCTTGCTCGTACAGAGAACCGCATCCGTGATGAACCGGTCCGCCCGCACAGGCTTGGCAGTGCCGTCCCCGAGCTGCCCGTTCTGATTATCCCCCAGCATATACAGACTGCCGTCCTCCTTCAAAAACATGGTACAGCAGCCGCTCACCTCCGCATAAGCCACCTGATCCGCTATGAATAGCGGTTCCGTGACAATGCTCACACTCCCTTCCGCGCTGTTTTCATCCACAGCCGTCCCGAGCTGCCCGCACAGACTCCTTCCAAGCCCGTACAACTCCTTATCCTCGTTTATATAGACCACACAGCTCTGGGAGGCGTCCACATGGATCACATTCTCCGCGATCAGCACAGGTTCCGTGTAGGTGACGTCCGCCGTATCCGTTTTTCCCAGCCCAAGCTGGCCAAATGTATTGGAGCCGCTGCCATACAGATCTCCGTCTATGATCTCATACCGGCTTCCGTTGCCCTCACCGCTCAGATATGCCTCCGACTGCATCGCATTCACAATCTCCGGAGCGGCATGGGGCTCCACCTTCACTTCCCCTGAGACTGTTCCCTGCTCTGTCTTAGAACAGCCGCCCAGCGCCAACACCGACATTACAGACAATATAATTATCACTTTTTGAAACAGCCGCATATGCTCTCGACACCTCCTCAATCCATCTGTATCTGCCATACACTTATCCTGTATATCACGCAATACATCTCCAACATCACGGCAGCTGACTTCGGATTGAAACCCATTATACAATATTCAGGGAAGCGTCCGCAAGATAAAATTTCTCCTGGGTTTTCAGTACAGATTTTCCCTATAAGTCATACCGCTGACAGCGGTAGATCACAAATGCTTTTTCCAGCCATTCCAGATATTTGCAGACAGATTCCACGCTGAGAGCGCGCCCCTCGCTCTTCAAAAATTTTACGATAGCGTTTGCGGAAAAAGTTTTTCCGACATTCTCAACAATGTACTTCACTACACGGTTGAACAGATCAAAATTTGTGATATGATGTCTTCTTTGGAACCAAGCACCGATATAACTCCATGCAAAAAACAGCCCTCCGCACCGCCCGGCACTCAAAGGACTGTTTTTGCCAAATTCGCTATCATGCCATACTCAACAATCTAAACCAGACTCTCTCTTCTGGCAGGCTTCTCCTTCTCACTCCGCCAGATAGATCGCCGACTTCTTCACGATCTCCTGCACCGCTTCCCTCGGCGTAATGGCGCCCTCCAGCGCTCTCGGTCCGATCTCATACACGGCTTCCTCTATCGTCTCATCGCCTGTGCTGATCCCGGAAACGGAGGACACCATGCCTTTCAGCCTCTCAAACTCTTCCTCCGTCGGCCAGAACAGCTCGATCCCGAAATGCTTCCCGTCCGGCGTGCTTGTGCCGATAGATCCCGCGGCGCGCTCGTCCGCTCCCTCTACCAGTCCTGCGCGCGGATTCTCTTTCATCCCCTCAAAGGATGCCATATTCACCGGCAGGCCGTCATACACATCGATATCCTGAAACTCCTTGCCGAACAAATACCGATAAAACTCCACCGCCGTCTCATTATCCATGGAATTTGCCGAAATCCCGGCAAAGCTGTCGCTCAGAAAACCATCATTCACCTGCCCATTCCAGATATCAAAGTAAAAATTGTCCTCCTGCTCCGCGATGGTAGTCAGCATATCGTACTCGAAATCGATTCCCCGCACTCTCCCCACCGCGAACTTCTGCATTTCTATCATGATGCTCTCCGCGCTGGCCGACACGTTTCCGTAGTACCGCCTGTACTCATTGTCCAGGGAACCGTAGCCGCCCTCTCTCACGCCGAGCTCCTCCTCCGGCACGCCGGATATTTCCGCCTGCCAGATACGCTTTGCCGCCGCGAGAAACTCCTCCAGCGCTTTCTCATCGATGTTCCCTTCCTCATCGGTCCACGCCGCGGAACAGCTCATGCTCAGAATATACAAAAGCTGCTCCGGTGTCCTCGCGCCAAGCAGAGCACCCTCCGGCTCCTCCTCCCGCAATTCCTCCGTCAGTTTTGCAAGAGAATCCAGATCCTTCACCTTCCGCACATCCTCAGGCGTCCCCGCCATCAAAAGAAGCTGTATCCTGACGGGCAGCGCATAGATCTTCCCGTCCTTTCTGCAGGCTTCGATAATATTCGGAAACAGCGCCGCATCGCCGCTCATCTCTTCCGCTATACCGCTTAAGTCCGCCAGAATGCCCTTTTCCTCATAAGATTCCAGAGGCAGGCCGTCCAACAGCAAAATATCCGGTCCCTCCCCCGACATGATCTTCGTATTCAGATTCCGGATCGCATCCTCCCTGGTCACGCCGTCATCTCCCGACATGCCGATCTCATAGCGGATGTACACATCCTGATGGGCTTTCTGGAACATGCTGACCGCCTGCCGCACCGCAGTGCTCTCCAGAAGACTGTATATCTTGAGCTGCTCTTCCGGCACGGTCGGCACATTGGGATCGTAAGTATAGCGGTACAACTTCATCCCCGTATAGAGCACCACAAACTCATTGTCCGGCAGCGTCTCCATATTCATCAGCATCAGACTGGGATCACCAAAGCCGGAAGTCGATCCGTCAATCACCTGCTCGATCGCCGCACCGCCGATCACATGCCGGTACAACCCGCCGTCGAACGCAAAATAGATCACATCCTCCTGCTCTCCCGCCGTCATGACGACGCTGTGCCCCACATCGCTGCTGCCGATGGAAAGCCCCAGGTTCTGTCCGATAAACTCCTCCAGCACCGTATCTGTATCCAACAGGATATCCTGTTCAATATCATACAGGACAGCGCCGCCCCTCGTTGTGACGCCGACCATATATTTGTCCGTAAAGCAGGCGAAATCCACCGTGCCGTCCGCCGTAAAGAGTTCCTTTTTGCTGCCATCCCCGGGATCGATCCGGTAGACTTTCCCGCCGCCAGCCAAACCGTAAAGCCTGTCTGAACCGTCAAACGCAAAACTTCTGATCTCCACATCCGGCAGTTCCAGCTCCGTCCCGTTTCCCTCGGCGTCAAAATAGTAATATTTCCACTCGATCTCTATTCTTCCTGCATCGGACGCCTCCTCTGCGGTTTCCGCTGCCCCCCCGTCATCTGCTTTCCCGGCATCTTCTTTTGATGTCTCTCCATCTTCCGATGCCTCCTCTGCCTCCGACGCCTCACCGTCATCCTCACTTGTTGGGATACCGGGCATAGCCACCGCGCCCTTCGGAGAGATCGCCATATTGGTCATATAGAGATTTTTCCCCACATCTCCCCAGGGATTCCCGACAGATTCCCATGTCTCCCCGCCGTCCGATGAAATATATTTTCCCGCCTCTTTTTCCGCCAGCATCAGATCCCCGTTCTCCAGCTTCTTAATATAAGGAATCGGATACTGTATCATCTCACTGATCTCTTCCGGCAGCGCTATCTCCTTTTCCAGATAACGCCCCATACTTTTTTCTCCGCTCTCCTCCTCCGCGGCGGCAGTATTCTTTTTTTCCTCTTTCTCCTCCGGCGCAGTGACCGTATCACCGCTGCCGCCTCCATTGCCGCATCCCCCCAGAAGAGATGCCGCTGCTATCCCTGCGCAAAAAAGCGCTGTCCATTTTTTTAATATTTTCATATATACCTCTATTTCTGCTCCACATCTACTTCATACTCGCAAACGCTTCGCTTTTTGCTCGTATCCCTCGCTTTCAGCTCGGTCCATTC
>CAJUDM010000012.1 GCA_910584915.1 uncultured Lachnospiraceae bacterium
TTTTTCTGCCCCTACTGCGTAACAAGGGCATGAAAAAAGCGGCGTTCCTGTTCTCCCTGTGTAGGGAGTGGGAAACGCCGCTTGTACGGTGCTGTATGAAATTTTTCAATCTATGGTAGGTCAATACTGGTGTGCGCTGCCTGTTTGGTCTATCCGCAAGAGCTTCAAAGCATATCAAGGCTCAATCCGTAAGTAGTAAATGGGTAGTAAATTCAAGCTGCTGTCTTGCGGAAATGCCCGTAAACTGGGGATTTTTTGAGATAATCATTTGATTTTAAATAAATCATATCTGTTAAATCATTTTTAGCCCCTGCTGAAAGAGTTATGGAAACTGGTGAAGCGGGGGATTCTTTTGCTGTTTTTCACAAAAAATATTGAGTTTTTTTGTACAAAACACACAAAAAACAGCGCTGGAAAGAAAAGATAGATGAAATTCAGAGCGTAATAAGATATTATGATAGAAGGGCTTTAGACATCAGAGAAACGAAAGGATGGAAACAATATGTCAGAGGTGAAGATTATGCTCGGAAACGCAGCGATCGCCCGGGGAGCGTATGAGGCGGGAGTGAAGGTATCTGCCGCTTATCCGGGGACGCCGAGCACGGAGATCAGTGAAAATATTGTACAATATAAGGGAGATATCTACGCGGAGTGGTCGCCGAATGAAAAAGTGGCGGCGGAGGTGGCGATCGGCGCGTCTATCAGCGGTGTGCGCGCGATGTGCTCGATGAAGCATGTGGGCGTGAATGTGGCGAGCGATCCGCTTTATACCGCTTCCTATGCGGGGGTGAACGGCGGGCTCGTGCTGGTGGCGGCGGACGATCCGGGGCTTTACAGTTCCCAGAATGAGCAGGATACCCGCTGTGTGGCGAGAGCGGCGCATGTTCCGGTGTTGGAGCCTTCCGATTCCCAGGAGGCGAAGGATTTCACGAAGTTTGCCTTTGCGTTGAGTGAAAAATATGACACGCCTGTCATTGTAAGGACAACCACACGCCTCTCCCATTCTCAGGGACCGGTGGTGCTGGAGGAGCGGACAGAGCAGGAAGACAAGCCTTATGTCCGGAATCCGGCAAAGTATGTGATGATGCCGGCGAATGCCAAGGGACGGCATGTGTATGTGGAAGAGCGCATGAAAAAGATGGCGGAGGACGGCTGTCAGATGGAGATCAACCGGGCGGAGTACCGTGATACATCCATCGGCTTTGTGGCGAGCGGTATCGCTTATCAGTATGTCAGGGAGGCGTGCCCGGAGGCATCCGTGTTGAAGCTGGGACTGGTACATCCGCTGCCCAGGAAACTGATCGAGGAATTTGCGTCAAAAGTGGACAGGCTCATTATTTTTGAGGAACTGGAGCCTGTCTTTGAGGAGCAGATCAGATCCTGGGGAATTGCCTGTGAGGGAAAAGAGCTGTTTACACTGCAGGGCGAGTACAGCGCGAACATGCTGAGAGAGGCGGTTTTAAATGAGAAGACGGAGATCCGGGATGCGGCGAAGGTGCCGAACCGCCCGCCGATCCTGTGTCCGGGCTGTCCCCACAGAAGTACATTCTGGATCTTAAATAAATTGAAGCTTCATGCGGCAGGGGATATCGGCTGTTACACGCTGGGAGCTGTTCCGCCGCTCAACGTGATCGAGACAACGATCTGTATGGGGGCGAGCATTTCCACGCTGCACGGTATGGAGAAGGCGAAAGGGAAGGATTACATAAAGAACTGGGTGGCTGTGATCGGGGATTCCACCTTTATGCATACGGGCGTGAACTCCCTGATGAATATGGTGTACAATCAGGGGACAGGGACAGTACTGATCCTGGACAATTCCACCACCGGCATGACCGGCCATCAGGATCATGCGGCTACCGGAAAGACGCTGCAGGGCGATACGGTTCCGGCAATCAGCATTTATCATCTCTGCAAAGCCATGGGTATCGAACATGTGACGGAAGTGAATGCTTTTGATGTGGATACGCTTGAGCGGACGATCAGAGAGGAGGTGGCGAGGGATGCTGTGTCTGTGATCATTGTGGCTGCCCCCTGCGCGCTGTTGAAAGGCCAGGTGTTCCCGAACAAATGCGTGGCGATTCCCGAGAAGTGTAAAAAGTGCGGCGCCTGCCTGAGGCCCGGCTGTCCAGCCCTGACAAGACAGGAGGACGGCACAGTGAAGATCGATGCTTCCATGTGCAACGGGTGCGGGCTCTGTGCGCAGCTTTGCAAGTTCGGAGCGATCGAAGTGCGGGAGGCCGGGAAGGCATAGATCGGTTTCCCAAAGTGAAAACTGGCGGACCGCGGAACCTCAGGATGGGTTGGGGGAGATTCTGCGGAACCGAAATAAAGAACAGATGAATTGATAAACGAATCTGTTCGCTGTGGTGCGATTTGTGGAGAAAATCGCAGCAGTCCCGTCAAATAAGTGAGATAAAAACAGGAGATAAACGAACTATGACTAAAAATATTATGATCGTCGGTGTGGGCGGGCAGGGTACATTGCTCACAAGCCGGATACTGGGCGGTATTATGGTGGAGGGCGGCTATCAGGTGAAGCTTTCCGAAGTACACGGCATGGCACAGAGGGGCGGCAGCGTGGTGACCTTTGTGCGCTACGGAGAGGAGGTGGCTGAACCTATAGTGGAAGAGGGACAGGCGGATATCCTGATCGCGTTTGAAAGGCTGGAAGCACTCAGGTATGCGCACTTTCTGAAACCGGACGGCGTGATCGTGGCGAACGATCAGCGGATCGATCCGATGCCGGTGGTGACGGGCGCCGCACAGTATCCGGAGCATATTCTGGAGGATCTGGCGAAGGAGCACAGGATCTATCAGGTGGACGCGCAGAAAAAAGCGCTTGAACTGGGAAACAGCAGGGTGTTTAACATTATCGTGCTGGGGCTTGCGGCAAAACATATGAATTTCTCGAAACAGCAGTGGCTTGATGTGATCGCGAAGACAGTGCCGCCAAAGACGGTGGAGATCAACCAGAAAGCTTTTCTTGTGGGATATGAAGGGTGAGAGGATACTTGCCGGCAGCGGAGTGAGACACGACAGTGAAAAATTACAGCATGGAGGTTTCAGATGGTCATAGATTTTCATACACATACTTTCCCGGAACGGATCGCAAAGGCGAGCATAGAGAGCCTGTCAGAGTGTTCGGGCATCACGCCGTATACGGATGGCACAGTGGCAGGGCTTGAGCGGAGCATGGAGAGAGGCGGCGTGGATATTTCGGTGATCCTGCCAGTAGTGACAAAGCCTGCGCAGTTTGAGACGGTGAACCGGGTGGCGGCAAAACTCTGCGGGGAAAAGAGGAATCTGATCTCATTTGGCGGCATTCATCCGGATTGTCCGGATGTGAGAAGGAAGATGCGGGAGATAAAGAGCCTGGGGCTTAAAGGGATCAAGATCCATCCGGCATATCAGAGAGTTTATATGGATGACATCCGCTATCTGAGAATCCTGGAGGCTGCCACGGAGGAAGGGCTGATCGTGTCAGTACATGCCGGGGTGGATATCGGGCTGCCCGAGCCGGTGTACGCATCGGTGGAGAAGATTGCCGCAGCGGTCCGTGAGACGGCTCCGGGGAAGCTGGTGTTGGCGCATCTCGGCGGCTGGAAGGAGTGGGATGAGGTGGAAGAACTGCTTGCGGGCGAAAATGTCTATATGGACACCGCTTTTCTGGAGGATTATATCAGTGATGAGCAGCTTCTGCGCATCGTCCGGAAACATGGCGCAGAAAAGATCCTGTTCGGAACGGACTGCCCATGGTCTGGACAGAAAGAAAGCGTTGCGCGGATAGAGGGCCTGCCTCTCACAGTGCGGGAGCGGAGGATGATCCTCGGAGAAAATGCAGCGAAACTGCTGGGCGTGTGAGACGGCATAATAAACACTGGAGAACAGCAGAATCTCAGGAAGCGCAAAACTCGATTCACAGACGGGAAGCGTCTGCAAATTGAGTTGTATAGGGATGTGCTGAGGGAGATTCTGCGGAACTGGAACGGACCGAGCTGAAAGCGGGGGATGCGGACAAAAAGCGAAGCGTTTGTGAGTTGAAATATCTGTAAAATTAGAATAGGAGGATTCAAAAATGAGTAAAGTCTACGAAAAATTGATGCACTGTTATGAGAGTTTTCAGAAACAGGTGGATTTCCACCCGGAGGTGGCGATCGTGCTGGGATCGGGGCTTGGAGATTTTGCCGATGAGATCAGGGTGGAGGCGGAGCTGCCTTATGAGAAGATCGAAGGTTTCCCGGTGAGTACGGTAGCGGGACATGCCGGAAAATTTATCTTCGGCTATCTGGGGGATATTCCGGTGGTGTGCATGAAAGGCCGGATCCATTATTATGAGGGATACGCGATGTCGGATGTGGTACTGCCCACAAGGCTGATGAAGCTGATGGGGGCAAAGATTCTGTTTTTGACAAATGCATCCGGCGGCATTAACAAAAATTTTAAGGCGGGGGATCTGATGCTGATCACGGATCATATTGCGGCGCTTGTGCAGAATCCGCTGATCGGTCCCAATATGGAAGAATTTGGCACAAGATTTCCTGATATGTCGGAAATATACAGGAAAGATCTCTGTGAACTGATCCGGACTACGGCGAAGGAAAACGGGGTAGACTTGAAGGAGGGTGTGTATATTCAGTTTACCGGTCCTTCCTATGAGACGCCGGCGGAAGTGCGGATGGCAGGTATTGCGGGTGCGGATGCGGTAGGAATGAGCACGGCGGTGGAGGCGATCGCGGCAAATCATATGGGCATGAAGGTCTGCGGCATTTCCTGTGTCTGCAATATGGCGGCAGGCATTTCTCTGACGCCCCTCACGCATGCGGAGGTGCAGGAGGCGGCGGATGCGGCATCCGCAAAATTCCGGGTGCTGGTGCGGGAGTCTGTTCTGAAGATGAGAGCATATCTGTAAGCGGGCGTTTGTGGATGAATATTTATGGCAGATAAGGATCGGCGTTTATCTGTAAAACCGGCGATGGAAAAGGAAAGGCGTTTTTGCAGCGGATATCGGATGCAGGACAGAGCGCGGACAGATCCCCCGGTATAAAAATGGTAAAGGAATAAAACAGTATAATTATCACATGAATGAACTTATTGTAGTGGGCCTGATCGCGGTGGTTTCCGTTATTCTTGTCGGCTTTAGAGGACAGATGGAGCGGAAAAAACTGCGAAGGCAGGCGGAAAAACTGATCAGGGAGGAGTATGGGACTGTGCCGGGGAAGGAGCGGCGCAGGGAGGAGGCTGCCGTGAGAGGCAGCTATCTTCATTGGGTAAAAAACAACGACGGTTTCTTTCTGGATGACATCACCTGGAATGATCTGGACATGGAACTTGTTTTCCGGCGGCTCAATTACGCCAGATCCTCGGCAGGGGCCGGAGAACTTTACCGTATGCTCCGATGTCCTGTGACGGATCAGGAGATTCTGGGGGAGAGGAATGCGCTGGCGGACAGCGCAGCCGGGATGGATAGCCTGCGGGAGCAGCTTTCGCTGGCGTTGTATGAGGTTGGATTTACGGGAAAATACGCGCTGGAGGATTATCTGGATTATCTGGAAAATCTGGGGGCAAGGAGCAATCTGAAGCATATGTTGTTTGATTGTCTCTATATTCCGGCGGTCGGACTTATGTTTTTGGATCCCGCACTTGGGATCACAGCATTGTTCCTCATTCTGATGGTCAATATTATGACTTATTTTAAGGAAAAGGGAGAGGTCAATCCATATCTGGTCAGTTTCGCTTATATTCTCCGCATGATACGGGGAGCGGAGCGTATAAAAGGGATTTTAGACAAATGCTGCCGGAGCGGAAGCCTGAAAGCGGGAGATACGAAAGCCCGGGAGGTTTTTTTAAAGTATCAGGGCATTCTGGAGAAGGATGTCAGGGCGCTTGGGGATTTCAAAAGCTTTTCCCGGGTGGCGATGTCCATGTCCAATCCGATGGGCGGCTCCGGGCCTTTAGATCTTTTGTTTGATTATCTGAAGATGGCGCTTCATCTGGATCTGATGAAATTTAATCAGATGTTAAAGATCGTCAGAGAGAAAGACGGGATCATCAGGGAACTGGTGTCCGCAGTGGGTACGATAGACGCCTGTATCTCCATCGCCTATTTCCGGGCGTCCCTGGAGGAGTATTGCATGCCGGAGCGTGGCATGGAGCTGGGACTGCACGCGGAACTGCTGTATCACCCGCTGCTTGATAATCCGGTCAAAAACAGTATTGACACCCGGAAGGGCGTCCTGGTCACGGGTTCCAATGCATCGGGAAAGTCCACATTTTTGAAGACAGTGGCTCTGGGGGCTGTGTTTGCTCAGACGATCTGCACCGTACCTGCAAAAAGCTGGTGTGCACCTTTTTATCGTGTCATGAGTTCCATGGCGCTGCGGGATGACCTGACCGGAGGGGAAAGCTATTTCATGGTGGAGATCCGGGCGTTAAAGCGGATTCTGGACGCCTGCGGTGAGGGAGGAAGGAATGAGGATGAAACGGCGGAACATGACATCTGGATAGATGCGGAAAGTGCGGAGGAATATGGCGGCAGAGCGCGGGGGGACACCCCGGCGGTGCTGTGCTTTGTGGATGAGGTTCTGCGGGGGACGAATACCGTTGAGCGGATCGCGGCGTCCAGCAGGATCCTGCATTCCCTGAGCGGAAAAGGGGTGCTCTGTTTTGCCGCGACTCATGATATTGAGTTGACTCATCTGCTGGAGGGCGTTTATGAGAATTATCATTTCGAGGAGACTATTGAAAACGGGGACATCAGTTTTAACTATCTGCTGAAGAAGGGCAGGGCGCAGACCAGGAACGCGATCAGACTGCTGGAAGTGATGGGCTATGATGAGCGGGTGATCCGCGAGGCGGAGGCGTTAGCGGAGAGATTCCTTGAGACCGGTGAATGGAAAGGGTGAAGCGGGGCGGTGTGCGGTGGTGAAATAAAACAGCGGGAAAGGTGTCCCGATATCGCATGCTCTGATGCGTAGAGCGAGGACAACGACAGGAACAGAAGGTTGGCGGAAACGGGAATATGGCAGGAGAGGACAGGAGTATCTGACATGGATGTGAAGATCTATACGGACGGCGCGGCAAGGGGAAATCCGGACGGGCCTGGCGGTTACGGCGCTGTGGTACAGTATGTGGACAGCAGGGGAATGCTGCATGAACGAGAGTACAGTGCAGGATATAAGAAGACAACGAATAACCGTATGGAACTGATGGCGGCGATCGCCGGGCTGGAGGCTTTGATCAGGCCATGCCAGGTAGAACTTGTCTCCGATTCCAGATATCTGGTGGACGCATTCCAGAAGGACTGGATCAGCGGCTGGCAGAAAAAGAACTGGAAGAAAGCGGACGGTGGCGCTGTGAAGAATGTGGATCTCTGGAAGCGGCTTTTGAGGGCGATGGAGCCCCACAGCGTGGAGTTTATCTGGGTAAAAGGGCACGATGGACACCCGGAGAATGAGCGCTGTGATACGCTTGCCACAAGTGCCGCGGACGGCGAGGACTTACTTGACGATATAGGGTTGTAAGTGGTATACTGTGCGTAGTCGGACAGTGTTGCAAAAGGCGTCGGCGAGGTTTTTGAGTGGCACTGCGGACTGAACATTATATATTTATAGAAAGAAGGAACGGGCGATGAGTGCTGGAGCGTTATTCGGAATGAATTTTCTGGCGTATGCTATTGTTTTTGTACTTGTGGCAGCTTTGGTGGTAGCGGCATGCTTTATCGGCATTAAATGGAGAAAAAGCAAAGATGCAAAGGCTGTTCTGGAAAGCGGCGCATCGGAAGAAAATAATATGGCATGACAACAGAAGATGTTCATGGAAGCATGAACATCTTTTTGCATATTTCCGTAAAAAACAAGCGGCTGCGCAGCAGAAAACAAAGAGGATAAAACATATGCTGAGATACGATACGATCTTATGGGATCTGGACGGGACGCTTCTGGACTTTAAGATGTCGGAGAGGTACGCGCTGGGGGTGTGCCTGAAATATTTCGGTGTCGTTATGACGGAGGAGATGCTCTCTCTGTATTCCGGGATCAATGAGATTTACTGGCAGAGGCTGGAGCGGGGCGAGGTGGAGAAGAGGGAGCTTTTGCCCGGGCGTTTCAGGGAGTTTTTTCGTGAGATGGGATTTACCCATATTGATCCGGAGGAGATGCAGAGCCGGTATGAGAAGGAGCTCGGCGCAAAGACTTATTATGTGGACGACTCCTATGAGATCGTGACAAAATTAAAAGAGATGGGGCTTAAACAGTATATTGTGACAAACGGTGTCTTAGCCACCCAACGGATCAAGATGAGAAATTCCGGCTTTGATGAGCTGATCGATAAAGTTTTTATATCGGATGTGATCGGCTGTGAGAAGCCCCGGAAAGAGTTCTTTGATATCGCCTTTGAAGGTATTGAAGGATTTGAGAAGGAGAGGGCTCTGTTGATCGGGGATTCCCTGACGTCGGATATGCGGGGCGCGAACAATGCCGGGGTGGACGCCTGCTGGTACAATCCGGGCAGAAAGCCCCTGCCGGAGCGGTGGAATGGTGAAAAGCCGGTGCATATTGAATATGAGATCGGGAACCTGGGGGAAGTGTTTGGGATTATTTTGCCGGAAGATAATGAAAGTAATAGTGTCCGGGATGAAAAACGGTAATATGGAATCGTGGGTAAGAGGTTAACATGCCAAGATCAGAGAAACAAAAACTTAAGTTATTATATCTGTTAAAGATACTGACGGAGCAGACTGACGAACAGCATCCGATGCCGATGCCCGTTTTGCGGGAGAAGCTGAAGGCGGAGGAGATAAATGCGGAGCGCAAAAGCCTCTACAGCGATCTGAACTGTCTGACGGATTTCGGCGTGGATATCGGCTTTGATTCGTCCCGGGGGAACGGCGGCTATTTTCTGGCATCCAGGGATTTTGAGCTGCCGGAACTGAAACTTCTTGTGGATGCGGTTTCCGCTTCGCGGTTTATCACGAAGTCAAAATCGGAGCAGCTTATCAGGAAGATCGAGAAACTGGCAAGCACGCATGAGGCGGTACAGCTGCAGCGCCAGGTCTATACATCAGGGCAGATCAAAAATGAAAATGAGAGTATCTACTACCATGTGGATGCGATCCACACGGCAATCCATGAGAACAGACAGATATCTTTTCAGTATATGGAGTGGAACCTGCAGAAGAAACTGGTGCCCAGAAAGGGTGGGGAGCCCTATCGGATCAGCCCCTGGTCGTTAATGTGGAACGATGAGAACTATTATCTGATCGGTTACGATGCCCGGGCGGGAATGTTGAAACATTTCAGAGTGGATAAGATCGGGCCGATCGAGATGCTTGAGCAGCGCAGGGAGGGCGGAGAAATCTTTCAGAAGTGCGATCTGTCGGCATACTCCACGAAAACCTTCGGCATGTACGGCGGGGAGGAGGAGATCGTGACACTGAGCTTTCCGAATACGCTGGTGGGCGTGGTGTTGGATCGATTCGGGAAAGATGTATCGCTGCAGAAACTCTCCGATGACAGATTTGCGGTGCATGTGAGAGTGATGGTCAGCAGACAGTTTTACGGCTGGCTTGCAGGCATCGGGAAGGATGTGAAAGTGACGGCGCCGGAGAAGGTGAAGGAGGGATACCGGAGTTATCTGACGGAGATACTGGAAAATGACTGATGGGAAGTGAATTGCGGATATCGGGGGGAATATGGATAAAACGAAATGGAAAAGAGGTATACTATGTGTATTGCTGCTGATCGTAGTGCTTTACCTGGTATGCATGATTTATTGTATGATATCGGTATCCCGTATGAAGACACTGAGTTATAATGCGTGGGGATGGGGTGTGGTTCTGGCGGAGTACAGGCTTGACTTTGCCGATGGTTCCATTGAAGTAAACTACTACGATTTTGACGGAACGCTCATGACCCATAAGAAAGATGAGTTTTCAGAAGAACAGCAGAAGGAAGTCAGGTCAGCCTGTGTGGCTTCCTTTATGCCGCTTTGGAGAAGCCGTTATGTCGATACGAGTGTCGCAGATGGCGATCAGTGGTATATCACAGCAGATTTTGGCTTAAAAGAGAAATATGTATACGGCAGCAACGCATATCCGCTCACTTACCACAATGTCTATGATAAGATCAGGTCGCTCGCCGATCAGATGAACTGAGTGCGGCTAAGTGCAGGAGAGAGATAAGATTGAGAATTAAAATTTTCAATCGCGAGATTTGTGTCTGCGCGTTGCCTGCCACAAACTTGTTTATGTGAATCTCAGCAAATCTGAGATAAAAGCAGCGCAGAAATGAGGATAAAAATGATTATGGAAACTAATTACAACGAAAAATATAGACCGCGTTATCAGATACATATCATCAAAAAGGACGGCAGCAAGGAGCCCTTTCGGGTACAGAAGGTCGTCGATGCGGTGGGCAAGAGCGCTTACCGTGTGATGGTGGAGCTGACGGAGGAGGAGAAGGGAAAGATATGTGAACTTGTCATCGAGAAGGCGGAGGAGGAGCAGATGACGCAGATTCCCATCGAGGTCATGCACCATGTGGTGGAGTACGCGCTGGAGAGGATCAATCCCCTTGTGGCAAAGAGCTACCGGGATTACCGGAATTACAAGCAGGATTTTGTGCGGATGCTGGACGAAGTCTATAAAAAGAGCCAGTCTATCATGTATATCGGGGATAAGGAGAATGCCAACACCGATTCCGCCCTTGTCTCCACAAGGCGGAGCCTGATCTTCAATCAGTTAAACCGGGAGATGTACCAGAAGTTTTTCCTCACAAGGGAGGAGATCCAGGCGGCGCGGGATGGTTATATTTATATCCATGACATGTCCGCAAGGCGGGATACAATGAACTGCTGTCTGTTCAATATCGGCGAGGTGTTAAGCGGCGGTTTTGAGATGGGGAACGTCTGGTACAATGAGCCGAAGACGTTAGATACCGCGTTCGATGTGATGGGAGATATTGTATTGTCCGCGGCAAGCCAGCAGTACGGCGGGTTTACGGTGCCGGAGGTGGATAAGCTCCTTGTGCCCTACGCGGAGAAATCCTACAGCCGGAATCTGGAGAAGTATCTTTCGCTGGGGCTTTCGGAGCAGAAAGCAGAGGAACAGTCGTGGAAAGATCTCGAAAAGGAGATGGAGCAGGGATTCCAGGGCTGGGAGTATAAATTTAATACTGTAGCATCGAGCCGTGGGGACTATCCGTTTATCACGGTGACTGCGGGGCTCGGAAGAGACAGGTTTGCCAGACTCGCGACGAAGACATTGCTCGAGGTGCGGAAGGGCGGGCAGGGCAAAAAGGGGCATAAAAAGCCGGTACTGTTCCCCAAGATCGTCTTTCTGTACGATAAAAACCTGCACGGGCCGGGCTGTGAGCTGGAGGAGTTGTTTGAGGCGGGAATCGCCTGCTCCGCCAAGACTATGTATCCCGACTGGCTTTCCCTGACGGGGGAGGGGTATGTGGCGGAAATCTATAAGAGATACGGCAGGGTGGTATCGCCCATGGGCTGCAGAGCGTTCCTCTCGCCGTGGTATGAGCGGGGCGGCATGGAGCCGGCTGATGAGGAAGATAAGCCTGTCTTTGTGGGAAGATTCAATATCGGCGTGGTGTCGCTCCATCTGCCAATGATCCTGGCGAAGGCAAGGCAGGAGAGCCGGGACTTTTATGAGGTGTTAGACTATTATCTGGAGCTGATCAGGCGTCTGCACCTGAGGACTTACGCCTACCTGGGGGAGATGAAGGCGTCCAACAATCCGCTTGGCTACTGCGAGGGCGGTTTTTATGGCGGGCATCTGGGCTTCCACGACAAGATCAAGCCGGTGCTCGCCTCAGCCACCGCAAGCTTCGGCATCACGGCGCTGAATGAGCTGCAGATGCTCTACAACGGGAGATCGCTGGTGGAGGACGGCGCCTATGCGCTGGATGTGATGAAGTACATCAACGATAAGGTGACGCAGTTCAAGAAGGAGGACGGGCGTCTCTACGCGATCTACGGCACGCCCGCGGAGAACCTCTGCGGGCTGCAGGTGGAACAGTTCAGGGCAAAATACGGCATCATAGAAGGGGTTTCCGACAGGGAGTATGTGTCCAACAGCTTTCACTGTCATGTGGCGGAGAATATCACGCCGATTGAAAAGCAGGATCTGGAGAAACGGTTCTGGGATTATTTTAACGGCGGAAAGATCCAGTATGTAAAATATCCAATTGATTACAATATGGAGGCGATCCGCACGCTTGTCAGGCGTGCGATGGAGATGGGTTTCTATGAAGGGGTAAATCTGTCTCTGGCGTACTGCGACGACTGCGGGCATCAGGAGCTGGAGATGGATGTCTGTCCGAAGTGCGGCAGCCGGAACCTGACAAAGATCGACCGTATGAACGGATACCTCGCCTACTCCCGCGTGCACGGAGATACGAGACTCTGCGACGCGAAGATGGCAGAGATCGGAGAGAGAGTCTCGATGTGACGCTCTCAAAGAGAAAGCAAGCGACTCCGAAGGAGGCATTTGCTTTCTCTGGAGCGTCAACGAGCAAACGTCCGGCGAAGCCGGATAGGGAGCGCGAAGCGCGGGTTTGCGAGTGGAAAACCTGCAAAGAGAAAGCAAAAGCGGAAAGTGACATACTGTCACTTGCGAAGGAGGCATTTGCTTTCTCTGGAGCGTCAACGAGCAAACGTCCGGCGAAGCCGGATAGAGAGCGCGAAGCGCGGGTTTGCTGACGTCGTCTTTTTGCCGCTCTCCGCCTCGGGAAAACCGGCGCTGGTCATCGAGTTGAAGTATGGCGGCTCGGCTGAGGCGGCGATAGAGCAGATCAAAAGAAAGCAGTATACGAAAGCGCTTGAGGGTTACACCGGCGAGATTCTGCTTGTCGGTATAAACTATGATAAAAACAGCAAAGACAAAAAACACAACTGTGTGATAGAAAAGCTGGAAAAAATATAAGGAGAGGAGAAAGAACATGAAGGTATTGGTAATCGGCGGGGTTGCCGCCGGGACAAAAGCTGCGGCGAAGTGCATGAGGGAGGACCGCAGTGCGGAGGTTGTGATCATCACGAAAGGGGAGGATATCTCTTACGCGGGGTGCGGACTGCCCTACTATGTGGGCGGCCTGATCGAGAGCAGGGAGGAACTGATCGTCAATACGCCCGGGAAGTACGAGGGGCTGACCGGCGTGAAGGTGCACACCGGCGTGGAGGCGGAGCACATTGATTTCGCGGGGAAGAAGGTGCAGGCGAAGAAAGCATCCACCGGGGAAGTGTTGGAATATGGCTACGACAAGCTGATCATCGCGACAGGGGCGTCCCCTGTGGTGCCGCCCATTCCGGGCGCGGAACTGCCCGGCGTCTTTAAGATGCGCACACCGGATGACGCGATCGGGCTGAGGGATTATATACAGGAGAACAATTGTAAGAAGGCTGTCGTGGTAGGCGGCGGTTTTATCGGCCTGGAGATCGCTGAGAATATCAAGGCGCAGGGCATGATGGTGACGGTCGTCGATTTAGCGCCCCAGATCCTGCCCGGCATCCTGGATCAGGAGATGGCTGATTTTGCCAAAAAGCAGTTAAAACAGAGCGGTATTTCCGTACATACCAGCGTCAAAGTGGAAGCGGTGGAAGGACAGGAAAAGGCGGCTGGCGTAAAGACGGACGCAGGCGTATTCGGCGCCGATGTGGTGGTGATGAGCGTGGGAATCCGCCCCAATACGGCGTTTTTGAAAGACAGCGGGCTTGAGATGGAGAGAGGCACGATCGTGGTGGACGGTAAGATGGCGACGAATGTGCCGGATGTCTATGCGGCGGGGGACTGCTGTATGGTGAAAAACCGCCTCACGGGAGCGCCGCAGTGGTCGCCCATGGGTTCCACCGCCAACTACGCGGGCAGGACACTGGCGCAGGTGTTGAACGGAAAGGATAAGGAGTACGCCGGCTGCCTTGGCACGGGCGTCGTGAAACTGCCGGGGATGAATGCCGGGAAGACGGGACTGACCGAAGGGCAGGCGAAGGCGGCTGGGTTTGACGCCGAGACCGTGCTCGCGGTGGTGGATGACAAGGCGCACTACTATCCGGGAGCGGACAGCTTTATCATCAAGCTGGTGGCGGATAAGGCTTCTCATAAACTGCTGGGCGTGCAGGTGCTCGGCGCGGGCGCGGTGGACAAGATCGTGGATATCGCGGTGGCAGGGATATCCCTGGGCGCGAAGGTGGAGGATTTCGAGAATATGGATATGGCGTACGCGCCGCCCTTCTCCACGGCGATCCATCCTTTCGTGCAGGTCTGCTATATTATGGAAAATAAACTGGCGGGAGAGTTTGAGACGATCACGCCCGCGGCATATCTGGCGGGAGCCGCAAAGGAGTATCAGGTGATCGATGTGATGCCGGCGGCAAAAATACCGGGCGCCCTCTGGGTGAACCTGTCGAAGGTGAACGGACCGCTTGACGGCATCGAGAAGGATGCGAAACTTCTGCTTGTCTGCGCGAAGGGCAAGAGAGGCTACTTCCTGCAGAACAGGCTGAAAGCATACGGTTATACCAATACGAGGGTGCTGGAAGGCGGCATCACCTTCAATGAAGTGAAAGTGGAGGGGGCAAAGTCCACAATCTCCGCGGAGGATGTGAAGCGGGTGAAGGCGTTAGGATGCCTGCAGGACAAAAATCATCCCGACCGCTTTAACGTGCGCGTGATCACCAGAAACGGCAAGATCACGGCGAAGGAGCAGCAGTGCATCGCCGAGGCGGCGGAAAAGTACGGCACAGGGGAAGTGACCATGACGACCAGGCTGACGCTGGAAATTCAGGGCGTTCCCTACGAAAAGATCGAGGATGTGCGGGAATATCTGATGCGGGAAGGCTTAGAGACCGGCGGCACAGGCTCCAAAGTGCGCCCCGTGGTATCCTGCAAGGGCACGACCTGCCAGTATGGGCTGATCGATACGTTCGCGCTGTCGGAGGAGATCCATGAGAGATTTTACAAGGGATTTTACGATGTGAAACTGCCCCACAAGTTCAAGATCGCGGTGGGCGGCTGCCCGAACAACTGCGTGAAGCCGGATCTGAACGATCTGGGCGTGATTGGACAGAGGGTGCCGGTGGTGGATGAGAGCCTCTGCAAGGGCTGTAAGATCTGCCAGGTGGAAAACAATTGTCCGCTGAAGGACGCGAAAGTGGAAGAGGTGAACGGCGAGAGGAAGTTAAAGATTGATAAGGCGGCGTGCAACCACTGTGGGCGCTGTATCGGGAAATGTCCTTTCGGCGCCGTGAAGGAAGCGGAGACGGGATACCGCGTCTACATCGGCGGGCGCTGGGGCAAAAAAATCGCCCACGGCAAAGCGCTTGACAAGATATTTACAGATAAGGAAGAAGTACTGCAGGTGATCGAGAAAGCGATCCTGTTCTTCCGGGATGAGGGCATCACCGGGGAGCGCTTTGCGGACACGATCGACAGGCTGGGCTTTGACTATGTGCAGGATAAGCTGATGAGCGACGAACTGCTGAGGCGGAAAGAGGAAGTGATCAAAGCGCAGAAACATCTTGTGGGCGGGGCGACCTGTTAGTGCCGGACGGCGGACAGGATGGGATAAACCATCGTTCATTTTCTGCTTTCTATTTAAATGCTGCTATGATACAATATGGGCAGACAATGCATTTTTTCCGCGTGCAAAGAGGAAAACAGACATGCCTGCATGCGTGGTTGCGAAGAGGGATAACGATGGAAAGGATATGCCATGGGATTATTGTCAGGGCTTTCTCATTTCGGCCTGGGAAATCTGGAAAATATGGAAATATATGAGGAAGAGAATAAGGCGGCGGATATGGAAAAGAATAAACCGGCTGTGAAAGTGGTGCGGGAGGAGGAGTTTCTTTTCGATAAATCTTATACCTGTCCGGTATGCGGCAGAGAATTCAAAGCGCGGACGATCAGAACAGGCAGAGCGAAACTGGCGGGGAGTGATCAGGATCTGCGGCCGCGCTATGAGCAGATCGAAGTGTTAAAGTATGATGTGATCATGTGCCCGTGCTGCGGTTATACGGCGTTAAGCAGATTTTTTGAGTTTGTCACGCCGCAGCAGGCAAAGAATATAAAAAATATAATCTCTTTGAACTTTACATCCCAGACGGAGACAAAGGTGACTTATACTTATGACGAGGCGTTAGAGCGCTATCAGATGGCTCTTGCGAACGCCATTGTGAAAAAGACGAAAGCCAGTGAAAAAGCGTATATCTGTCTGAAAACGGCATGGCTTCTGCGCAGTAAGGCGGAGCACCTCGACCAGGATCTGCCGGACTATGAGGCACAGAAAAAGCAGTGTGAAGACGGGGAGAACGAATTCCTCCGCAATGCGTTAGATGGTTTTATGACAGCAAGGCGCTCGGAAGGATTTCCCATGTGCGGGCTTGATCAGTCGACGGTGGATTATCTGATCGCCGTTACCGCTGTGCGTTTCGGGCAACATGAGGTGGCAGGGCGCCTTGTGATGGGCATCCTGCAGTCATCGGCGAATCCCCGTATGAAAGACCGGGCGAGGGAACTCAAAAGGATCGTGGGAGAAAAGCTTAAGGAAAAGGGCGCGTCCTCCGGGACATAGGCGGCAGGGGAACAGTCTGCCCTGAGGCACTGGATAATATTTACAAAAATCTGTTTCTAATGTCCATGAAATATGCTATACTTGAAGTTGTGAAAAAAGAAGAAGGGAGAGTGGGAGATGTACTCATTTGATGAAATACGGGCGGTGGATGCGGAGATTGCGGATGCCATCGTGGATGAGCAGGAGAGGCAGAGCAGCCATATCGAACTGATCGCTTCCGAGAACTGGGTGAGCAAAGCAGTGATGGCGGCAATGGGAAGTCCTCTTACGAACAAATATGCGGAAGGGTATCCCGGAAAACGTTATTACGGCGGCTGCGAGTGTGTGGATGTGGTGGAAAATCTGGCGAGAGAGCGGGCAAAGAAGCTTTTTGGCTGTGATTATGCGAATGTGCAGCCCCATTCCGGCGCCCAGGCGAATATGGCTGTGTTTTTCGCGGTGCTTGAGCCGGGCGATACCTATATGGGAATGAATCTGGACCACGGCGGGCATCTGTCCCACGGTTCACCGGTGAATATGTCCGGTAAATATTATAAGTGCGTGCCCTATGGCGTGAATGATGAAGGGTTTATTGATTATAATAAAGTGAGGGAGACCGCGCTTCAGTGTAAGCCGAAAATGATCATCGCCGGAGCTTCCGCCTACGCCAGGACCATCGACTTTAAAAAATTCCGTGAGATCGCGGATGAAGCGGGTGCAGTGCTGATGGTGGATATGGCGCATATCGCAGGCCTTGTGGCGGCTGGCGTGCATCCGAGCCCCATCCCCTATGCGGATGTGACGACGACGACGACCCATAAGACGCTGCGTGGACCAAGGGGCGGCATGATCCTCTGCAATCAGGAGGCGGCAGATAAGTTCAACTTTAATAAGGCGATCTTCCCGGGTATCCAGGGCGGTCCGCTGATGCATGTGATCGCGGCGAAGGCTGTCTGCTTCAAGGAGGCGCTCACGCCGGCGTTCAGGGAGTATCAGAAACAGATCGTGGATAACGCCCAGGCGCTGTGCAAGGGCCTGATGGACAGAGGGGTGGATATTGTGTCCGGCGGCACGGACAACCATCTGATGCTGGTGGATCTGAGCAAAAAGGGACTGACCGGAAAAGCCATTGAAAAGCTTCTGGATGAGGCACATATCACAGCCAACAAGAACACGATCCCCAATGATCCGCAGAAGCCTTTTGTCACAAGCGGTATCAGGCTGGGAACCCCCGCGGTGACTTCCAGAGGAATGAAGGCGGATGACATGGACAGGATCGCGGAGGCGATCACGCTGGTCATCGATGGCGGGGAGGCGAAAGTGCCTGAGGCGAGAGCAATCGTAAAGAGCCTGACGGATAAATATCCGTTAAACTAATTAAAAAAGTGTCTGTAAGGACAGATGCGGAACTGGAAACAGCATCGGTCCTGACAGTGCACAGGACAATTTACAGATGCGGAGGCAGCTGGAAATTTGTCCTCGGCTAAAGTGTGCTGTAAGGACAGATGCGGAACTGGAAACAGCATCGGTCCTGACAGTGCACAGGACAATTTACAGATGCGGAGGCAGCTGGAAATTTGTCCTCGGCTAAAGTGTGCTGTAAGGACAGATGCGGAACTGGAATAGGAGAATAAAAAATGACAAACTTGGAACTTCAGAAAACAGCCAATGAGGTTCGTAAAGGAATCGTGAGAGCCGTTCACAGCGCGAAAGCCGGCCATCCCGGCGGATCACTGTCTGCGGCTGACCTCTTTACCTACCTGTATTTTGAGGAGATGAACATTGATCCCGCGGATCCGAAGAAGGAGGACCGCGACCGTTTTGTGCTCTCCAAAGGGCATACGGCTCCGGGGCTTTATTCGGTGCTGGCGCACAGGGGGTATTTCCCGGTGGAAGAACTTTTGACGCTGCGCCATGTGGGTTCGCGGCTGCAGGGGCATCCCTGCATGCAGGAGACGCCCGGCGTGGACATGTCCTCCGGCTCCCTGGGACAGGGGCTTTCCGCGGCGGTGGGTATGGCGCTTGCCGCTAAGATGGACAAAAAAGAGTACAGAACTTACGCGCTGCTCGGTGACGGCGAGATCCAGGAAGGGCAGATCTGGGAGGCGGCCATGTTCGCGGGCGCGAGAAAACTGGACAATCTGGTCGTGATAGTGGACAACAACGGCCTGCAGATCGACGGTAAGATCGAGGATGTATGTTCCCCTTATCCGATCGACAGGAAGTTTGAGGCGTTTAACTTCCATGTGATCAACATCGATGCGCACAACTTTGACGAGATCAGGGCAGCGATGAAGGAAGCGAGGGAGACAAAGGGAATGCCCACAGCTATCATCATGAAGAGCACAAAGGGCAAAGGTGTATCCTTTATGGAGAACAATGCAGGCTGGCATGGCAAGGCGCCCAGCGATGAGGAACTTGCGGTGGCGATGGCAGATCTGGAAAAGATCGATGAAGAATTGAAGAAAGCAGGTGAATGATCATGGCAGATGTTAAGAAAATTGCAACAAGAGAAAGTTATGGTAATGCGCTTGCTGAGTGCGGTGCGAAATATCCGGATCTGGTAGTGTTGGATGCTGATCTGGCGGGCGCTACGAAGACGGGTGTTTTTAAAAAGGCGTTCCCCGACAGGCATATCGACTGTGGTATTGCGGAATGTAATATGACGGGCATCGCGGCGGGGCTTGCCACCTGCGGAAAGATCCCGTTTATCAGTTCTTTTGCGATGTTTGCGGCGGGCAGGAATTTTGAGCAGGTCCGCAACTCCATAGGCTATCCTCATCTGAACGTAAAGATCGGCGCCACCCATGCGGGTATTACCGTGGGGGAGGACGGCGCGACACATCAGTGTAATGAGGATGTGGCGCTGATGCGCACGATCCCGGGCATGACGGTTATCGTTCCCTCGGATGATGTGGAGGCGAGAGCGGCTGTGGAAGCGGCGATCAATTATGAGGGACCCGTGTATCTGAGATTCGGGCGCGCGGCGGTTCCTGTGATCAACGATAATCCGGACTATAAGTTCGAGATCGGCAAGGGTGTTGTATTAAAAGAAGGAAAGGATGTGACCATTGTTGCTTCGGGCATCTGTGTGGCGCAGGCTCTGACGGCAGCTGAGAAACTGGCGGCGGACGGCGTGGATGCGGAAGTGATCAACATCCATACGATCAAGCCTCTGGATGAGGAGCTGATCGTTGCGTCCGCGAAGAAGACGGGCAAGGTCATCACTGTGGAGGAACACTCTGTGATCGGCGGCCTTGGCAGTGCGGTATGCGATGCGCTTTGCGCAAAGAATCCTGTTCCGGTCTGCAAGATCGGTATCAATGACACCTTCGGAGAATCCGGCCCGGCGAATGTTCTGGTGGAAAAATACGGGCTGGATGGAGAAAGCATCTACAGAAAGGCAAAAGAATTTTTGCAGTAGAATAGTATGGTATGGCGGCACACGGGCGTGGAGTGTCTGTGTGTGGTTTTGCGGAGGGAATATCAGGGGGAAGCGGAATACTTCCCCCTGTATCTGTCTTACGGGGCTGTGCCGGAGGGAAAGATAAATGAGTAAAAGCAAAAAGCCTAAAATAGAGTTCCGCCATTACCAGATGCCTCCGAACTGCCCGGTTCTCGCCCTGCTCGGGGAGAGATGGACAAGGGTATACGGGCGGGATATTGATTATTTGCATTTCCACAATTATCTGGAAGTCGGATACTGCTATAGCGGGACAGGCACAATGGTCCTCGGCGAGCAGGAATACCGTTTCGGAGAGGAGGAGTGTTTTACGGTAATTCCGGCTAATTATCTCCATACGACAAATTCCGATCCGGGGAAGTACTGCAAATGGGAGTATCTGTTCATTGATGTGGAAGGGCTTTTGGGCGGGATCAGCCTGTATGGCAGGCACGATAAAAAGGAACGCATGGTGCAGGGGATCAATTCCCGCGCAGTGTTGAGGAAAGCGGGGGATTTCCCGGAGATGGCAGGAATGATCCGGAGGATCATGGAGATCATGCGCCGGGAGAAAGACTATTACATGGAAGAGGCAAAAGGTATGCTGACGGTCTTTCTGATCAACATTGCCAGGGAAAACAGAGAATGGGACAGCGTCGGCGCGGAGCCCCAGGGGCGCATTGCGGCGCCTGTCTGCCGCGCCATGGATTATGTGGAGCTTCACTATATGGAGCCGCTAAAAGTAGCGAATCTGGCGGGCTTCTGCCATATCAGCGAAGCCCATCTGCGGAGGCTGTTTTCTTTTTATCTGAAGATGAGCCCTCTGGAGTATATGAATCTGGTACGGGTACAGATGGCGTGTGACTATTTAAAAACGACGGACATGCCGGTGGCGGATATTGCATATAAATGCGGATTTCCCACACTTTCAACGTTTAACCGGAATTTTAGGAGGATACAGGGTTCAGCCCCGAACGAATGGAGGAAAAATCCGAAAAATTATGAACAGAAGCTTCTTCAGTTTAAGATACAGTTTGAGGAGGGATGGTAGAACTCCGGCCGGTATTTACGGGGGATCAGATCGGGAGATGATTTTGAGGGTATTTCCGAAGAAAGGAAAAACAGATGTATAATGCCGGAATGGTGCAGCAGGTAAAGAGAAAAGAAAAGGCAATGACAGGAGTGCTGAAAAAGGTGATACTTCTATTTGCGGTATTGTTTGTGGTGATGGGCATCACGATCTCGCAGGGGTTTATGCTTTCGGGATTCCTTGCGGCTGGGCTCTATTTTGTCTACGATGCTTTGAGCAGGAAGGAATATGAGTATGTTTTGGACGGAGACAGGCTTCAGATCAGCGTGATCTTTGGAGGGCGCTACCGGAGGGAGATGCATGTGCTCGATCTGAAAGATATGGAAGTCGTGGCGCCGAGCCGCCATGAGAAAGTTGCGGATTATTTAAAAGAAGGCGGAAGCGTAAAGCTTCCCAAATACGATTATACTTCCTATGAGGAGAATGTGCCTTATTACACAATGATCGTGATGGAGGACAGGCGTAAGATCAAGATCCTGATGGATCTGAATGAGGAAATGCTCGGGTTTATGAAAAGAATGTATCCGGACAGGGTATTTTTGTGATCAGTATCCATTGCAGTCTGACGGAATGCATACTGAAATATTTGGTTTGGCATTTTATGGCGATTTATTAAGTTAGTCTGCCCAATTTGTCAATATTGTTTATAGCTAAATTGAACTGATTGATATGAGAAATAAGAAACAGACAGGCGGATAAGAGACAGAATAGACAAAAAGATTGAAAATGCAAATTTGGCGTTCGAAAATGCACACTATGGAAAAAGACTTTTATGTATAATGATAAAGGTATAAAAAATTGTCAGGCGGCGGACAGTCCTGTCTGCATGCCGACAGAGAAGAAGGAGGAAATAAATCAATGAAAAAGAAATGGCTTGCAGTGCTGCTCACAGGCATGATGGTAATGTCGCTTACTGCGTGCGGCGGCTCGACAGAGGAGGCTCCGTCAGACGGGGGGGGCAGCGTCCACAGATGAGGCGGCTCCGTCAGATGAGGCATCCTCAGAAGGCGGCGATACACTGACCGTCTGGACATGGGATCCGGCTTTTAACATCAAGGCGATGAACATGGCGGGAGAACAGTATGCGAAAGACCATCCGGGATTTTCGGTCAACGTGATCGAGACTTCCTCGGACGACTGCCAGACCAAACTCACAACCTGCGCGAATGCCGGCGACTACAGCACGATGCCGGATATCGTTCTGATGCAGGACAACAGCTACCAGAAATTCCTGTTAAGCTATCCGGATGCCTTCACGGATCTGAGCAGCATGGACATCAACTGGGATGATTTCGGCGCATTGAAGCAGGCTTATTCCATGAAGGACGGCGTGCACTACGGCGTTCCGTTTGACAACGGCGGATGTATTGCCTGCTACCGCACGGATGTCCTGGACGAGGCGGGATACACGGTTGCCGATCTGACCGACATCACATGGTCCAGATTTATGGAGATCGGCAAGGACGTTCACGAGAAGACCGGCAAGTACCTGCTGACCAGCGAAGCGGCGGGCGGCGACACGATCATGATGATGATCCAGTCCTGTGGCGCTAACTGGGTGGACGACGAAGGAAAGGCTTACATCGCAGGAAACGAAGTGGGCGAGAAATGTGTTGACATTTATGCTGAAATGATCCAGAACGATGTGGTAAAACTGGTAAACAACTGGGATGAATATATTTCGACGATCACCGGCGGCGAGGCGGCAGGCGTTATAAACGGCAACTGGATCACAGCTACGCTGATGAGCACCGAAGATCAGAAGGGCCTGTGGGAGATCACCAATCTGCCGAAGGTTGACGGCGTGGACAGCGCTACAAACTATGCGAACAACGGCGGCTCTTCCTGGTACATAACCAGCAACTGCCAGAATGTGGAACTGGCTATGGACTTCCTCGCAAAAACCTTTGGTTCCAGCACGGAGTTCTATGATGCGATCCTCCCTGAGACCGGCGCGGTTGCATGTTATCTGCCGGCAGGCGAATCCACAGTTTACAACGAGCCCAACGCATTCTTCAATGATCAGCCGATCTTTGCTACGATCGTTGAGTACTCTTCACACATTCCTGCATTCAAGAGCACACCGTACCACTATGAGGCGAGGGAAGCGGTCAACACAGCGATCGTCAACATTGTAGGCGGAACCGATAAAGCGGCGGCTCTCGACGAAGCGCAGTCAACGCTGGAGTTCAAGATGACAGAATAGGCAACAGCATAACAGTATCATGCAGTTATGAACATAGGGGGACTGTGGACAGTTCCCCTATGTTGGCATAAGGCCGTCGGTTTCGATAGATATTGATATCATGGCCGGATTTTATGAAAGATTTTAAGGAAAAGGGGGCTTGTATTGTGGATGCCAAGAAAAAAGGAATGACGCTTCTTGCCAAACAGAGAGCCGCGGGGTGGGCTTTCCTGACGCCTGCAGCGCTTATGATCGCGATCATGAGTTTTTATCCCATGGTGAGAGCGTTTATGATATCTCTCCAGAAGGGAACCGGCGCAAACATGCAGTTTACCGGTTTCAGCAACTATCAGAGGATTCTTGCGGACAAAGTATTTCAGCAGTCCATCGGAAATACGTTTTTATATCTGATCATTCAGGTGCCTATCATGCTGGTGTTAGCCATTTTGCTGGCGCAGCTTTTAAATAACAGGGATTTGAAACTCAGGGGATTATTCCGCACCTGTGTTTTTCTGCCCTGCGCTACATCGTTAGTATCCTACGCATTGATCTTCCGCTCCCTGTTCGCGACGGACGGACTGATCAACAGCGTACTGATGAAGTTACATATTTTGGATCAGGGATATAATTTCCTGGGCAACGCGCTGAGCGCGAAGATCGTTATCATTATAGCACTGATCTGGAGATGGACGGGGTATAACATGGTGTTCTATCTGGCGGCGCTGCAGAACATAGAGTATTCCGTATATGAGGCGGCAAAGATCGACGGCGCAAACGGATGGAAAACCTTCTGGGGCATCACGGTTCCTCTGCTGAAGCCTACGATCATCATGACATTCATCATGTCCATCAACGGTACCCTGCAGCTGTTCGATGAATCGGTGAACCTGACGAAGGGCGGTCCTGCCAACACGACCATCACCATGTCGCACTATATTTATAATACATGCTTTATCAATGTGCCGAACTTCGGATATGCTTCGGCGATGTCCTTCCTTGTATTTATCATGGTGGCTGTTCTGGCATTTATCAATTTGAAAGTAGGTGATACACGTGACTGAGAAAAAGAATAAATCTGCGATTCAGCGAAGACTGATCCCCACTTACATTTTCCTGATTATTGTATCATTTATCTCCGTATTTCCCCTGTACTGGATGATATCGGCGGCGACAAACACATCCACGGATGTATCCAGAGGCAGGATCCTGCCGGGGGGCTATCTGGCGGAGAACTTCAAAAATCTTCTGGCGCAGCAGCCGCTTTGGAAGGCGCTCGGCAACTCCTTCTTTTATGCGGTACTGACCACGGTTGTATGCCTGCTTATCTGTTCGATCGCGGGGTACGGATTTGAGGTTTACCACGATAAGGCGAAGGATAAGCTGTTTTCCATCCTGCTGCTCGCGATGATGGTTCCGCAGGTGGCGACTATGGTTCCGCTGTTTCAGATGTTTTCCAAGGCGAAACTGTTGAATACAGCGGTCGGTTTTATACTGCCGATGATCTCAACTCCCTTTATGATCATGATGTTCAGACAGAATGCCAGGGCATTTCCTGTGGACATCATAGAGGCGGCGCGTATTGACGGACTGAACGAGGTGCAGATATTTTTCCGCATGTTCTTCCCCACGATGCGTTCCACCTATGCGGCGGCGGGCGTTATCGCCTTTATGAATGCGTGGAACGCATATCTGTGGCCGAAGGTTATCATGACCGATAACAATTCCATTACGATGCCCATGCTGATCGCGAATCTGATCACCGGGTATGTGACGGATTACGGAATGCTTATGTGCGGCGTATTGTTCTGCTCTATCCCTACGATGATCGTGTTCTTTGTCCTGCAGAAACAGTTTGCGGAAGGAATCACAGGGGCAGTGAAATAAATTGTATAGCAATAATAGATAGAAAGGATTTCCGATACCGGGGTTTTGTTTTGCGGGCAGTGGGCCGGGCAGATGGATGAGAGTCTTTGACAGGGTGGATTCTTTATGTCTGTCCGGGAATGCTGATTGACGGTATCGGGGATCTTTTCCGCGATATATATACTGAAAACTATAATATATTTTCTCTTTGAAACTTGTTCCCGGGCGCACGGGGGACAGGTGTTCGGTCCTAATAATTTATTTGATTGTGCGCAGAAAGAGGATGTAGATGGCAAGATTTTCCACTGAAAAATTTACGTTTGACATGGTGAGAGACCCCGCGTATTTTGCGGTAAACACAGAGGCGCCCCACGCCGATCATCTTCCCTGCCGGAATGTGGAGGAGGCACTTGAGGAGAGGAGCGGTTTCCGGTATCCGCTGAACGGTGTCTGGAAGTTTCACTATGCGCGAAATTACGGGAGCACCATTCCGGGATTTGAGGTGCCGGAGTACGACTGCGGGGACTGGGATGACATCCGGGTGCCCGCCCATATCCAGATGGAGGGGTATGACGCGCCCCAGTATGCAAATGTGCAGTATCCCTGGGATGGCAGGGAGGAGATTTCTCCGGGGGAAGTGCCGGAGCACTTCAATCCGGTGGCAAGTTACGTAAAATATTTTGAAGTACCGAAAAATTTTGACAGGGGTAGAGTCTATATCTCCTTTCAGGGGGCGGAGAGCGGGATCGCACTCTGGCTGAACGGACATTTTGTGGGGTATGCGGAGGATACTTTTACGCCGTCCGAGTTTTTCCTGAGTCCCTATCTGAAAGATGGGAAAAACAAGCTGGCGGCACAGGTTTTCAAGTGGACATCCGGAAGCTGGTGTGAAGATCAGGATTTCTATCGTTTCTCCGGGATCTTCCGCGATGTTTATCTCTATACGACGCCGGCGCTTCACGTGCGGGACATCAGGACGGAAACGGTGCTCTCCGATGACTACGGAAAGGGAACGCTGGAACTGACATTAGACATGAAAGATGAGCGGGAGAGCCGGCAAAAGGCGGGACATATCAGTTTTGCATTGTATCAGCCGGGGAAGGGCTTCGGCGGAGAGCGGCTGGATGATGGATTGTGTGTCCGCGTGGAAAAGGATATTGTGACGGCGGGAGAAAACAGATATGCGCTGGATCTGGAAGCGCCCAGGCTCTGGAGCGCGGAGACGCCCCACCTGTATCAGCTTCTGATCCAGGTCTATGATGAGAATCTGGCGCTACAGGAAGTGATACTGCAGGAGGTCGGCTTCAGGGAGTTTCGATTAAAGGACAGCATCATGTATCTGAACGGGAAACGTATTGTGTTTAACGGCGTCAACCGGCATGAATTTTGCAGTAGCAGCGGTCGCGTGATGTCCTATGAGGATACGCTGAAAGATATTGTGACCATGAAGTGCCATAATATTAATGCGGTGCGGACCAGTCATTATCCGAACAGTTCCGACCTGTATAAGCTCTGCGACAGGTACGGCCTGTATATGATAGCGGAGAATAATCTGGAATCCCACGGGAGCTGGGATCCGGTGATGCGGGATCTCGCGCCGGTAGAGAGCGTGGTGCCGGGGGATAATCCGGACTGGCTTCCCTGCATGCTGGACCGTGTGAATTCCTGCTATCAGCGTGATAAGAACCATCCGGCGATCCTGATCTGGTCCTGTGGCAACGAGTCTTTCGGAGGGAAGGTGATCTATGAGATGTCACAGAAGTTCCGGGAGCTTGACAAAAGAAGGCTGGTCCACTATGAGGGGGTCTACAATGACAGAAGATACAATGAGACGTCGGACATGGAGAGCAGGATGTATGCGACGACGGCGGAGATCAGAGATTTTCTGACGAAGCATCGGGATAAGCCCTATATCAGCTGTGAATATGCGCACGCGATGGGAAATTCCTGCGGCGGAATGGAATTGTACACGGATCTGGCGGAGGAGGAGCCGCTGTACCAGGGCGGTTTTATCTGGGATTACATAGACCAGTCCCTGACGAAGAAGGACAGATACGGCGAGGCTTTCCAGGCTTATGGCGGGGATTTTATGGAGCGGCCGACGGACTATGAATTCAGCGGCAACGGCATTGTCTACGGCGGCGACAGAGAACCTTCCCCCAAAATGCAGTATATAAAATATAATTATCAGAACATAAAGATTACAGTGGACGCCGGGAGGGGCATCTTTGCGGTAAAGAATAAAAATCTGTTTGTGAATACGGATTGTTTTGCATGTGTGCTCACGCTCTCGGCAAACGGAAAGCCGGCATCGGAGAAGAGGGAGGCTGTTTCCGTGGAACCTTTGTCGGAGAGAGAGTTCCCTCTGCCGGCAGATTTTGCGGACAGGGAAAAACAGCCGGGCGTTTACAGCATTGCGGTTTCTTTCAGGCTGAAGGAGGATACGCTCTGGGCGAAAGCAGGACATGAGGTGGCTTTCGGAGAGGCTTCTTTCAGGGTGGAGGAGGAGAGAGACAGTGCGGCGGGTGTTCCGGTTTACGGGGCAGGCGTAGATATCTGTGTGAAAAAACCTTTTCGGGTGATCCGCGGCGACAACAATATCGGTGTCAGGGGAGAAGAGTTTGAGGCGCTGTTCTCCACGCTGCACGGAGGGCTTGTGTCCTACCGCTATGCCGGACGGGAAATGCTGATGGAGAAACCGGTGCCGAATTTCTGGAGGCCGATGACCGACAATGACAGAGGAAACAGAATGGCGGACCGGTACGCCCAGTGGAAGATCGCCAGTCTCTACCTGACACATAAGAGAGAGATCGATCTCGGATGGAAATATGTCTATGAGAGTATTATGCCGGATATTCAGGAGACGGAGGTTCATGTGACGATCACGTACACCTACCGGATGCCGACGACGCCGCAAAGCAGCTGTAAGCTCGCGTACACGGTGTACGGCGACGGCACGATCAAAGCGAAGCTTCTCTATGACCCGGTGCCGGAACTGAAAGATATGCCGGAGTTCGGCGTGCTGTTTAAGCTGAATGCGGACTATGATAAGGTGACATGGTTCGGGCAGGGGCCGGAGGAGACCTACGCGGATAAACTGGCAGGTTCCAGACTCGGCATATATAGCAACAGAGTGGAAGATAATATGGCAAAATATCTGGTGCCCCAGGAGTGCGGCAACAAGATGGGAGTTTATTTTGCGGCGGTGACGGATGAAAGGGGCAGAGGCCTTCTGTTTGCGGGAGATAAGATGAACTTTTCAGCTCTGCCGTTCACGCCTCATGAGATCGAGAATGCGGCACATCCCTATGAGCTGCCGAGGCGCCATTATACGGTGGTCCGGGCGGCGGAAGGACAGATGGGAGTGGCGGGAGATGACAGCTGGGGCGCAAGGCCGCAGGAGAGTACGCTTCTCGATGTGAGCGGGAAGAAAGAGTTTAAGTTTTTCTTCAAAGGGATTTAAAGAAGTAAAAAATGGAAGAGGATTCAGAGGAAGATGGCGGATAAATTTATTTTGAATGTGATACACAGGCCGGAGATGGTGCCGGAGTATGCGGAAAAGGTGACAGGGCACGGGAAGGAGGAGGATATCGGCAGGAAATCCCTTCTCACGGAGTCGCTGGATATTTTTAAACTGCAGCAGGAGATCGCGCACAAAAACCATATTAAAACGACGATACAGATGACATACGCGTCACTTTTCAACGAGGAGGCGGTGCAGATCGCGAAGGAGCACCATAAAAAGTACGGGGATGAGATCGCGCTTTCCCTGCTGGGGCTGCCCTGTGAGCAGTTCAGGGAAAAATATAAGACGAAGGATTTCTGTATCTGGATGTTTTCCATGGAGGATAAGAAATCCATTGTACAGGATGTATTCGGAAAGTTTTATGAGATTTTCGGGTTTTACCCGGAGTCCACGGGTTCCTACTACATGGATGCGGATCTGATCAATTATATCAAGGAGACTTACCCTTCCGTGAAGTGCGCCGTGGCGACCTGCTGGGAGGAGGGACCGAAGGCGTATCACACCTGCAACAACAGCTGGTACACATTTATGGACGGCGGTCCCTGGAATCCCTGGATCCCCTCCAAGCAGAATACCCATGCGCCGGCGGCGAATGAGGCGGAGGATTCCGGGATCGTGGCGATCCCCCATCTCTCCAGAGATCTGCTTGCCTGCTATGACGGCAACGGTTCCAACTTCGGAACGCACCCGCAGAATGTGCTGCGCGGCATGATCTATGATACGAAAACATGGGAGTATCCCTATCTGTACAATCTGATCGACCAGTACAGACATCTGGAGAAGTTTAACAACGGCTACGCCTATAATATGATGTTTGTGGGGCCGGGGTGGCTCAACAAGATGGGACGCTGGGAGGCGCCCTATGAACTGCTCAGGAAATCCTACGAGGACGGGATGGCGTACTACGGAAAGCTGAAGGAGGAAGGACTGCTTGAGGATATGACGATGGCGGAGTTCGCGGACCACTATCGGGCGAAGAAGTCCTACACGGAGCCGGAATGCGCGCTCTGGAAGGATATCCTGTACGGTTCGGACAAGCAGCTCTTCTGGTACTGCGATCCCTATATGAGAGTCTGTGTCAATATGGATCAGGGAGGCGCCATTGTGGATCTGCGCCCCTACGCGGCGAAGCTTGAGTGGCCGGTGGGCATCGGGACACCTCATGTGACAGACGCGTCATATCCTTTTCTGATCCAGGAGAAATACCGGGCGGGCTACTTTACCCACTATGCCGGGGAGGGGACCGTGCGCTCCGCGAAACTCAGCTACAGGGGTGAGGAGGTGGATCTGTGCCTGTGCCGCACCAGAGCGGCATTTTCCGAGGAGGCACTTTCGGAGGACGGCAAAAAGACAAGAATCCTCACGCTGGATCCGGTGGAGATAGAGTTTGAGGGACTGACGGTGGCACTGCAGACAAAGATCTTCTTTGAGGAGGGGAGTTCCAGGATCAGGATGCAGCGGGAAATCCTTGAGATGTCGAAGCCCGGAGAAGAGGTGCTTTTGAATGAATATATGGTGGCATGTTACGGCACTACCGAATACACGGAAGATATGACCCATATTACGCTCTCAGTGACGGATGGAAGCACAGAGAAACAGATTGCCTATGCCTATAAGTGCCGGGAGGAGGAGATGGCGGACGCCGTCAGGGCAAAGGCTGTGATCCCGGAGATCAAAACAGCGGTTTCGATGACAGTGGAGAAGGAGAGTGGTGCCGTCGGCTACATCAGAGAGGGGTATGCATTTTCTCCCATGTTTACGCTGGGATATCAGAAGAAATTAAAAGACAAGGAGGTATTTGCGACATGGCTCAATCTGGAAAGGGCAGATTAAATTTCAGGTGTCCCTCCTGTTTTATGAGAGATATCGATATGGATATGTTCTATGATAAGGAGAAGAAGGAGTATTATTGTATCCGCTGTCAGTACCGGGGGACGGAAAGCGATGTGCTGGAAAAAAATGAGATGGTGAGATTCCGGTACGGGAGGATTGCGGATCGGATCACGGATTTTGACTGACAAAACGGCAGTTCAGCTGTTTGTCGGATCAGGTTAAAATGCCGGGTACCGGGAGGGGTTGTTTTCCTCCCGGCCGGTTATGGTTTTGGCTGAAATGGCGGCTGTATGGTATGGAATGAAAACGAAAGGTATGTTGATTGGGGGATAGCGAAATGGCTGAAAAAATGGAAAAGAGAGGCAGGGTAACAATCCCTACGGATGTGGATGTGGTGCCGGAGACGCTTGAACTGCTCGAGCGCTGGGGGGCGGATGCGATCCGCGACTGCGACGGCACAGATTACCCGGAGGAGTTAAAAGCGGCAGATGCGAAGGTATATGCCACTTATTATACCACCAGAAAGGACAATGAGTGGGCAAGAAAGAATCCGGATGAGGTGCAGCAATGTTATATTATGACAGGGTTTTATACCGCCGGGGAGGGTCCGCTTGCGATCCCGCTGATGAGGGGGATCAGTCAGGAGTTGATGATGCCCAATATCCGCGACGATATCAAACGCTGGTGGGAAGTTATGGACCGCAGTGCGGGGGAGCCGGTTTCGCCTGACGGGTGGGATTACGATGAGGAGAGGGGATGTGTGATCCTGCGGGAGCCTCTGCCCTTTCACGAGTATACGGTCAGCTTTCTGGCTTATCTGATATGGGATCCGGTGCATATGTATAATGCCGTGGTCAATGACTGGAAGGATGTGGAACACCAGATCACCTTCGATGTGCGTCAGCCCAAAACGCACGCCTATACATTGAAGCGTTTACGTCGTTTCGTGGAGGAGCATCCTTACGTGGATGTGATCCGTTACACGACATTTTTTCATCAGTTTACGCTGATCTTTGACGAACTGAAACGGGAGAAATATGTGGACTGGTACGGCTATTCCGCCTCGGTGTCCCCGTATATCCTGGAAAAGTTCGAGAGGGAGGCGGGCTATCGCTTCAGGCCCGAATATATCATCGATCAGGGGTATTACAATAACCAGTACCGGGAGCCAAGCCGTGAATTTAAAGATTTTATGGCGTTTCAGCGCCGCGAGGTTGCGTCTCTGGTGCGGGAGATCGTCGATCTGACGCATGAGCTCGGAAAGGAAGCGATGATGTTTCTGGGGGATCACTGGATCGGTACGGAGCCTTTTATGGATGAGTTCCGGGGGACGGGCGTGGACGCGGTGGTGGGTTCGGTCGGTAACGGTTCCACTCTGCGGCTGATCTCTGACATTCCGGGGGTGCGCTATACGGAAGGGAGGTTTCTGCCCTACTTTTTCCCGGATACGTTCCATGAGGGCGGCGATCCGGTGAAGGAGGCGATGGAAAACTGGGTGACAGCCCGCCGGGCGATCCTGCGCAAGCCAATCGACAGGATCGGCTATGGCGGCTATCTGAAACTGGCATGTCAGTTTCCGGAGTTTATCGACTATGTGGAGAGCGTGTGCGGAGAGTTCAGGGAGCTCTACGACAATATAAAGGGAACGGAAGGGTACTGTCAAAAGCGTGTGGCGGTATTAAACTGCTGGGGGCGGATGCGCTCCTGGGGCTGCCACATGGTGCATCACGCCTTGTACCAGAAGCAGAATTACGGCTATGCGGGTGTGATAGAAAGCCTCTCGGGGGCTCCCTTTGATGTGGTATTTATATCTTTCGACGAGATCCGCGAAGATCCCCGGATTCTGGAGGGGATCGATGTGATACTCAATATCGGGGACGGCGACACAGCCCATACGGGGGGCAGTGTCTGGGAGGACGCAGCAGTCTCCTCCGCGATACGCCGGTTTATCTGTCAGGGCGGCGGCTTCATCGGCGTCGGAGAGCCGTCCGGACATCAGTATCAGGGGCATTATCTGCAGCTCGCGAGGGCGCTCGGCGTGGAGAAGGAGACGGGATTTACCCTGGGATATGATAAGTATAACTGGGAAGAAGACAGAGAGCATTTTATCCTGGCGGACTGCGCCGGGGAGGTGGATTTCGGGGAAGGCAAGAAAAACATGTATGCGCTGGAGGGGACAAAAATACTGGTACAGCGTGACAGAGAGGTGCAGATGGCGGTGAACGAGTACGGAGAGGGGCGAACGGTCTATATCTCCGGGCTGCCCTACAGCTTCGAGAACAGCCGTATCCTGTACCGGGCGATCCTGTGGAGCAGCAGGAGTGAGGATCAGCTCCACCAGTGGTTTTCCGAAAACTGCAATGTGGATGTCCACGCCTATGTGAAGAACGGAAAGTTCTGTGTGGTCAACAATACGTACGAGCCGCAGAGCACTATAGTGTACAGAGGGGATGGGGAAAGCTTCCCCTTGAACCTCAAAGCAAATGAGATCAAGTGGTATAATATCCACGAAAGCAATGAGCAGTGCGAAAAAGGCTGATAAAAAAATGCGTTGTGCCTGCACATAAGCAGGTTTTTATCTGACCTATGAAAAACCACAGGTTTTTCGAACTTGCACTGCGGACATGGCACAAGATATAATTTCGGCGCCGGGCGGAGCGAGCGTGCATCGCGAAGCGGAAGACAGAGAAGGGAGAAGGCTATGGAGAGAGAGGAAAGCCAAATATTGCGGATCGCAGAGCGGTTTGAGACGGAGGGGACGCCGGAAAGTGCGAAACCATACGGGAGCGGACATATCAATGATACTTATCTGCTGATGTGCGGCGGCAATAATAAACATAAAAAATATACTATACAGAGAATCAACCATGAAGTCTTTAAAAAGCCCTGGGAAGTGATGGAGAACGTGGTGAAGATCACGGAGTTTCTGCAGAAGAAGATAGCGGAAGCGGGCGGCGATGCGGCGCGGGAGACTCTGCATGTGGTGCCGGCGAAGGATGGCGCTTCCTATTGCAAGTGGGAGGACGGTACTTACTGGCGGGTGTACGGGTTTATTGACGGTGCGACCAGCTATGATGAAGTGAAGGAGCCGAAGGACTTTTATGAGAGCGCGGTATCCTTCGGGCATTTTCAGAAACTTTTGGAGGACTACCCCGCGGAAACGCTCTATGAGACGATTCCTGATTTTCATAATACGGTGGACCGCCTGAAAAACTTTAAGAGGGCGCTTGCGGAGGATACGGCGCACAGGGCGGCAAAGGTGCAGGAAGAGATTCGGTTTGTGCTGAACAGAGAGAGGGACTGCCATGTGATCTGTGATATGCTCGCCTCGGGAGAGATCCCTCTGCGGGTGACGCATAACGATACCAAGCTGAACAATATCATGATAGACAATGAGACCGGGAAGGGAATCTGCGTCATTGACCTGGACACGGTCATGCCCGGTTCCGCCCTCTACGACTACGGGGATTCCATCCGCTTTGGCGCGAACACCGGCGCGGAGGATGAGACAGATTTGTCGAAGATATCCTGTGATATTGACTTATTTACTTTATATACAAAAGGATTCGTGGAAGGGTGTGGGGGCTCTCTGACGGAACAGGAGATTCGTATGCTGCCCATGGGGGCGAAGGTGATAACACTGGAGCAGGGAATCCGTTTCCTGACCGATTATCTGGAGGGGGACCGATATTATAAGATCCACCGCCCGGAGCATAACCTTGACCGCTGCAGGACACAGTTTAAGCTGGTGAAGGATATGGAGGAGAAGTGGGATATTTTGCGGGGGATCGCGGAGGAGTATCTGAAAGGATAAAGAACAACTCGCAAACAAAGCGGCTTTACCCGCGGAATGGCAGAGGGTTGAACTGTTATGGTAAATGGTGCACTGTTTTTGTTTCTTATAAATGGTGCGCTGTTTTCATTTCTTCTTGCATATCTACTACATTCATGGTACAATAATTCGCGGCAAAACGGTGATATTTGTGCGGTGTTCCGGGGGTAAGCTTCGGGCGGAGCCGCAGGGATATGCTGCAGGTACAGACAGAAACAGAGAAAGGCATGGTCATTCATTATGATAGAGGCGGCAATATACGGATACGGGAATATCGGCAGCGGTGTGGCGGAAGTGATCGAAAAAAATCAGGACAGGATCGAGAAAGCTGCGGGAGAGGGAGTGCATGTGAAGTATGTGCTGGATCTGCGGGAATTTGAGGGCGATCCGGTGCAGGAAAAGGTCGTGCATGATGTGGATATCATTGTGAATGATCCGGAGGTGAAGATCATCTGCGAGACGATGGGCGGAAACGAGCCAGCCTACACTTTCACAAAAAAAGCACTGCTGGCGGGAAAAAGCGTCTGCACATCCAATAAGGAACTGGTGGCGAACCACGGCGCGGAACTGATCAGGATCGCGGCAGACCATCATTGCAACTATTTCTTTGAGGCGAGCGTGGGCGGCGGCATACCGATCATCAGGACGTTGAACAGTGCATTGAAACAGGAAAAAGTTTTAAATATCAGCGGTATCGTGAACGGGACGACCAACTATATTCTGACGAAGATGGAGAGAGATGGCGCAGCCTTTGACGAAGTGCTGAAGGAAGCACAGGAGAAGGGATTTGCGGAGAGGAACCCGGAGGCGGATGTGGAGGGATATGACGCCTGCCGGAAGATCGCCATTTTGTCCTCCCTGATGAGCGGGAAGACTGTAGATTACCAGGAGATCTATACGGAGGGCATCACGAAGCTGACGATGGAAGATTTTCTCTATGCTGGAAAGATGGAGATGACGGTAAAACTTCTCGCCATGAGTAAGCTGACGGCTGACGGATATCTTGCGATGGTGGCGCCGGTGCTGATCGGGCGGGAAAATCCGCTCTACAGTGTCAACGGCGTTTTCAATGCTGTCTTTGTGGAGGGAAATATGCTGGGGGATTCCATGTACTACGGCAGAGGAGCGGGAAAGCTCCCCACTGCCAGCGCGGTTGTGGCTGATGTGGTGGAAGCGGCGCGCTTTATGGGGACGCATCTGCCGATCGATTGGAGCGAGGAGAAGGCAGTGTTAGCGAAGGTGCCTTTGTCGAGGAGGCGCTTCTTTGTGCGGTTTGACAGAGATAAAGTGCCTGAGGCGAAGGCGGCGGCTGAGTTTGGCAACGGCAGAGTGGTATTTCTGGAGCAGTGTCCTGATGAGTACGGGTATATCACGCCGGAGATGAGTGAGCAGGAATTTGCGGAGAAGTTTGAGGGGATGGATGGCGCGATCGCCCGTATCCGCATCGAGGAATGATGCCTGCAGCGGGGTTGTTGACTGTTGTGACAGAAGGAGGTTTGACATTCCATGAAATATATCGTAGTGTTGGGCGACGGCATGGCTGATGAGCCCATAGAAGCGCTGGGGAGTAAGACGCCGCTTGAGTATGCTGAGACAAAGACGATGGATGTCCTTGGCAGAAAGGGCGAGATCGGTATGGTACATACCATTCCAGACGGGATGAAGCCCGGTTCCGATACGGCAAACCTTTCGGTGTTAGGGTATGATCCGAAGAAATATTATTCGGGGCGGTCCCCGCTTGAGGCTCTGTCGATCGGTGTACCGATGAAGGACACGGATATCGCGATCCGCTGTAATATCGTGACGATCTCCGAAGACGAGGAGGTATTCGAAGAGAAGACGATCATCGATCACAGTTCGGATGAGATCAGTACAGAGGATTGTGCTGTTTTGTTGAAAGCAGTGCAGGAATGCCTGCAGGATGAGACATATCAGTTCTATGCGGGCACAAGCTACAGGCATTGTCTGATCTGGGATAAGGGACAGGTGGTGGAGCTGGTGCCGCCCCACGATGTGCTGGGACAGAAGATTGGGCGGTATCTGCCAAAGGACGATACTCTCAGGCGGATGATGAAAGTAAGTTATGAGATACTGAAAGACCACCCCCTGAATATAGAGAGAAAGAAAAAGGGACTGCATCCGGCAAACTGCTGCTGGTTCTGGGGAGCGGGGACGAAGCCGATGCTCTCGGGCTTTGCGGAGACGACGGGGAAAAAAGGACTGATGATATCCGCGGTGGATCTGTTAAAGGGGATCGCCGTGGGCGCGGGCATGGGCGTGGCGCATGTGGAAGGGGCGAACGGCGGCCTGCATACGAATTATGAGGGAAAAGCGCAGGCGGCGGTGGATGGCCTTTTGAAGCAGGGCTATGATTTTGCTTATATCCACGTGGAGGCGCCGGATGAGATGGGACATCAGGGCAGTGTGGAGAAGAAGGTGCAGGCGATAGAGTATCTGGACGACAGGGTGATCCGTCCGGTGGTGGAGGCGATGGACGCGTCGGGGGAGGATTACCGGATGCTGATCCTGCCGGACCACCCCACGCCGATCAGGGTGAGGACCCACACGGCGGACAATGTGCCTTATCTGTTGTATGACAGCAGAAAGGATTTGAAGTCGGGGCGTTCGTACAATGAGAGAGAAGCGGCGGGCGGGCCTTTCCTGGAGAGAGGGCACGAGATCATGCAGTATTTGTTTTCAGAATAAAACAGCGGAACTGCAGCGGAACTGGAAAACAGCGAAAGTTCCTGGAGCGGAACTGGAATAAGAATTGGAATAAGGAGAAAAGAGTGAAAAAGGTTGTCAAATTCGGCGGGAGTTCTCTTGCCAACGCTGAGCAGTTTGAAAAAGTGGGAAATATTGTCTGGGCGGATGAGGGAAGGCGTTATGTGGTGCCTTCCGCGCCGGGAAAGCGGCATTCCAAAGACACGAAAGTGACGGATATGCTTTACGAATGTTATGCCCTGGCGGAGGTGGAGGATGACTTTTCGGCAGAATTTGCGGCGATAAAGGAGCGTTATCAGGAGATCATCGACGGCCTTCATCTGGAACTTTCCCTGGAAGAGGAATTTGAGAGGATCGAGAAAAATTTTAAAGACAGGGCGGGCAGGGATTATGCGGCTTCCCGCGGGGAATATCTGAACGGTATTATCATGGCGAATTATCTGAATTTTGAGTTCATCGATGCCGCGGAGGTGATCCGTTTTGATGAGAATGAGGAATTCGATGCCGAGACTACGAATAAAATTCTGGAAAAGAGGCTGCGGAAGGCCGAGTATGCGGTGATCCCCGGTTTTTACGGAGCGAAAAAGGACGGGACGGTAAAGACATTCTCCCGTGGTGGTTCCGATGTGACAGGTTCCATCGTGTCCAGGGCGGTGCAGGCGGATGTGTATGAGAACTGGACCGATGTGTCCGGCTTCCTGATCGCGGATCCCCGCATCATCTACAAGCCTGAGCGGATCGATATGATCACGTACAGGGAACTGCGGGAGCTCTCCTACATGGGGGCATCTGTGCTGCATGAGGATGCGATCTTCCCGGTGCGCAAGGAGGGAATCCCGATCAATATCCGCAACACCAATAAGCCGGAGGATGAGGGAACCTGGATCGTGGGCAGTACCTGCCAGAAATCCAAATATACGATCACCGGCATCGCGGGCAAGAAGGGCTTCTGCTCGGTGATGCTGGATAAGGATATGATGAATTCGGAAGTCGGATTCGGCAGGAAAGTACTGCAGGCATTTGAGGACAATCATATCTCCTTTGAACATATGCCTTCAGGCATCGATACGATGACCATCCTTGTGCATCAGGACGATTTTGTACACAAAGAGCAGTCCGTGGTTTCAGCAATCCACAGGCTGGCGAATCCGGATCATATCGAGATCGAGGCGGACCTCGCGCTGATCGCTGTGGTGGGCAGAAGCATGAAATCCTCCCGGGGAACTGCAGGGCGGATCTTTTCCGCGCTGGCGCATGCCAATGTCAATGTCAAGATGATCGATCAGGGTTCCTCGGAGTTAAACATCATCATCGGTGTGAAGAATGAGGACTTTGAGGTGGCGATCAAAGCTATCTATGATATTTTTGTGCTGGCAAGAATATAGAGACGGCTGTGCGGCCGGCGTGGATCTGCGGGGGTTACTTTTTGATATAGTACCTGAAATAAGTTCCGTCTATGATCTGCGTCGCGCCGTATTCTTTTTCCACCCACCGGATGATCCATGTCTCGTTGTCCCAGTGGATCTCTCCGTACCAGCACGGAATGATTATCACTTCCGGGTATTTTTCGGGATGCAGTTCCCAGTATGTCAACAGCGTATCATCGTACCTCGGATCGGAGATCGTCGTGTAGGAGGCGATCTCAAGATCCTGAAACAGGTAGCCCGTGGCGTCGTTTTCCAACAGGAATACTCTGTCTCCCGGTTCAATATACTGCTGCATTTCCGCGTAGAGGCTCTCATGCATGGCACACTGCATATATTCCGCCAGGATGCCCTTTGCGGGACCTTCGGAGATGATGCCCCTCACTCTGGTGACATTCTGAGGCAGATCCTGATCGCCGCGATATTCCCAGCCCTTGATAAAGACAGAGGCAAAACACCAGGCAAGCAGCAGAACCTTGCCGTATTTATGGTATGTGCGGGGCGCCTGCTGTCTGGTGTAGAGCAATACTGCGGCCAAGCCCATCACGATGCCCGGGAGAAGGTACCTGACGGAGGTGAGGACTGTCAGGTCTGTCAGCAGCAGGACTGCGATAAAGACCATTACGCTTCCGGCCATCCAGAGAGATATTGTCTTCCGGTATTTTTCATCTGTTTTTCCCATAAAAGAAAATACAAATACAAACAGCGCGACATAGGCGGTATGAATATAGAAGAAATCGTTGTTTTTTGGCGTGAGGAGCCACAGTAAGAGAGGAAACACTGTGACGATGGCGAGCGTCAGGTACATAAACAGGGCAAAGGCCTCCTCCTTTTCCCCTGCCTTCTGCCTGCGGAGCCTGATCGTGAGCCATGCGATGGCTCCGCAGGCGGCGCTGAACAGGAGAGCCTGTCCCGTCTGCATGAGATAGGCGGCGGTTTTCTGGAAGAATGTGATCTCGGTGTGGCCGCTGTTGCCGAGCATCATATAGTGAAGGTTGTCGAACAGTTCCGTGACGGACATATAACTGAGCAGATATCCTAGGTAGAGCGCTCCGCAGGCGAGGCAGGTTCCCGCAAAGAGGAGGGCGTTTTTTGTGCCGTCTTCTCTGCGGAGGTGAGTGTCATCCGCGGAGCGTGTTGTTTTTTGCCCTGACATAGCGCCGCCTTTGAGATGTGCGGGCGTCTGCCGCTCAGGGACGCCGTTTACAAAACACATTGCAGGCTGTCTCCGGATATACCATACAAAAAAGGGAAACGAAATAAGGGCGGAAGGGTAGGACAGTACCATGCCGCACATCCAGAGGCCGCAGCGCAGGACTCTAAACTGCCTTTGCCTGTCCACAGGCATATGCAGGAAAAATCCTCTGCGGGAGCCGGGAGAGACGGCATCCTCTCTGTACAGATTTTCCAATTGAGACAGATCGAGCAGGAGCAGCGTGAAAAACCAGATGAGCAGGTTGGAGAATTCGGGCGTCACATAGCCTTTCGGCAACAGATTAAAATAGAGAAGAGCAAGATAAAAACTATACTCTTTCGATAAGAAACGTTTCATGACGCGAAATATGCCGCAGGAGAGGGCACCGTGGATCAGCGTACCACAGAGGCGGAGCCAGATCGCCACGCCTGCTGTAGTCTGAAAAAGCGTCCTGTAGATCCAGATCAGAAATCCGGATACAAAGGCGGAAGTCTGGTGGGGATCCCAGATATCAGTGATCATCCGGTCGCCGTCGAGCATCCGGCAGGAGAGGGTTATGGCGTAACCCTCGTCCATCTGATAGCCGATGAAGATACACTTCAGGGCGGCGAGAAAGGTGCCGGCAAGCAGCAGCGTGCAGAGCAGATCCCGTTTTTTCTTTTTTGCGGCTTCCTGATTCATGGTATGTCGTCCCCTATGGTCATTTTTGTTGCTTTTTCGCCCATCATAGCATAAATCGAATGGAAATACAACTTTAGTAGTATGGTATTTCGGAGGCGGATATGTTAATAATGTAGTAGAATGCATTCTGAAAAACAAAAAATAATAATCTATCAGAAAAGGAGAGAACAGGTATGTACTTATTATCTATTTTGGCAATCATCTTATGTTTTGTGTTTGTACAGTGTTTTCAGTCGGCGATGGGGGTCTGGCAGTTTTTTGACATTGGGAGCATGCTGTTTTTGGTGATGCTGATCATCCCGATCATGGTTTCAGCAGGGCTTTTGAGAGATCTGAACAATGCCTTCAGGCTGGTGTTCGGAAAGAAGAAGGAGGTCACGCTGCTCGCTGTAAAAAGGGCAAAGCTGGCGGTGGATACGATGATAAGGATCTCGGTCTGCGGAAGTGTCTTCCTGCTGATGCTGCAGCTGGTGGTGATCCTTCATTTTATGCTGGATCCCGCCTCTCTGGGGCCGAATATATCCATGGCGTTTCTCACCCTGCTGTACGCGATGGTGGTCTGTCTGCTCATGATACCGATCAGGGCGAAGCTGGAGCAGAGGATCCTGGAATATATGCCTTCCTGTCCGGAGAAAGAGGAGGAGACGGAGGAACAGGAAGCCGCCGCGCTGTAGAGGCGCGGTGAAAAAGGAGCCGGACGGCGGAAAGGTATGACAGGGATGATGAAGATTATAAAGAAAGGCGGTGCGGTCGTCGGATATCTGTTGCTGCTGGCGGTCTTCTTCGGAATCAGGATATCGGAACTGTTCGATATAAGGCAGCTGTTACTTCTGTTCCTCGGAACGGGTATCCTGTTGCTTCCGTCTCTGGGGCAGAGGGAGGAACATGAAAAGAGAGGGCAGCTTGGGGAACGCGTTTCCTCCTGCGCCCTCTGGGCAAGTTTTCTGGAAAGTTTTCTTTTGTGCCTTATGACGATGAAACACTTGGAAAGTGCGGAGGAGATCGTACCGGAGATGGCGCTCTGTCTACGCCCCATATTGTACGGTATCTGCATTTGGGGCATCCTGTCGGACGGGACAGTGTGGCAGGACAGGGAGGAGAGAAAGAAGGAGGAAGGCAGTTTTAAGGAGATCACAGCGTCGGAAAGCTATGAGGCTTTTCAGAGTATGGGGCTGACCAGGCGGGAGTGCGAGACAGCGCTCTTGGTATGCCAGGGGATGAGCAACGGCGAGATCGCGGAGAGCCTTTGCATCTCTGAGGCGACAGTGAAAAAGCATATCTCCAATATCTTTGAGAAACTGGGATGCGAAAGAAGGGAGCAGATCCGTTTAAAGCTGTTTGAACCGTGATAACGATGAAGCCATTCGGTCAGACTGTTACATGCGTTCTCCGAACACATTATGCATAACGCCTGCACAACTCGCAAAATCGATTACAGAACGATTTTACTCGCGTAACAGCTTTGCACTGATAAAAAAATGTTGACATAATCGAACATTTGTTCTAAAATGTAGTCATGGATACATTGGAGAACGGGAAATTATCTGAGAATGACAGGAAATACCAGATGGTGAAAGCGGCTGACAGAAAGGTTTTGTGTGCGGCTGCGAGAGCGGGAGAGAACATGCCATCCTGTGCAAAGGGGGAGCGGCTTTCGGTGATGGAGAAGCTGCGGATCCTGACGGATGCAGCAAAGTATGATGTGGCTTGTACCAGCAGCGGTGTGGAGAGAAAGGGGAGCGGAAAGGGGATGGGTAATACTAAGCTTGCCGGTATCTGCCACAGTTTTTCCGCCGATGGCAGGTGTATCTCCCTGCTGAAGATACTGTTTACGAACTACTGCATCTATGACTGTAAATATTGTATCAACAGAAGCAGCAACGATGTGGAGCGCACGGCTTTTACGCCGGATGAGATCTGCGAACTGACGATCAATTTTTATAAGAGGAATTATATCGAGGGGCTGTTTTTGAGTTCCGGGATCATAAAGGATCCCAGTTATACAATGGAACTCATCTATACGGCGATCTGGAAGCTGCGCAATGTCCACCGGTTTGAAGGGTATATCCATGTAAAGGCGATTCCCGGGGCGGATCAGGAGATCATCTGCCGGCTGGGACTTTTAGTGGACAGGATGAGCGTGAATCTGGAACTCCCGACTGCGGAAGGGCTCCGCAGCCTTGCGCCGAATAAAAGCAGGAGTACGATCTTAAAACCCATGAGGCAGATCCAGAACGGGATCGTCAGCAGTAAGGAGGAGGTGGCGCTCTACCGCCATGCGCCGCAGTTTGTGCCGGCGGGACAGTCCACCCAGATGATCATCGGCGCCACGCCGGAGAACGATTATCAGATCGTCACGGTGGCGGAATCGCTGTACCGGAAATTTGCGCTGAAGAGGGTGTTCTATTCCGCTTTTGTCAGGGTAAATGAAGACAGGATGCTGCCAGCCCTGCCCGGCGGTCCGCCGCTTTTGCGGGAGCACAGGCTGTACCAGGCGGATTTCCTGCTGCGCTACTACGGCTTTGAGGCGAAGGAACTGTTGTCGGAGGAGCGGCCGAATTTTAATGTGCTGCTTGATCCGAAATGTGACTGGGCGCTCAGGCATCTGGAACTGTTCCCGTTAGAGGTGAACAGGGCTCCCTATGAGATGTTGCTGCGGGTGCCAGGGATCGGCGTGAAGTCCGCCGGACGCATCGTGCGGGGAAGGCGTCTTGGCAGCCTCGGGTTCGAGGATCTGAAAAAGATCGGAGTGGTGTTAAAGCGTGCGCTCTATTTTATATGCTGCAACGGGAAAATGATGTACCGCACGAAGATCGAGGAGGACTACATCACAAGAAATCTGCTGGATGTGGATCAGAAACGTCCGACTGTACCGGATGTGATAAACGGCAGGGAAGTGACATTCAGACAGTTGTCGCTCTTTGATGATGTCACAGCGGCGGGCATGATTCAGACGGCGGGGGAAACGGGCGTACATCGCGAAGTGCACCCTGTCTGAGGGACTGTGATAATGACAGCGGCAGATGTGACGCCGCGCCGGACGGAGCGGGGCGTATCGCGGAGTGCATCATGTATGAAAGACATGTTGAGGAGTGAAGATGGAGATCGTGGTATTTGTATGTGAGGACAGTATAGAAGGGATCCTGACCGGGGTTTATGATGCGTGGTGTGAGGCGCTCTCGTCCGGCAAAGGGCACGCCCACTGCAGGCTGGCAGTGAAGATGCGCTCTGCTTCGGCGGGCGGTACGGATTTTTTTAATCTGGAATTATTCTGTATTTACCGCGATACACCGTCCGACACGGAGAAAGCAGAGAAGGTGATAAGGACGCTGCGAAGGCGTCTGGGTGAGGAGGCCTATGAGTTTCTCTGCTATGCGATGGCGTCCCATGAACCGGATAAGGCGGAAGCCGTCTATAAGACTATTGTGGCGGGACTCTCGATGAGACAGGGCTCCAGGGTGATGGATAAAGTGACGGATCCCTATGTCGCGAGATGCTTTGACCTGAAGAGGAATGTGGGATGTGAGATCCATCGGGAACTGGAGTTTCTGCGGTTTCAGGAGTTGGAAAACGGTGTCCTTCTGGCAAAGATCCATCCGAAGAATGATGTGCTGATGTATCTGGGACCTCATTTTTCTGACCGCCTGCCGTTAGAAAATTTTTTGATCTACGATATGAACCGCAGGAAAGCGCTTTTTCATGAGAAAGAAAAAGACTGGTATATGATGGATGCGATAGAACTTCATGGGGAGATAGCGGGGCGCATCAGCACGGAGGAGGAATACTACCAGGATCTGTTTCGGATGTTCTGCCGGACTATTGCAATCGAAAGCCGGGAAAACCGGAGCCTGCAGAGACAGTTTCTGCCGCTGTATTTCAGGGATGTCATGCCGGAATTTGCGTGAGGACAGGAAAGCCGCAGGACAGGTTAATGCGGGGACCGGCGTAAAAATGAAGGCTGAGGGTCGAACTGCTGCAGACCGTCAGAATACATCTATAAAATGATGTACAAATCGCGCTTTTTCATGTACAATAATTTTAAGGGCATTCAGAGAACCGGGATGACAGGATATTTTCCTGTGTACATGATTCTGATCTGTATGCCGTCTGAAGCGGATATATGGAAGGCCGCGGATCGTAATGGTATGTGATGGAATGCATAAGGCATGGCGCGGGTGCAGGATAGCGGGGTAACGGATATGGCAGGAAAAGAGATCGGCAGGAACAGGGATTCTTTGGAGTCTATTTTGATAGAGAGTATTCACACGCTGGTGTATGAGAAGGACATCAATACGGCGTTAAACCGTTTTCTTCAGACGATATGCGGGTACTATCAGGCGGAGAGGGCATACATTTTTGAGATGGATGAGAAGCGCCGGTCCGCGGATAATACATTTGAGTGGTGCGCGGAGGGAATCAGGCCGGAGAAGGATAAACTGCAGGGAGTTCCGATTGAAGTCCTCGCAAACTGGATGAAAAAGTTCAGGGAGGTGGGTGAGTTCTATATTGCGGTGCTGGAGGAGGATGTGCCTCATGACAGGGCGGACTTTGAGATATTGAAGGCGCAGGGGATCACCAGCCTGATGGCGGCGCCGCTTCTGCGGGATAATGAGATCGTGGGCTTTCTCGGTGTGGATAATCCGGTGAGGCATGCAGGAGATATAGCGCTGCTGCGTTCCGTGGCGGATTTTGTGACCGCCGATCTTGAGAAGCGCAGGCTGATCGAGGAACTGCGCCAGGTGGGCTGTATCGATATGCTGACCGGGCTGAAGAACAGAAACGAATATATCAGGAGATTTAATGAGTTGAAGCAGATAAAGCCGGATACTCTGGGCGTGACATTTATCGATATCAACGGTTTAAAACTGATCAACGACACATATGGGCATGAGCGCGGGGATGCAGTGATCCGGGAGACAGCGGAATGCATTAAAAAACTGGCGCAGGGAAAGGCGTACCGGATCGGAGGAGATGAGTTTATTGTCCTCTGGGAGGGAATCGGAGAAGAGGAATTTAACGAAAATGTTGAGAAGATGAGAGCTGAGTTCAAGGTGGAACATGAATACAGCATTGCGATGGGTAATATATGGCAGAAAGGTGATATTGACATAGAGAAACAGGTAAAGCAGGCGGATGCTTCCATGTATGCGGCGAAGCAGGCCCACTACCAGAATAAGAATTACGACAGACGAAAAAGGAGATAAGATCACTCCAGATTCAGCTTTCGCGACATGATATAATGGCAGATGAAGTACATGGCAAAGCATATGCCGCCGATGGCGAGCAGGGAGGTGGACATAAACAGGATCCATGTCCCTGCAGTGATGTTTTTCGTATTATAGGACAGATAGATGTCAGAGATCGGCAGGGTGATAAGCTGCCGGAACAGCCGCACGACAAAACGGAGGCCGAAATAAGAGATGATGGCGCCGCCGATCTTATGTTTATGAAAGAGCTGTCCGAGACAGATACAGGTGTATATGAATAGTATATCATAAAACAGATAAAAAACGGCGATCAGCATGAGCCAGATCAAAAACATGGGGATCGGGACCGCAAAGTATTCCCGCATCCATTCCGCATCGAATAATTCCAGAAACAGTTCAAAAAATTCCTGAAAAAACTGCACAATGCCGGTGTCGGCTATATAGGCTGCCGCAACGGTGGCAATACCCAGGATGCTGAGGAAGATGCACGCCATGGAGACCAGTTTCCAGCATGCGGCGACCAGCATCTTGGAGAACAGAAGCTCTGATGTTTTTACCGGCAGGGTAAACATCAGATATCCCTCATCCGTGAAGAAGTTTTTATAAAAGCGTACAGCCGTACAGATAGTGATGCAGAAGGAGACGGCGGCGAGGGTAAAGATGTACGCCAGAACGATAAGGCCTGAGAACAGTTCCGCGAAGATATTGTAGCTGTTATCCCAGAAGGAAGTCATAAAGGTAGTCATAATGATCACGGTGAAAACCGCCAGCATGATCATGACGATAGTGGGGGCGAGAGAAAAGCTTTTCCACTCCTGTCTGAATAATTTTCTTAACATGCGAATACCTCCCGGAAATAAGCGTCCACAGATTTGCCGTGCGCCCTGCGCACCGCTTCCGCCGGGGCATGCATGATAGCCTGACCGTAGCGGACAAAGATCACATCATCCAGGATCGCTTCTATGTCGGTGATCAGATGGGTGGAAAGAAGGATGGATGACTGATGGCCATAGTTGCTCATAATAGTGTGCAGGATATAGTCCCGTGCCGCAGGATCCACACCGGCGATCGGCTCATCCAGTATATAGAGCTGTGCCTGCCTGCTCATCACAAGGATGAGCTGGATCTTTTCCTTGGTGCCCTTGGAGAGCGTCTTTAACTGTGCGGAGGGCGGGATTGCCAGTATCTCCAGCATATTGTAGGCGCGTTCAATAGAGAAATCCTGATAAAACTGCGCAAAAAAAGAGATGACATCCTTTACCTTCATGCCCGCGGGCAGATAGGTGCGCTCGGGCAGATAGGAGATGACAGCTTTGGAGGCCGGACCGGGAGGTTCCCCGTTGATGAGTACCTTTCCGCCGGTGGGGGTGAGCAGTCCGTTGATCATCTTGATCAGCGTCGTCTTCCCGCTTCCGTTTGGCCCGAGCAGCCCGATGATGCGCCCTCTGGGAATCACCAGATTCATCTGGTTGACTGCCAGTTTAGAGCCGTTATATACTTTTGTCAGTCCCTGAATCTCCACGAGCGGCCGCGACATATCCATCATATTTTCTCCATTCCCCTTCAAGAGATCGTTTTTCTGTCCGGAATCTCCGGATAGGATCAGCCTATTTCAGTATAACCCCGATTCCCGTTTTAGACAACCCTGTACTTTCTCTGTTGCGAAACCCCGTCCCTTGATATATACTAAGAGGCAGAGGGCTGACAGGGATATGAGAGAAGTGATCGACAGAATTTTAGAAGGAAAATTTGAATACGAGAGAGGGGGACTGGAATTCTCCGAGAGCCGGATCGAGATCAGGCTGCAGGCGGGGGAGGACTGTGAGGGAAGTTTCCATATATATGGAAAAGCGGGATACATCACGAAGGGTTTCCTCTATAGTTCCGATGGCAGGATGGAATGTCTGACGGATCAGTTTTCAGGATCGGGTGAGGAAATCGGATACATATTTCACGGCAGGGGAATGGAAGCCGGGGATGTACTGCAGGGAAATTTTTATGCAGTCAGCAGCCAGGGGGAATATGCGCTGCCTTTTGTTGTCATGGTGTCCGGAAAGACGATCGGGACCAGTTTGGGGGCGATGAAAAATCTGTTCCATTTTGCCAATCTGGCAAAGAGTGACTGGACGGAGGCGGTCCGGCTTTTTTATGATCCCGGATTTATGGTGCTCTTTGAGGGAAGCGACAGAAAATATAAAAATCTCTACAGGGGGCTTTCAAAATATGAGGGCAACGAACGGAATGTGGAGGAGTTTTTGGTCGCGATCCATAAAAAGCAGAAAACAAATTATATAATTGATGAAGATAAACTGAGGCTTGAGGATGTGGCGGAGGGGATCGGACGCCACGAGGTGCTGCTGACAAAAAATGGCTGGGGTTATACCCGCCTGCAGGTGGAGGCACGCGGGGATTTTCTCTCTGTGGACAAGGAAGTGCTGAACGATGATGATTTTCTGGGAGACCGCTGCCTGTTCTATTATTATGTGGACAGCGAAAAACTCCACAGGGGCATCAACTATGGCTGTCTGCGGTTTTATAACAGCTTTGTGGAGACTTCGGTTCCGATTGAAGTGAAGATAGAGGACGGGGATTATAAAGGGGGGCTATTGCACCGTAGAAGGCAGGAACTGTTAGTCAGGATCATGGAGTTCTACGGCGCTTTTCGCATGAAAAAGATCAGCACGAAAACCTGGCTCGCCAGGAATTATGAGATCATGGAAAGCTGGATGGAGGCGGATGACGCGGACCCGGAGCCCAAGCTTTACTGCGCCCATCTTCTGATCACCGAGGGCAGGATGAGCGAGGCGGGAAGGATGTTGGACCAGGCGCGCAACGCGATCCTGCAGAGCCGGGATATGGACAATGCCGTGTGGTGCTATTATCTGTATCTGAGTACGCTGCGCGGGAAGGATGAACATTATGTAAATAAGATCGCGGAGGAGGTGGCGTCCTCCTATGAGAAGGAGCCGGACAACTGGAGGCTGGGCTGGCTTTTGCTGTATCTGTCGCCGGAGTACGGTCTGTCCTATGTGAAGAAGTGGATGTTTATCAAAGAGCAGTTTGAGAGAGGATGCAACAGTCCGGTATTTTATATCGAGGCACTGCTGCTGATCAGGGCGGAACCGTCCCTGTTCATGGAACTGGGGGAGTTTGAGATGCAGATGCTGCGCTATGCGGCAAAGCATGATCTGATGACGGATGAGATCATCATGCAGCTTCACTACCTTGTGCCCAGAAGCCAGGGCAGTGCGGAGGGAATCCTTGAGATACTGAAAAAAAGCTATGAGAAGAGGCCGGACGCGGAAACACTGCAGAATATATGCACACTGCTTATCAGGGGAAACTGCCGGGGCAGGGAGGACTTTCCGTGGTATGAGGCGGGAGTGGAGGAAAACCTGCGGATCACAAAGCTGTATGAGTATTATATGTACAGCCTGGACACGGAAGAACTGAGAATGCTGCCCAAAGTGATCTATATGTACTTTGCCTACCACAATAATCTGGACTGGGAGAGGAGCGCTTACCTGTATGCTTCCCTGTTGCAGAACAGGGAGGCATTGCCGGATCTGTACGAAAAAGAGCAGTTCCATATTCAGGAGTTTGTGGTGCAGATGATCAAACGGGGGGTTATCGACAGAAACCTGTCCTATCTCTACAGGAAAGTGGTCACCGGGGAAGTGATGCTGGAGGAGGCGGGCGACAGGCTTGCCCCGCTGCTGTTTTCCGTCCGGGTGAAGACATCTGACAGGCGGATGAGGAAGCTTGTACTGCTGTATTCCAGAGAGACGTCGGAGAGAAGCTTTCCACTCTCTGACGGTGAGACGGTGGTGCCGCTCTACGGGGAGGAGTACACGCTGTTTTTCGAGGACAGCGCGGGAGACCGGTATGTGCCGGAGGAAGGCTTTGAGACGGAGCGGCTTTTTACGGATGAGGGGCTGATCTTGAGGGCGCAGGAGCGGGATTTTAAGACGATCCCCCTGCAGATGCATCTGTGCGGAAACCTGATACACGATATCACAGGGGAGAATATCAGGCGGTTTGAATGCCTGCTCGCCAGCGATGAGGTGGCGGTGGATTTTAAGCGGATGATCATCCCCGGGATCGCGCAGTTTTATTTTGACAATGACCGTATGGAGGAACTGGATGCTTTTCTCAGTGAGGTCTCCCCATCCCTGCTGGATGCGGGAAGGCGGGGCGAACTGGTGCGTTATCTGGTACTGCGGGAGATGCCGGAGAGAGCGCTTGCATGGATACAGGAGTACGGTGTGAACGGGATCGCGCCGAAGGTCCTGCAGAGGCTTTCCTCAAAGCTGATACAGTCCCTGAACCTGACGGAGGATAAGGATGTCCTCTCGATCTGCTTTTACGCCTTCGGGAAGGGGAAGGCTGATCAGGTGACATTAGAGTACCTGATGGAATATTATCGCGGGAACACAAAGACGTTGAGGGATATCTGGAAAAGCGCCAGGGAAAAGGGGATGGATGTCCACAGTTTCAGTGAGCGGATACTGGTGCAGATGCTCTACACCGGCTGCTTTGTCGGGGAGATGGCGGAAATCTTCGCGGCATGTATAGAGCGGGATGCGGACCTTGCGCTGGAGAAAGCGTTCTTATCGCAGTGCTCTTATGATTATTTTGTGAAGGACAGGGTGACGGAGGCGGTGGTTTTTGAGGAGGCAGAAAGACTTTTGCGGCTCGGTGAACCCATGCAGAAGGTATGCCTGCTTGCCTACACAAGATATTATTCGGAAAACCGGCAGAGGCTCAGGGGAGAGGGGAGAAAGGTTCTGGAGAACTGCCTGTACAGGCTGGCGGAGGAGGGCGTGATACTGCCCTATTATCTGGAGTATGCGGATATCTGTCCATTTATGAGGCGGTTTGGCGATAAGACTGTTCTGGAGCACCGCACGAGGCCGGGAAGGAAGGCGTTTCTGTATTATATGATAGAACAGGAGAACGAAGAGGACTTTAAGAGGGTGGAGATGAAGGAAGTCTATGAGGGCGTCTTTTGCAGTATGTTTGTGCTGTTTTTCGGAGAAAAACTGTTGTATTATATCGAGGAAGAGTATGTGGGTGAAAACGGGAGACAGGCGGAGATCACATGCAGCGGGAGTATCTCCAGAGGGGATTCGGACATGGATGTGCCGGGGAGCCGGTTTGGCATGCTGAATGACATCGTGATCGCGGAGGCGTTGCAGGATTACGGCACGTTAGACCAGGCGATGATGGAATATGAGAGGACGGATGCCATACAGAAGTCGATGTTTGTGACAGTGTGAGGAAAAAGGAAGAACGTGGGATGCTGTTAGAAAAGAGCGGGGAAAAAAAGGGGAATCACAAATATATGGTGGGGTTTGATCTGGGGGACAGGGACTCCCAGATCAGCTTTTGCAGTACCCTGCAGACAGAGGCGGAGACGGTGCCGGCGGTGGCGGGAACCAAGCAGTACAATATCCCGACAGTGCTGTACAAACGTACCGGCACGAACCAGTGGCTTTCCGGCAGGGAGGCGCTGCGCGCGGCGGAGGACGGAAAAGGTATCTTTGTGGAGAATCTGTTTTCGGGGGCTTTGGAGGACCGGAAGACGTTGATAGAGGGTGTGGAATATGACGCGGTAACGCTCCTGACATTGTTCGTGAAAAAATGTTTTAATCTGTTTTCCGTGATCGCGCCTCTCGACAGGATAGAGATACTGATGTTTACGGCGAGAAATTCCGACACACGTGTCATAGAGGTGGTACATCGGGTGGTGGAGGCGTTGGGACTCAGGAATACGAGGGTATTTTTTCAGAACCACGAGGAAAGCTATTATTATTATCTGATGCATCAGCCGGCGGAATTCAGAAAGGCGGGTTCCGTGATCCTGGATTTTGAGGAGACGCTGCGGTTTTATCTGTTGGAGTGGAACAGGAGGACGACGCCGGTGGTGTCTTTTGTGACACAGGGGAAATGGAAGGACTGTGTCCTGCCGTGTTTTGCTGAGGAGGAGACGGAGAAGGCGGGACAGATGGAGGCGCTTGACGAACGGGTCCTTGAGCGTATCATCGGTATATTTCAGAACCGGGATATCGGTTCCGTTTTTCTGATCGGAAGCGGCTTTCAGGAGGACTGGGCTGACCGGAGCCTCCAGTATATCTGCCGTGGCAGGAGGGTGTTCAGGGGAAATAATCTCTACAGCAAGGGGGCGGCGTACGGCGCCCTGGAAAAGCTTTGCCCCACGAAGGAGGGGAAGGAGCATATTTTTCTGGGGCGGGAAAAGCTGAAGGCGAATATCGGGCTGCAGATTTTGCGGGAGGGAAAGGAGACGTACCTGCCGCTATTGGATGCGGGCATAGACTGCTGTGACGCGAAGTGCGAAAAGGAGTTCTATCTGGAGTCCGGCAGCAGTTATCAGGTGACAGTGACACCCCTTACCAATGTGTTTCCGGAGAGGGAGGCAGCGGGAAAGTATCCTGTCAGATATGAGACAGTGGAACTTCAGGGACTGCCGGAGAGGCCGAAAGGAGCCACGAGGCTTTCCGTTTTCATGGATATGCCTGAAAACGGAAAGCTGCGGGTGAGGACGGAGGATATGGGCTTCGGAGAGATCTATGAGAGCTCGGGCATTGTGTGGGAGAAGGATATTCTGTTACAGTAGAGGGGAGGAAGGCGGGCGTCCATGCCTGTGTATGCGGGGACTTAGATATGGGAAGATTGATCGAGACAGTGGGGAGATATGCGGAGCATCCCTATTATATTGCACAGACAGGTACATCGGTGTACTGTATGGAGGAACTTTGCTTTGTGCTCTGCAGGAACACGTTTCTGTTAGACCGCGGGATCCTTGACCGGGAGCTTGCGAGGTGGATCGCGGAAGAGTGCGGTTTGCGGGAACTGGCTAAGCCGCTCTACACACTGATAGGGCAGAATGGTTCGCCCAGTGCTTTTGTGGGGATCATTCTGGAGTATGTCCATTTCGATACGGAAAAAAAGCGGCAGGAGACAGAAGAACTGCTGAAGGTGAGCGCGGATATGGACGCCTCCACAAGAAGAAAGCATTATGCCGACCATCTTGTAAAGAACTGCCGGTATGGAGAGGCGGTATCGGAATATGAGAGAGTGCTGGAGGAGGGCTCTTCCATGAACAGTGTGATGCGATCACAGATACTCCACAATAAAGGAGTTGCGTTTTGCAGGCTGTTTTTCTTTGAGGAGGCGGCGGACGCCTTCCTTGCGGCGTATCAGGAAAACCCGGACAATGAGGAAGCCGGGCTGCGATATCTGGCGGCGCTGCGCATGAGCCTTTCGGATGAGAGATATATTGATTTTATCGCAGAACACCCCGAGTGGCATGAGCAGTCTCTGGAAGTGGAGAGGCGGATGGAGAAAAGCAGGATAGAATTTGAAGAGTCTGATATCTGCCGGGAACTGGAGCAAAACATTCGGGAGAGGGATGCGGGTTACTATGAGGCGGTATCGGAGCGCCTTGCAGAAATGCGGAGAAAATACAGGGAGATGGTGGCTAGGCCATGAGATTTTGGAAAAGAATGTTCGGAAGAAAAAAGGGAGAGAGTGCATTTCGCGTGATGGATGAGGGAGCGGCGCATGAGGTACCTGTTTTTCACCGGGAGAATATCAATATTCACAACAGACAGGAGAGGGAACAGTATATCAGGAGCGCGTTGGAGCAGATTGCCGACGCGGAGCGGGAGATACATCATCTGGAATATGAATATAACATGGTCACGTCCCACCTCACGGATATCGAGGAGCTGGAGCGCCTGCCCGACATGATGCAGATGGAAGTGAAGGAGATGGCGGAAAAGCTGAGTGCCCTGGAGAGGACGCAGACGGGTTATAAAGAAAAGAAAAACCGCATATCGGACGAGGATTTTTCCAGGATGGAACAGCTTGGAGGCGATGTGGAAGAAGGAATAAAGAAGCTGAGGGAGGCTGAGGAATATCACAAGCTGGTCAAGAGCGATATGCGCAGATTAAACGGTGAGCGGCATGCCTATGAGTACCGGCAGGAGGAACTGGAGCAGGAGTTAAAGAACGCCTCGGGCATTGCGGCGATCTGCTTTGGCGCGCTGGTCGTGTGTCTGATCGTCCTGTTTGTCCTGCAGGTTGCACTGCAGTTTGACACGAAACTGGGGTATGTATTTGTGGTCGGTATCGCAGCGGTGGCGATATTGAAACTGTTCTTAAAACATGGCGACGCGGGACGGGAGATCGTCCGGGTGGAAAAGGATATCAACCGTCTGATCCTGCTGCAGAACACGGTGAAGATACGCTATGTCAACAACAAGAACCTGTTGGATTATCTCTGCCTGAAATTCCATGTGAAAAGATCTGCGGAACTGCAGTCTCTCTGGGACCGCTATACGGAGGAGAAAGCGGAGAGAGAACAGATGGAGCAGGCTTCCAAGGATTATATCTACTATCAGAAAGAATTTTTGAAGCTTCTGCGCAGATCCCGCATCCGGGATACAAGCGTATGGCTTCATCAGGTCGGAGCAATTCTGGATGAACAGCAGATGACGGAACTGCGCCAGGGGCTTGTGGGGCGCAGAAAAGCGCTCCGGGAACAGATGGACTATAACAGGGAACTGGCGGGAGCCGCCCAGAGGGAAGTGACGGATATCAGCGGAAAGTATCCGAAATACAAGGGGGAGATACTGGAGCTGATCTCGGAGTATGAGAAGAAACAGCAGACAGCGGGGAATGTCAGAAGAAGGCAGCGAGTAACAGGGCAGCCGGATGGCTGAACTGTTACGGCAGTAAGGAGTAGTAAGAAGGAATGAATAACTGTATTGACAGTTTTCCTGCAGTGTGGTACGATTAGAACGCTTTAGCCTGATAAATTGATAAATCACTAAAGAAGAGGCGGGCGAAAAAATACAGAGACAGCGGACGGTTGTTTGCGGGATATGCACCCGGAAAGCTGAGATGAGGAGGAATATTATGAAAAAAACGGCGGCGCTTATGTTGTGCGGTGTGCTTGCAGCAGGGATGTTAGCGGGCTGCGGCGGCAATGCAGAGGAAGGAAAGACTTTTACGGTAGGGTTCGACGCAGAGTTCCCGCCCTACGGTTATGCGGATGAGAACGGCGAATACACCGGATTTGATCTGGAGATGGCGCAGGCGGTCTGCGACCTGGAGGGTTGGGAACTGGTAAAACAGCCTATCGACTGGGATGCGAAGGATATGGAGTTATCTTCCGGCGCTATCGACTGCATCTGGAACGGCTTTACGATGGACGGGCGCGAGGACGATTATACCTGGAGCGACCCCTATATCGACAACAGCCAGGTTTATGTTGTGGCGGCGGATGCCGGCATCAGCACGCCGGCGGATCTGGCGGGCAGAGTGGTAGGCGTCCAGAAGGATTCCTCCGCGCTGGCGGCGTTGGAGAGCGAGGAGAATGCGGCTCTGCTCGCAAGTTTCGGGGAACTGACACAGTATGCGGACTATAATACGGCATTTATGGATCTGGAGGCGGGAGGTATCGACTGTCTTGCCATGGATATCGGTGTGGCGGCTTATCAGATCGAGTCCAGAGGGGACGGTTATGTGATGCTGGAGGAGCGCCTTGCCTCCGAAAAATATGCCATCGGTTTTCTGAAAGGGAATACGGAGCTCTGCGAACAGGTACAGAAGGACATCTATAAGCTTTATGAGGACGGCAAAGTGAAGGAACTGGCGGACAAGTACGGCCTCACGGATTTTCTCTGTATAGAAGAGTATAAGTGATCACAAAAAACAAGGCGGAGTCTGGAAATGGATCTGGGAACAATACTTCTACAACTGGGAGGCGGCCTTATCGTGTCGGTGGAGATCTTCTGCCTGACATTGCTGTTTTCCCTGCCGTTAGGACTGATCGTTGCATTTGGCAGAATGTCCCGAAACGGTATTTTGAGAACGGTCACAAAAGTATACATATCCATCATGCGGGGAACACCGCTGATGCTGCAGCTGATCGTGGTATATTTCGGGCCTTACTATCTGTTTCATGTGCGGATCTCGGCGGCATACCGCTTTATCGCGGTGATCATCGGATTCGCTGTGAACTATGCAGCCTATTTCGCGGAGATCTACAGAGGCGGCATAGAGTCCATGCCAAGAGGGCAGTATGAGGCGGCGCAGGTGCTTGGCTACAGCAGGGCGCAGACGTTTTTCCTCATTATCCTGCCGCAGGTGGTCAAACGGATCCTGCCGTCCGTGACAAACGAGATCATCACACTGGTAAAGGATACATCCCTTGCTTTCGTGATCGCGGTGGCGGAGATGTTCACTCTGGCGAAACAGATCGCGGCGGCGGAGACAACGATCGTGCCGCTGATGATCGCGGGCGCGTATTATTATATTTTTAATCTGGTGGTAGCGCTCGGGATGGAGAGGATCGAGAGGCATTACAGGTATTATGAAGGGTGAGGGAATGGAAACAGAGAATTTGCTGGAGATCAGGCATATGCGAAAGTCTTTTGAGGGACTGGGGGTTTTGAGGGATATTTCCCTGACGGTGCGAAGAGGTGAAGTGGTGTCTGTGATCGGACCGTCCGGCTCGGGGAAGTCGACCATGCTGCGCTGTGCGACGCTGCTTGAGAGGATGGATGGCGGGAGTCTTTCCTATCTGGGGCAGGCGGTCTGCAGGATGGAGGAGGGTGAGCGGGGGGATTCCGTTTATGTCTCCAAAAGCGAGCTGAGAAGGTTTCACCGTTATTTCGGGCTGGTCTTTCAGAATTTTAACCTGTTTCCCCATTACAGTGTGCTGAAGAATATTACGGATGCGCCGGTGAGGACGGCAGGGGCAGCGAAGGAAGATGCGGAAAAGACGGCGAGGGAGCTGCTCGCACGGCTGGGGCTGGCGGACAAGGCGGACGCCTATCCCTGTCAGCTTTCCGGCGGGCAGCAGCAGAGAGTATCGATCGCCCGTGCGCTCGCCTTAAAACCGGAGATCCTGTTTTTCGATGAGCCCACATCCGCGTTGGATCCAGAACTGACCGGGGAGGTCCTGAAAGTGATCCGCCAGCTGGCAAAAGAGCATATGACAATGATCATTGTCACCCACGAGATGAATTTCGCGAGGGAGGTTTCCGACCGGATCCTCTTTATGGAGGACGGACTGATCCAGGAGGAGGGTACGCCGGAGGAACTTTTTCATTCGTCGAAGGAGCGGGTGCAGGAGTTTATCGGAAAACTGGCGGCATCCTGATCTTCCGGACCGGATATCGCCGCCGGCATGACTGTCCGGCTGCCAGCAGGGGTTATCCATGCACATACGTTGTATAAAATATATACTGAATGAGGTATCCCTGTTGTTTTCTGAGCAACAGGGTATTTCAATTTTCCATTTTTCGTCATAACGCCGATTGCATAAAAGCCGTTCATAGGTTATGATAGGGAGTAGATGACAGGAAACCTACCAGAGCATATGCGAAACTGGAGACAGCATATGCCCGGACAGTGCACAGGACAATTAAAAATAACTGAACCGTCAGGTGAAGTTATTTGCTACTTCTTGATTTGTGTAAACAGATTAAGAAGGTTCCCGTTAGAGCAGATGGAAATTTGTCCTTGGGTATCAGTGTACTGGCAGGGCATATGCGGAACTAAAATAGGAGAAAACTTATGGAAAAATTGGAACAGCTTTACGAGGGAAAAGCGAAAAAAGTATTTAAGACTGACGATGCGGACAGGCTGATCGTGGACTACAAGGACGATGCCACAGCCTTCAACGGCGAGAAGAAGGGCACGATCGTCGGCAAAGGCGCGATCAATAACCGCATGACAAACAGAGTGTTTCAGCTTCTGGAAAAGGAGGGTGTGCCCACCCACTACATTGAGGAGCTGAGCGAGCGCGAGACGGTCGTAAAGAAGGTGGAGATCGTACCTCTTGAGGTGATCATAAGAAATGTTGCGGCGGGTTCTTTCTCGAAGAGGCTCGGCGTGGAGGAGGGAAGGGCGCTCAAGATTCCCACCATAGAATTTTCCTATAAAAACGATGATCTGGGCGATCCTCTGATCAACAGCTATTTCGCGGTGGCGCTGGGGCTGGCGACATGGGAGGAGATCGAGACGATCAAAAAGTATGCGTTCAGGGTGAACGATGTGTTGAAGGCGTATTTCCTGCAGGCGGATATAAAGCTGATCGACTTTAAGATCGAGTTCGGCAGATATCACGGGGAGATCATTCTGGCGGATGAGGTGAGCCCGGATACCTGCAGGCTGTGGGATGTGCATACGAACGAAAAACTGGATAAGGACCGTTTCCGCAGGGATCTCGGAAACGTGGAGGAAGCCTACAACGAAGTATTCAACAGATTGGGATTGTAAGAATGCCGGGAGATATTTTTGTACAGGAAGAGTTAAATGATAATCTGCGGGAGGAATGCGGCGTTTTCGGTATCTACGATTTCGACGGCGGGAACGTGGCGGAGACGATCTACTACGGTCTTTTATCTCTGCAGCACAGAGGGCAGGAGAGCTGCGGCATCGCGGTTTCTGACACGAACGGACCGAAGAGGAAGGTCCTCTCGAGCCGGGATATGGGGCTTGTGAACGAATCGTTCAGCGCCAAGAAGCTGGGGAAACTGGTCGGAGATATCGGCGTGGGACATGTCCGGTACTCGACGGCGGGTTCCTCCACGAGGGAGAACGCGCAGCCTCTTGTACTCAACTATGTGAAAGGTACGCTGGGGTTTGCCCACAACGGCAATCTGGTGAACGCGCCGGAGCTGCGCAGGGAACTGGAGTATACCGGCGCGATCTTTCAGACTACCATCGATTCCGAGGTGATCGCCTACCATGTGGCGAGGGAGCGGCTGAATTCCAAGACCGTCGAGGAGGCGGTGGGGCGCGCCATGGCAAAGATAAAGGGCGCCTATGCCCTGGTGATCATGTCGCCGCGCAAGCTGATTGGGGCGAGAGATCCGTTCGGGTTTAAGCCGCTGTGCATCGGAAAGCGGGACAACACCTATATCCTCGCCTCGGAGAGCTGTGCGCTGGATACGGTCGGCGCGGACTTTATCCGGGATGTGGAGCCGGGGGAGATCGTGACGATCAGCCCGGAGAAGGGCATTGAATCGGATAAGAGCATGTGCATCAGCCCGATGGAACACGGCAGATGTATTTTTGAGTATATCTATTTTGCAAGGCCGGACAGCAGGATCGACGGCGTCAGCGTCTATCAGTCCAGAATCCTCTCGGGGAAATATCTCGCGATGGATTCCCCGGTGGAGGCGGACCTTGTGGTGGGCGTGCCGGAATCGGGAAATGTGGCGGCGCTCGGGTATTCGCTGCAGTCGGGCATTCCCTACGGCCAGGCTTTTGTGAAAAACACTTATATCGGCAGGACATTTATCAAGCCGGGGCAAAAGAGCAGGGAGAGCAGCGTGCAGGTGAAGCTGAACGCCATCAGAGAGGCGGTGGACGGCAAGCGGATCGTGATGATAGACGACTCCATCGTCCGGGGCACCACCTCCGACAGGATCGTGCGGATGCTGCGGGACGCCGGGGCAAGGGAGGTGCATATGAGAGTCAGCGCGCCGCCGTTTTTACACCCCTGCTATTTCGGGACGGATGTGCCGGCAAAGGAACAGCTTATCGCCCACAACCGGAGCATCGAGGAGATCAGGCAGATCATTGGCGCGGATACATTAGGATATCTGCGGATCGAGCGGCTGAGAGAGATGGTCGGCGGCATCGGGATCTGTGAGGGCTGCTTTACGGGGCATTACCCGATCGAACCGCCCGAGGAGGATATCCGGGGGGAGTTCGAGGCATAAAACAGCAGAATCCCGGAAAGCGCATAACGGAATATGCAGACACAAAGTGGCTGCGGATTGCGTTCGGATAAGATGTGCTGAGACAGGGGGAATGTATCAAAAAGCGTGATGCATCTGCGGAACTGGAAGGTAAAAAAATGGCTGAAATGCCTGGAAGAAATAGCGGGTGTGCTTGCGGATGCGCAGTGGACAGTGCATCTTGACGATATGGATTTTACATGGTCCGAAGAAAAACATGGTTTTGTACCCGATGTATAAATGGATAAAAACTGGAACAGGAGGAGAAGGTTGTGGCAACTGACAGATATGTGAGCCCGCTATCGGAGCGGTATGCCAGCAAGGAGATGCAGTATATTTTTTCGCCGGACAAGAAGTTCCGGACATGGAGAAAGCTGTGGATCGCCCTTGCGGAGACGGAGAAGGAGCTGGGGCTTGACATTACCCAGGAGCAGATCGATGAACTGAAGGCGAACGCGGATGACATCAACTACGATGTGGCAAAGGAGCGGGAGAAAAAGGTGCGCCATGATGTGATGAGCCATGTGTACGCTTACGGTCAGCAGTGCCCGAAGGCGAAGGGCATCATCCATCTGGGAGCGACTTCCTGTTATGTCGGGGACAACACGGATATTATCGTGATGACGGAAGCGCTTAAGCTTGTGAAGAAGAAACTGGTCAATGTTCTGGATGAACTGGCGCAGTTTGCGGATACTTATAAGGATCTGCCGACCCTTGCCTTCACCCATTTTCAGCCGGCTCAGCCGACTACGGTGGGAAAGCGGGCGACGCTGTGGATGCAGGAGTTCTGTCTGGATTTAGAGGATCTTGACCATGTGCTGGGCGGCATGAAGCTGCTTGGTTCCAAGGGGACCACCGGCACCCAGGCTTCGTTTATGGAACTGTTTGACGGGGACCAGAAGATCATCGATATGATCGATCCGATGATCGCGAAGAAGATGGGTTTTAAGGAGTGCTACCCGGTGTCGGGGCAGACCTATTCCAGGAAAGTGGACACGAGAGTCTGCAATGTGCTGGCGGGGATCGCGGCATCCGCCCACAAGATGAGCAATGACATCCGGCTGCTGCAGCATCTGAAGGAGGTGGAGGAGCCCTTTGAGAAGAATCAGATCGGCTCTTCCGCGATGGCTTACAAGAGAAATCCGATGCGCAGCGAGCGGATCGCTTCCCTGTCCAGGTATGTGATGGCGGAAGCGCTGAACCCGGCGATGACATCCGCGACCCAGTGGTTTGAGAGGACGCTGGATGATTCCGCAAACAAGCGGCTCTCGATCCCGGAGGCGTTTCTGGCGATCGACGGGGTGTTGGATCTGTGCCTGAACGTTGTGGACGGCCTGGTGGTCTATCCGAAGGTGATCGCAAAGCGGCTGATGAGCGAACTGCCCTTTATGGCGACCGAGAATATCATGATGGACGCGGTGAAGGCGGGAGGCGACAGGCAGGAGATCCACGAGAAGATCCGTCAACTCTCCATGGAGGCGGGGAAGAATGTCAAGATAGAGGGCGGCGAAAACAATCTGCTCGATCTGATCGCGGCGGATCAGGACTTCGGGATGACAAAGGAAGAGCTGGAAGCGTGCATGGAGCCTTCGAGATATATCGGCAGGGCGCCGGAGCAGGTGGATGCTTTCTTAAGCAAAGTGGTACTGCCGATCGTGGAGGAAAACAGGGAACTGCTCGGGATGAAGGCGGAGATCACTGTATAAGGAAGGTTCCTGAAAAAAATGGAAGAACGGGCAGGAGGGATACCGCACCGAGAGAAGTTTGTGTCTGCGCTGCATCACGGACTTTTCAGATGTATATGTTGTGTGTGCCTGTAAAATATAAAACAATAAAGCGGCGCAGAAATGAGGAGAAATTATGGTTAAAGCAGTTGTAGGGGCAAACTGGGGAGATGAAGGGAAAGGCAAGATCACGGATATGATGGCGGAGAACGCGGATATTATCGTCCGTTTTCAGGGAGGTGCCAACGCAGGGCATACGATCGTAAACGAATATGGTAAATTTGCACTGCATACACTGCCCTCCGGCGTTTTTTACGGACATACCACGAGCATCATCGGAAACGGTGTGGCGTTAAATATTCCCGTACTCTTTCAGGAGGTGAAATCCATCACGGAAAAGGGAGTGCCGGCGCCGAAGCTGCTTGTTTCCGACAGGGCGCAGATCGTGATGCCCTATCATATCCTGTTTGACCAGTATGAGGAGGAGAGGCTCGGAGGGAAGTCCTTCGGTTCCACAAAGTCCGGTATTGCGCCTTTCTATTCCGATAAATACGCGAAGATCGGCATTCAGGTCAGCGATCTTTTTGACGAGGATCTGCTCAGGGATAAGCTGGAGAAGGTATGCGAACTGAAAAATGTGACGCTGGAGCATCTGTACCATAAACCGCTGCTTGTGCCGGAGGAACTGCTCGCCACATTGCGGGAGTACAGGGAGATGGTAAAGCCCTATGTCTGCGATGTATCCCTGTACCTGCATAAGGCGCTGAAAGAGGGAAAGACGGTTCTGCTGGAAGGGCAGCTCGGCACGCTGAAAGACACGGACCACGGTATTTATCCGATGGTCACAAGTTCTTCCACGCTGGCGGCATACGGCGCCATCGGAGCGGGGATACCGCCCTATGAGATCAGACAGATCGTGACGGTCTGCAAGGCGTACTCCTCGGCTGTGGGTGCGGGCGCTTTTGTATCCGAGATCTTCGGGGAGGAGGCAGATGAACTGAGACGCCGCGGCGGCGACGGCGGCGAGTACGGCGCGACCACCGGGCGCCCGAGAAGAATGGGCTGGTTTGACTGTGTGGCATCGAAATACGGCTGCCGCTTACAGGGCACTACGGATGTGGCGTTTACAGTGCTGGATGTGCTCGGGTATCTGGACGAGATCCCGGTCTGTGTCGGGTATGAGATCGACGGGGAGGTGACCACGGATTTTCCTGTGACATATAAACTGGAGAAGGCAAAACCGGTGCTAAAAGTGCTTCCCGGTTGGAAGAGCGATATCAGGGGCATCAGGAAGTATGAGGAACTGCCGGAGAACTGTCGGAAGTATATTGAGTTTATCGAGAAGCAGATCGAATATCCGATCACCATGGTCAGCAACGGTCCGGGGAGAGAGGATATCATCTACAGGGAGAGTTGTCTGGAGATAACTGTATGATTAAAAATATAATCTTTGATATCGGCAATGTGCTGGCGGATTTCTGCTGGAAGGACTTCTTTATGGGGTTCGGGTATGAGGGAGAGACGCTTGAGCGGCTGGCGGATGCCACGGTGAAAAGTTCTGTCTGGGATGAGGTGGACCGGGGCGTCTGGAGCGATGAGGAGCTGGTGGACGGTTTTGTCAGAAACGCCCCTTCTCTGGAGGAGGAACTGCGTCAGATCTTTGAGAATGTGCATGGTATGGTTGTGAAGAGAGACTATGCCATTCCCTGGATAAAAAAACTGCAGAAAGCGGGATACCGCTGTTATTACCTCTCCAATTTCAGCCACAAGGCGCATACGGAGTGCGCGGACGCGCTGGATTTTCTGGAATATATGGACGGCGGTATTTTATCTTACCGGGATAAGCTGATCAAACCGGATACGGCGATCTATGAGCTGCTGCTGGACAGATACGGGCTGAAGGGAGAGGAGTGCGTTTTTCTGGATGACACCGAAAAAAATCTCCCGCCGGCGAGGGCGCTCGGCATCCATACGGTTCAGTTCGGGGACAAAGCGCAGGCGGAGAGAGAACTGGAAGTTCTTGGCGTGCGTGTGGATTGAGGCGGCAGAGTTCAGGTAATCCGGTGAGGGACGATATTTCTGAGGACGGGAATGAAACGGTCAGGAAACGCATATTTGCGGAAGGAATGACGGTTGCCTGATTCTTGTACGATGAAATATACATACGGTATGTATGATATAGATAAAAAGTATATGTAAGGAGTAAAGTATTATGGCTTTGTTAAAGAAATGGCGGGATGCCGCATATTCAGAGACTGCGAACAAGGGGGATCTGCAGAGGCTGTGGAACCAGTATTTTGAGGAGGAGAAGGGAATCTATGCACAGCTTCTGAAAAACCCGGATGAAGTGGTGACCGGTACAGTCAAGGAACTGGCGGAGAAGTATGATGTGAGCGTGATGACCATGACAGGTTTTCTGGACGGCATCAACGACAGCCTGAAGGAGAAAAATCCTATCGAGGAGATGGAGGAAGACACGGTAGTCAATCTCGGTTTTGAGAAGGAGCTGCTGTATAAGAACATGGTGGCGGCGGGCGCCGACTGGCTCTACAATCTGGAAGAGTGGGAGCCGATCTTCGATGAGGAGAAGAGGAAAGAACTTTACAAGGAGCAGAAGTCTTCCACGACCATCGTGAAGGAGGACAAAATATATCCGAATGATCCCTGTCCCTGCGGCAGCGGCAAGAAATATAAGAAGTGCTGCGGCAAAGGGAAATAGAGATTGATTTGACAGCTGTCATACTCGTCTGTATGGATTGGAGTAAGGAAAGGAGCAGTTATGGCAGAGTTGGGGAAAAAGGAGCAGCTTGTATTTGAGATCACACAGCTTGAGTGGGATATGTTTCAGCATGTGTATAATACCGGGGGCAGGGCGTCCTGTCAGGATAATCCCGATACCTTTTTTAAGATGCGCATGAGCCAGTGGCTGGCGTACTCGGAGGAAGTGCTGGAGAGCTATAAGGCGGACTGTGTGAGGGCAATCGAAAACGGGGATAATCTGCTGTGGCAGAAGTATGCCCGCATGATGGAGACCACCTATCCCGAGGAGTATGAGAATGTGAAGCGATATCTGCCGGAAATATCCGCGGAGAGCAGAGCAAAGGTCGAGGAGATCGTGAAGATCCATATGGAGTGGGATGCCTATATGGCGGAGCATTATCCCAATATCAGAGAGCGCGGGCGCGTGGCGACCACCGGGGAGGATGATCCGGCGGCGGGTTCTTCCACGGAAAGTTATCTGCGCTGTGAACTGATGTCCTATTCCGAGCGGACAAGGGATCTGATCTATCAGGAGACGAAAGAGGCGTATGCCCGGGGGGAGAATACCCTGAAGGAGATCATTGCCAATGAGACAAGGTTTTACGGGTATGAGAGCCTGGAAGAGGCGGAGAGAAAGCACGGGGAGATAAAGATCTGAGAAGCACACAAAAGACTGACAGGAGGTATGCGAAGCATCGCTCTGTCAGTCTTTATTATTATATATTTTCTATATCTGCTGTTTCTTTCTGCGGCAATGGGGAGAACAGGAATGCGTATCTGGACCGCATGGATATCCCTGAAATACACAGATAGTTGACAGTTAAAATTATTCAGGAGACAGGCTGTGTCGCGCCCACACCGCTTAGTTACCGAAAATAATATTGTGGTGAGGAGGAGCAAATGATTAAAAACAGAGCAGTGCCGCTTGTTTTATCGATTGTTATGGTATTTTGCAGCGGCTGTGGAGGGTGGTTTGAATATAAGGAACCGGAATATGAACTGATAGAGAATTATGGGGAGTATGCGGAACTTTTTGAGGAGTGCGGTGTAGAGGCCAAGATCGTTACGGAGGAGGAGATCGTTACGGAGAAGGAGAAAGAATACTTACAGATCATATTTCCGGATCAGACTACGGCGGGATACAGAAAGGGGTTAGAGTATATAAAGAAGGATCTGGAGCGCGAGGAATCGGGAGAACTGCTTGTGGGGCAGTTGGAGATAGAAGTTAAGAGTGAAGAGGAAGCGAAGGTTTCGCTCGACTATTATCTGGAGGATGGGCAGTGGAAAGGGAGTACCTATGTCAGGTACGTACCGCCGGATTTTACGGATATACTGCCGACCGTGTCGATCGCGACGGCACAGGATGACTCGATGGCGCTGCTTATCATAGAAAAATGGATCACAGAGGAGGAACTGGCGGATCTATACCGGACGGCGAAGGATATGGAGCAGAAAATGTTGGAATATGAGCCTGAGCCGGAGGAATGAGCGGGAAACGGAGTGCGGAACCTTTCCGCCGGCGGAGTTTCAGACAGATTTTCTCACCGCATTGTCATAAAAACGAAAATAATCCGGGCGGTGGCGGGACTGGGTATATTCAAACATCACGCCGTCGCTGTTGAAAGTCTGACTGCTGACCACCGCCATGCAGTTGTAATCTTCGGCATTCATTTTCAGGTATTTTTCGTCGATTTCCGTCATTTTTTCCACTGTCATGATCCGTTTGCTGTTCACGATCGTCATATGCAGTGTCTCTTCCAGATACTGATAGATGGAGTGTTCTGCGATCTTTTTTGTGAGGCCGGGAACCGCTTCCTTCAAAAAGTAATTGTGATTTAAGATCAGGGGCATATCATCCAGATAATGCAGGCGCTGGATATAGTAAATATCCGTTCCGACAGGAAAACCGGTGCGTGCGGCCTGCTTTTCATTGATCGCGAACTCGGTGAACAGGAGGACGCTTGTGAGAGGATGATGCCCGTTTCGCACGGCGGATTCCCGGAAACTCTCGATTTCTCCGATGGTGAAGGACGTCTGGGCGGCGGGCTGATAGATATTGCGCACACCTTTTCCCTGCATGGTCTGTACATAGCCGTCGCTCACCAGACGGCTGACGGCACGGCGGAGTGTGTTGCGGGAGCAGTTGTAAGTTCGGATCAGCGTGTTTTCCGAGGGCAAAAGCTCCTGATAGGCGAAGATGTCAGTCTCGATCTTCTGTTTCAAGTCTTTGTAAATAGTCTCATATATTGCTTTCGGCATCTCGTTTATCCCCTTGAAATCATAGCATTTGCGGCAAAGCCGTCCGTTTACTTACATAAGTTGTTTCTGTCAGCAGTCGAACTTCCTGCAGCCGAACCGTAAACGATAGGCTAAACCGATTCTATATGATATTCTTAAAAATGCAGAATTTGTACGATCCGGTCATTTCGAGAACATTCTACCTGTAGTATACTCAAAAAAATGTTTGCCTGTCTATGAATTATTTTCCTCAGGCAGTTAAACTGTCTGTAAATAATAGTATAGAAACCTGGGACAAAAAAGTCAACAACTTGTTTAAACAAATTTGAAAAAAGTTATTGACATGTTTAAACAAGTATGATATAACAATATCACAACATGTTTAAACAAGTTTCAAAGACAAGCGGAGGAATCGAGATGGGAAAATATGCGGAAGACGCAAAACAGTTGTTGCGCCTGGTGGGCGGCAAAGAGAACATCGCGGCGGTCTCGCACTGTATGACGAGGATGCGGTTCGCCCTGGTGGATCCGGGGAAGGCGGATGTGAAGGCAATCGAGGCGATGAAGGTGGTAAAGGGGAGCTTTACACAGTCGGGACAGTTTCAGGTGATCATCGGCAATACGGTGGCGGATTTTTACAATGACTTCGTGAAGGAAGCGGGGATCGAGGGCGTATCGAAGGACGCGGTAAAGCAGGCGGCGAAGAAAAATCAGAACGTGCTGCAGAGGATCGTCACGGCGCTGGCGGAAATCTTTGCGCCGCTCATACCGGCGATCATCACCGGCGGTCTGATCCTCGGCTTCCGGAACTGTATCGACAGTTTATACTTATTTGAAAACGGGACTAAGACTTTGTGTGAGATCAGTCAGTTCTGGGCAGGGATCGACAGCTTTCTCTGGCTGATCGGCGAGGCGGTGTTCCACATGCTTCCGGTGGGGATCTGCTGGTCCGTGACGAGGAAGATGGGGACGACACAGATGCTTGGTATTGTCCTCGGACTGACACTGGTGTCAGGACAGCTTCTGAATGCATATGCGGTGGCGGGGACCGCGGCGGCGGATATTCCGAAGTGGAATTTCGGCGGTTTTCAGGTCAATATGATCGGCTATCAGGGGCAGGTCATTCCGGCGATCCTGGCGGCGTTTACACTGGTGTACCTGGAAAAATTTTTCCGAAAGATCACGCCCCAGGTCATCTCGATGATCGTCGTCCCGTTCTGCAGTCTGCTGCTTTCGGTGATGGCGGCGCATTTTATCCTGGGACCGATCGGCTGGAAGATCGGGGCAGCGGTATCTTCGCTGGTGTTCGCGGGAATCACCGGTACCTTCAAGGTGTTGTTCGGCGTAATCTTCGGCACGGTCTACGCGCCCCTTGTCATCACAGGGCTTCACCATATGTCAAACGCCATTGACCTGCAGTTGATCGCGGATTACGGCGGGACCATGCTGTGGCCGATGATCGCCTTATCCAATATCGCGCAGGGTTCCGCGGTTCTCGGCATGATCTGGCTGCAGAGAAAGGACGCGGAAGCGCAGGAAGTGAATATTCCGGCATGTATCTCCTGCTACCTGGGCGTCACGGAACCGGCGATCTTCGGTGTGAATTTAAAGAGGGGCTTTCCGTTCGTCTGCGGCATGATCGGCTCCGGCATCGCGGCTGTTGTCTGCGTGGCGACAGGGACTACGGCAAACGCCATCGGCGTGGGCGGCATTCCCGGTATTTTGTCCATCCAGCCCGCCTATATGGGTTCCTTTGCGGTCTGTATGGCGATCGCGTTCGCAGTTCCGTTTTTCCTGACGGCGGCTGTGGGAAAAAGACGACTGCAGGCGGAAGAGGGAAAGGAGACCGCCGAACTGGCGGAGATCGCTGCGGGTGCCGGTGCAAGTGCGGCGGCGGGAGTCGTTGCCTCTGCGATGCGAAATAAGACGGAAAGTAAGCAGACGGCGGGTGAGCTGAAAGCGTTCCTGTCCGGGGAAGCGATCCCTTTAAAGGAAGTCGGGGACGGCGTTTTTTCGGAAGGAATCATGGGGGACGGCATGGCGATCGTTCCAGAAAGCGAGACGCTGTATGCGCCGGCGGATGCGGAGGTCACGGTGATGATGCAGGATTCGAGGCACGCCTGCGGGCTGACATTGGAGAACGGCATGGAGATTTTGTTACATATCGGGATCGATACGGTGGATATGAAGGGGGACGGCTTTGAATATCTGGTGAAGGAAGGCGAGAAGGTAAGCGCAGGAACACCGCTGATCCGGTTCGACAGGGAGAAGATCAAGGCGGCAGGACATCCGGATGTCACGGTGTGTGTGATCACCGGGGAGGGAGATGCGAAGGACATCCGTTTCCACACGGGGATGCACGTGAAGGAGAGAGAGACGGCGGTGGCAGAGTTTTCATGAATGCAGATCAGGTGAGAGACGGAGGTATCATGACATGACAGATTTCAGCAACAAGACAGTATATCAGATATACCCGAAATCTTTTCGGGATACGAACGGGGATGGATTTGGAGATATCCCCGGGGTGATCGAAAAACTGGATTATCTGAGGGAACTGGGGGTGGATTATCTGTGGCTGACGCCGGTTTTCATCTCCCCCCAGAGGGATAACGGGTACGATGTGGCGGATTATCGGAAGATCAACCCGATGTTCGGAACGATGGAAGATCTGGAAGAACTGATCAGACAGAGTGAAGAAAGAGGCATGGGCATTATGCTGGACATGGTATTTAATCATACATCCACACAGCATGAATGGTTTCAGAGAGCTCTGGCGGGGGAGGAGAAATACCAGAACTACTATATTTTCAGAGAGGGTGATCCGGATCGCGCTCCCACAAACTGGGAGTCAAAATTCGGCGGACCCGCGTGGGAGTATGTGCCCGCGTTAAAAAAATGGTATCTGCGTCTGTACGATGTGACGCAGGCGGATCTGAACTGGGATAATCCGGAGGTCCGCGGGGAGTTGAAAGATATCCTGTGCTTCTGGAAGAAGAAGGGCGTGAAAGGATTCCGGTTTGATGTGATCAATCTGGTTTCCAAGCCGGAGAAGATGGAAGATGACTATGAGGGTGACGGGCGCAGGTTTTACAGCGACGGTCCGCATATACATGAGTATCTGAAAGAACTGGTGCGGGATGCGGGGATAGAAGAGTATGTGACGGTGGGTGAGATGTCATCCACATCTTTGGAAAACTGTATCAGGTATTCTGCGCCGGCGGAGAAGGAACTCTCCATGTGCTTCAATTTCCACCATCTGAAAGTGGACTATAAGGACGGGGATAAGTGGGGGCTTATGGAGGCTGACTATAAAAAGCTGAAAGAGCTCTTTGTCGAATGGCAGGAGGGGATGCAGAGAGGGGGCGGCTGGAACGCGCTGTTCTGGTGCAACCATGATCAGCCCCGCATTGTGAGCAGGCTGGGGAATGAAGGGACTTACTGGAAGGAGTCGGCGAAGATGCTGGCGGGTATGATCCATCTGATGCGCGGCACCCCGTATATTTATCAGGGGGAAGAGATCGGTATGCTGAACGCCCACTATCCATCCATAGAGCAATACCGCGATGTGGAGAGCCTGAACTATTATCAGATCCTGTTGGAAAGAGGGGAGACGGAGGAGGAAGCCCTCGCGACGCTTGCCGCCAGATCCAGAGACAACAGCAGGACGCCGATGCAGTGGAACAGCGGGAAATACGGCGGATTTTCCGAGACGGACCCCTGGCTTCCGATGTCCGCTGCTTTCCGGGAGGAGATCACGGTGGAGGCGCAGGAGAAGGATGAGGACTCTGTTCTCGCTTTCTACAGGAAGCTGATCGCCATGAGAAAAAAGTATCCGGTGATCGCAGAAGGAGATATCTGCTTCCCGGAGACGGGAGCGGATATGGTGTTTGCGTACCGGAGGACGCTGGGGGAGAAGGAGATAACCGTTTTCTGCAATCTGAGCGGGGAGAAGCAGGCTGTAAAGGCCGCCGGAGCGGGGCGGAGGAAGCGGATTTTGCTGGAGAATTATGAGGGCAGGGAAGGGAGTTTGGAAGAAGAAATATGTGTTCTGTTGCCCTATGAGTTTGTGGCGTTCGGAAATGTGGAAGACTGAGAAAGCCCGGTGAAGTCCGGGTGAGATTTTGACGGGATTTGCGTCTTTGCACTGCTTCACTGCGTAAAACGACCAGGAATGGAGATTAAAATGAAAAATAATATAAAACTAGCCGCGGTCGATATAGATGGTACATTTGTGCGCTCAGACTATACTTATGATATTCCGCGATTTAAACGTATTTTCTCCCGCATGAGGGAGGCGGGCTGTCACTTTGTCGTGGCGAGCGGCAATCAGTATTATCAGCTCAGGGATCTGTTTCCGGGATATGATAAGGAGTTATCTTTTGTGGCAGAAAACGGGGCGTATGTAAAGGACAGGGAGGAACTTGTCTTCGCTGCGGATATGCCGAAGGCGGCGGTGGATCAGGTGATCGGTCTGTGCGGAGAATATCCGGAGATACAGAATGTCCTGTGCGGGGTGGAGAGCGCGTATTGCCAGAGGGGAGCGGTGAGCCAGGCGTTTTTTGATCTGACCGGCATCTACTACCACCGCCTGAAATGGGTGGATGATCTGAGGAAAGTGAAGGATCAGATCCTGAAATTTGCGCCCACGGTCCCGGAGGAAAAGACGTATTTTTACTGTGATATATTCCGCGAAAGACTGAGGGGGAAAGTGGAACCTGTGACAAGCGGGCACGGCTCCATCGATCTGATCCTGCCGGGTTGCCATAAGGCGTCCGGTTTAAAACGCCTCGCGGAGCGATGGGGCGTCTCCCCGGAGCAGTGCGCGGCTTTCGGCGACGGGGGAAACGATGTGGAGATGCTGCGGTACTGCGGGTACAGCTATGCGATGAAAAACGCTCCGCAGGAGGTGAAAGACGCGGCGAAATTTGTCTGCCCATCCAACGAGGAGGACGGTGTGCTTGCCACGCTGGATAAATTGTTTTAAAAATGCAGCCTTCTCCTCGCCTCCTCCCGCACTCTGGGCAGGAGCAGTATCGTGACGATGGCGATGATGAAGACCACGCAGACCGTCAGCACGATGGCGGACCAGGTGAGGCGCATCGGATCTTCCAGAAAATTCCTGCAGAGCAGTTCGATGCCGATGCAGGACAGGGAGATCAGGGAAAAGATGTAGAGCGTCACCGAGAAGAAGGAGCGGTTGACCTTCAGGGTGAACAGCATAAACAGTTCAAATAAAAAAGTAAACAGGGCGGTGATCGGAAGCCCCAGATAATAGAGCCAGTCTGCGGAGCCGGTCAGGCGGGAGATCAGGTACAGATAGAAAGAGATTGCCATTCCGTCCAGCAAAACAGCGAGATAGGGCGATAACTTCCTGTAAAAGATAAAGGGGATGCAGATCACCCAGACGACCAGGCAGAAACCGATCACCAGAAGGGACCATAGGTTCCTGGAGAAAACAAGCTGGTTCAACAGGCCGCAGGTAATACTGATCGTGAGAAGAAGGACGCTGACGAAGATCGCAGCGTCTTTTCTGCGCGCGGGCTCCACCTTTCCCTTTCTGTCCGGATAGGGGGAGGATGTCTCATAATAGGGGATATTGTTTGGATCGATCACAGGAGTATTGCAGAGGGGGCATTTCTTTAAGGAGGGTTCCAGTTCCACTCCACAGTGTACACAGTATGACATAATCTATTACCTTTCTCTTTCATTTCTATTACTTAAAAGTATCATTTATGATATCCCGCATTGTTGACGGCAGTATCCTCAAAGGACGGTTTTGCACAGATGAATCGGCATCGGAGACAGGGCATAACTGAAACCTATTCCGACACGGAAACTTCCCGGTTGCTCTCTATGGTGACATGGATGCCGTCCTTTACAAGCCTTCGGAAAAAGTACCGTTCCACATCGGCTTCCTTGATGCTGCTGGCAAAACCGATGGTCAGGGCATCCTGAAAGCTGATGATGGCGCAGTTTGTCCTGCTGGAGAAGGGCTGCCCCATGCAGATATCGAAACGTTCCAGGTAGGGAGCCATATCGTCGGGCACTTTCAGCGCGCCCATATTGGTGAGCCCGGCGGAGGAATTTTTATCCTGCACCCGGGTATAGAACATCCTGACCACAAAATCCTTCAAAAACAGGGGCACGACGCGGATCAGAGGATGGCGTTTCGTGGCGGCGTTGGTGGTGATATCCCCCCGCAGGAATTTTTCGTTGATATAATACTGCATGTAATTGTGGACATGCAGGACGATCTCCTCAAAGCTGTACTCCCCGAGTCTGGGATCGACGGAAGGATAGATCATCGTGATAAAGTTCCTCAGCGTTTTGGAGGGAAAGAAGCGCCGCAGATTGACCGGCATGGCGATCCTGACCGGCAGCAGCCGATGCGGGTTTTCGCTCTCCTGTTTCTGTAAAAGGGCGTACAGCAGTACGGCATTTAAGTATTCCGTGATGGTCACATGATAGGTTTTCGCCACCTTTTTGACATCCGATGCGGAGAGGATGCCGTTGATGATATTCAGTGTATAGAAGGGCTCCTTCGTGCCGCGCACCCGGTAGGTCTTCTCGCTGGGTCGGTGAGGGCGGACGTTTGCGTTGGAATAGCGCATGTAGGCGTCCTCCAGTTCCCCCGGATCGGGCTTTTCCTCTATATCGAGAACGAAACCGCCGCACCGGATGGAAGCCCCCAGGAGCCTCAAATACTGGGCGGTGATCGTCTGCAGAAGATACATGCCCCCGGTACCGTCCCCGAGGGAATGGTGGGCTTCCAGAGAGATCCTGCTGCCGAAATAATAGATCCGCAGAAGATAACGGTTGTTTGCTTTAAAAGGCATGGGCATACAGGGGTTATAGATGTCCTTCTGTACAAAGGGCCCGGGTCTGTCGTTGGGCTCTAAATACCGCCAGAAAAGTCCCTTGCGGATGGCGGATTTATAGGTCGGAAAACGGGGCAGAGTCATATCAACCGCCTTTTGCAGGATATCCGGCCTTATCTCCTCTTTCAGAAGAACAGAGAGCCGGTAGACGGAAGAAAAATCCCGCCGCTGCAGCGTGGGATAGACGATAGCCGATAGATCCAGCTTATACCAGGTGCTCCGCACCGGTTTTTTTGCGTGTTTTTTTCGTGTCATACTGCTCTCCGGAGGATAAAATACTGTTTTATTGTAAAAGCCTCAACCTTTCATCAGGACTGCGCACTTGCTGCGCTGTCCGTACACGCGCCATGCAGCTTGCTGCATGTATGCATTTATGAAGTAACTAAACGCCCACTTTTATTTATGGTGGTGCAATTCCGGTTGCATGGGCGTTTCATTATTCTCTTCACCTTAGTATACCCCAAAACATATTTTGCTGGCAACGTATTTATATAAAAACTGATATGGTAAATACTATTTAGTTATCCCTCACGGCGTCCGTCCTCCGCAGCAAAATCATAAATTTTTTAGAAAATTTTTGAAAAATGTCAAAACCTATTGAAATTAGAAGAAAAATCATACATACTAAAGCATGTGGCTTTAGTGTGTTGAAGGAAAAGGCTGCGGTGTGAGTCAGGTGACATAAATAACATATGTTATGAATAGATTGGAATATCGGCTATGGCGATCAGTAAAAAAAATCAGGGGTTATTGAATCTTGTAAAAAGAGTGCATGGCGTTGTGGAAAACGTGGATATCGAAAAACACAGACAGTCCCAGGATCAGCTCGGCGCGCTGTTCGGGCAGAACAAGGCGGTGGTGATCAAAGAGGTGGATATCGGCGGCATGTACGGTGAGTGGCTCTGCGTGAACAGGGCGCACATGAAGAAGTATGTGATCCTGTACTGTCATGGCGGAGGGTATTCCACCGGCAGCAGCCTTTACGGGAGGACTCTGACCACCAGGCTGGCTTCCTGCACTTCTATGGATGTGCTCAGTTTTGATTACCGGCTGGCGCCGGAGCATCCTTATCCTGCCGCCATAGAGGACGCCATGAAAACCTGGAATCATCTGATGATGTACGGCTACGGCGCCAGGGATGTGATACTGGCGGGGGATTCCGCGGGCGGGAATCTGGCGCTGGCGCTGACGCACCGCTTGAAAGAGGAGGGGAGGCTTCTGCCCAGGGGGATCGTTCTGCTCTCGCCCTGGACAGATCTGACGTCATCGGGAAAGTCCCATCAGGCGAAGGAGGGGACAGATCCGGTGCTGAACGCCGCCTATCTGGAGGACGCCATAGAGAAGTATCTGGGAAAGGACTATCCGCCGGAGCTTTTGAGAGAACCTTCGGTCTCTCCGCTGTTCGGGGATTTTGAGGGCTTTCCGCCGACCTATATCCAGGTCGGGGATCAGGAGATATTGCAGAGCGACAGCGTGCTTTTGTATAAGAAGATGAGTCAGGCGGGGGTGAATGTGACACTCGATGTGTTTAAGGGCATGTGGCATGTATTCCAGATGTCTCCCTTTAAGACGGCGACGGAAGCCATGGATAAGAATGCAGAGTTTATTTTCAGTATTTGCAGATAACATGTGATATGAAATGCGCAAAGTCATTTAGTTAGTGGTTTCTCACGGCTGGGTGAAAGGCTTAACTAAAGATATTGACGGATAACAAAGGAGTTAGCGATGGAAATGGAATTTTTGCGGAAACTTCCGACTCCTTCGGAGATCAAGGAAGAGTTTCCTTTACATACAGAAATCGAACAGATCAAAGAGGAGAGGGATCAGATATTAAAGGATATATTTGAGGGAAAGGATGAGAGGCTCCTTCTGCTCATCGGTCCCTGTTCGGCGGACAATGAGGATGCGGTGCTGGATTACCTCTGCAGACTGCGAAAGACGGCGGAGAAGGTCAAAGATAAGATCTTTGTGGTGCCCAGAATTTATACCAACAAGCCAAGGACCATCGGCGCCGGTTACAAGGGGATGCTGCACCAGCCCGATCCGGAGCAGGGGACGGATATGCTCAAGGGCATTATCGCCATCAGGGAGCTGCACACAAGGGCGGTAAAAGAGACCGGCTTTACCTGTGCGGATGAGATGCTTTACCCGGAAAACCACCGCTATCTGTCGGATCTTCTCGCCTATGTGGCAGTGGGCGCCCGTTCTGTGGAGGACCAGCAGCACAGGCTCACAGCCAGCGGCCTGGGGATTCCGGTGGGCATGAAAAATCCCACGGGGGGAGACCTCACGGTGATGATGAATTCCATGATCGCGGCGCAGAGCGGGCATACCTTCCTCTACCGCGGCTGGGAAGTGCGGACAAAAGGCAATCCCCATGCCCATGCGATCCTGCGGGGCTATGTGGATAAGTTCGGGAGAAATATGCCCAACTATCACTATGAGGATCTGCGGCATGTGCTGGAACTCTATCATGAGAGGGAGTTTCAAAATCCAGCGGTGATCATCGATACAAACCACTCCAATTCCGGCAAGGAGTATATGGAACAGATCCGGATCAGCAAGGATGTGATGCACAGCTGCCGCATGTCGCAGGAGATCCGGCGGCTTGTGAAGGGATTGATGATAGAGAGCTATATCGAGGACGGCGCACAGAAAGTGGGCGGGCATTGTTACGGAAAGTCCATAACCGATCCCTGCCTCGGGTGGGATAAATCAGAGCGGCTGATCTATGAACTGGCAGAGGCATGGTAAAAGGGGATTGCTGGAATGCTGCTGTGGAACATAGGCCATACAGCAGCCGGAGAGGAGCGAAAAGGATATGGTATTCAGCAGTCTAGAATTTTTGTTCCTGTTTCTGCCGTTGTTTTTGCTGGTATATTACCTGCTGCCGCTGAGGGGGAAAAATGTTTTCCTGTTTTTGGGCAGCCTGGTTTTCTATGGTTTCGGGATATCCTGGAACATGTATTATATGGCGCTTATCGCAGCGTCCGTCCTTCTGAACTTCCTGGCGGCGAAGGGAATCGAGCATTGCCGCAGAAAGAGCAGGATAAAGAACGGGGAAGAGATCAAAGGAAAAAGGAGTGCAGGTGAGCGGGTGATCCTGATCCTGAGTTTGTGTTATAATTTCGGACTCCTTCTGTTTTTTAAGTATGCGGGCTTTTTTGTGGAAAATATCATTCTGCCGATCGGGATCAGCTTTTATACATTCCAGATCACATCTTATCTGATCGATGTGTATAACAGAAAGACCAGGGCGGAGCAGGATGTGATCCGTCTGGGGTCTTATCTGACGATGTTTCCCCAGTTGATCGCCGGACCCATTGTGACCTACAGCGAGGTGCACAAGCAGCTTCGGAAGCGGAAGATATCGCTGGTCGGCTGCAATCACGGGCTGCAGATCTTTACGCTGGGCCTTGGCTTTAAGGTGCTTCTGGCAAACCAGCTCGGCAATCTCTGGGAGGATGTGCAGACGATCGGCTATGAGAGTATTTCAACGCCGCTTGCGTGGCTGGGCATCCTGGCTTACAGCCTGCAGATCTATTTTGACTTTTACGGGTATTCCCTGATGGCGGTGGGGCTGGGAAAGCTCCTCGGATTTCGGATCCCTGATAACTTCCGGCAGCCCTATATGTCGCTGTCCATGACAGAGTTCTGGCGCCGTTGGCATATCACGCTGGGGCGGTGGTTTAAGGAGTATGTCTATATTCCGCTTGGCGGAAACAGAAAAGGGAAGCTGCGGCAGATGTTCAACATGCTGGCGGTCTGGCTTCTGACAGGGCTCTGGCACGGGGCAAACTGGAATTTTATCGCCTGGGGGCTTTTGCTGTTTTTGGTGCTCAGCATTGAGAAGGCGGGACTTTTGAGGGTGCTGGAGAGGTGGAAGATACTGGGGCATCTGTATATGTGTTTTCTGATCCCGGTGAGTTGGGCGCTTTTTGCGATAACGAATCCTGCGCAGCTGCGGATCTATATGCTCAAGCTGTTTCCCTTTTTCTCCGGGAGCGGAGTCCATGAGGCGGTTGTCTTTCAGGGAGATTTTGAGAAGTACATCGGTATGTACGGGATCGGGCTGGTGATCGGGCTGATCTGCTGTACAGGGCTTGTGGAGAAGATTTTTATCAGATGGCGAAACAGGTTCTGGATGTCGATCTTACTGCTGATCGTTTTCGGGGCATCGGTATTTTGTATGTACAGGGGACTGAACGATCCGTTTTTGTATTACAGATTTTAGGAGGCGGCAGACAGGAGAGCCGCGGCGAATGGGACGTTTACGGCAGGCGGTACTTTGTGGTGAACGGGAGAGATGCGGCGGCGCTGTCCGCTCCATGACAAATAGATGGAGTTATATATGCGGAAATATCATTATCTGATCTTGTTTATGATTGGATTTCTTGTGCTCATGCCTTTTATGCTGCACAAGTTATATATGGAACAGGTAAAAAATACGGAAACTTTTGAGGAAGTGCCTGAGGCGGAGGATGATGATCCGGCTGAGGGGGAGGGAGCCCTCGACGGGACAGATACGGTGTCGGGGAATGATACCATATCCGGAAATGATACCGTCTCCGGGAATGACACGGTGTCGGGAAATGATGTGCAGGGAGAGGCTTCGGAAGATGGGGAGGAAGAACCGGGGGAGGTTCTGCCGCCGGAGGAGTTTTTCGAGAATACACTGTTTATCGGGGACTCCCGCACCATGGGGCTGGCGGAGTACGCGGATATGGGCGATGCGGTGGTCTTTGCCAATACGGGCATGAATATCTACCGGCTCTATTCTCTGAAAAACGCGGTGCGGGATCAGGAACTTTATCTGGAGGATATCCTTGCGGAGAATCAGTACCGGAAGATCTATCTGATGCTTGGGATCAATGAGCTTGGCTACGATGAGGGGCAGACTGTCAGGCGGTTTGAGGAGGAGGTCCTGAAACTGCAGGAATTACAGCCGGAAGCCGAGATCGTGCTGGAGGCAAACCTGCATGTGACCACAGCGCGTTCGGGGCGGGATGAGATCTTCAACAACGACGGGATCAACAGGATCAACGAAAATATCCGGCAGATCGCGGAGAAATATGGCTTTGGCTATATCGATGTGAATGAAATCTTTGATGATGACACGGGCGGGCTGAAGCCGGAATGCACCCACGACGAGGTGCATGTGTTGGGGAAATACTACCAGCAGTGGGCGGACTGGATCAGGGAGACCGGCATTTGAGAGCCGGTTTGAAAACAGAATCTGAAAAAACGAAAATCTTTTTGAAACTTTTTGTTACAGGTATTTGTCTAATGGGTACAGATCTGGGAAAGAGTTTTAAAAAGATTTTTTTATTGTAGCAGGAGGTTGTGATGAGAAGCGGGAAGGAAGAAGCGGTGAGAGAGGTTCTGCTGGAAAATTATGAGAGGTACTACAGGCTGGCGTTTTCCTATGTGCATCAGGAGGCGGACGCCATGGATATTGTGCAGGAGGGAGCCTGCAGAGCGATGCTCAGGGCGGACATGCTGCGGGACGAGGAGTTCGCGGGGACCTGGGTGTACCGGATCATGATCAATGAGGCGAAGGAGTACCTGAGGAAGAGGCGGAGGGAGTCCGGGGAGATAGAGGAGAATAGGATGGCGGCAGAGGAGCATTACAGAGATCCGGATCTGCATGAGGCGATCGACAGGCTTCCCGAACAGGAGAAAACACTGATCATCCTGCGGTATTTTGAGGACAGACAGCTTGCGGAGATCGCGGAGATCCTGCAGGAGAATCTGAGCACGATAAAGAGCAGGCTCTACAGGACGCTGGGGAAACTGAAGGAAGAACTTTCGGTGTCGGCGTAAGGCGGATGGAGAGCAGCAGTTTGGCTTAACTGTTTTGTAGATAAGATCGCTCAGTAAGCATTTTGCGGGTTTTGCGGGCGGAGATTGAGATTTGAGGAGGTTCTAAGGGCTGAAAGGCAGGGGAACCGGGAAGTTCATGGGAAAATATAAGAAGGATCGCAGGTTATCCCGGAGACGGGAGGAAAGGCAGGATATGGAAATGAAGGAATATAGAGAGATGGGTGAAAGGCTTACGGCGGGCAGGGAAGATTATGAGAGGATTTCGGTGCCGAAGGAGATGAAGGCGAGGCTGGAGGCAGGGATCGAGAGGGCGCTTTCGGAGAAGGAGATGGCAGGCGCAGAGGGGAGAGCGGCAGGCAGGGAAGAGAGAATGCCGGGCGGAGAGGAAAGAGCATCGGGCATAGAAGAGAGGAGGCATGGCAATATGATCAGGAAGAATAAGGAAAGAAAAAACAGGGGAAGAACAGCCGGATTCCGCATTGCGGCGGCTGTGGCGGCAGCGGCGGCATTGTTTGTGATTTTGCCCAACACAGGGGCGGATGTCGCCCACGCGATGGGTTCCATCCCGGTGGTGGGAGGGCTGTTTCGGGCGGTGACTTTCCGGGATTATCAGTATGAGAGCGACCGGTTTGACGCCAGTGTGGAAGTGCCGCAGATCGTGGTGGAGCCGGAGAAGGAGGAAGCCGGAGCCGGAACAGAGGGCGTTGCAGCGGCAGATCAGGGTGAGGCTTCCGCTTCATTACAGCAGGCAGTGGAGCAGATCAATTTTGATATCGATAAGGTGACGGATCAGCTCATCAGAGAATTCCAGGAACAGGCGGATGCCGGGGAGAGCCACGGGTCTCTGGAGATCCATCATGAGACGGTGACGGATAATGAGGACTATTTCACGCTGAAACTCTCCATTTTCCAGGCGGCGGGAAGCGGATACCAAAGCTATAAATTTTATACTGTTGATAAAAAGACCGGAAAGCAGGTTCAGCTCGGGGATCTGTTTGAGGAAGGAAGCGGTTTTGACGAAGCGATCAGTGAAGATATCAAGGATCAGATGAGGGATCAGATGGCGGAAGATGAGAATAAGGCATACTGGGTGGATCGCGAGGATATGCCCGGAGAGAGTTTTGAGAGGCTGAGAGAGGATCAGAATTTCTACTTTGACGAGGCGGGAGACCTTGTGATCGTATTCGATGAGTACGAGGTGGCGCCCGGGTACATGGGAGTGGTGGAATTTACGGTGGAAAGGGCTGTGTTTGAAGGGATGTTGAAGTAAAGGGAAGACTTTGGCAAAAAAAGGGAAGGCGGCAGAGTGTGAGAGGCTCTGCCGCCTTTTGCAGATACTGTAGAAGGATGGTTGCCGTCAGAGAGAGAAGCAGATATAATAAAACCTGACAGAACATGTCAGGATAAAGATGATATTCTGAATGGGAAGGCTGAATTATAACGGAGAGGAGGAGATGCCGATGCAGGAGAGCAGATTGTTTCAGATCGTATATTACCTGCTGGAGAGAGGACACGCCACTGCGCCGGAGCTGGCGGAAAAGTTTGAGGTTTCGGTCAGAACGATCTACAGGGATATCGACGCCCTGAGCGGGGCGGGCATTCCGGTCTATGCGGAGGCGGGCAGAAACGGCGGTATCCGTCTGATGAGTGATTTTGTTCTGGATAAAGCCGTGCTGTCACAGGAGGAGAAGCAGGAGATCCTTGCGGCGCTGCAGAGCATCAACATCGCGCAGAATATAAACGGCAGCCCGACGCTGAGGAAGCTTTCCGCCATGTTTCAGACGGGCTCGGAGAACTGGCTTGAGGTGGATTTTTCCAGATGGGGAAGCGAGGAGCCCGACAAAGAAAAATTTGAGCTGCTGAAGTCAGCTGTCATCCATCGCAGGGCGGTTATGATCGACTATGCGGGTTCCGGCGGAGAAACATGCAGAAGGACCGTGCAGCCGTATAAACTGGTGTACAAGTCGAAGGCATGGTATTTGAAGGGGTTCTGCGAAAAGAGGCAGGATATGCGGATGTTCAAATTGAACCGCATTCTGGATATGGAAGTCCTTAAGGAGGGGTTTGTGCGCCGTGACGTACAGGATGAGGAGGAGGCTTTTGACGGAGAATATGATCAGATCACGCTCCGCTTTCCGGGCGAGGCGGCATACCGCGTCTATGATGAGTTTGACAAAAGCCAGATACAGAGACAGGAGAACGGCGATCTGATTGTCTGCGCGAAAATGCCGGAGGATGCGTGGCTTATAGGGTTTCTTTTGTCCTTCGGGGCGCAGGTGGATATCCTGTCGCCCGCACATTTGAGGGAGGTTGTGGCAGAGCAGGCAAAATTGATTTATGAAAGAAATAAAACATGACGCAGGATGTCAGGGTATGCGTGTTATATTACTGATAAAGATAGGACAGGGGCTGTCGCAAAACAGCAGATTCCTACAGCATATAGTGCCAATACTTTCAGATATTGGATGCATATTGCAGAATCACTGATTTTGGAGACAGCCTCGGGACAATCAAAAAGCGGTAAGTACAGAGGGAAAGCGAGGAGAACAGGATGGGCAGACCAACTACGAAGGCGGATTTATTGACGGCGGCGACGGCAAACTATGAAAAACTGAATGATTTTGTTACGGGATTGACAGAAAAAGAGTTATCGACAGAGTTCGATTTTGCGGGTGACGAGAAAAAGAAGGAGGCGCACTGGAAGCGGGATAAAAATCTTCGGGATATCTATATCCATCTGTACGAATGGCACCAGCTTTTGTTGGGCTGGGTGCAGGCAAACAGAAGGGGGGAGGAGAAACCGTTTATTCCGATGCCGTATAACTGGAAAACCTACGGAAAGCTGAATGAGTTTTTCTGGAAGAAGCATCAAAACACATCCTTAGAGGATGCGGAGAGTATGTTTCGGGAATCCCACGCGGAGGTCATGGAGCTGGCTGAAACCTTTTCCAATGAGGAACTGTTCTCGAAAGGCGTCTATAAATGGGTGGGCGGGAGCACCCTGGGTTCGTACTTTGTCAGCGTTACGGCGAGCCATTATGACTGGGCGATGAAGAAGCTTAAGGCGCACAGGAAAAATTGCGCCGCGGGGTAGAGAATTTTTTCCTGACAGTATAGATCGATAAGCGGGGAGGACTAATGGAGCCCTCCTCTTATATTGCGCATAAAACTGACGCAGGTGACGGCGAAATAGGACAGATAGATACCCAGAAACAGGGCGATGCTCTTCAAAAGGAAAGAGTAGGACGAAACCGGCACGCCGGTCATCATCACAAAGCGTTCTCCGGCGAAGAGCACCATTTTGCCGCTGATCACGACGGCAAACAGGGCGGGGCAGAGGTAATATGCCGTGAGCTGTCTCAAAATCAGAGTGCGGATGGCGTTCTCTTTTAAGCCGAGTTTCCGGAGCACATCATAGCGAAACTTGTAATTCGCGGAATCGCTGAGCTGCTGTACCGACAATACGGTCACTGCCACGCACAAAAATACCAGGCTGATATAGAACAGCGGGATCGTGACGGAGGCGAGCATATAGGCGATGGATGCCGTCAGATTGTCTTTCACCGCATTGACGGCGAGGAAAACGAAGATGATGTCGGAGCCATAGCCCATGTTGCCGCAGAGGGACGAATCCGCCTCCCGGAAGGCGGCAGTCCGGGCATCCCGCAGGGTATCTAATTCTTCCCGCAGGCGAGGGGGCGCCGTGCCCTCGATATCCACGGCGAGTTCCGAGTAATAGGGGTACATGCGCGCAAGCACCTCATCGGGCACGATGATCAGGTAGTCGCAGCCATTGTGTCCGTCCTGGGAGAAAGGGTCTGCGTAGATGCCGGCACAGGTAAGGAGCGGGGTGCCGGCGGCTAAGGCTGCGTCTGAGCCGGAAGCAGGATCAAAGGCTTCCGGAACGCCGGCAAGTACCAGATCGTCACCGATGCCCTGCACCTCTTTCTCCAGCCGTTCTTTGATCTGCACGGCATATTCGTTGTCATTCAGCTCTATCTCCTCATAGCCCAGCATACGCCGCAGATGGTTGTAATCGGAAAGCCCCATATAAGTATCGCAGAGGCAGTAGATGCCGCGGTTTTCCAGAAAATCGCTGATCTGTGCCATGTCGGGGCTGCCGTCGGGATTTTGGTACATCGTCCCCCAGGCGGACAGATGAGTCAGCATCCAGGCGTTTACCTGGTTGTCCCCGTCCGTGTAGATGCGGTAGGGATACACTTCCAGAGGCGTCACCTTTTCCTCCAGAAACTGTATCTCCCTCTCAAAAGTATCCCCGGGATCAGAGCTGTAGAGCAGGATGTCAAAGGGATATTTGCGGTCCAAGAGCAGTGCCTGCCAGCTCCCGAACATCAGGGCGAGGGAGGAGCCCATCAGCGCCAGCGTAAACAGGACGGTCAGCGTCCCCATGGTGAACTGCATGGTGCGCACCCTGGAGGCAAACTGCCGCAGGAGGAACAGGTTTGCCCCTCTGTAGATCAGAGAGCCGCGCTTTCTGATATAACAGATGATGAAGGCGGAGAGGCCTGTATAAAACAGATAGATCGTAATGACCAGACCGGTCAAAAACAGAGCGGTGTCACCGTTGCTCTCAAGGGAGCCGAACAGTTTCCAGAAGAGAAGAATAAACAGGATGGAGAGCGGCAGGAGAAGCCGTTTTGCCGGTTCATACTTTTCTCTGATCTCCTCGTTTTTTCGTCTGGCTTCCATCAGGCTGTGAATACTCATCTTTTTGAATTTCCGCCGACAGCGCGACAGGGAGAGCAGATAACAGCAGCCAAAGCTGACAAACGTCATGATAAGGGTGCCCGGATGGAGGGCGATGTGGAGCCTGTATGCCATTCCCATCATGGAAAAGAGCACTGCCATCAGAACCTGCCTGAGAAGGATGCCGAGGAGGATGCCCGACAGCAGGGAGATAAAGCCAAGGAGGATGTTTTCCCGCAGATACAGGTTTGCCAGGGAGCTCTTTTTCATGCCGAGCAGGAGGTAGATGCCAAATTCACCGCTGCGTTTTTCCATCATAAAGCGTACCATATAGCCGATCAGCCATGCCGTGACCAGAATGATAAATACGGTGGCAAGCGCCACCATAACCTCCATCATTTCTTCGGAGTCCCAGTACTTTTTGAGATCGTTCTGAAAGAGCAGGCTGTTGAACGTATACATCAGCGCGCTGATCAGCGTCATGGTGAGAAGATAGACCAGATAGTCTCTGGCAGAGCGTTTCATATTGCGGTATGCAAGTTTCATGTACATGATGTTGTCTCGTTTCTTTCCTGGTATGACAAAGTGGTGGCGGGTGCGGCAAAGATTTTTTCCGACCGTCTGCGTATCTGATGAATGAGCCCTGGATGGCAGAGGAATTTGTTCATGCCGCCCCGGCGTGCAGAACGTTCCGGAATGGAGAGTAACATGAGTCACAGGTTTTCTCCAGCGCTCCCGCCCGTGAGGGACAGCACATCGAGAATTTCCTGCAAAAACCTCTGCCGCGGTTTTTCACCCCGCAGCAGTTCGTGAAAGATCTTTCCGTCCCTCAAAAACAGAATACGGCGGCAGTAGCTGGCGGAGAAAGCGTCGTGGGTTACCATTAGGATAGTGGTGCGCAGCGTTTTGTTGAGTCTTTCAAAGGTCTCTAACAATGTCTGGGAGGAGAGGGAATCCAGGGCGCCCGTGGGTTCGTCCGCCAGCAGGAGTTTCGGATCGTTTGCCAGCGCTCTGGCGCAGGCGCAGCGCTGTTTCTGACCGCCGGAGACCTGATAGGGGAATTTGTCCCGGATCTCTTCGATGCCCAAAAGTTTCATAAGCCCTGCGGAAGCCTCCTGCACATCCTTTTTGGCGACGCCCCGGAGCGTCAGCGCGAGAGAAATGTTTTCCTCCATGGTCAGCGTGTCGAGGAGATTGTATTCCTGAAAGACAAAGCCCAGATTGTTTTTGCGGAAATCCGACAGGGCGTCTTCGGAGAGTTCGGTGATGTCAATATTTTCATAGAAAATATGTCCGGCGCTCACCCGGTCGATGGCGGCGAGGAGATTTAGGAGCGTGGTCTTTCCGGAACCGGACGCCCCCATAACGCCGACAAACTCTCCGCGATTTACGGCGAAGGAAAGCCGGTCAATGGCTTTCGTGGCATGGGATGCGCTGCCGTAATATTTTTCAATGTCGCATATTCTGATATAGTGGTCCATGGTGTACCTCGTTTCTATGTTTGATTGGAATAACGGTTCACCCAAGGCTGAACCGAACCATTGCAGATCGTGGTTGTCCGGATAAGATGATAATAGCACAGGTGGAAAATTTCTGGTATGAGGATAGATTAAAGTTATCTTACGTTTTTGAAAGATTTGTGATTTGATATTTTGATTGAGTATAAAGGCGCAGTACAATCCGTCTCTGAAACTGGCGGTCGATATTTCGAGAGCGGTCGATACGCCGGTGGAAGAAATATTTCTCTTTCCACCCCGCGCTATCCCCTGACAATATAGCTGCTGACAGGAAACCGGAGAAGCATTTTTGTCCCTTTTCCGTATTCCGACTGTGCGTTGAGTGCGATGCCAAGCTGATCGCAGAGTTTTTTGCATAAGTAAAGTCCCATTCCGGTTGCTTTTTCGTGGTCCCGCCCATTGCTTCCGGTAAATCCTTTCTCAAAGATCCGGGGAAGGTCCTCGGGGAGAATGCCGGTTCCGTTGTCCTCTGCCGTCAATACGACAGAGTCTTTCCCTTTCTGTGTATAGAAGCGGAGGAAAGGGGTAGAAGAGCGGTATTTCACGCTGTTTAGGATCATCTGATTGAGGATGAAGATGATCCACTTTTTGTCGGTGTAAACTTTTTCGTGGCAGGAGACATCCGCCTGTATGTGATGTTGGATCAACAGCAGGCGTTCTTTTTCCAGCGCTTCATATATCACTTCCCGCAGGTCGGTTTCCCGGATCAGATAATCTTTGTAGACGGCTTCGGAACGGGCGTGATAGAGCACCAGATCGACGCAGTTTTCGATCTTTCTGTTTTCCAGCCGGATGTTACGGAGGGTTTCCTTTGTGGCAGGGAGGGCGGCTGTCGAAAGATGAAGCGTTTCGTCCTCAGAAGAGCCGTCGGCTGGCGGCAGATGCAGTGTTTCGCCTCTGGAAGAGCCTGCGTTCGTGCCCAGGGACTGTTCCTGCCCGCCGGTATTTTTCGAGAGATATTTTGCGTTTTCGCACAGCAGGTCGATGACGGAGACCGGGGTTTTGATCTCATGCACCCAGCTTTCCAGATAGTCCCGGTATTCTTTCTGGGCATCTTCCAGCAGGCGGATATTTTCGATGGCGGATTTGTTGGAGAGGCGCAGCATTTCCCGGTAGAGCGCATCTTCCAGAGAACAGGAGTCCGGCAGCATTTCCGAAAGCAGGAAGCGCTCCTCCGTGTTTTCCAGAATCTGAAAGGCTTCCCGGAAGAATCTTCTTCGCTGCAAGAAAGTACAGAGCAGCCACAGGAGAAGGATCAAAAGCCAGAAAATGCAGATCAGCGCAATGTTCGCGTCCGGATATCCCGTGATATGTAAAAAGCCGAAGAGTGCGCCCATGCATACGAGGTGCAAAAGCAGCAGCAGGCATTTGTCTCTGAGAAAGGCGGACAGTTTCATATGCGGTATCCCACTCCTCTCCTTGTCTCGATAAAATCGTCGAGCTGAACGCTCCTGAGCTTGTCCCTGAGCCTTGCCACATGGACGCTCAATGTGTTGTCGTCCAGAAAAATATGGTTCTCCCAGAGGTACTCGATCAGGTCCTCCCGCGGGACAAAAGCGCCCGCGTGGGTGAACAGAAGGTGCAGGATCTTCATCTCGGTTTTGGTCAGTTCGACGGTGTGCTGACGGATATGCAGGCGGCAGGCGGCGATGTCCAGCACCGCGTTTTTATGGGATAACCGCGTGAGATTCTGGCAGCCGGTAGCCTTTGCGGTGCGTTTTAGTACGGCGGTGATCCTGGCAAGCAAAAGTGCTGGCTGAAAGGGCTTGGTGATATAGTCGTCAGCCCCCTTCAGCATGCCGGCAAGTTCGTCCGCCGAATCGCTGCGGCAGGTCAGGAAAATAACCGGAATGTCCGACAGGGTGCGGATGCGGGTACAGATATCAAAGCCGCAGCAGTCCTGCAGATTGATGTCGAGCAGCACAAGATCCGCCTTTTCGGCGAGGGCAGCCTCCGGAACCAGGTCAAAGCTGTCTGGTAAGATCACCTGATACATGGCATTTTCCAGCAGGATTTTCAGTTCGTTTCTGAGGAGCATGTCGTCCTCAGCGAGTAATATCTTATAGGGCATATCGCATCCTTTCCCGGATCAGACAGTATTTGCCGGCGTCAGTTGACATACCGTATCTGCTGCGTGTCGATGAGTTCATGGATACACAGGGTTTTTCTGCATTTTTCCCGCCCTGTCATGCGGATCGCGGTGATCTGGCTGTTATTGTATGTCTTATAATAGTAGATGCCCCTGGTGGTATTGATACAGCAGGAGTAGGTGGTGAGGTCATCCAGACCGTCCTTTGTCAGCGATGTCCCTTTTACGACCGAAACGGAATCCAGTATATGGAAAAACTGGGTGACGGAACTCTCCTCATCGTCCCCGCAGACAGAGTTGAATTTGGTGAAGGACGCCCTCACAAAACGGGAGGTTGGGGAGGTGTCGCCGGGCATGCCGATAGCCCCCATGCCCATACCGTACTGCTGCAGGTCCAGGCTGGAGGAAAATCTGTTCTCCGGACAACAGGGGGTCAGGTTCATATAGTTGTTCAGGTTTGCCAGATGATACCCGAAGGGGGGATTGTTGGTCAGGATGCCCACGGGATTGTCGTAGATCTTCAGCCCCTCTTCCATCTGTTCCACAATGATGCATTCAGTGTCGTCGCTGATCATCCAGTGGAGCTCGGCAACCGGCAGATCGGGCGAGAGCGGGATGTCCGTGATATTCAGATTTGTGAGGATTTCCCTGAGTTCCGCGACCGTGGTGTAGAGCCCCAGAAAATAGGGGATCAGTTCATAGGGGCACAGATTAAACTTCTCTTTCTTTTCGGGAAATACAGACCTGCCATGGAGAGTCCCCTCTCGTTGGCAGCCTCCGCATAGAGAGGGTAGTTATCCCTGATGGACGCCATGCCGATCATCGCGTATTTCGTGCAGATCGCGGAACCGTTTTTCAGTTCAAACCGGTAATTTCTCGGCGTGATGATAACTTTTTCGCCAAACCGGTATTCCAGGTCCAGATTCCGTCCGAAGTAGTGGTCTTTTGTCTTGAAATCAATACAGGTACACATCATGTTTCCTTTCCGGGCGTTGCGGTAAGCGCAAAGCCCTGCATCAGGCTATTATTATTATATACAAAATTTTACGACAGTAACTATAAAAATTTTAGAAAATATGAGTCGGACTGTGGTATAATGTTCACGCAGGCAGCGAGCAGTGCGGAAAAAGTCAGATAAAAAGATGCGTTGTGCTCGCACATAAGCAGTTTTTTATCTGACTTTTTCCATAGGGCTGCGTCAGCAGACCTTGGCGAATTGCCCGTGAGCGAGGAAAACCGCAGGTTTTTTGAGCGGGCACTGCGGACATGGTATACTGGGAGGGAGAAAGATGTGCAGAGGGGTGCAGGGAATTGAGTGATCTGAAGAAAATACCGGGAATAGGCGACAATATGGAGCGGCATCTGCAAAATATCGGAATCCGCTGTATCGACGATCTGAAGGGGAAAGATCCCGAGGCGCTGTACCAGATGGATTGTCTCTGCAAGGGATTTCAGGATGACAGGTGCGTGCTCTATGTGTTCCGCTGCGCGGTATACTATGCGGAGCATGAGGAGCGTGAGCCGGAAAAGCTGAAATGGTGGTACTGGAAGGACAGGCAGTATCCGGAGAAATTTTGATGGAAAAATGCCGGAGACTTTGCTATACTGATGAGAAAGATTCGGAACAGAACAGGAATTATAAAAAATACAGATAATGGTATAATTGATGAGAAAAGGGATGAGGATAAAGGCGGCGCTGTGTGCGGTTTTGTGTGCGGGGTTGATCTGCACGGGATGCGGCGGCGATGAGAAAGTTTCACATATAGACGAGGGAATGACGGCGATCGGGGAGCTGCGCTATGAGGACGCGCTTGCCTGTTTTGAAAAGGCGCTTGTGTCCGGGGAGGATAAAAGGCTGATCTTCCGGGGACAGGGGCTTGCGAACCTGGGGCTGACAAAGTATGAGGAGGCGGCGGCGGCACTGGAAAAATGTCTGTCGTCCGGGAGCTGTATACCGGACGATATGGACTATGATGTGAACTATTATCTCGCCACTGCCTACTATAAGGCGGGGCGGCAGCAGGAGGCAAAGCAGGTTTACGACGCGATCCTGGCGCTGAAACCGGGGGAGAGGGATGCCTATTTTATGCGGGGCATCGTGCAGATCAGGATGGGAAACTATGAGCTGGCAAAGCCGGATTTTGACAAGGCGATATCTCTTGCGCCAAATGATTACGATCAGCTTGTGGAGATTTACAAGGTGATGGATGAGACCGGCTATCAGGAGATGGGAGCCGCCTATCTGGAGAAGGCGATCAAAGAGGCGCCCAAGGACATGAGCAACTACGATAAGGGGCGGATCTACTTTTATCTGGAGGATTTCGAGTCGGCGCGGAATTATCTGGAGCAGGCGAGAGATGCGGGGGATGCCCAGGCGACCTATTATCTGGGCAAGACCTGGGAAAATCTCGGGGAGTACAACTATGCCGCCAGCGTGTATACTTCCTATCTCCAGGATCAGGGGGAGAGCGCCCTGATCTACAATCAGCTTGCGCTGTGCTATCTGCAGCTTGAGGATTACGAGGCGGCGCTCTCGGCGCTGCAGGCGGGGCTTGCGCTGGAGGACACCGCCCTCAGACAGACGCTGTCCTTCAATCAGGTCGTGGTGTATGAGAAGCAGGGGAACTTTAAGAAGGCGGCGGAGCTGATGGGCAGATATGTGCAGGATTATCCGGACGATGAGGCGGCTAAGAGAGAGTATGAGTTCCTGCGCTCGAGATAGGGCGGCGGAGAGAGGGCAGTGTCCAGGTTAAGCCGGCGGACCGCAGATGAAGGAGCGGGCGGCGTTCAGGTCAGGACGACGGAGGAAGACAGTGCCCGGGTTGAGGCGGTTGAAGAAAGCATTGTAGTGAGATAGCGGACTGCAGATGAGAGAAAAGGCGGGCGGTATGAGACGCACGGACAGAAGACGGAAGATCAACTATCAAAGGAGCAATAAGTGAAAAAGGGGGACAAAAGATGATCAACAAACTGGTAAGCAAAATCAAGGAGACGGGGGCGCCCATCGTGGCAGGGCTTGATCCCATGTTGAGTTATATCCCGGAGCAGATCCTGACGAAGGCTTTTTCCGAATACGGGGAGACGCTGGAGGGGGCGGCGGAGGCAATCTGGCAGTTTAACAGGGAGATCGTGGATAACATCTGCGACCTGATTCCCGCCGTAAAACCGCAGATCGCCATGTACGAGCAGTTCGGCGTGGCGGGATTAAAAGCGTTTGAGAGGACGGTGAAATACTGTAAGGAGAAGGATCTTGTGGTGATCGGGGACGTCAAGAGGGGAGATATCGGCTCTACTTCCGCCGCCTACGCGGCGGCGCATCTGGGGAAGGTGACAGTGGGAGCGAACAGGATATCCGCTTTTGATGAAGACTTTGCCACCGTGAATCCCTATCTTGGCTCGGATGGCGTAAAGCCTTTTATCAAGGTGTGTCAGGAGGAGAAAAAAGGGATTTTTGTCCTGGTAAAGACATCCAACCCCAGCAGCGGGGAGTTTCAGGACAGACTGATCGATGGCAGGCCGCTCTATGAACATGTGGGAGAGAAGGTGGCTGAGTGGGGAGCGGAACATATGGGCGATTCCTACAGCTATGTGGGCGCCGTGGTGGGAGCGACTTATCCGGAGATGGGGAAGATCCTCAGAAAGATCATGCCGAAAGCCTACATCCTGGTGCCGGGGTACGGCGCCCAGGGCGGAAAGGGCGCGGACCTTGTGCATTTCTTTAACGAGGACGGGCTGGGCGCCATCGTGAATTCCTCAAGGGGCATCATTGCCGCATGGCAGCAGGAGAAGTACGGGAAGTTCGGCGCGGAGCACTTCGGGGAGGCGTCCAGGGCGGCTGTGCTGGATATGAAGGCGGATATTGCGCAGGCGCTTCAGGGCAGGTGATTTGCAGCAGGCTCGCAGTCGCTTTCATAGTCAAAAGAGCGGTGCGGATGAGGATAACAATCCCTCTCGGTAATAACATGCTGGAAAATGATTTTAAGGGCAAAAAAGCATCATGGCAATACTGACTGTGGCAGAATATCTCCTCAAGTCTATAAATTCGTAAAAAATAGGGGTGCTGATGCACCCCCATTTCCCAAGCCCTCTTGCAAAATTTGCAGTGCTGGTTTATAATCATTTTAGAACCCGAAGGATATTGGAACGTCCAACGGTTGTACAATCGGAAACTTATAATGCGTTAAAAATCAACGAATTACAGGCTATCCCCTATTGCAGTAGAGGATAGCCTTTTCCGTTACTTGCGGTTGTCCTTTCTGTTTCCAGAAAGGACAACCGCAGACTATCCCTACTCGTTCTAATTTGGCTAAAAGGATTATAGCACATTATGTTGAATCATTCTATAAAAGATTTGTGTTAATCATTCTGTTATTCACGACTATGGAGAGTATATGTCAATGGAGAACGGAAAATAATGGAAGATTTTTTTGTTGTTGAGTGTAAAGGAAATAGAATGGAGGCAGATACAATGACAGATGTTTTCAGAATTATGGATCGATTTCGGATAGCAGAAAGAGGGACTGCTTTTGGCAGAGAGCCGGGAGAGATTTGTTTTCTTTTCTGTAATCACCCTCTCTATCCCCGCAGGGCGGATGAGGATTACGAGGAGGAATTTCAGGCGGCGAGGAAACGTGGGTATTCCTGCGCCCTTTTCAGTTATGAGGATCTGGCAGCCGGAGAGTTGACGCTGTACGGGGAAGAAATTTCGGGGCTCACGATATACAGAGGGTGGATGATGAAGCCCGCCATGTACAGAGATTTTTATGAGCGGTTGGAGAAAAGAGGGATAGCCCTGATCAATGCTCCGGAGGAATATGAGCATTATCACCTGCTGCCCCGCTGGTACGATGATTTTAAGAACGAGACGGCTGAGTCGGTGTGGACTGCGGGGGACAGGGTGGAGGATGTTTTGCTGGCGGGCAGACAGCTTACGGGCTCCTGGATCGTGAAGGATTATGTCAAGAGCAGAAAGCATGAGTGGTATGAGGCGTGTTTTATCAAGAATATTCAGGAGGAGAGCGCCTTCAGGAAAACGGCAGAGACATTTATTGCCCGTCAGGGGGAGGACCTTGTGGGCGGGGTTGTGTTAAGAAAATATGAAAAGCTGAGGCAGATCGGGTTTCATGAGCAGAGCGGGATGCCTCTCGCCGAAGAGTACAGAGTGTTTGTTTACGCCGGGCGGATTCTCATGGCAGATGATTACTGGACAGACAGGGATGATGTGACATTTACTGAGGAGGAGAATCGGTGGATCGAATCGATCGCGGCGAGGGTAAAGAGTAATTTTGTCACGGTGGATCTTGCGAGAAGGGAGGATGGCTCCCTGATCATTATGGAATTTGGCGATGGACAGGTATCGGGGCTGCAACAGATAAAGGCGGAGGAGTTTTACGGGGCGTTCTGAGGAGCGCGCGGCCTGCCCTGGCGCTGAGTTATTTTTGCTGCCCGTGAGAAGTTCCGTCCGTATTGTATGGTTGACATTCTCGATAATCGAGAATACGGTGAAATTGTAAGAAATGACACGAAGGGAAGGGGATGAAGAGATGCCGCGCCTTAAATTTCAAACGCTGACGGAGGAACAGATGAGGGTTGCCGGGGAAAAGCTTTAAACGATTTGTAAATGCAAAGTGAGTAACAGTTCAGCCCTCCGGCTTCACTGTCGCCAAAGTGACTGCCATACAGAACAAAACAGTTGCCTACAGGCGGTAAATATGGTAAAATTGGGAAGAAAATTCGAGCGATAAAAGCTGTGGCAATTCAGTTGAAATACGAAGAATAAGGAGAGCGCCGGCATATGGAAAGATATAAAGAGGAATTTATCGAGTTTATGGTGGACAGCGATGTGCTGAAATTCGGGGATTTTGTCACAAAGAGCGGCAGAAAAACACCGTTTTTTGTCAACACGGGGTTTTACCGGACGGGGGCGCAGCTTCGGAAGCTGGGCGGCTATTACGCGAAAGCGATCCATGATAAGTTCGGGCTTGATTTTGATGTGCTGTTCGGACCGGCATACAAGGGGATTCCCTTAAGCGTGGCGGCATCGATCGCGATCTCCGAACAATATGATAAGGATGTTAAATACTGTTCCAACAGGAAAGAGGTAAAGGATCACGGCGATAAGGGGATCCTGCTGGGAAGTCCGCTGATGGCAGGCGATAAGGTGCTTTTGATCGAGGATGTGACCACGGCGGGAACCTCCATCGAGGAGACGCTGCCGATCATCCGCGCCCAGGGGGATGTGCAGGTTTGCGGCCTGGTGGTCAGCGTGGACAGGATGGAGCGAGGCAAAGGAGAAAAGAGCGCCCTGACGGAGATTTCCGAGACATATGGTTTTCCGACTGCGGCGATCGTGACGATGGCGGAAGTGGTGGAGCATCTGTATAACAGGCCTTATAACGGGAAAGTTTATATTGATGATACACTGAAGGCGGCGATAGATGCATACTATGCACAGTATGGAGCCTGAAGGTGGATGAGTTCAAAAATACAAACGTGTATAACCGGGAAGGGACGAACCTTCAGGCGAGGTTCCCATATAAAACTGAAACAGGAGGAACAGGCATGGAAGAGAAAACTTTTAAAACCATAAACGGAACGGGGGCACTGAATATCGTTCTGGGTGTGATCGGTATTGTGGCAGGTGTGGCAGGAGGAGTACTGCTGATCATCAGCGGGGCAAAACTGCTTTCCAGAAAATCGAAAATGTTGTTTTGAGATGGACGGGTGCTTTCCGAGGGAAGTACCCTTTTCGCATCTGTCCGCGGTATAGCGGCCGGCAGTTGATCCTTTCTCACGGCGTCCGGTATCATTGATTCCCGCGGGCAACGAGCCAGGTGTGCATGCTCGCATGCACATTTGGCGACTGCCGCCAGGGTCACATACTCCGTTGCTTGCAGCGGGGGTGTTGACTAAACGATACTGGAGGGGTGAACTGTCATGGGATTTTTGTATCAATGAAAGTAGGAGTATATCCGATGACAAAAAAGCATTATATTTTTACCAATAAGGAACATCCTAAAAAGTCTATTATGTCCACCATACTGGGGGTGCTCTCGGTGGCATCCCTTATTCTGGCGATGTATCTGTCTTACATGGACAGGGGAGCGGAGAACATGCGCTATGGTTCGGCATGTTTTCTGGCGATGCTGTTTGCCTTTGTGGGGGCAGTGTTGGGGGTTCTGGGCAGGATGGAGAAGGATAAGTTTTATCTGTTTTCCTATGTCGGGATCGTGCTGAACCTGGCTGCAATCGGGTTGGTGAGTTTGATCTTATATGCGGGGGCATTACTATAATAAGGTGAGCCCGTGGGGCTCACCTGAGAGTTTGCGTTGCAAACTCCGAAAGGTTCGCCGGGAACTCACCTGAGAGTTTGCGTTGCAAACTCCGAAAGGTTTTATGATTTGTGAGATATCGGGAGGTATAACGAGTGCTGTTGTACAGGGAAGAGGAAAAAATTTACGCGGAGCGTCTGGAACTGGCGGAAGAGCGCATTCTGGGGCTGTTAAAGGAACTTAGTCCGGTTGAGGGAGAAGGAGAGAATAAAGAGCCGGGAACTGAGGAGAGGAATAAGGAGACAGGAACAGGGCGGAAAGAGAGGGCGGGCGCAGGCCTTGAAGAGTCGAATGGGAAGGCAGGCGCAGAAGCTGCAGACAGCCGGGAGGCTCTCAGGAGGTATTTCCGGAGCCAGTTTTCGTTCTGTAATGTGTGCTGTAAGTTAAATAAGTATATTCGTTCCGGCAATGCGGCGGCGGATTCCCTGGAGGAGCTGCGGGAGCTAAACCGCGGCCTGTATGAGGAGATACTGCCGGAAAATTATGGTGCGAGCTGGTCAAATCCGGCGGTGTGTCAGGAGAGGCTGGGGGAGTACGGCAAGCTTTTATGCGCGCTGGCGGCGGAGATGCGGGCGCAGATCGCCGCCTGCTATGAGAGAAGGGCGCAGGAGCTGGCGATCAGGCAGGAGCTGCTGCTGGAAGTTTACGGCGCCTTTGAGAGCGCCTGGGAGGATGGGCTTGAAGGCCCGAAGCCGGAGGAGATCCGGGAAATTCTGTACTGGTATGTCAGCGATTATTCGGAAGTGGTGATGGAGAGGCGGGTGCGGAAACAGGTAGATCCGGCGGAGGATTTCTGCGCGAAGATCGTGATGGAGGCGGATCTGTCGGATAATCGTTTTCTCTATGCCTACGGGGAGTATGTGACGAAGCAGGAAGAAAGAATGGCGGACTATCTGCGGGGGCTTCCAGAGGAGAAGATACAGCTGATCGCGGACACCTACACGGAAGGCTACCGGATGGGCTTTGTGCTGGGCAGGAAGGATCTGTCGAAGAAAAAGACGGTGAACATCCGCTATCATCTGGGGTTTGAGCGGATCATCCGGGCGGCGGTGAAAAATTTTGAGAAGATGGGGCTTAAGCCTGTCATATACCGCCAGGCGGTGAGTATTCTGGAAGGGAAAGGAATAAACCGGATCGGCGTCTACGGCGCCGCGGCGAATAAGCAGTTTGACTATGATCACAGAGAGGATATCGGGCTTGTTCTGGATAAAAAGCTGGTAAACCGGAAGCTGGAACTTTTAAAAAACAGTTTTGAGGAGAACAGGGAGTGGGCTTTTGTGCACGCGGGGCCTGCCGTGATGGAGATTTTCGGGGAGGCGGATTTTACGCCGGAGAATAAGGACTGCGCGGTGAAGCTGACGGAGAAGCAGCAGAAATTATCGGTGGAGTACGCGTCGGGAGCGGGGCAGATCACCAACGAATATATCAAGGGGGAGGAGCGCAGCTTTACGATCATCGCCTTTCCGGTGCCGGATATCGGGGCGCGTTTCGAGGAAGTTTTTGAGGAGACGATCCGCCTGAATACGCTGGATTATAACCTCTACAGGGATATCCAGCAGAGGATCATCGATGCGCTGGATGAGGCGGAGTACTGTATCATCAGAGGGATGGGGGAGAACCGCACCGATATGAAGGTGATGTTGCATAAGCTGACGGACCGGGCGCATCAGACGAACTTTGAAAACTGTGTGGCGGATGTCAATATCCCGGTGGGGGAAGTGTTCACATCGCCGCTTCTCGCGGGCACTGAGGGGACGCTGCACGTGACGAAAGTGTTTTTGAATGAACTGCAGTATGAGAACCTGGAGCTGACCTTTCGGGACGGTATGGTGACGGACTATACCTGTACCAATTTTGAGGCGGAGGCGGAGAATAAAAAACTGGTCAAAGATACGGTGCTGTTCCACCATGACACGCTGCCTCTCGGGGAGTTTGCCATCGGTACGAACACCACGGCTTATGTGGCGGCAAAGCGCCTTGAGATCGAGGATAAGCTGCCGATTTTGATCGCGGAGAAGATGGGGCCGCATTTCGCGGTGGGGGATACCTGCTATTCCCATGCGGAGGATGTGGCTGTCTATAACCCCGACGGCAAGGAGATCATCGCCAGGGATAACGAGAAATCTCTTGTCAGGAGGGAGCACCCGGAGCAGGCGTATTTCAACTGTCACACGGATATCACGATCCCCTACGATGAGCTGGGAGAAGTTTCCGCGGTCAGTGCCGACGGGAGTGTCACGGTGATCATCGAGGAGGGACGTTTTGTGCTGCCGGGATGCGAGGCGCTGAATGAACCGCTTTACTCTTTGCGCGGGTGATTTCTGACAGATGTTTGGCAGGATAGTAAGAAATGAGGAATGGTAACAGGAGAAGGGACAATGAAAAACTGGAAATTGAGCAGGAAAATTACGCTTGGGATTATGCTGATCGTTATATTATGTATGAGCCTGCTCTATATAACGGCAAATAAAACGCTGAATAGTATGATGCAGGAGTCGGAACGGAACCATATGGAGAGCACGCTGGCTGGCCAGACTGCGCTGATCGAGGAGCATGTGACACGGCAGGAGAATATGCTGAGTGCGTTCAGCAAAGCCCCGGTGGTCAGGGAACTTTTGAAGGACGCGGGCAACGCGGAAAAGCAGGCGGTGGCACAGGAGTATACAGAATATTTTTATGAAGGCCTGAAAAACTGGGAGGGGCTCTACATAGGAGAGTGGGATACCCATGTCATCGCGCACTCCAATCCGAATGTCATCGGAATCGTGACAAGAGAGGGAGAAGGGCTTAAGGCGCTGCAGGATGAGATGACATCGAGAGGCGGGCTGTATGACGCCGGTATCATTGTTTCTCCGGCTTCCGAAAAACTGATATTGTCTATGTACTGTCCGGTTTTTGACACGGATGGAAAAACCATTCTGGGCTATGTGGGCGGCGGGCCCTTTGCGGAGGAGATGGAGGCGCTTTTAAACGGGCTGAAAAGTGAGGGGGATACAGAGCGCTACTATATGATCAATGTGGAGACCGGCACCTATATTTTCGCGGATGATAAATCCCTGATAGCGACCGGGATTCAGGATGAGATGCTGCTGCAGGCCATCGATCAGATAAAAGCCGGGCAGAGCGCGGGTGAGATGGTCTATGAAGGGGAGGAAGAGAATTTTGTCGTAAGTTATCAATATATCGATAAACATGGCTGGGCAGTCATCTCCTACGACAGCGAGGAAAATATTTACAGCACGGCCAGGGAGAATATGGTCATCCTGGGAGAGATCTGCACAGTGTTTGTATTGATCATCAGTGTACTTTCCTTTGTGATGATCGTGATCAGTATGCGGCCTCTGCGGTATGTGGAGGAAGCCATTATCGGGCTCAGTAATCTGAGGCTGCAGAAAAACAGAAAGCTGGAACCATGGATCGGAAAGAGGAGTGAGATCGGAAAGATCGCGACGGCGATGGATTCCCTGTACGGAGCACTGCAGGATATGGTGGCGACATTGACGGACTGTTCCTCTTCGCTCAGCGATTCCGCTGTGGCAATGCAGGATTCTTCCGATGTTTTGATCTCCTGTGTGGCGGATAATACCAGAGCCGCGGCAACATTCGCGCAGCACACGGAACAGATCAACGAGACCGTGACGAAGGTGGACCAGGAAGTAGGGGAGATCGCACAGGTTGTGGCGGAGGTAGAACAGCAGATCAAGCAGGGCAGCGTTCACGGGACGCAGCTTTTGGGTGAAGTTGAGCGGATGCAGCGTCTGGCGGACAATACCATGACGAGCACAAAACAGCAGATCGCGGACAATCAGAAAGCTATCGAAAAGGCGATGGAGGAGCTGCAGACGTTGATGCGCATCGATGAGATGGCGGCGAAAATACTGAGCATTGCGAGCCAGACCAATCTGCTGTCTCTGAATGCTTCGATCGAGGCGGCGAGAGCCGGGGAGGCGGGCAGAGGTTTCGCGGTGGTAGCCGGGGAGATCGGTTCTCTGGCGGGCAATTCCTCCGAGGCGGCAACGCAGATCCAGGCGATCTGCAATGAGACGAGGGACAATATCGGAAAGGTGCAGAAATGCTTCGATCAGGTCATCCAGTTTTTGCAGAATGATGTGCAGTCCCGCTTTACGGAATTTGCGGATACGACCAGAGATTACTATCAGTCTATCCAGGACATTCAGCGCATTATTTCGGATATCGCGGAGGCTTCCGGTATCTTTGCCGATACGGTGCAGAATATCCAGTCCCAGATCAGAGAGGTATCGGATGTGCCGGGGGCAGAGAATATCAGCAGCGAGGATATGCTGGATAAGGCGAGACAGACGGAGGAGACGACGGAGGCGATGACGGTGATCGTAGATCGGAACAAGGAGAATGCCAACGCGATCAGCGGTATTGTGGAGCAGTTTTCGTAGGGGATTTGGCGACAGTTTAGGATTCGATATCATTTAGTCAGCACTTTACTTTCCTCACGTTGTCGGGATCGTTAACCAAATGATATTGTTCGGGATTGTTTTTGGTTTTGATGTTGCACAGATCAGGAATATCGGCTACACTATATAGCGTGTCAGGAGGAAAGCAAGCGCGAGTGAAACGAGCATTTGCTTTCACCTGACATAGTAATGACAAAATCAGGGAGCTGCGAAGCAGAGGCAGATGTGCTGTGCACATCTGGATTTTGGAATAAAAAACATATTGATATAGAAAACAGACCACAGGAGGATAAGAGCATGGCACAGGTAGGTATTGTGATGGGCAGTGATTCGGATATGCCGGTGATGGCGAAGGCGGCGGGGATTCTGGATCAGCTCGGTATCGGTTATGAGATGACGATCCTTTCGGCGCACAGGGAGCCGGAGGAGTTTTTCGCTTACGCGAAGGGAGCCGAGGCAAAGGGATTTAAGGTGATCATTGCGGGGGCCGGCATGGCTGCACATCTGCCGGGCATGTGCGCGGCAATCTTTCCGATGCCGGTGATCGGGATCCCGATGCATACCACATCCCTGGGCGGCAGGGACTCTCTGTACTCTATCGTGCAGATGCCTTCCGGTATTCCGGTGGCTACGGTGGCGATAAACGGCGGTGTAAATGCGGGGCTTCTGGCGGCAAAGATCCTTGCCACTTCCGATGAGGCGCTGCTGAAAAAGCTGAAAGAGTACAGTGAGAACATGAAGCGGGAAGTGCAGGCGAAAGACCGGAAATTACAGGAAGCGGGATATAAAAATTACGGTAAGTGACATTTACGGAACTGAAAGACAGCAGACGAGCGGACAGTGCACAAAACAATTAAGAATAACTGAACCGTCAGGTGAAGTTATTCGCTGCTTCTCGATTTGCACATTCAAATTGAGAAGGTTCCTGTTAAAACAGCATCAAATTGTTTTCGGCTGGAGTGTACTGGAAGAGAGTCTGCGGAACTGAAATAGGAGAGAGAGATGGATTACAAAAAAGCAGGCGTAGATATCGAGGCGGGCTACAAGTCCGTGGAACTGATGAAGCAGTATGTGAAAAGGACCATGCGCCCGGAGGCGCTCGGGGGGCTCGGCGGATTTTCCGGCGCCTTTTCCATGGAACGTTTTAAGGAGATGGAAAAACCGACACTTGTGTCAGGAACGGACGGTGTGGGCACAAAGTTAAAGCTGGCATTTGTATTGGACAAGCATGATACGATCGGGATCGACTGCGTGGCGATGTGCGTCAACGATATCGCCTGTGCCGGCGGCGAACCGCTGTTCTTTCTGGATTATATCGCCTGCGGTAAAAACTTTCCGGAAAAGATCGCATCTATAGTAAAGGGAGTGGCGGAAGGCTGTGTGCAGGCTGAGGCGGCGCTGATCGGCGGAGAGACCGCGGAGCATCCGGATCTGATGCCCGAGGAGGAGTACGATCTCGCCGGTTTCGCGGTGGGGATCGTGGACGAGAAAGATATGATCACCGGTGCGGATATCAAGGCGGGCGATATACTGATCGGCATCGCCAGTTCGGGCGTGCATTCCAACGGATTTTCCCTTGTCAGGAAAGTGTTTGAGATGACGAAGGAGAGCCTGAATACGTATTATGACGTACTGGGAATGACGCTGGGCGAGGCGCTTCTCGCACCTACCAGGATCTATGTGAAAGCACTGAAAGCCGTGAAGGCGGCGGGCGTGTGCGTGAAGGGCTGCAGCCATATCACGGGCGGCGGTTTTTATGAGAATATACCGAGGATGCTGCCTGAGGGCGTCTGCGCGGTGATAAAGAAAGACAGTTATGATATTCCTCCTGTCTTCGGGCTGCTGCGGGAGAGGGGCGGCATAGAAGAGAAAATGATGTATAATACTTACAATATGGGGCTCGGCATGGTGCTCGCGGTGGATAGGGCGGATGCGGAAAAGACCATGGCAGCCTTAAAAGAGGCGGGAGAGAAGGCTTATATCGTGGGCGGCGTGGAAGCCGGCGATAAGGGAGTTAAGTTATGTTGACAAAAGAGACTGCCGCGGAAGGAAAATTGCGGGTACTGGTCTGCGTCTCCGGCGGCGGGACAAACCTGCAGGCGGTCATAGACGCGAAGAAGGCGGGGAGGCTTGAGAGGGCGGAACTTGTCCGGGTGATCAGCAATAAACCGGGTGCCTATGCGCTGAAACGGGCGCAGGAGGCGGGAATCGAAGGAATCTGTGTCTCCCCGAAGGATTTTCCGGACAGGGAAGCTTTCCACAGGGCGTTTTTATCGGCGGTGGACGAGGCATCGCCTGATCTGATCGTGCTGGCGGGATTTTTGGTGGTGCTCCCCGCGGAGATGATCTCGCGTTACCGGAACAGGATCATCAATATACATCCCTCGCTCATCCCCTCTTTCTGCGGAACGGGATTTTACGGACTGAAAGTACATGAGGCGGCTCTCAGGCGGGGCGTCAAAGTGACCGGCGCCACGGTCCATTTTGTGGATGAGGGAACCGATACCGGCCCCATTATCCTGCAAAAGCCTGTGATGGTTAAGGAGGGCGACACCCCTGAGATCTTACAGCACCGGGTGATGGAGGAGGCGGAGTGGGTCTTGCTGCCGGAGGCAATCGAGTTGATCGCAGCGGGACGGGTGATGGCTGCGGATGGGAAAGTGTCGGTGAAGTATCAGGATGAAGCCGGAGGGGAACGGTCAGTATGGCACATTTAGATTGTAAATGCGGCTATTCCATGTGGAATGGCGCTATACCAAATGATATTGTATTTACTGTGTTTTCTGATGCCAGATCCTGTGAATTATCAGATAAGCCTCCTTTGTTTTCTGGTGATCCCGATCAATATCTTTTTGAATTTATGGACTGGATGGATATGGCTGATTATGAGGCCTGGCGCTGCCCTGAGTGTGGCAGGCTGTATGTATTTGATAAGCAGGATGATTCCGGTAAGGTGAAATATATTTACAGGTTGGAAGAATGTTAGTGATTAGTATATAGAAGCGACAGATAGGTTTGCCGGAGGATATGGCATGGGGATTTATTTAAATCCGGATAACGATGGTTTCCGGCGGGCGGTCCGCTCTGAGATTTATGTGGATAAGACGGGACTGATCGCCCTCACAAATAAATATCTGGACACGGAGCAGCAGTTTATCTGTGTCAGCAGGCCAAGGCGCTTCGGGAAATCGATGGCGCTCGGGATGCTCGCGGCTTATTATAGCTGTGGCTGTGATTCCCGGAAATTGTTTGGCGGGATGGAAATTGAGAGTGATCCGACGTTCGAGGAAAATCTGAATCAGTATGAAGTGATTTATCTGAATATGCAGCATTTTCTGATTAGCGCGAAGGATCAGTCGGTTACGGAATATCTGGAGCAGAAGGTTGTGGAAGAGATACGCAGAGTATATGGGAACTTGTTTTCTGAGCGGGAAACGATACTTGCTGTTATCTTAGGGGAGATCTATGCCGTTACAGGCAGAAAATTCGTTTTCCTGATAGACGAGTGGGATTGTGTGATGCGGGAGAGGCAGGAGTCGGAGGGGCTCCAGAAACAGTATCTTGATTTTCTGAGAAACCTTCTGAAAGATCAGCCCTATGTGGCGCTGGCGTACATGACGGGCATTCTTCCGGTAAAGAAGTACGGGCAGCATTCCGCGCTCAATATGTTCTGGGAATTTTCCATGATTGACCAGAGCTTTTTTGAGAAATATACCGGTTTTACGGAGACGGAAGTACAGGAATTGTGTGAACGGTATGCCATGGATTTTGCGGAGGCTGGAAGCTGGTATGACGGATATCAGTTCACAAAATACCGCCATATCTATAATCCGAAGTCCGTGGTGGAGGCGATGCACCGCCGCAGGTTTTCTAATTACTGGACATCTACGGAAACCTATGACGCACTGAAAATATATATGGATATGGATTTTGACGGGCTCCGCGAGGACATCGTGCAGATGTTGGGCGGAGAGCGGATCAGGGTGAACACACAAAGTTTTCAGAATGATATGCGGAATTTCCGGATAAAGGACGATGTGTTGACGCTGCTCATCCATCTGGGGTATCTCGCCTATGACGCAGAGAGGGAGGAAGCCTTTATTCCGAACAGGGAGATCGTCCGGGAGTTTGAAAATGCCATGAGCGTGGGCGGGTGGCAGGAGATTATGCGTATTCTGAGGGCTTCGGAAAAGCTTCTCGAGGATACGCTTTCGGGCAGGGAGGAAAGTGTGGCAAAGGGGCTTGAGAGGGCGCATATGGAAGTGGCATCCATACTGACTTACCATGATGAGAATTCCCTTGCCTGTGCCATAGGGCTTGCCTATTACAGCGCGAGGAAAGATTACAGGATGATCAGAGAGATGCCTGCGGGGGACGGTTTTGCGGATATTGTGTTTTTACCGTTGCCGTTTTGCAAAAAGCCGGCGTTTGTGGTAGAACTAAAATACAATAAGTCAGCGGAAGCGGCGATCCGCCAGATTAAAGATAGACGGTATGTACAGGCACTTGCAGGGTATTCGGGAGAGATCCTGCTGGTGGGCATCGGTTATGATAAGGAAAAAGGAAGCAAAGTGCATCGGTGTAAGATTGAGAGAATGATAAACTGACAGGCTGTGGTGAAACGGAGCGGATGCATCAAAAAAGCGTGACGAATGTATCGAAAAGTGTGACGAATGCATCGAAAAGTGTGATGCATACAGGAATCGAAACGGAGGTTAAAAATGGACATTTTAATTGTCGGCAGCGGCGGCAGGGAGCACGCCATTGCGCAGAGTGTTGCAAAGAGCGCCAGGGCGGGAAAGATCTACTGCGCACCGGGGAATGCGGGAATATCCCGGGTGGCGGAGTGTGTGCCCATCGGTGCGATGGAATTTGAGAAACTGGTGTCTTTTGCGAAGGAAAAGAAGATCGGTCTTGTGATCGTAGGCATGGATGATCCTCTGGTGGGCGGCCTGGTGGACGAGCTGGAGGCGGCGGGCATCCGCACCTTCGGGCCGAGGAAAAACGCGGCGATCCTGGAGGGCAGCAAGGCGTTCTCCAAGGATCTGATGAAAAAATACCATATCCCTACGGCGGCATATGAGACCTTTGACGATGCGGAGGAGGCGCTTCGATATCTGGAGACGGCGGACTATCCGATCGTGTTGAAGGCTGACGGGCTTGCGCTGGGGAAGGGCGTGCTGATCTGCAGTACCCCGGAGGAGGCGCAGGACGGCGTGAGGACGATCATGGAGGACAAGAAGTTCGGAGATGCCGGAAACCGGATGGTCATTGAGGAGTTTATGACAGGGAGGGAAGTCTCGGTGCTGTCCTTTGTGGACGGGAGGACGATTCAGATCATGTCGTCCGCCCAGGACCATAAGCGGGCGGGAGATAACGATACCGGGCTTAACACCGGCGGTATGGGTACTTTTTCACCCAGTCCCTTCTACACGGAAGAGATAGATGACTACTGCAGGAAGTATATTTATCAGGCGACGGTGGATGCTATGGCGCAGGAGGGACGGCCTTTTCAGGGGGTTATCTTCTTCGGGCTGATGCTGACGGAGAAGGGACCGAAGGTGTTAGAATACAACGCCAGGTTCGGAGATCCGGAGGCGCAGGTGGTGCTGCCGAGGATGAAGAACGATATTCTGGAAGTGATGGAAGCCTGCATAGACGGAAGGCTTGATGAGATAAAGCTGGAGTTTGAGGACAATGCGGCGGTCTGTGTGGTGTTGGCTTCCGAGGGATATCCGCTGCACTATGAAAAGGGGTTTGCCATCACGGGGCTCGAGCGCTTTGAGAAAGAGGAAGGATACTACTGTTTCCATGCCGGCACAAAGTTTGACGAAAACGGAACCCTTGTCACGAACGGCGGCAGGGTGCTGGGGATCACGGCGAAGGGCGCCGACCTGAAAAAAGCCAGGGAAAATGCTTACAGTGCCACCGAGTGGGTGCAGTTTGGCAATAAGTATATGCGGAGGGATATCGGCAACACTATTATGGAGTTGTAAAATCTTGCAAGGTCCTGCAGACTTCGGACACTGGAAGCGGGAAATGACAGATTTTATATATATTTGTATACAAATTTATAAAAAGAGAGTAAGAGAGGTTCTACATGAGAGGGAAAAGGTTAGTCAGAGGTACTATAGTAACGGTATTGTGTATGATCGGGATGTTATATCTGAACAGTTCGGTGAGCAGGGCTTACTGGGTTGTTGTCAAGAGCGACAATACGCGGGTGCGCAATGCGGCAGGTACGGACAGCGAGGTGATGACCGCGGTAAACGCGGGCGACAGGCTTGATGTGTACAGTGAGGAGCAGGGAACTGACGGGAATACATGGTATAAAGTTTCCATCAACAATGTGTCCGGTTATGTGCGCGCGGATACGGTGGAGAAAGCGGCGGAGGGAGATGCGGCGCTGACGGCGTCCACGACCACGGTGGAGACGGAGCCGGTGCAGACATCGGCGTCCTCCACGGTGGAGTCGATGCCTTCCCAGGCGGCTACGGTGAAGCAGGATAATGTCAATGTGCGTTCCGAGGCATCCGCCAGTTCAAGTTCGGTGGCAAAATTGTCGAGCGGCGCGGCGGTGACGCTGACAGGCACTTCCTCGGACAGCGAGGGTAATACATGGTATCAGGTGAACTTTATCAATAACGGTTCCAATGTGAGCGGCTATATCCGGTCGGATTTTGTGGAACTCGGGGAAATCGTGGGCACGGAGGAGCCCGCAGAGGGGTCGGCGGAAGGCGAAGGAGCCGCGGAGGGCGGCGAAGGTGACCTGGAAGATATTTACGGTGATATGCCCACAGAGGACGGTTCTGTGGCAAATAATGACTATGAACTGTTTTTCGAGCCGGACTCCGAGGGCGTGGACTGTTGGTATGTCCATGACAATATCGCGCAGAAGCGTTACAAACTGGAGCAGCTCATGCAGGCTGACGAGATGAATACCAACAATCTGGAGATCAAGGATAAAGAGATCGGAAAGATGAAGATCGCCGTGATCGTCCTTGCGGTGTTGTTCGTGATCACCCTTCTCATGGCGGGCTTCTTCGGGTTTAAGTATCATGATCTGAAGGATGAGGACGATGAGGATGATGAGGACGACGATGACGATGATGACTTCCGCGAGGCACCGCCCGTGAGGAGAAGGACGAGGGCGGAACCGGAGAGAGCAGGCAGAAGCCGGGAAGCGGACATAAGGGAAGAGAGAAACCCGAGAGGGACGCAGCGCAGGCCCGAGGCGGGAGCGGCGAGAAGGCCCGCGCCGGCGGCAGGCGCACAGAGGAGAGCGGAGGCTGATGGAAGAGGCGCGCAGAGACAGCCCCAGGCGAGAAGGCCGGAAGGGGAAGCTGCAAGAAGGCCCGCTCCCGCCGGGACAAGAACCAGGAGCCCGCAGCCCGGACAGCAGGCGAGAAGAGCGCCGGCGCCTCAGGAGAAAGCGCCCGCCCGGAGTTCATCCAGGGGCGATGTGGAGTGGAAGCCGAAAAATTTTATCACAAGGGAAGAGGATGAACCGGATTTTTCCTTCATAGATATGGATGAGGATATTTAAAAAATATTATTGGAATGGAGGCATGTGATGCAATCCCCCTATACAGAAAAAGCAAAATCCGTTTTGCAGAGGGCGGCGAAGGCGGCGCGCAAATCGGGACAGGGCTATATCGGGACGGAGCATATCCTGCTTGGGCTTTACCGCGAGGATAACAGCGTGGCGTCCAGAGTTCTCGCGGAGAACGGGATGGATGAGGGAAGGCTCTTACAGTTGATTCAGGATTATATCGTGCCGGAAGTCAGTGTTGTGATCAAAGAGCGGGAGGGATATTCCCCGAAGGCAAAGATCCTTTTGGAGGAGGCGGGCCGAATGGCTGAACGTTTCGGCTCCGATCTGATCGGGACGGAACACCTTTTGCTCGCCATGATCAAGGAGAGCGACAATGTGGCGGTGCGGCTGCTCACGACGATGGGGATGTCCGCGCAGAAGGTGTACGCGGACACTCTCTATGCCATCGGAGAAGATCCGAACCTATATAAGACGGACCTGATGAAAAACCGCGGGCAGCAGAAGAAGAAAGGCTCCACGTTAGAACAGTACAGCAGGGATCTGACAGCCCTCGCGAAGGAGGGAAAACTGGACCCGGTGGTGGGCAGGGAGTCCGAGATACAGCGGGTGATCCAGATCATCAGCAGGCGGACGAAGAACAATCCCTGTCTGATCGGAGAGCCCGGCGTGGGCAAGACCGCCGTGGTGGAAGGGCTGGCGCAGCGGATCGTGTCGGGGAATGTGCCCTACACGGTGCAGGATAAGCGGGTGCTGGTGCTGGATCTGTCGGGTATGGTTGCCGGCAGTAAGTACCGGGGCGAGTTTGAGGAGCGGATCAAGAAGGTGATCGCGGAGGTCATCGCGAGCGGCAACGTGCTTCTGTTTTTAGATGAGCTGCACACGCTGATCGGCGCGGGCGGCGCGGAGGGCGCCATCGATGCGTCCAATATTTTGAAGCCCTCTCTTGCCAGAGGCGAGATTCAGCTGATCGGCGCCACGACGATAGAGGAGTACAGGAAGTACGTGGAGCGGGATGCTGCGCTGGAGCGGCGTTTCCAGCCGGTGACGGTGGAGGAGCCCACGGAGGAGGAGGCGATCGCCATCCTGGAGGGAATCGCTTCCAAGTATGAGGATCACCACCGTGTGACGATCACGAAGGAGGCGCTTTCGGCGGCGGTGCGCCTCTCCAGCCGCTATATCAACGACAGAAGGCTCCCGGATAAGGCGATCGACCTGATCGATGAGGCTTCCTCGGCGGCAAGGCTCAAGATCATGAAGACACCCGAAAAGCTCTATGAGCTGGAGGCGCAGATCAAGGAACTGGATATCAAGATAGAGCGCTCCATCCGCTTCGAGGCGTATCTCCAGGCGAGTGAGCAGAAGCAGGAGCAGGATGAGCTGGTGAAAAAATATAACCGCCTGAAGGAGAAGGTGGAGCGGGAGCGGATGGAAAAGAGTTACGTGGTGACGGAGGAGGACATTGCCGCCGTGACTTCCATGTGGACCAAGATCCCGTTGCAGAAGCTGGAGGAGAAGGAGAGCGAGAAGCTGCTGAAACTGGAATCCATCCTGCACAAAAGAGTGATCGGGCAGGAGGAGGCGGTGACTGCCGTATCCAGAGCCATGCGCAGAGGCAGGGTGGGCTTACAGGACCCGAACAGGCCCATCGCGTCGTTTCTGTTCCTCGGTCCCACCGGCGTCGGGAAGACGGAGCTCAGCAAGGCGCTGGCGGAAGCCATGTTCGGTTCGGAGAGCGCCCTGATCCGGGTGGATATGTCCGAATATATGGAGGGGCATTCGGTGTCCAAGATGATCGGTTCCCCGCCGGGCTATGTGGGTTTCGACGAGGGCGGACAGCTCAGCGAGAAGGTGAGAAGGAATCCTTATTCGGTGGTGCTGTTCGATGAGATCGAGAAGGCGCACCCGGATGTGTTCAATATCCTGCTCCAGGTGCTGGACGACGGGCATATCACGGATTCCAAGGGGCGCAAGGTGAGTTTTAAGAACACGATCCTGATCATGACCTCCAATGTGGGGGCAAAGCGGATCGTGGAGCCGAAAAACCTCGGCTTTTCTTCCGGCAGGTCCAAGGAGCAGGATTACGAGACCATGAAGAAGAATGTCATGGAGGAAGTGAAAAAGCTGTTCAAGCCGGAGTTTATTAACAGGGTGGATGAGATCATGGTATTCCATCAGCTCGACAAAGATAATATGAGGGAGATTGTGACACTCCTGTCAGAAAATCTGATCAGAAGGAGCAAAAAGCAGATGGATATCACTTTGAAGATCACTCCTGCGCTGAAAGCCCATCTGGTGGATAAATATACGGATCTGAAAATGGGGGCAAGGCCCCTGCGCCGGGCGATCCAGACCGTGGTGGAGGATGCGCTGGCGGAGGAGATCCTGTCAGACCGCGTAAAGAGCGGGGATACCGTATCTGCGGGGTGGAAGGAGGAGAAGGTGACGTTTACTGTTAAGCGGTGATGGCGGACGCCGGGATGGAAATAAAATTCTCCGTCGCCGCGCTCGCGCTCTAACCTTGAGAATTTTATTTCCATCCCGGCTGATTATGGCTTATAGGGGGTTGTGGAAATGCGGTAGAATACTGAAGAAATAAGTATAGATATATAAAAGGGAATGGTATGGCGAAAGGAAAACAGACGACCGTATTTTTTTGTCAGGAATGCGGGTATGAGTCCAGCAAGTGGCTGGGGCAGTGTCCGGGGTGCAAACAGTGGAATACTTTTGTGGAGGAGAGCGTGCGGCAATCCTCCACACCAAAGATGGGAGGCGGAAAGGCCTCTTTTTCCCGTGCGGAAAGCAGTAAACCCGTGAGGCTGCGGGAGATCGAGAGCGGGGATGAGGAGCGGTTTACCACCCACATCGAGGAACTGGACCGGGTTTTGGGCGGCGGTATCGTGAAGGGTTCCCTTGTGCTGGTGGGGGGAGATCCGGGCATCGGAAAATCCACCCTGCTTTTGCAGGTCTGTCAGCGCATGGCGGAGGATCGCAGGGAGATGCTCTACATATCGGGGGAGGAATCCCTGCAGCAGATCAAGCTTCGCGCCGAGCGGCTGGGGCAGTTTTCGGATTCGCTGTCGCTGCTCTGTGAGACCAACCTGGATGCGGTGGAGGAGGCAATCAAAAAAACAGCGCCGTCGGTAGTGATCATCGATTCGATCCAGACCATGTACCGGGAGGAAGTCAGTTCGGCGCCGGGCTCTGTGTCCCAGGTCAGGGAGGTGACCGGGAGGCTTTTGCAGATCGCAAAAGGGCTGAATGTGTGCATTTTCCTGGTGGGGCATGTGACGAAGGAGGGCACCGTGGCGGGGCCGCGGGTGTTGGAGCATATGGTGGATACGGTGCTGTATTTTGAGGGGGACCGCTACGCCTCCTACCGTATTCTGCGCAGTGTGAAAAACAGGTTTGGCTCCACCAATGAGATCGGTGTCTTTGAGATGCGGCCGGAGGGGCTTGTCGAGGTGAAGAATCCTTCGGAATTTATGTTGTCGGGCAGGCCCGAGGGGGCGAACGGTTCGGTGGTGGCGGCGTCCAGCCAGGGGACGCGTCCGATCATGCTGGAGATTCAGGCGTTAGTCTGCCGGACAAATTTCGGTTTTCCCAAAAGGCAGGCGACAGGCACGGATTTTAACAGGATCAATCTGCTGATGGCGGTGCTGGAGAAGCGGATTCAAATGCAGATCGGGGACTGTGACGCCTATGTGAATGTGGCGGGCGGCATCAGGGTGCAGGAGCCGGCGATCGATTTGGGGATCGTGATGGCGATCGCGTCCAGCTTTAAGAACAGGCCCATCCGGGAGGATGTGGTGGTGTTCGGGGAGGTGGGCTTAAGCGGGGAAGTGCGCGCGGTCAGCATGGCGAAGGAGCGGGTGAAGGAGGCGGAGAAGCTCGGGTTTTCCACGGTCATCCTGCCGGAGAGCAACAGGGCGGCATGTCAGGAAGGGTGCCGCATCACGCTGGTGGGCGTGCGGAATGTGCAGGAAGCGATAGAGATTATATAAACTGGAGTAGCTATGAGAAAATTACTTGTCTATTTGAAGGATTATAAGAAGGAGTCGGTGCTGGGGCCTTTGTTTAAGCTGCTGGAGGCTTCTTTTGAGTTGTTTGTGCCGCTGGTGATCGCGCGGATCGTGGACACGGGGATCAGCGGGAAGGATTACGGGTTTGTCTGGAAGATGGGGGGCGTTTTGCTCCTTCTTGCTGCGGTCGGGCTTGTGTGTTCCGTGACGGCGCAGTATTTTGCGGCGAAGGCGGCGACCGGGTTTGCGACGAGCCTGCGGCATTCGCTGTTTTCCCATATTCAGTCCCTCTCCTACACGGAGATGGATAAGCTGGGCACGGCGGCGATGATCACGAGGATGACAAGCGATATCAATCAGGTGCAGTCCGGGGTGAACCTGGTGCTGCGGCTGTTTCTGCGCTCGCCTTTTATCGTGTTCGGGGCGATGATCATGGCATTTACGATCGATGTGAAGGCGGCGTTCATCTTTGTGGTGACGATCCCGCTGCTCTCGATCGTTGTGTTCGGGATCATGCTGATCAGTATTCCGCTCTATAAGAAGGTGCAGGCGGGGCTTGACAGGGTGCTGGGCAGGACCAGGGAGAACCTGACAGGCGTCAGAGTGATCCGCGCCTTCAACAGGGAGGATGAGGAGCTGGAAGCCTTTGCGGAGGAAAACCAGAATCTGACCAGGATGCAGATGTTTGTGGGAAGGTTTTCCGCCTGCATGAATCCTGTGACTTATATTATCGTGAACGCGGCGACGGTGGTGCTGATCTGGACCGGTGCCGTGCGGGTGGATAACGGGATATTGACCCAGGGAGAAGTGATCGCGTTAGTCAATTATATGTCCCAGATCCTGGTGGAGCTGGTGAAGCTGGCAAACCTGATCATCACGGTGACGAAGGCTTTTGCCTGCGCGGACAGGATAGCGGGAGTGCTGGACATGGAGAGTTCCCTGCCCCGGGGGGAGGCGGATTTTTCGCCGCGGGATGGAGAGAAGCGGCAGGACGGCGGCGCCTATATTCAGTTTAAGCATGTGGACTTTTCCTATCAAGATGCCGGTGCGGATGCGCTGACGGATATTGATTTCACGGTGGAAAAAGGGCAGACGGTGGGCATCATCGGCGGTACGGGTTCGGGTAAGACCACACTGGTGCATCTGCTGCCGAGGTTTTACGACGCTTCAAAGGGCGAGGTGCTGGTGGATGGAAGGAGCGTGAGAGAGTATCCTCTGGCTGCGTTGCGGGCAATGATCGGTATCGTGATGCAGAAGTCTGTGCTGTTCCATGGGACGGTGAGAGAGAACCTGCGGTGGGGTATTGTGGATGGGGAAAGTGAACCCCAGGGAACGTCTCCGGCAGAGGATGAGCGGATGTGGGAAGCGCTGGAGATCGCCCAGGCGAAGGAGTTTGTGGAGAAGAAAGAGGGCGGCCTTGCCTTCGAGATCGAGCAGGGCGGCAAGAACCTTTCTGGCGGGCAGAGGCAGCGTATGGCGATCGCCCGGGCGGTGGTCCGCAGGCCCGAGATACTGATCCTGGACGACAGCGCTTCGGCGCTGGATTTTGCCACGGACGCGGCGCTGCGCAGGGCGATCCGGAATGCGTCGGAGGATATGACGGTGTTTATCGTCTCCCAGAGGGCGGCTTCCATTATGTATGCGGATAAGATCCTGGTGCTGGATGACGGAAGGATCGCGGGGCAGGGAACCCATGAGGAGCTGCTGAAATCCTGTGAGGTGTATCAGGAGATTTATTATTCGCAGTTTGAGAGAGGGGAGCAGGTATGAGAGAGGGAAAAAAGGGTACGTTGAAGAAGGTGCTTGATCATATCAGCAGGTACAGATGGATTCTTGTGATATCGATCCTGCTGGCGGCGTTGACGGTGGCTCTCACGTTGTATTTTCCGATTTTGTGCGGCAGGGCGATCGACTGTATCATCGGTCCCGGGGAAGTGGATTTTACGGGGTGGATGGTGAACGAGGGGCTGTATGCGCTGGCGAAGAAGATGGCGGTGGTGATCCTGTTGACGGCGCTCGCGCAGTGGCTGATGAATGTGTGCAATAACCAGATCACTTATCAGGTGATCCGGGATGTGAGGGAGGAGGCTTTTGAGAAGATCCAGAAGCTGCCGCTCAAATATATTGACGGGCATTCCTACGGGGATATCGTGAGCCGGATCATCGCGGATGTGGATCAGTTCGCGGACGGGCTGCTGATGGGGTTTACCCAGCTTTTCACCGGTGTGATCACGATCCTCGGCACGCTGGGCTTCATGCTGTCGATCAATGTGGGGATCACGCTGCTTGTGGTAGTTATGACACCTCTGTCATTATTTGTGGCAAAGTTTATCGCGACGAGGACCCACGATATGTTCCTTTTGCAGTCGAAGACGAGAGGGGAACAGACGGCGCTGATCGATGAGATGATCGGGAACCAGAAGGTGGTGCAGGCGTACGGACAGGAGAACAGGGTGCTGGGGCGCTTCGACGAGATCAACGGCAGGCTGGAGAAGTGCTCTCTGCGGGCGATCTTTTTTTCCTCGCTGACCAATCCCTGTACCCGGTTTGTGAACAATATGGTGTATGCGGGGGTGGCGATACTGGGCGCCTGCCTTGCCATCGGCGGCGGGCATGCGACGGGATTTATCGCTTTCCTTGGCGGCGCGGTGACAGTGGGAGAGTTGTCCTGTCTGCTGAGCTATGCGAACCAGTATACAAAGCCTTTCAATGAGATATCCGGCGTGATCACGGAACTGCAAAATGCGCTGGCATGCGCCTCCCGGATTTTTGAACTGATCGAGGAGGAGCCTCAGAGCCCTGAGCCGGAGCATCCTGCGGTGGTGGAACATTTTGACGGCAGCGTGACATTGGACCATGTCTCTTTTTCTTATGTGCCGGGGCAGCATCTGATCGAAGATTTCAATCTGCGGGTAAAAAAGGGAGAGCGGGTGGCGATCGTGGGCCCTACGGGCTGCGGCAAGACGACGCTGATCAATCTGCTGATGCGGTTTTACGATGTGAACAGCGGCAGGATCTTTGTGTCGGGGACGGACATCATGGAGATGAGCCGCGCGGGGCTGCGGGACGGTTACGGTATGGTATTGCAGGAGACCTGGTTAAAGACCGGGACGATCCGGGAGAATATCGCGATGGCGAGAGAGGATGCCACCGAGGAGGAAGTGATGGAGGCGGCGAAGGCGGCGCATGCCCACAGTTTTATCAAGCGCCTTCCGCAGGGATATGACACGGTTGTCAGTGAAGACGGGGATTCTCTCTCTCAGGGGCAGAAGCAGCTTCTGTGCATTGCCAGGGTGATGCTGGCGCTGCCGCCGATGCTGATTCTGGACGAGGCGACCTCTTCCATCGATACAAGGACGGAGCTGAAGATCCAGAATGCTTTTGCGAAGATGATGCAGGGCAGGACCAGTTTTATCGTGGCGCACAGGCTGTCCACGATCAAGGAGGCGGATATCATCCTTGTCATGAAGGACGGGAATATCATCGAGCAGGGAGATCATAGAAAGCTGCTTTCGCAGGGCGGTTTTTATGCGAATCTGTATAACAGTCAGTTTGCAAAGTAAGGAACGAGAGGTGCGTACTGTGAAAAATAAATTTTTCACAGACAAATTTGCAGGTGTTGGCAGCATGGAGGATTACTATGAAAAGGAGCAGTTTGATAAAGGGTATGGCGATACTTCTTATCACATCCTGCGTTTTGTCGGGGTGCGGCGGCAGCGGAGAGGAGGAGGAGCCGAGGTCAAAGCGGAAAGGCGGGCATTTCCGGGAGGCTCCCGCGGAGGCGGAAGGCGCGAAGAGAGCGGGGGATGGGGAGCGCGCAGAGGATGCGGAGAATGCGGAAGATGAGATTTCCCCAGAGCAGATGGATCTGCTCAAGTACAATTATTATGTGAGCCTGAACAATGACATTGTAGATGTCCTGGATACGGTCGGTTACTACTATGAGGTGGTGGATTATGCGGAAGAATTTTCTCTGCTGCCGGACACCGGGCTGACGTACGGTTACTGTATTTACGGTAAGAATACGGATACGCTTGACTATTGTCTGCTGCTCGCGGAGATGGAGCCGGATTACGGTGAGCTGGACGACATGGTGAAGGAGATGGAGGAGCCGCTCCGGGCTTTGATGGAAGTCTTTTCGGCGATCAGCAATAACCATGACTACGCGGAGAACCAGTACCAGAAGGCGAAGGAGTACCATGCTGTCATCTATGCGAACGCGGATGCGCTCGGGGAGGTGGGGTATGAGTTTGTGGCGGCGATCGCCGAGATGAGCGTGGCGCGGACCGAGGAGGAGGAGAACCGGCTGAAAGAGGAGGGGATGCTGATCAATTACAATGCCAGCAGGGCGATCTCTATCGGAAGGGAAGTGTTGAATGAGGCTTATGCGCAGGGAGTGGACGATGGAAACCTCAATGAACTGGATCTTGCGGAAATCCGGAGGCTGCACGATGAGCTGGTGGCGGTTGTAGCGGATTTTGACGCGGCGGCTGCGGATAACGATCAGCTGATCAAAGAGTCTCTGTCCAATTCCCGCCCGTTTGACGGGCTCCTTGACGGCCTGATCGATGCCCTCGAGTGGATGATGAAGCAGGCGGAGAGCGGCGAACTTCCGGATATGAGCCATTCCGGCGCACCGCTTGGCTCCATGGAGCATTTTTCTTATGTTTTGGGGCAGTGTATCGATCGGTATAATGTGGTGTTTGTGGAGTGAGAATAGGCTGATGCAGGAAGAAATTAGAAAAAAAGTAAAATCACCCTAAAGTTTTACAGGGAGTATGTCGATATAAAGTATAACATAAACATGTGTTATCCATAAAACGGATTTTGATGGAAGCAGTTTTCGATAAGGACTGAGGACGGTTTTATCTGAAAAAGAGCAGGGTACAGTTTATTTATCGAAAATACAACAATTCACGGAGGAGGATCAAAAAATGGGATTAGGTATTGATGCTTATTCACAGTCTTACACAGGAGCGGTAGGCACATCCTACGCAAATACGCAGGCGGCGACCGGCGAGACGAAGAGCGAGAAGGCTGCTGCAGAGAGCGGTGCTACGGTACAGTTTTCCGAGGAGGGAAAGAAAGCGCTTGAAAACAGCAAGGAGGAGAGCAGCGATAAGGTGGTAAAGACCGAATCGGCAGCTTCGAAGATCGCGGCAAAGACCAATAAGATGACCGAGAGTGAGAGAAACAATCTGGTGGCAAAGCTGCAGTCCGATCAGGAGGCAAGGCATAACCAGTTGATGGATATGGTACATAAGCTGTTCAATAAACAGGCTAATACATACGGTCAGAGTACAGATATGTGGCGTTTCCTTGCAGGCGGCAATTTTACAGTGGATGCCGCGACGAAATCACAGGCGCAGGCGGATATCGCTGAGGACGGTTACTATGGCGTGAAGAAGACTTCCGAGCGGATGTTTGAGTTTGCGATGGCACTCTCCGGCGGCGATGTGGATAAAATGAAAGAACTGCAGTCCGCAGTGGAGAAGGGCTACAAACAGGCTGAGAAGACATGGGGCGGCAATCTCCCTGATATCAGCAAGCAGACACTGGATGCGACCAACCAGCTTTTTGAGGATTACTACAAGGAGCAGGAGGCGGCGACCCAGAAAGTGAATCCGATCGAAAACGGAACCGCCGGTTTTTAGGCAGCGATACAGGAGTATAGTGCCTGTGCCGCAGGCACTGGCGTAGCGTTTGCGAGTCGAACTGCCAGATTTCAGGCGGCGATACGGGCAAAGAAAATACATAGCTTTGAATGATCATAAGAACAGAGGGTGGATGAATTTCTATCCTCTGTTTTTTACGCTCAGGGATTCATAATGCGTTCGGAGAACGCATGGAAATGAGAAGCTTTGCCGCACGCACCCCGCGGCGAGTCCCTGCTCGATTGATAATTTTTTGGTTTCATGCAACGAAATGCACCGTGTAACTATCTAATGTATGAAAGCAAACAGATGCGCGCAAATAAGGAAGTGCTTGGAGGAAGGATGACAAGATGAATACGTTAGTGAAGAGGGCACAGCGCGGGGATGCCGAGGCGTTTATATCCCTGATGGAAGAATGCAGAATGTCCCTGCGGCGGGTCGCGTTCGGATATCTGGGGAATGACGAGGATGTTGCCGATGCCATACAGGATACGATACTGGATGCCTTTGAGCATATAGGCTCTCTGAAAAAGGAGGAATATTTCAGGACATGGCTCACCAGGATACTGATCAATAACTGTACCAGGACTTACCGGAAAAACAAAAAGAGCGTGAGCATGGAGGCGTATACGGAGGAGGGGAGCTATGATACGGGAAATTCGGATGTGGAATTTAAACAGCTTCTCCTTGTATTGCCCGAGGACAGCAGGACTATTTTTCAGCTGTATTTCGGGGAGGAGTTTACGACGAAAGAGATAGCGGAGATTCTGGGGATGAAAGAAAATACTGTGAAGAGCAGGCTGCACCGCGGCAAGGAACAGCTCAGGGAGAGCCTTCGCGATCAGGAGGTATCAGCGGGTCGCGGAGCGGGCAGATGTGGAGGGACACTGGAGATTGCGGACTTCTCCGGCGCTCAGAAAAGCAGAAGGGCAAAATGAGAAGATTTCCGGCGTTTTGGGGAGTCAGGAAAAATTGAAAGCAGGAGGAATTTTACATGCGTGAGCATTTTTCAGATCAGGATCTCAGGGCGGTTTTGGGAGCGGACCTGAGTGAGAGCGGCATAATCGATAGAAGGATCGAGGAGGCATACATTATGATAAGGAATTCAGGGAAAAGATCAGTGAAAAGTCAGACGGGAAAAAATAAGAAACATAGCAATCCATGGAAGGGAATCGGCATCGGACTTGTGAGCGCGGCGGCGGTTTTGACGCTCACCTTTACATTCTGTGCGATGAATCCGGTGATGGCAAAAGAGATTCCCATACTGGGTGGAATATTTGCGAAAGTGGCGGATATCTTTTCTTTCGGACAGCTTCCGGAGGGAGAGATCACAGAATTATATACCGTGGAGGGGGAGGATATTTCGGGAAGCGGAGAAGAAAATGCGGAGAAAGAACTGTATCAGAAAACGGATCATGATATTACAGTCACACTGACAGAAGAGTATGCCTCCAATCAGGCGGTTTATGTGAGTATGCGTGTGGAAAACGAAGAGGGATTCCCGGAAATGATGACGAATGTGGACGGAACACAGTATCTGCGCCTTAAGACGATGGAGCACTACTCTTTCCGGACAAATGACAGCGAGGCGTACACTTATGCGGAGAGGGATGTGGAAGGCAGATTTGAGGACGCGAATACATTTATCGGTATCATGCGCATCGACTATTCGGAGATAGATGTGGATGGGAGCAGATACCAGGCGGCACTGCAGGAGATGGAGGCGCAGGGAGAGGAACTGTGGCTGACGGATGAGAACTATTTTGACTATATGGAGAAATACGATGTGCCGGACACCTTTACGATGGATTGGGAGATCACCCAGATTATAGGATACCTGGCAGAACCGGTGAAACCCGAGGGCATAAAAAGCGGGGAAGAGCTGGAGAAGATGAGCGATGAGGAATGGAGGAACTATATGGCGTCCCTGCCGGCGGAGCTGGATCAGTTTCCCAACAGGTACGAAAACTGGTGGAAGGACGGCTCCTGGAAATTTGACCTGACGATCGCTCAGAGAGACGGTGGTGCGCGAACCATTTCGGTGAACGAGACAAATGCCGACGGATTCGGGCTGGAAAGCCTGGAGATATCCCAGGTCGAAATGACCATGAATGTGATCGAGCCCGCGGGAGGCATGGCGTTCGCGGTGGCGCTGGATGCGAATGGAAATAAGCTTGAGAACGGATCGGCAAACGTCTGCGAACTGGCGACGGCGGGACACGATATATCTAAAGTGTACGTGTATCTCTGCGACTATGATGAATATATGGACGAGATCAAGGGCTACGGCATACCGGGCAATCATATGGACAGAAGCTTCCAGGAGGTTCTGGAGGAGAGGGCGCTGTTTAAGACGGTGATCGATACGACAAAATAATGGAGGGAAGAGACGGGGCGGCTTATTACCGCCCCTTGTCGATCATACGGAGGCTTCAATGTTACAGGCGTCCTTCGAACGCATTATGCATACAAAATGTTCCAAAGCCGCATTTTGGCGTCTGCACAACTCGCAAAATCGCTTGCAGAGAGATTTTACCTGAGGTTTTCATAAAGAAATTGCTTTTCGATAAAAATACCGATATAATAATGTGACGATAATGGGCCTGAACTGGAGAATTGTGTTGGAGGTAAAAATGAAGAATCAGTATAACAGGACAATAACAGCCTGCTTTGTGGGATATATCGTACAGGCGATCGTAAATAATTTTGTGCCGCTGCTGTTTTTGACATTTCAGAGGAGTTATCAGATCCCGCTTTCCCAGATCACGCTGCTTGTGACGTTCAATTTCGGTATACAGCTTCTGGTGGATATTCTGTCGGTGGGATTTGTGGACAGAATCGGCTATCGCGCTTCCATGCTGATCGCCCATATTATGGCGGCGGCGGGGTTAGTCTGTCTGACAGTTTTGCCGGAAGTGCTGCCCGCTCCCTTTGCAGGCATTCTGATCGCAGTCATGATATATGCCGTGGGCGGCGGCCTTTTGGAGGTCCTGGTGAGTCCGGTGGTGGAGGCGTGCCCTTCCGATAACAAGGAGAAGGCGATGAGCATGCTGCATTCATTTTACTGTTGGGGGCATGTGGGGGTCGTGCTGCTCTCCACACTGTTTTTTAAGGTGTTTGGGATCGATAACTGGAAGATGCTGGCTCTCATCTGGGCGGTGGTTCCGCTGGGCAATGCGTTCGTGTTTACCAGGGTGCCGATGGCGACACTGATGGAAGAGGGGGAAAAGGGGCTTGGCCTGAGAGAGTTGTTTGGCATCAGACTGTTCTGGATCCTGCTGATCATGATGGTCTGCGCGGGGGCGAGCGAGCAGGCGGTGAGCCAGTGGGCATCTGTCTTTGCGGAGAAGGGACTTGGCATCTCCAAGACGGCGGGGGATCTGGCAGGTCCTATGGCGTTCGGTATACTGATGGGGATATCGAGGGCGTTTTACGGAAAATACGGTGACAGAATCGATCTGGACCGGTTTATGATATACAGCTGCGGGCTTTGTATTTTATCCTATCTCGGGATATCGCTTTTGCCGGTCCCGCTGCTTTCACTGGCGGCGTGCGCAGTCTGCGGGCTCTCGGTGGGAATCATGTGGCCCGGCACGTTCAGCAAGGCGTCGGCGGCTCTGCCAAAGGGCGGGACGGCTTTGTTCGCGCTGTTAGCGCTCGGCGGGGATGTGGGATGCTCCGGCGGTCCTACGCTGGTGGGCGCAGTGTCCAGCGCGTGGGGCGACAATTTAAAGATGGGTGTGCTGGCGGGAATTGTATTCCCTGTGGTGCTGCTTGCCGGGATACTGTTCTGCGGGAAAGCGGGCAGGGGCGGCGGTGAGAGCCTTTCTTAGAGGACAGATAAAAAGTTCGGGAATGCCATAACGGGATCCCGGACTTTTTTTGTTTGTGTCACAGACAAAAATGAGGGGAAATTCATAGAAGACTGCGTCCTGTGAAACAAAAACGCAGTTTTAAAATTTCCTCTTGACATATCGTTCATACTGTATATAATTATATATATACAGTATGCGCAGATGTAAAATGATCATCTGTTTCCGCGACAAATGAGTTGAACCGGCACATAGACGCGGAAATATCTGATGATCTGATGGAGGAAGGATGAAAATTATATTGTCGAATCAGTCCGAAAAGCCGATCTACCTGCAGATCAAGGAGCAGCTTGAGGAACAGATCCTGAGCGGTGAGATTCTGGAAGATACAGTTCTGCCATCTATTCGGAAGATGGCGTCGGATCTGGCTGTGAGTGTGATCACGACGACGAGGGCTTACAAGGAACTGGAGGCGGACGGTTTTATTACAACAGTGCCGGGGAAGGGGTGCATCGTTCTGGCACCGGATAACCACATTCTCCGGGAGCAGTATCTGAGGCGGATGGAGGATGGCTTTATGCAGGCGGCGGCAGCGGCGAAGAAACTGCAGATGCCTCTGAAGGAAGCACAGGAGATTTTTGAGACGATATGGGAAGTATGAGAAAAATGCGGCGGGAAAACTGAGAGGATGGATTATATCCTGCGTGCCTGATATAAATCCGGCAAGGCAGATCGAAACAGCAAGAGGCACGTGGAAACGAGGTATTTGATAATGGATAACAGAGGATATTGGGAGGAAGTACCGGTGCTTGAGGTGAGAAATCTCTCCAAGCGATATAAAGGGTTTTTGTTGGATAAAGTATCCTTTACGCTCCCTGGGGGTTATATTATGGGCTATGTGGGACCGAACGGTGCGGGGAAGAGTACCACGCTTGGGCTGATCACCCGGACCCGCAGGATGGAGGAGGGGGAGGTGCTGCTGGACGGAAAGCGGTATGAGGAAGATCCGATCCTGTATAAGGAAAAGATCGGCTATGTCAGCAGCGTGCCCTACTTCCCGCCGACGATGAAAGTGAGGGATGCGGCGCTTTTGTTAAAGCAGTTTTATCCGACTTTTTCGAAGGAGAAATTTTACCGCCTTGTGAGGGAATGGGAACTGCCGGAGAAGAAAAGGTTTTCCACATTCTCCACAGGTATGACGGTAAAGCTGATGTTTGCGGCAGTGCTGGCGAGGGAGACGCGGCTTTTGATACTGGATGAGGCGACGAACGGGCTGGATGTGCTGTTTCGGGAGGAGATCTTAAACCTTTTGCAACATTATATCGAGGACGGCGGGCACAGCGTCCTGTTTGCCACACATATCATAGATGATCTGGAACAGATCGCGGACTATATCGTGATGGTGGAGGGCGGAAGGGTGCTCTTGCAGGATACGAAGGAGGCGCTGACGGAGAACTTTATTCTCGTAAAGGGAGATGAGGCGCTGCTCGCAAGAGAGGATATCGCGAAGTACCTGCTCGGTGTAAAGCGCTCCGCCTACGGATTCTCCGCCCTGATCCCCTCCGACAACGCGGCTCTTCTGCCCGCCGAAACAGTGATGGAGAAACCCACCATCAGCCAGATCATGAGCTACCTGATGAAGGGGCATGATAAGCTGGAAATATAAAATGTAAAACATGTAACTGTCAACAATATATGCGGAACTGGAAAACAGCATATGCCCGAACAGTGCACAAGACGATTTACTGATGCAAAGCAGCAGTAAATTGTCTTCCACAACCGGTGTACTGGAAGGGTGCATACGGAACTCAAATAAGGATACAAATATGAAACAAATAATTGGTTATATAGAATGTGATTTTATGAATATTAAATATGGGATGTTGTACATGATCGCGATCTTCGGAATCGTCAGCATGGCATTTTCCATGAAAAACGGCACGGGGGCAGTGGCATACATGCTCTTTTGCGGGCTGATCATGGCGGGCACGGCGTTCAGCGTCACAAAACAGACGGTATCGTTCACTGCCCTTGTGCCCGGCAGTATGTGGCAGAAAGTGGCTGGGAGGTATCTCGGCGGCGTGCTCTGTATTGTGCTGTGCGCGGCTGTGGGGCTCGCCTCCGCCGGCATCATAAGGCTGACAGGGCGCACAGGCGGTATGTTGGAAATACCGGTCCTTCTGTGCCTTCTGGGGGTAACCTTTTTATTCCTGGCGCTGCAGAATGTGCTGCTCTATCTGTTGACGCCGTTCCTCGGCTTACAGGTCGTGGGGCTTGTCCGGATGCTGCCCGGTTTTATCCTGTTCTTCGGCGTGATGAACGCCGGGAACCTGGAAGTCATTAAAGACATCCTCGAGGGCGAAGGATTTTCGGCAAGGGTAGTCCTGATCGTCCTGGGCACTGGGATAGTAAGCCTGATCCTCTCAGCGGCTCTGTCCGTCCTGCTCATTCGGAACCGGGACAATGAGTAGAAGTGCGGCGTCCGGTACCGTTAATTAACTGGAGCAGCCCACTTTCATAATTTTATATTGCACAAAGGATTCCCCTGTGGTATGATACAAGTGTATTAGGACAGTTAGTACACTCAGTACACTGATTCACCCTCATCGTACCGGCTGCCCTGATACCTGAAAAGGAGAATCCTGTTTTGATGATCATGTTAGATTATAAGGATACAAGGCCGATCTACGAGCAGGTCGTTGAAAAATTTCAGACATTGATACTAAAAGGCGTACTGGAACCGGATGCACAGCTCCCTTCCGTGCGCTCTTTGGCGTTTGAGCTGTCCATCAATCCGAATACGATCCAGCGCGCCTACGGGGAGCTGGAGCGGCAGGGCTTTATCTACACGATAAAAGGACGGGGGGGTTTTGTCAGGTATAATGAGAACCTTCTGGAAATCCGGAAGGAGAGGCTTAAGGAACAGCTTGCGGAAGTGTTCAAGGAGGCAAGGGAGCTGAACATTCCGCTGCAGGAATTGTTGGAGCAGGTAAAGGAGTGAGCAGCGCAGAAAATTCTGCCGGAGCAGGCAGGGTGATCCACACGGGAAGAGGGACGGGACAGGTTCCATATTTGAGAGATGGCATGTGATAACAAAAACAGGAGTACATACGAAACATGATTGAGATAAGGAACGTGACAAAACATTTTGACAACATCATAGCGGTAGATCATGTCAGCGTAACGATAAAAGAGGGAAATGTTTTCGGGCTGATTGGAACAAACGGCGCTGGAAAAAGCACTGTACTGAGACTGGCGACAGGAATTTACCGCCCGGATGAGGGGGAGATTTTTATCGATACCCTGCCGGTCTACGATAACAGGGAGGCGAAGAGGAGGTTTTTCTTTATCCCCGACGAGCCCTATTTTTTCAACAATGCGGACGCGGCGGAGATGGAGCGGTACTATGCCCGCGTCTATCCGTCCTTCGATGGCGGGAAGTTTTATGATGCGCTTGATAAGTTCGGGCTGGATAAAAAGCGGAAGATCCACACGTTCTCCAAGGGGATGAAAAAACAGCTTGCGCTTCTTCTGGGGATCTGTGCGGGAACCCGGTATCTGCTCTGCGATGAGACCTTTGACGGCCTTGACCCGGTGATGCGGCAGGGGGTGAAGGGGCTTCTGGCTAAGACCATGGAGGAGCGGGAGTTTACGCCGGTCATCGCCTCCCACAATCTGCGGGAGCTGGAGGATATCTGCGACCATGTGGGACTGCTCCACAAGGGCGGCGTGCTGCTCTCAAAGGAGCTGGAGGAGATGAAGTGCAATATCCAGAAGGTGCAGTGCGTCCTGAAAAATCCCGGGGAGTGGAAGGCAGCATTGCAGGGCGTGGATATTTTGCAGGAGGAGGCGCGGGGGACGCTGCATACCTTTACGGTGCGCGGGAGCCGGGAGATGGTGGAAGCGAAGTTCGGCAGGATCGAGACAGTGTTTTTTGAGATGCTGCCCCTTTCCCTGGAGGAGATCTTTATCAGCGAGACGGAGGTGGCGGGCTATGACGTTAAAAAGTTCCTTATGGAAGACTGAAAAACCGCATAACGGGCACTCCTTTTCGGAACTTGCCGCCCAGATGAGGGAGAACTGGAGAAGGCGGACATGGCTGTTTGCGCTGCTCTCCTTTGTAATGCTTTTGTGCTATCCCCTTATGACGGGGCTCACCTTAAGCAGATATGCGAGAGAGGGAGCCTCCCTTTTGATGCGGCAGAGCGTGGGGCATATTGTGCTGGGGCTCGCGGACGGTGCCACGGTTTTTCTGGCGACTGTCGGCGGCGTTTTGTGCGCCAGAGAGGGATTTTCGTGGATCTATTCCAGGAAAAAGGTCGACATGTATTTGTCCCAGCCGATCACGGCGGGGCGGAGGTTTCTGTTTACCTATATTAATGGCATACTGCTCTATTTTGTGCCCTATCTGATATCGCTGCTTTTTTCCCTGCTTGTGATATCGGGGACCGGCGCATCCAGCGGTGCGCTGTTTATGAACGTGCTCTTTACGGTGCCGGCGGCGCTTGTCTATTTTCTGGCAGTGTACAATATGACGCTGGCGGCGATGATGATCAGCGGCAGAAAGGGGATGGCAGGCTTTTTTGTGCTGATGGGCTTTCTGTATGACGCGGTGCTCCGGGCGACGCTTGAGGGCTATTGCGGCACCTACTTTTCCACTTTTGTGGAGGTGAACCGTAAAAGCTGGTTTCTCTCCCCCATCTTTCGGATCATGAATCTGATAGGGGATGGCACCCGTCCCTGGGAGGGGGAGACGGTGACGGCAAAGGGCGTGCTGGAGCAGATGGTCCTGCCGATGCTGCCGGGTATGTTTTCTCTGCTGGCGGAGGCGGCGGTGTTTGGCGTGATCGCTTACTATTGTTATAAAAAGCGCCCCATGGAGGCGTCGAAGGCGGTGGTCTTTTCTTCGGTGAGAGGGCCGGTGAAGGTGCTTTTGATGCTGCTCTCCGGGCTTCTCGGGAGTGTCTGCTTCTGTGATATCTCCGGGAGTGAGAGTATGTTTGTGGCTCTGCCGGGGCTGCTCCTCGGCATCCTGTTTTGTCAGGTGCTGATGGAGATCATCTATGAGGGGGATCTGCGGGCCTTCGCAAACCACAAAAAATCTTTTGCGGCGGGGGCTTTTGTGACGCTCTCTGTCTATCTGTTTTTCGCGCTGGACATCGGCGGCTACGATACCTGGGTGCCCGGGCAGGAGCAGGTGGAGAGCGCGGCGATTGAAATATATTTTAATAACCATTATTGTTTTGATTATGTGGATGAGAAGGGAAAGCCCACGTGGGATGAGGACTACGGGCTGCAGAACATGAAAATGACAGACGTGTCAGGTGTATTATCTCTGGCGAGGGACGGCATGGGAAAGGGCGCGCCAAAGCAGAATCCTGATACGCAGGTGAATTGTGAGGTAAAATATACGTTGAAGAGCGGTGCGGAAAAGTACCGGAGTTTTTGGATCGACTATGAGCAGGAAAAGACTGTGCTGGATATTTTGTTTGCAAATGAACAGTATAAGGAAGGAGCAAACCAGGTCCTTTCCGGGCAGATGGACATGATCTTCGGGAAAAGCCGGATCTATTACGACAACGGGCTGCAGGAGACTGAGATCATGGATAAAAGCGCGTTTGCGCTGATGCGCGCCTACCAGTCGGACCTGCGGAAGATGTCCTTCTCGGATGTGAAGAACGCTGTCCCCTGCGGCGTTCTGCGGCTCCGCTATAAGACGGACGACGGGATGGAATGCCAGCTTGAATATCCTGTGTTTTCCAGCTACACGGGGACGGTGGAGTACCTGAGGGCAAAGAGCATCGAATTGTATCTGACCGTGAACCCGAAGGCGGTGGACAGTATCAGGTTTGAGCGCTACGAGGAGCGGGAGGATGAGGAGGTCATAGAAAACGGGGGATTGTTCGGCGGCTGGTCCTCCACTGTGATCCGGACGGACGTCATCGAAAAGGAATATCACAAAAGGGCTGAGATCGAGGAACTTTTAGGGTATCTTTATCCCACTTGTGTCATAAACTGGGCATATACATCCGGTATGTTTGACGAGGATATCGCGGCGGATATTCAGGAGTCAGACCATACGGAGGCGTATTTTTATCATTGGGACAACAGTAATTTTTCGGTGAAGAAGGACAGGCTGCCGGAATATGTGAAAGAGGATCTGTACAGGTAGGGTAGGATTTATGGCGGAGAGAGGACCTGTGATACAGGTGAGAGGACTATATAAAATATATCGTTTAGGGCAGGAGAAAGTGCGGGCGTTAAACGGGGTGGACTTTGATATCAACCGGGGCGAGTTCTGTTCCATCGTGGGGACTTCCGGCTCGGGAAAGTCCACGCTGCTCAACATGCTGGCAGGGCTGGAAAAACCTACCAAAGGTGAGATCGTCATCGCGGGGGAGCATATGGAGACAAAGAAGGAGAACCAGCTTGTGGCGTTCCGCAGAGAGCATATTGGATTTATCTTTCAGTCCTACAACCTGCTGCCGACTTTGAACGCGATCGAAAATGTGGCGCTGCCGCTGACCTTTCAGGGAGTGAACAAAAAGACGCGGACAAAGCGGGCTATGGAGCTTCTGGACCTTGTGGGGCTCTCCACCCACAAAAAGCATAAACCAACCCAGATGTCCGGCGGACAGCAGCAGAGGGTGGGCATGGCGAGGGCGCTGGTCGTGGAGCCGGAGATCATCTTTGCGGATGAGCCCACCGGAAACCTTGACTCGGTGACATCGGAGGACATGATGTATCTGATGCGGAAAGTGGTATATGAGAGGAATCAGACGCTTGTGATGGTCACCCACGATGACCATCTGGCAAGCTACGCGGACAGGATCATCAGGATAAAGGACGGGCAGGTGATCTCCGTGACCGTCAAGACCGCGGAGGAGAGAGCACAGATGATGGAAAATCTGCGGGAGATAGAGCGTGAGAGAAAAGAAAAGGTAAGAGGGGAGCAGAAAGGATGAAGAGGAAAATGAGAAATTGGATCAAAAAGGGCATGATTCTCGCGATGGCGGGAATGATCCTGTTATCCGGCGCGGGGCTGACAACGATACGGGCGATGGCGGCGCCGGATGTGAGCGGCAACAATAACGATCTGGGACCGGCGCCCAACGACAGTCAGATGGAGGCGGCAAAGTCGGAGCTTGCCACACACGCCAACAACCTGATCGTGATCAACAGCCTGACAGGTTCCGATAAACAGAAGATCCTCGATATGCTGGAAGAGGCGAGGCACAAAGTGGGGAGCGATTACAACCATGCGGGCGGCTATGAGGAGATGCGCGCTTATGTGTCCAGTGTGATCAGCATGATGGATGCGGTGATCTCGGCGATCCCTTCGAGTACCAGCGATTTCCTGTCCCTGGCGGACACCTATCAGACGCCCACCGTGAAGTACGGACAGGCGGTGACGATCGTCCTGCCGGTGGTTAATTTTTCCACGGCGGAATTGAGGGATGTGATGATCAAACCCCATGTCTCCAATCTGGTGAATGAGTGGCCCTTTGAGCCCAGCTCCGCGGGAACGACCAGGAATATCCTGAGTTTCCCGCCCTATGACAATAAAAAGAATATGGAACTTGTGCGGCAGGATGTCTCCTTTAACTTTGTGGTGAGGCAGGATGTAAAGAGCGGCTACTATCCGCTGAAGTTCGATCTGACATACACCAGAAACGGCAAGGTGGAAAAGGCGGAGCTGACAACCTATGTGAAGACTGTCGGCAAGGCGGACAGCGGCTCGCTGGATGAGACAGGGGAGGGGGATGAGGCGCAGAAATCCAAACCCCGTATCATTGTGACGGGATTTGAGACGGCGCCGGGCGCCGTGTACGCGGGCTCCACCTTTACGATCACGATCCATGTGCAGAATACTTCCAAGTCCGAGAGTGTGACGAACGTATTGTTCAATATGCAGGCGAAGGAGGAGGGGAAGGACGAGGACAGCAAGTTCGCGGCGTTTCTGCCCACTTCCGGCTCCAGTTCGGTGTATGTGGATTCCATAGCGCCGGGGGCGTCGAAAGACCTTGTCATAGAAATGTCGGCAAAATCCGATCTGGCACAGAAGCCCTATGTGCTGGATGTGAATATGAAATACGATGCGAAGGACGCAGTGGATCTGACCGATACGGCGAGCGTGTCGATCCCGATCCTGCAGGAGCAGCGCTGTGAGACAGGGGACGCGGAAGTGACGCCCTCGGATATCACGGTGGGCGGCCAGGCGAATATCATGTTCGATGTGTACAACACGGGCAAGACAACCCTGTATAATGTGTGGGTGAAATTCCAGGGGGACAGCATCACCGGCGGCGACAGCTTTCTTGGCACGATCGCTTCGGGGGCGACGGGCAGTGTGGATGCCATGGTGACCGGCGCGGCGGCGACGATGGACGACGGAAAGATCAAGGCGCTGATCTCCTATGAGAATGAGTCCGGCGTGGTGACAACAGTGGAGAAGGAACTGGAGTTGTTTGTCACGGAGGAGATGATGGGAGAGTTTACGGACGATATGATGGGCACGGAAGGCGAGATGGTCAATCTGGACGAGATGGAAGGCGGCGGTATTAAGAAGTTTATTCTGCCGATCGTGCTTGTGGCCATCGTACTTGCCGTTGCGGGACTTGTCATATTCAAAATTAGACGGAAAAAGAAAAAGGAACAGGAAGAGCTGGAGGCTGACCTGAAGGCGCTGGATGAGCCGGATAACGGCGGATACAAACGCTATTAAAAAGCGGCGGTTCGACTGTGGTATGAACTGCCATACGGGAAATGAGGACAGGAATGAAATTTATTGACTTGCTTCGAATGAGTGTATCCAATCTGTTCAAACGGAAAGTGCGGACGATCCTTACGGTACTGGGCGTAGTGATCGGTGTGGCTTCGATCGTTGTCATGGTGTCTCTGGGACTGGGGCTGAACAAATCGACGATGGAACAGATATCGAACTATGCCAGCCTGACGGCGGTCACGGTGAACCAGCCCTGGAATCAGGAGGGCAGCGGGGAGAAGGATAAAAAATTTCTGAGCGATGCTCTGATAGAGGATATCATGCAGATTCCCCATGTGGTCAGCGTGGATCCCTATCTGAATCTGGATATTATCGCGAAGTACGGCAGCTATGAGGGGTATATACAGTTGTACGGGACAACGCTGTCCGCCATTGAAAATATGAATATCCAGGTGGGGGAGGGGACTCTTCCGCAGGAAAATGCGGGGGAGCTGCAGCTCTTTTACGGCAATATGGCATTGGCTAACTTTTACAGTACCTCGGGGAGCGGAGGCGGCTACTGGGAGACAAACGAGCTGCCTGATATCGATCTGATGAACGATTCGATCCTGTATATACTGGATCGGGACGCCTATTATAACTCCCAGGGCGGCGGTACGGATGAGAATGGGAAGCCCTATAAAAAGCCGAAAAAACATCTGCTGACGACAGCCGGGGTGGCGGCAGGCGGGGTGGAACAGTACTATAATTACAGTTGGAACACGTACTGCGATATCAATGAACTGATACCGATCCTGAAAAAGGAGTTCAAGGGCAGGGCGATCCCGAACCAGCCCACGACTTCCAAGGGAAAGCCCTATAAAGAAATCTATTATTCCCAGCTTGTGGTCAATGTGGACGACATGGAGAACGTGGCGGAGGTGACGCAGGTGATCTCGGATATGGGTTATGAAGCCTACAATGACGCGGAGTGGATCGAGTCCCAGCAGCAGCAGCTCGGGATGATCCAGGCGGTGCTAGGCGGCATCGGCGCGGTATCTCTATTTGTGGCGGCGATCGGCATCACAAATACGATGATGATGTCCATCTACGAGCGGACGAAGGAGATCGGTGTGATGAAGGTGCTCGGGTGCGATATGAGAAATATCGGCACGCTGTTTTTGCTGGAGGCAGGCTTTATCGGGTTCCTGGGAGGTGTTGTGGGGCTGATCTTGAGTTTCAGTTTGTCCGGTGTGATCAATTATCTGGTGAGTCAGTCGGAGAATATGGGGATGGAGGGGATCTCTTATATCCCGTTGTGGCTGGTACTGCTGTCCATGGCGTTTGCGATCCTGGTCGGTATGGTGGCAGGATTTTTCCCGGCGAGGAGGGCGATGAAATTGAGCCCTCTGGCTGCGATACGGAATGAATAAGTGATCATGAAAATCCCGCTGGCAGGTTTTGCGAGCGGGATTTTTGGCATTGATGGAGAGGGGGTTATGTGCTAGAATACACGTAACAGTTGGGAGGCGGGAGAAAAAAGATGGAGAAAGAATTTTATCAGGGAAACAGGATGAGATTATACCGGGGGATGAAAGAAAATTCACTGTTGGTGATGTTTTCCGGGATGGAGGTCAGAAAGACGGCGGATGAGTTCTATCCCTTTTATACAAGCCGGAATTTTCTTTATCTGACAGGGCTGGACGGCAAAGAACTGGTTTTTCTGGCAAAGAAGGACGGGGAAGGGCAGGTGGAGGAGAAGATCTATATCCTGCCCCCGGATCTTTTGAAAGAGCGATGGACGGGGGCGAGGATAAAGCCCGATCGGGCTGCAGACCTTTCCGGGATCGGGGATGTGGGCTATGTGGGAGAGTTTGCGGGGGAGTTTCACAGGCTTGCTTCGTCCGGGCGTTATCAGCGGGTTTATCTGGATCTCTACAAAGAAGATCCCTCGGACAGGGAGGAGCCCGCGCATCTGCTTCTTGGGCAAATCAGAGAGAACTATCCGTACTTAGAGATTGGGAATGCCAATATACTGATCAGAGAGCTGCGCACGATCAAACAGCCCTGTGAGATAGAAGCGATGAAGAGGGCGGAGAAGATCACCTGTGAGGGGATCACCGCAATGATGCGGGCGTCAAAGCCCGGCATGTATGAATATCAGTATAAGGCGGTCTTTGACTATGTGCTGGGGCAGTATGGATCGCAGGGAACTGCGTTTCCTTCTATTATTTCCGCCGGAAAAAATAATTTTTGCATTCACTACTACAGTTATACAGGGCAGGCGATGGATGGCGATATGATCTTAAACGATGTGGGAGCGCAGTACGATCATCTGATGAACGATGTGTCCAGAGGCTGGCCCTGCAGCGGGAAGTTCAGTGAGAGGCAGAGGCTGTTGTATGAGTGTGCGCTGCAGACCTCTGACCATATGTTCGGGATCATTATGCCGGGGATGCCGATGAAGGAGGTGGACGCCGAGGCGCGCAGGTATAATGCAGAACTTTTGGTGGATGCGGGGGTGTTGGATAAGCCGGAGCATATTGGGACTTATATGTGGCACGGCGGCGCCCACCATGTGGGATTTGATGTGCATGACGCAGTGAAGGCGCCGGAGGTGATCGCGCCCGGGATGGTGTTCTGTGTGGATATCGGTATCTACCATGAGGAGTGGGGGATCGGGTTCAGGCTGGAGGATAACTGCCTTGTGACACAGGACGGATGTGAGAATCTGTCGGTCATCACGCCAAGGACGGTCGAAGAGATCGAGGACACGATGAGGAAGGGGTTTGTGCCGGGGATACAGGCGGAGATATTATAAATAGTTTTGCCGGGCGACTGACATTTTTGATGAAACGGCATTATTTTAACATGGGTGTGAACAGAGAGAAAACAGGGAGATTTTCAGCGGGATGAATCAGGTCATGATGGCGGTCATAGCAGCAGGTGTTATACTGGGCGGCGCGGACAGGATTTTTGGAAACAGGTTCGGCTACGGGGATAAATTTGAGGAGGGATTCCGGCTGCTGGGGCCGACAGCCCTCTCCATGGCGGGGATGATCTGCCTGGCTCCTGTGCTGGCAGATATTCTGGGACGAGTGATCGTCCCTTTTTATCGTGCCGTCGGAGTCGATCCGGCTATGTTCGGGAGCCTGCTTGCCATTGATATGGGCGGTTATCAGCTTGCGAAGGAACTGGCGGCGGATGCCCGGACCGGAAGCTATGCCGGAATCGTGGTGTCAGCGATGTTTGGCTGTACGCTGGTGTTTACGATTCCTGTGGGGATGGGCATGATACAGAAGGAGGACCGCAGGTTTCTGGCGAGGGGCATTATGTTTGGGTTGTCCGCCATGCCGGTGGGACTGCTCGCGGGAGGAGTTTTGTCAGGGTTGTCCGTGGCAGACTGCCTGCATCAGAATCTGCCTGTCTTTGTTATGTCATCTTTGCTGTTTCTGGGGCTTTGGAAGATGCCGGATAAGATGGTGAGAGGATTCTGCGCGGTGGCGGAGGGGATAAAGATACTGATCACGGCCGGGCTTGTGCTGGGGGCGGTGGAGTTTCTCAGCGGGTTTACTATCCTGCCGGGGCTTGTGCCTATCGGGGAGGCTATGGGCGTGGCGGCGTCCATCGGGATCGTTATGCTGGGCGCCCTTCCGGCGGCAGAGTTTCTGCGCAGGCTGCTTCAGAGGCCTTTTACATATCTGGGCGGGCTGCTTGGGCTGGATACCGTAAGCCTGACCGGGATGCTGGTGGGGCTTGTAAGTCCCATGCCGGTGTTCTCCATGTATCGGGGGATGGAGGAGAAGGGAAAAGTGGCAGCCGGCGCCTTCCTGGTGAGCGGTGCCAGCCTTCTTGCGGCGCATATGGGATTTACGGTGAGCACGGAACCGGAGATGCTGGCGGCGCTGATGGGCGGAAAGATATGCGGGGCGCTCTCGGCGGTGGCGTTGGCAGTGTGCTTTTGGGAAAAGGGTGCCGGCGGTGCAGGAGAGCAGGAAGCGAAACGCCGGAGGACTGACGGATGATCCGTACCCCGGCGCAAGGATGAGGCTGCGCGCGGAATATGCGGCAGCCGGTCAGCGTAAGACCGTTTGCGGTCGTCGGTTAGCATAAGACCGTTAGCGGTCGTCGGTTAGCATAAGGCCGTTGGCGGTCGTCGGTCAGCGTAAGACCGTTTGCGGTCGTCGGTCAGCGTAAGACCGTTAGCGGTCGTCGGTTAGCATAAGGCCGTTTACGGTCGTTGGTTAGCATAAGGCCGTTTACGGTCGTTGGTTAGCATAAGAGCGTTTACGGTCGTTGGTTATTTACGGTTTCCTGGGCTGTCCGTAGTAGAGGACGCCGAGAGCGCCCGGACCGGCATGGGTGCCGATGCTGGGGCTGATATCGTTGATGATGATATTGGTGAACGCTGTCTGCTGTCTTACCAGTTCTGCGACCATCTGTGCATCCTGCGGACAGTTGCCGTGTACGATGCCGACCGGCAGGGAGTGATCGGTGTCTTCCTCCAACGTTGCCTTCATCCGCTCGATCAGGGTGTGGAGGGATTTTTTTCTGCCGCGCACAGTGCCTGCGGAAACCAGAGTGCCGGTGTCGCTGACATAGAGGAAGGGCTTCAGGTTCAGGGCGCTGCCCACCAGGGCGGTGGTTTTGCTCACCCTGCCGCCTCGCTGCAGGTGAAACAGATCGTCTACGGTAAACTGTACGTTGATGTGAGGCTTAAATGCCTCGATGGCGTCCACGGTTTCCTCGTAGGAAGCACCCTTATCTCTCAGGGAATTGGCGTGCAGTACCATAATGGATTCACCGAGAGAGACATTCAGGGAATCGATCACTGTAATCTTAGCGTCGGTATACTGTTCCAGAAGTTCTCGTGCCACCATACATACGTTGTTGTAGCTTCCGCTCAGGGCGGAGGAGAAAGCGATGTGAATGATATCAAGTCCCTGCTCCAAAAGAGCGCGGAATTTTTCTTCGATCACGGCGGGATTATTTGCCTGGGAACCGGGCAGTTCACCCTTTTTCATGCGTTCGTAAAATTCGGCTGGCGGCATGTTGAGCTCATCGCCGTAAACAGTGTCTCCGAAAGAGTAATACTGCGGGATGATTGTCGTGTTCAGCTTTTTGATGTATTCCTGAGGAAGGTCTGAATTAGAGTCGGTTGTAATACAATAGTTTCTCATAGTGTTCTCCGTTTCATAAATGATTTCATGATTGGCAGGATTGGGCGAAGCGGGAATATCAAAAATATGCGATATCTGCTCGCAGATACGGCACTTTTCGCACCGACAGATATGATACCACAGATAGTGCGAATTTACCAGTTCTCTGAGGCGGATATTTTCTTAAAAATTTGTAGGTTTGTCAAACATTTGTTACACTGACAGCAGATAATCCCTTAGCACCT
>CAJUDM010000013.1 GCA_910584915.1 uncultured Lachnospiraceae bacterium
AGCGTGAAATTAAAAATTTCACGATCCTGATTTGAATGCCCGCTGATGCGGGCGAATGGGAGTTGGTGCCAAAATGCGGAGGGTGTTATGAAGAAGATTGTCATGTTTGACGGGGAGATCGAGACGCAGCAGTATTTCACCTATCGGATGAGGGAAGAGTTTCAAAGGCTTGGGCATGAGGTGTATACATTTAATCTGTCAAAGACCGGGGAGAGCCTGACAGGGCTGATGCGGTTTGTGGAAAAGGGCAATACGGCGCTTGTCTGCTTTAATTTTCACGGGATCACATCGGGGGACATTTTCTGGCAGGACGGGGAGTGGTTCTGGGATGCCATAGAGTGTACCTGTTACAATATTGTGGTGGATCATCCGTTTTACTATCACCGGTTTCTGGAAACCGCGCCGAGACGGTATGTACATATCAGTATCGACAGAAAGCATGACCTGTATATGCAGAAATATTTTCCCGAAATACTGCGGATCCCTTTTCTGCCGCTGGCGGGGACGGAATATCGCCCGGAGGGGTATCTGCCGATAAAGGAGCGGAAGACGGATATTGTATTTACGGGGAATTACTCTCCGCTTTATAAGTTTGACAAGTATATCAACCGGCTCGGGGAGGAGTATGAGATATTCTACAGGGGAATCCTGGAGGAACTTTTGACGCATCCGGAGCGGACGCTGGAGGATGTGGCTGAGGAGCATATCCGCAGGGAGATCCCGGAGGTGACGAAGGAAGAACTGAAGGAGACTATGGGCAACCTGATCTTTCTGGATCTGTACGCCCGCTCCTATATCCGCGGGAAGGCAGTGCAGGTGCTGGTGGACGCAGGGCTGAAAGTGGAGGTCTACGGCGGCGGCTGGGACGAACTGCCCTGTGAGCATCCGGAAAATATCATCGATGGGCAGGGCGTAAATTCGGAGGTCTGCCTGCAGAAGATATCGGGGGCAAAGATTTCCCTGAATGTGATGCCCTGGTTTAAGGACGGCGCCCATGACAGGGTATTCAACACGCTGCTCAACGGGGCGGTGCTTTTGAGCGATGACAGTATTTACCTGCGGGAGATATTAAAGGACGGAGAAAACTGTATTTTATACAGCCTGGAGAATATAGAGCAGATGCCGGAGCGGATAAAGGAGCTGCTTTCGGATGAAGAGAGGATGCAGCGCATGGCGGATATAGGGTATGAGATGGCGAAAAAAGCTCACACCTGGGCGCACCGGGCGGATTTTCTCTCTGACCTGATAGAGGATGGCGTGATGGATGGAGTGTGGCGGTAGCGCGGCTCTCTGATATTACGATGGATGCGGAATGTGGTGGAATAGGTATTGCAGATTGGCTTAAAATGTTGTAAAGTTTGTATTGTGATATTATTTATATAAGAAAGGCATTAAAAATGAGTGAAGGATTTTTGTTGCTGGCTGGCGGGCTGCTGGTTGTGATCATTGCGGTTGTGGTTTCTGTAGTTGCTTCTGTGACAGGGACAGCGGCGGCGGTCGCGGACGATGACGAGGAAGACTAAATGATAACTGTCAGCCTGTGCATGATCGTGAAGGACGAGGAGCGGATCTTGAAAAGGTGCCTTGACTGTATCGCGGATCTTGTGGATGAGATCGTGATAGTGGACACCGGCTCTGAGGACCGGACGAGGGAGATAGCTGCAGCGTACACCAAAAATATATATGACTTTACATGGACGGGGGACTTTTCGGCTGCCCGTAATTTTGCGTTCTCAAAATGTACAAAGGAGTACATTTATGCGGCAGATGCGGACGAGGTGGTGGACGCCGAGAACAGGCGGCGATTTTTGGATCTGAAACAGACGCTCCTGCCGGAGATAGAGATCGTGCAGATGAAGTATGGCAATCAGCTTCAGTTTTCCACGATCTATAATTTTGATGAGGAGTATCGCCCGAAGCTCTATAAGCGGCTGCGGGAGTTTGTATGGGAGTATCCGATCCATGAGGCGGTGCGGCTTGAGCCGGTAGTCTATGACAGCGATATCGTGATCACCCATCTGCCGGAGGCGCTCCACACGGGGCGGGATGTCGCCGCGTTTGAGAAGATGGTGAAAAACGGGGAGTATCTGGATAAAAAGCTTTGCGGGCTGTACGCCAGGGAACTCTTTATCTCCGGCTCCGAGGAGGAGGTCCGCAGAGCGCGGGATTATTTCAAGTTGGTGATCGAGGAGGAGGGGCGCTCGCCCGGGGAGCAGACGGAGGCTTTCTGTGTGGTGGTGCGTGCCTGCAGGCTTTCGGGGGATACGGCGGAGTTTTATAAGTACGCAATGCGCGCCGCGGCTTCCGACGAGGAGATCCCGGCGGAGATCTGCTATGAGCTGGGCTGTTTTTACAGGGAGCGGGGGGATCTGCCGGAGGCGGCGATGTGGTTTTATAACGCCCTGCACGAGACGGAGAGCATTTTAGATAAGAGGTGCGGCGGGGAGCTGGCTGAGGAAGGGCTCAGGGCGTGCCAGGAGTAAATATTTGAGAAGGTTCCCGTCAAAGAGGCTGGAAATATCTCTTCGGGTAATGTGTACTGTAGGGGCGAATGCGGAACTGGAATAGGAGATAAAGATGAGTTGGGAAGATGGCGTGAGGAGAGTGGTGCCCTATGTGCCGGGGGAGCAGCCGAAGCAGGCGGGGATCATTAAACTGAATACGAATGAGAATCCTTATCCGCCCGCGCCCGGAGTAAAAAGAGCGTTGGATGAGTTGCGCTATGAGGAGATGCGGCTATATCCCGATCCGGACTCGGGGGAGTTGGTGAAGGCTTTGGCGGAGTATTATGGGCTTTCGGAAAAGCAGGTTTTTGTGGGAGTGGGTTCAGACGATGTGCTGGCAATGGCATTTCTGACTTTTTTCAACACGGGAAAGCCGATTTTGTTTCCTGATATCACCTATTCTTTCTATGATGTGTGGGCGGATCTGTTTCGGATTCCGTATGAGCGGATTCGGCTGGATGATGTCTTTCGGATTCACGCGGAGGATTATGCCGGCAGGGAAAACGGCGGTATCGTGATAGCCAATCCCAATGCGCCCACAGGTGTTGCGCTGCCGCTTTCGGAGGTGGAGAAGATCGTCTCGGCAAACAGGGATGTGGTTGTGATCGTGGATGAGGCGTATGTGGATTTTGGAGCGGAGAGCGCTTTGCCGCTGCTGAAAAAGTATGAGAATCTTCTGGTGGTGCAGACCTTCTCCAAATCCAGGGCGATGGCGGGAATGCGGATCGGTTTTGCTTTCGGGAATGAAAAGCTGATCGGGTATCTGTTGGACTGCCGGTTTTCCTTTAACTCCTACCCGATGAACCGTCCGGCGCTTGCGGCGGGAGCGGCGGCGTTGAAAGATGATGCATATTTCAGGGAGATCTGTGATAAGATCATAGAGACAAGGGAACGGGTGAAACAGGAACTTGGCGCGCTTGGCTTCACTTTTGCGGACAGCAGGACGAATTTTATTTTTGCGGCGCATGAGAGTGTGCCTGCAAAAGAGATCTTTGAGATGCTGAAAGAGAGAGGGATCTATGTCCGGTATTTTGAAAAGCCGAGGATCGACAATTATCTGCGGATCACGGTCGGGACGGATGAGGAGATGGATGAGATGCTTAAGGTGTTGCGAGAATACCTTGGGAAAATGTAAAACCGGAGATGTGGGTTTCTGTCAGGAGTGTGGCTGAGCTTTTGGCGGGAGGGCATGCTGGGCGGACAGGAATTGACTGTTTTTCAGTGCGGTATATATCTATCAATAATTGATAAAATAAGGATGTGAAAGGATAAAGTTATATGTTTAAAAAGTATGCGTGGGTGTTTGTGATTTCTATGGTTCCTCTGATTGAACTTAGGGGGGCGATCCCGGTATCTCAGGGACTTGGACTGCCGATTTTGCCGTCCTATATCGTGGCGGTGATCGGAAATATGGTGCCGGTGCCGTTTATCTATCTGTTTGCCAGAAAGGTGCTTGAGTGGGGGGCAGATAAGCCCATCATCGGTAAATTTTTCAGCTGGTGTCTGGAAAAAGGCCAAAAGGGTGGAAAGAAACTGCAGGAAAAGGCAGGAAAAGGTCTGTTTATCGCGCTTTTGTTGTTTGTGGGAATTCCTCTCCCGGGAACCGGCGCCTGGACGGGGACGTTGGCGGCGAGTATTCTGGATATGGATTTCAAATCGAGTGTCGCGGCGGTCATGCTGGGCGTACTGCTCGCGGGTATCATTATGGGCGTGGCAAGCATGGGCGTGTTTGGCGCGCTGGGGGCGGTGTTCTCTTAATAGAATCCTGCCGCAGAGTAAAGTGTGTCAGGGTATATTGGGATGGGGTTGAAGTGCATCAAAGGGAGATGTATTTTAGGGAAAATAAGCTGTGGTGCTGATTGTATAAAACAAAGAGAAATGTTATACTAAAAATATAAAAAGGCCCCATTGTGGTAATGTTAGAAAAGCAGGAGGTGTTTTATGACAGCAATCAGACAGGAAGCAATTCAAATGCTGGAAAAAGTACCGGAAGATAAACTGAGTTTTGTGATGCAGATTATGCAGGGTGTGAATGGATTGATAGGGATAGCCGACACAAAGGAAAAGGAAGATATAGATTTAAATCAGTTTGTTATGGCGCCTACAGATCGTGGACAGAATGCGGATAAATATGTAAGGGAGTCACGTGATAATGACAGATTTTAAGAAAGTGTTTATTGATACTGCTCCCATTATATATTTTTTGGAAAATAGTTCCCTATATATGGAGGCGATGGGGAAGTTTTTTGCAAAATGTATAAAAGAACATATTCAGGTTGTGACATCTATACTTACTATTGAAGAATATCTTGTATCACCATACAGTAACGGAAAAATGGAATACGTGGATAATTTTAAAAGATTTATTGAGTATATGGACATGGAAGTGGTGGATATTGATTCTGTAATTGCAGAAAAAGGGGCAGAGATTAGAGGAAGATATAAAAACTTTAAGGCTATGGATGCTTTACAGATAGCGACAGCGGTAGTAAAAGAATGTGATATGTTTTTTACAAATGATAAACAGCTAAAGCAGGAAAAAGAACTTCTGTGTATGACTATGGATGATATATAATATTAATTTATAGTATGAATTATTGATTTCAAAACATTCTTTTGCAAATAATGATAAATCATTTTTGTTCAGATAATCTATTGCATTTTCATTAAAGTATATTTTTATTTCCTTTGCTATTTTCGACATTTTGGGCGTTGGTGTGAGCAAAATAATGGCTTGCAAACCTCAACCTTATAGCCTGTACTTGTGATAAGTTGTTAAAATACATTGACAAATAACTATAATAAATAAAATATATATGAGAATAAATATTGGGAAGTGCCTTGAAAATGGCAGGGAGACAGGAAAGTGAATGACAGTTATGTCGGTTTTGCGGAAGTGTATGATGAACTGATGGACAATGTGCCCTATGAGGAGTGGGCGGATTTTCTGGTATCTGTACTGCGGGAGTATGGAGTGGAGAGTGAGCCCGTTGCCGGGAACGGTGAGAGAAGCCGGATGCGGGACAGAGTGGAAGTGACGCAGGAAAAACAGAAAGTCTCAGGTGCGGAAGCGCTGCAGGATGAAGCGGAAAATACAGGCGCGGATAAAAGACAGCTGCAGGAGTACCCGAGTGACAAGGCGGAGGGCGGCGAAGATCAGGATAGGGAACGGGCGGAAAATCTTGCCGTTGAGCGGAATACCGTGCTGGATCTGGGGTGCGGCACAGGGACTTTGACAGAACTATTATATCGCGCCGGTTATGATATGATCGGGATAGACAACTCCGAAGAGATGCTGGAGATCGCGATGCGTAAGAGGGAGATGAGCGGCAGCGATATCCTGTATCTTTCGCAGGATATGCGGGAAATTGAGTTGTACGGCACGGTGGGCGCCGTGTGCAGTGTCTGTGACAGCCTGAACTATATTTTGGAAGAGCGGGATATGGTAAAGGTTTTTTCGCTGGTGAATAATTATCTTTATCCCGGCGGAATTTTTGTGTTTGATTTTAATACGGTGTACAAATACGAGAAGGTGATCGGGGATGCGACGATCGCGGAGAACCGGGAGGATTGCAGTTTTATCTGGGAAAACTATTATGATGAGGAAAGCCGGATCAATGAGTATGATCTGACAGTTTTTGTGAGAGAGCCGGAGGAAGAGCGTTTCCGCAGATTTACGGAGACGCATTATCAGCGGGGATATACACTGGAGCAGATGAAGGGATTTCTGGATGAAGCGGGGCTTTTGTTTGTGAAGGCGCTTGATGCGGACACACAGGGGGAAGTCAGAGGGGAGAGCGAGCGGGTGTATGTGATAGCCAGAGAGTGCGGAAAGGTGTAGAAATTATGAAAGCGGCAAAATTATTCGGAGCAGTAATGGCGGTGGTTTGTATGATAGCCGGATGCGGGGTGAATCCGATGCTGTCGGTCTATGACGATGATGCGAAGATAGCGAGCTCTTCCAACACATACAACATCATGAATTATGAGCAGGTACAGTCCGATTTGCATTTTACGGCGAGCGTCGAGAAAATGGAGGGAATGGACACGATATGGGTGTTTGATGCGGAGGAGGATACGGAGGTTGACATTACTTATCAGTTAAATGTTTCTTCCGGTAAGATGAAACTTGTGTGGATCAATCCTGAGAAGGAGGTTTCGGTTATCGTGGAATGCGATTCTGAGATGGAGGACTCGGTTCAGGAAACATTGCATATCAAAAAAGGGAATAACAGAATCAAGATCGTTGCGGGTGAGAATACTCAGTTTGATATTGATTTTACGATTTCGCATGGCGGGCTCAAAGAGTTAGGATAGGGAAGGAGGTATTTTATATTGACATTACAAGAACAGGTAATACAGAAAGTCAATGGATTATCGGAGGACAATCTACAATTTTTGATAGAAATGATAGATCGTTTCATGTTGACTGATCCTGAAGAGAAAAGAACAAGTATTATTTCCAGGAGGATTGGTATTGCAAAGGGAAGAAATTTGTATGATGACAGATATGATTTTGATGAGATGAACCCTGAGATTGCTAAATTGTTTGGGGGTATGGAATGAAGTTATTATTGGACACACATATTATATTGTGGGCATTAGATGATAATCCTAAATTGTCTGCCAGCGCCAGAGAGTTGATTTTGGACGCAGAGAATGAGGTTTACTATAGTGCGGCATCGGTCTGGGAAACAGCGATAAAATACATGGCAAGACCGGATAAAATTCATATCAGTGGATCAGAACTGTCAGATATGTGCAGAAAGATGGGCTATCAGATGTTGCCGATTACTGACAGGGATGTAAAGGCGTTGGAAACGTTGGTATATCATGATAAGTATCAAATGCATAATGATCCGTTTGATCGTATTATGATTGCGCAGGCGAAAGCAAGCGGATTAAAATTTATTACACATGACTCAAAAATTCCATTTTATGAGGAGAGTTGTGTTATTAGTGTTTAACTTTTATAAAATCATATTTGTGACGAAAAGAGAACTGTTATGAGAGATTACATGGTGAGAGGAACGGCGGCGAATACACAGCTTCGGGTATTTGCGGCGACGACAAGAGAGACGGTGGAGATGGCGCGCAGCGCCCACAATACGAGCCCGGTCATGACAGCGGCGCTGGGGCGGCTTCTGACGGCGGGCGCCATGATGGGAAGCATGATGAAGGGGGAGGAGGATATCCTGACATTGCAGATCCGCGGCGAAGGCCCGGGGAAGGGGTTAACCGTGACAGCGGATTCCCACGGGAATGTCAAGGGGTATGCGCTGGTGCCGCAGGTGATCCTGCCGGCGAATGAAAAAGGGAAGCTGGATGTGGGCGGCGCGCTTATGGGCGGCGTGCTCAGCGTGATCAAGGATCTCGGTATGAAAGAGCCCTATGCGGGGCAGACTGCTTTACAGACGGGGGAGATCGCGGAGGATCTGACTTACTATTTTGCGGTATCGGAGCAGACGCCGTCCTCTGTGGGGCTGGGCGTTCTGATGGAGAAGAACAATACAGTCAGGCAGGCAGGCGGTTTTATCATCCAACTGATGCCTTTTGCGGAGGATGCGGTCATTGAGAAGCTGGAACAGAATCTGCAGCGCATAAAATCGGTGACGACTATGCTGGAGGAAGGGCTGACGCCGGAGGGAATTTTAGAGACCGTTCTGGAAGGCATGGATGTCGAGTGGACGGACACGCTGCCGGTGCAGTTTCATTGCAATTGCAGTAAGGAGCGGGTGGAAAAAGCCCTTGTCAGCATCGGAAAGAAGGAACTGACGGATATGATCGCGGAGGGGAAGCCTGTTGAGGTGAAGTGCCATTTCTGCAACAGGAGTTATGAATTTGGTGTTGCGGACCTTAAGAGCCTGCTTGAGAGGGCGGAGTGATTGGAACAGGAGAGTAGAGTATGCGGCATGGTTTTATCAAAGTGGCGGCGCTGACGCCGAAGATCAGGGTGGCAGATCCGGTCTACAATGCGGAGCGGATCTGTGAAAAATTGAAGGAGGCTTATGAGCGGAGGGCGAAGATCATTGCATTTCCAGAACTCTGCATCACGGGCTATACTTGTCAGGATCTGTTTTTGCAGGAGATTTTGCTGAGTGAAGCATTGACAGCGTTACAAAGGATCACAGAGTTTACAAAAGGGCATGACGCCCTCGTCTTTGTGGGGCTGCCGGTGGAACGGCATCAGAAGCTGTACAATGCGGCGGCGGTGCTCAGGGACGGGAAGATACTGGGGATGGTTCCAAAGACCTGTATTCCGAATTACGGGGAGTTCTATGAGGCGCGGCATTTTACGCCGGGCAATGAAGAAGCGGTGGATCTTGTGCTGAATGGGGAGAAGATCCCGTTCGGGACAAGGCTTCTGTTTGCCTGTGAGGAGATGCCGGCGCTGATCGTGGGGTGCGAGATCTGCGAGGATATGTGGGCGGTGGAGACGCCTGGGACTTCCCATGCATTGGCGGGGGCGACGGTGCTTGTGAACCTGTCTGCATCCAATGAGACCGTGACAAAGGACGAATACCGGAAGATGCTGATTAAGTCGGGCAGCGCCAGGCTGGTCTGCGGCTACGTGTACGCCTGCGCGGGGGAGGGGGAGTCTACCCAGGACCTTGTGTTCCCCGGGCACAATATGATCGCGGAGAACGGCAGTATCTTAGCCGAGGCGGAGCGTTTTACCGGGGAGGCTGTGTACGGTGAGGTGGATGTCGAGAGGCTCTCAGCGGAGAGGCGGCGGCTCACTACATTCCGGACAGAGGATGCGGAAGGGTATACAGTCGTTCCCTTTTCCCTGAAACAGGAGGACACAAAGCTGACAAGAAAATTTGCGGCGGCGCCCTTTGTCCCTGTGGAGGATGAGACGAGAAGAAAGCGGTGTGACGATATTTTGAAGCTTCAGTCTTACGGGCTGAAAAAACGGTACGAGCACACTGGGCTGAAAACAGCGGTGATCGGCGTCTCCGGCGGGCTGGATTCCACGCTGGCGCTGCTTGTGACGGCGAGATGTTTTGATCTTCTCGGGCGGGATCGAAGCGGCATCATCGCTGTGACAATGCCCTGCTTTGGCACCACGGACAGGACCTATCAAAATGCATGCAAGCTGGCGCAGACGCTGGGGGCTGTGCTGAAGGAGGTGGATATCAAAGCGGCGGTGACACAGCATTTTCAGGATATCGGACAGGATATGGAAAAGCACGATGTGACCTACGAGAATGCCCAGGCGAGGGAGCGGACACAGGTGTTGATGGATATCGCGAACAAGAACGGCTCCCTTGTGATCGGCACGGGAGATATGTCGGAGCTGGCGCTCGGGTGGGCGACCTACAATGGCGACCATATGTCGATGTACGGTGTGAATGCCGGTGTGCCAAAGACCTTGGTGCGCCATCTTGTGCAGTATTATGCGGATACCTGCGAGGATCAGGCTCTGCGCGATGTGCTGTTAGATGTGCTGGATACGCCGGTGTCGCCGGAGCTTCTGCCGCCGGTTGACGGGGTGATCTCCCAGAAGACAGAGGATCTTGTGGGACCTTATGAGCTGCATGATTTCTTCCTGTATTATATACTGCGGCTTGGCTTTTCACCGTCGAAGGTCTACAGGCTGGCGCGGGAGACCTTCGGGGGCGTGTATGCCTACGAGGAAATCCTCAAGTGGCTGAAAACTTTTTACCGCAGATTCTTTTCCCAGCAGTTCAAGCGTTCCTGCCTGCCGGACGGTCCGAAGGTGGGCAGCGTCGCGGTCTCCCCGAGAGGAGATCTGCGGATGCCCTCGGATGCCTGCGCGGCGATCTGGATGAAGGAAATAGAGCGGCTGTAGGCCGCTCTTATTCTGTTGTTTTAGGCTCCGGCGGCGTCTTCACTTTGGCGAGGGTGTCTCCGATCACTTCCAGCAGGAGTTCGGAGGTGTAGGCTGCCTCATCCGCGTAGCTGATGTCTTCCAGAGACTGGTTTTCACAGATCTGCTCAGAGATTGAATTGAAGGAAGGCTCTAACAGGGGATACAGGGTGGAAATTTTGTCACTGGGGGGCACCATTGTCAGAGAGACGATCCTGGTCTCATCCACAGTGAGGTTGATCTCCACGGTCTCATCTTCCAGATAGAGCGCGCTTCTGTATGCGCCGGGCTGGTAGATGGGCGTCTGTGCGCCGTCCGGCGATTCAGTCCCCGTCTCTGTCTCCGGTGTTGTCTGTTGTTCATTCGGGGTATCATCCTTATCGGAACGGAACATGATAAAAAGCAGTATGATAAAGAGGATACCCAGAACGACAAAGATTCCTGTATAGATTAATTCTTTCAGGTGCAGTACGACAATTTTTGTTTTGGAACTCATAGGCTCTCCCAGGGCTAAAACCGTTACTTTGTATAATCATATTAGGGATGGGGGGGATTTATGACAGGCAGGCGGCTTTATATGGGAGAAGTTCTCCGCAGGGGAAGATATACCTGAAATGATAGAGATAACGTTTGCTATTGATTGCCCGCATCACCGGTGCGGGATTTGGAGGGATGACGGGAGAATACAAATGAAGAAAATTCTTTCGATTTTTTCTGTTCTGAGCGGTGTGGCAGAGGTGGGGATCGCACTGTGTTACACCGTGTTTTCCATGCTTTTTTTGATTTTTGGCTATGAGGATTATCCATTAAATCGGAATTGGATCGTTCCGGTCGGATGTTTCTGCGCGGTTGTGGCGTTTCATTTTCTCATCGGCATGGCGCTGGGGCATGTGAGCAGGCATTTTGAAGGACATCCGGTTCTTTTTGGAGAAATGGGATGTGTTTTTGGGATAATCTATATGTTTGGGGAGGAATCGTCGTGGATATCGCGACTCTGGGCGACAGAACAGGCAGATATTTACGAGGTCTTACTGATTATTTTGATCCTGTTTTATCTGTGGATCTGTCCTTTTTTTCTTATGAAAAAATATGGAAAGGCCGGAGCGCTGCATTATCTGTTTTTGCTGGGCTTCAGCTTTCTTGTGTCGATAATGGATGTGTTGTTTACGGACAGTGAATATGAGATGATGGTTTGGGTGATTCCCATCTGGCTGACCTGTGCGTTTCTTGCCGGTCTTTTGTGGCATCTGCTCTCCGCGGTATGGAGTAAAAGGGCGAAAGAATCCGGGAAAAGACGAATCTGTCTCGGAAGAGTGTGCACGACGGTTCTGAGCGGGGGCATTGTGTTTTTTCTCCTTATAATTGTCTCCGGAGAAACGGGAGAGCAAATGCTGTCGCCCGCCCCCTGTCAGGACGAGGAAGGGTATTATCTGCTGTGTTCGAGGGAGGGATTTGAGTGGTTTATCCGTAGGATCAATACGAAGAGTGAGGAGCCAGATATCAACGCCAGGCTGACGGCGGATATTGTGCTCAATGATACTTCCGGCTGGGAACGCTGGGAGGAGGAGCCGCCGGAAAATGAGTATGAATGTATGGTGTATTACAGGGGGCATTTTGACGGGGACGGGCACACGCTGGAGGGTTATTATTCGGCGTGGGAAATGCCTGTTTTCAACATTCTGGAAGAGCAGGCTCTGGTGACGGATTTAAAAATCAGGAAATCGTTGTTTCGGAGCACCTATGAGAAGAACCATTATGAAAATGACGACGGAGAGATCAATGTGGTTCCCGCCTCAGCGCTTTGTTTCAAAAATGACGGAAGGATAGAAGACTGTGATGTGGAGGCGATCGTGCTGGGGGATTGGGCTTGTGGGGGAATTGCCAGCAACAATAACGGCGTTATGGAAGACTGCCGCTTTGCGGGGACTGTGGAGAGCGGAAGGTGGTTTGCGGAAGACGAAGGCGAGGAGAGATGGGCTGTAGTGAATACGAATACAGGCGGTATCTGCCGATCGAACAGCGGCCTTGTTCAAAACTGTCGGAACGAGGGGACGATCCTGTCGGGGACGATCACGGATACGCGTCATATGCATTATAACTGCGGAGGTATCGTCGGATCGATCGGGGAGGGCGGCAGTGTGGAGAACTGTGAGAATCTGGGATGTGTGGAGAGCCCTCAGATCTGCGGCGGGATCGCCGGCATAAGCAGGGGAGAGATACGGGGATGCTCCAATGCGGGAGAGGTTCATGTGAGGCAGGAGATGTTAGGGTATATGACGTCCGTTATCAGCGCGGGAATCTGCGCCTCCAACGGGGGAATGGTGGATTCCTGTTTTAGTATGGGGGAGGTGTCCGTCGATCAGATATCGCTGAGCACCTGTGCGCCGGTGTACGGCATTGCATGTAATCTGGATAATACCGAGAGGGGGCAGACGAAAAACTGTTATTATCTCCCGGAAAAGGCGGTGCAGGATTACCGTCAAAGGGGAGTATATAAGCTGTCTGAGACACAGATGGCGGAGGTTGAGAAGTATATAGAGGCAGGCGCGGCCACGGCACAGGCAGGTGTGTCCGGGAAAAGTACGGAGGAGGGGAGAACGGGAGAATCTGACACATATGTCATTTCAGATGTGGATTCCCTGGAACTGTTTTCGGCATTCCCGGATTTTCCGGGGACGGACCGGGACGATTACATTCATCTGCGGATGGGACCGGAACAGGATGTGGTGTATCAGGTGCAGAATGGGGACACTCTGTGGGGGATCGCCGAGAAGTTTTACGAGGACGGGATGTATTATTCGGTGCTGATGAAAGAGGGAGAAGCGACCGGGGAGACGATCCATCCGGGGGAGGAGATCGTGGTTCCACGTTTGGATCGTTATCTGTTGTGCGCCAACGAGGAGGAAGGCTTCAGCTGGGCATACTGCGAGGATGCTTCAGGAGAAATGTGTCCTACCAGATATTTTATGGCAAAACCTGTAGACTGGTACTACGGGGATATGGATTTTGCCGGATGGCGGGGGCTTGAGGTGCTGTGGCCGAAGGACGAGGCAGAGGGGTACGGCGCGGCTTCCGGAGATATTCGTATCCTGTATTACCTGGACGGCAATGAGGAGGGGGATTTTCTTGCCGATGACTGGGAGGGTGCGAAGGAGAAGATCAGAGAGAGCGCCGAAGTCTATTGTGGCGAAGGGATAGAGAATTTACGTTTTTACAGGTATGGGCTGGACGGGGGTGAATCCCTCTACGGATATTCGTTTCGGCTGTATCCCGGCTGGTGTCCGTCTGAGAGTGAACTTAGCAGGAGGGCGGAAGGAAGGGGGTCTGCCAGGAGAAAAGAAGCTCTGAACTGTGCGGTGTTTTATCGGATGCGGGAGGGGCTTCTGGCGGAGTTTATCGGCATCGAGCCGGTGTCCGGGGATATGCATGTGTTGGAGCGGACGAGATATCTCGCCGCCAGGATCGTGGACGGTCCGGCGATCGGGAAGCCGGAATATACGGGGGAGGATTTTTACAGCAGGGAGGATTGGGCTTTTACAAGGCTGCACAATCCCTTTGCGACAGCGTTAGAGTACAGTCCGGAGGCGGAATGCGACGCCTATGTGCTGGTGAAGGGGACACAGTAGAAGGGCGGCGGGCGGTTTGAAAAAGCATTGCGAATGAGAAAAAATAATAAGGGCATAGCGGCTTTTGGTATGCGCATTGACAAGTAACGACAAATGCGTTACGATTGGGTTAAAGGAGATGATTAGTGTGAAAAATAAATTTTTCACACGCAAATTTGTGCCTGCGGCCCAAAGTTTGCAGGCTGTGGAAAGGGCATGGTTATTGATATGGAAAAAACAGCAACATTAAATTTAAGAGTAAATCCAGCAGTAAAACAACGGGCCGAAGATGTGCTTACGCGATTAGGCATTCCGATGTCTACAGCAATAGATATGTATCTCAATCAAATTTCTTTAACAGGAGGTATCCCTTTTGCAGTAACATTACCGAAGGCTCCTTCTGCTCTTAATGCAGATTTGATGACGGAAGAAGAAGTTCACAGGAAATTGCAGGAGGGATATGATGATATACAGGCAGGCAGGGTACAGGATGCGGTTTCTGCTTTTGCGAAATTCAGGGAGAGCCATTAGATATGAGGCAATATAAGGTACAGATTACGGATAAGGCTTTAGCGGATATGGAGGAAATCTATAACTATATTGCGATACAGCTCCGGGCACCGGAAAATGCAATGGGACAATATAATCGGATTGCAAAAGCCATCGAGGAGTTAAATGTGTTTCCGGAAAGAGTGAGACTTATGGAATCGAAGCAGGAACGGGCGATGGGGTTGAGGCAGTTGGTGGTAGATAATTATTCCGTTTTCTATGTGATTGAGGATGAGAGAGTTGTTGTAATGAGAGTATTATATAGCACATCGGATATTGGGGTAAGGTTGAAGGATTAAAAAATCTAAAGAAAATCTTAATGTCCTCTGTCTGTATTTCCGGCCGGAAGCCTTGTATAATGAATAAAAAGTCGTTTTGTAAGCAGGCGTCTGGCAGGATGGGAGGAAATGGATATGTCGGTCACAGATGTTTTGATCCGCTCGATGAGCGGATATATTTTTATGGTTCCGGGGATTTTGTTGTATTTTTTGTGTTTAGGCTTACGCCTCTGTGATCATGGTTACAATTCAACCTTTTGTCATTCACAGTCTGTTCAGGCTGGGGTGAGATAAGGGAATGTTTATATTGCCAGTTTATCACTGGTATCGATTGACTGGCGTTTTCGGATGCTGATCTGCAAAAAAAATCTGCAAAATATTTGAAATTCCTGTTGACCCTCACGGAACGTCATGGGTTAGAGTGGATATATCAGGAACGGGAGGGCGATCGCTGTGAGGACAGTAAAAGAAGTATCAACCTTATCAGGTATCAGCGTGCGCACGCTCCACTATTATGATGAGATCGGGCTGTTAAAGCCGACCGGCAAAAGTGAAGCGGGGTACCGGCTTTATGACGATAAAGCACTGGAAACATTACAGCAAGTGCTGTTTTTCCGCGAGTTTGATATTCCCTTGAAGGAAATCAAAGCGATCATGGCGAATCCGGCTCTTGACAGGAAACAGATTCTACAGATGCAGAGGAAAATGCTGACAGCAAAAAAGGAGCGCATGGAACGCCTGATTGCCAGCATTGACGACATCCTGAAAGGAGAAAACAAAATGGATTTTGCAGTTTTCAGTAAAACAGAAATTGAGGAAATGTTCCGGACTATGGTGGAGCATATGCCGGAGAACATGAGAGACATCGCCATAAAAGAATTCGGCAGCGTCGAACAGTGGAAAGAGCATTACATGGAGGTTGTGTCTTCTGAAAAGATGCAGAAAAGCTATGCGAAAGTGGTGGAATGGTATGGCGGGAAAGACAAATATTTATCTGTCGTCCAGAATCCCGCCAGCAGGGAAGTTGCAGAGAGCTACAACAAACGATTTGAAGCAATTCTGCAAAAACTGATTGCGAAACGGGATTGCGCCGTGGATTCTTTTGAAGTAAAAGAGATTGTCGGAGAATACGGCTTTGTCATGAAACAGTTCTCACAGATAAAAGAGGAAAAAGGATTGATGCTGGCGCAGGCGCAATATTACCGCAATGAAAGAATCAGGCAAATGACAGATGAAAAGTATGGGGAAGGAGCTTCAGATTTTTTTGCGCGGGCGATGGAAGCCTTTTATGGGAAAGCGTAAAGAAGAGGGATCCTATATAAAGGAGAGAAGATGTCAGCTGATTTTTCTGATCACTGTTGGAAAAATTTTTGAGAGGATTGACAAATTCTCACAGGTCGGGTATTATTTTGAAAAGACAAAGGCGTTCTTTACTGAGGGGTAAGAGCGCCCTTTTTAGATAAAAACGGCAGAAACAGGAACAGGTGGTCCGACAGATTGGGCTGTCCGCCGCACTGTAATGATAAGGAGACGGGTATGAATAATATGACAAAGCAGGATATTATGAATCTTGTGGCAGAGGAGGATGTGGAATTTATCCGGCTGCAGTTTGCGGATATTTTCGGCAATCTGAAGAATGTGGCGGTGACGTCGAGCCAGCTGGAGCGGGTTCTGAATAATGAGTGTATGTTTGATGGCTCCTCCATTGAAGGGTTTACCGGCAGGGTGGAGTCGGATATGTATCTGTACCCGGATCTGAGCACGATGACGATCTTTCCCTGGCGCCCTCAGCAGGGCAGGGTGGCAAGGATGATCTGTGATATCTATCGGCCCAACGGAATGCCTTTTGAGGGTGATCCCCGGTATATTCTGAAAAGAGCGATAAAAGAAGCTGCGGATATGGGCTACAGCTTTGATGTGGGACCGGAATGTGAGTTTTTTCTGTTTGATATGGATGAGAATGGCGCGCCCACAACGAGGACGAGGGAGCAGGCGGGCTATTTTGATATGGGGACCGTGGACTTTGGAGAGAATGCAAGGAGGGACATGATCCTGACGTTGGAGGAGATGGGATTTACCGTGGAATCTTCCCATCACAGCAAGGCACCGGCGCAGCACGAGATTGATTTTCAGTACGGGGAGGCGCTCCGCGCGGCGGACAATATCATGACATTCAAGCTGACGGTCAAGACCATCGCCAAGCGGCACGGGCTGCATGCGACGTTTATGCCGAAGCCCAGGTTTGGCGTGCCGGGATCGGGGATGCATATCAACATGTCTTTAAACCGGGATGGAGAAAACATTTTCGGGGATGTCGCTGATAAGAACGGGCTGAGCAGGGAGGCGTATTACTTTATCGGCGGTATCATGAAGCATTTGAAGGGGATGACGGCTATCACAAATCCTCTGGTCAATTCCTATAAGCGGCTGGTGCCGGGGTATGACGCGCCGGTGCATATCGCCTGGAGCATGGGCAACAGGAGCCCTCTGATCCGTGTGCCCGCCACGGGAAGCAGGCATGCGCGGATCGAACTGCGCAATCCGGACACCTGTGCCAATCCGTATCTGGCACTTGCGGTCTGCCTGAGGGCGGGGCTGGACGGCATCAAAAATCAGATCATGCCGCCTGAGAGCGTCGATAAAAATATACAGGAGATGTCGAGAGAGGATGTCAGGCGGGAGGGGATCGAATCGATTCCGGCAACGCTGTTGGATGCGTTAAATGAACTGGAGAAGGATACGCTTGTGACGGAAACGCTGGGGGAGCATGTGACGCGCAATTATGTCAGGGCAAAGAGACAGGAGTGGCAGGAGTATATTTCCAGCGTATCGGAGTGGGAGATTGAGAGATATCTGCTGAACTGCTGATATTTCCGGACAATTGATATGGAGAAAGAGGAAGGGAGCAGTCACGGCGGTCGGCATTGTTAACTTAATGATATTGGTCCCGGTCGATGGCTTCCGGACAGTCGGAAAGGGGGTGGGCGCATGACCGGAATTATAGTAGTTTTTCCCCGACTGGAAAATGCCAGAGGAATCAGAAACCTGCTTGTCAGAAGCGGTTTTTCGGTACATGCCGTCTGCACCACCGGAGCACAGGCAATCAGCAGCCTTGAGGATTTAAATGACGGTATTGTCATAAGCGGTTATAAGCTGGCGGATATGATGTATCTGGAACTGAGCGAATGTATGCCGGAAGGATTTACACTGCTCCTTCTTGCGACAAGGCAGCATCTGTCGGAATGTGATGTGAGGGGCGGCATCGAGTGCCTGCCGATGCCGCTCAAGGCGCATGAGCTGGTGGAGACGGTACATATGCTGATCCGTCAGTGTGAGAGAGCACGAAAAAAACGCAGGGAGAGCCCCCGGGAGAAAAGCCCGGAGGAGATGGAGCTGATCGCGCGGGCGAAAGCGTTTTTGATGGAGAAGAAGTCCATGACGGAGATGCAGGCGCACAAGTATCTGCAAAAGTGCAGTATGGACAGCGGCAGGAGCATCGCGGAGTCAGCGCAGATGGTTCTGGTGATGTACACGAAAACGGAGGGCAGTGCGGAAAAGGACGTATAAAAGGATGCGGTGTGCCCGCATATAAGCAGATTATTATGTATTTTCCACAGGGGTATGCCGGCAGGCTCCAGAGAAATACCTGTGTGTGCGTTTGCACTGCGGATTTTGGCTGTATAAGGAGAGGGGCTGTGGGTTCATTCATCGGAATGAGCTGAAGATTCAGGAAATGAGGAGTAAAAGAAATATGAAATTCACAAAGATGCACGGCTGTGGAAACGATTATGTTTACGTGAACGGGATGGCGGAAAAGATAGATCCGGAGAGAAAGCCGGAACTTGTGCGGCGGATGAGCGAGAGGCATTTTGGAGTCGGATCGGACGGCGTGATCTTTATCAATGCCTCAGACCAGGCTGATTTTGAGATGGAGATGTGGAATGCGGACGGCACGAGAGGAGAGATGTGCGGCAACGGCATCCGCTGTGTGGCAAAATATGTGTATGATAAAGGGTTGACAGATAAGACGGAACTGAGCATTATCAGCGGCGGGCAGGTCAAGTATCTGAAACTGGAAGTGCAGGATGGGAAAATGTTGACTGCAAAGGTCAATATGGGAAAACCTGTTTTTGCACCGGCGGAAATTCCGGTGGTTATGCCGGAGGGCGCAGAAAATGCGATAGATACGCCGCTCATGGTAAACGGGGAGACTTATCATATGACATGTGTGTCAATGGGAAATCCACATGCTGTCATATTTCTGGATGATGTGTCAGGCCTGGAGATTGAAAAGCTGGGGCCTCTGTTTGAACATCATGAGCGGTTTCCAAAGAGGATCAATACGGAGTTTGTGAAGGTACTCGACAGAAAACATGTTCAGATGCGCGTCTGGGAGCGGGGAAGCGGTGAAACCCTTGCCTGCGGGACCGGGAGCTGCGCCACAGCCGCCGCCTGTATCTTAAACGGTTTGACGGACAATGCCGTAACTGTTAAACTGTTAGGTGGCGAGCTTTTGATAGAGTGGGACAGGGAGGCGGATCTGATCTATATGACCGGTCCCGCGTCCATGGTCTATGAGGGCGAGTACATTATTTAAACTGGCAGCAGGCTGGAGGGTACCGGAAGAGAGTCTGCGGAACTGGAAGACAGCAGACGAACGGACAGTGCACAAAACGATTTGCTGATGAGAAACAGCAGCAAATTGTTTTCGGCTATGGTGTACTGGAAGAGAGTCTGCGGAACTGGAAGACAGCAGACGAACGGACAGTGCACAAAACGATTTGCTGATGAGAAACAGCAGCAAATTGTTTTCGGCTATGGTGTACTGGAAGAGAGTCTGCGGAACTGGAATAGGAGGTTTTGTTATGTATAAGATCAATGACGATTATCTGAAACTGCCGGGGAGTTATCTGTTTTCCACCATCGGAAAAAAGACAAACGCCTACAAGGAGAAGCATCCGGAGAGGGACCTTGTGAGGATGGGGATCGGGGATGTGACCCAGCCCCTTGCGCCGGCGATCATCGAGGCGCTGCACAGGGCGGTGGACGAGATGGCAAGCCCGGAGACATTCCACGGTTATGCGCCGGATCTGGGATATGAATTTTTGAGGAAGGCGATAGTAGAAAATGATTATCTAGCGAGGGGCTGTGATATCGCGGCGGACGAGATATTTATCTCCGACGGCGCGAAGTGCGACTGCGGAAATATTCAGGAGATTTTCAGCAGGGACAATAAGATCGCGGTCTGCGATCCGGTGTATCCGGTCTATGTGGACACGAACGTGATGGCGGGCAGGACCGGTACTTACGATGCGGAGAGAGAGACCTGGAGCGATGTGATCTATATGCCCTGCGTGGCGGAGAACGGATTTTCGCCGGAACTGCCGGAGAGGACGCCGGATCTGATCTATCTGTGCTTCCCCAACAATCCCACCGGCAGCGCCATCACAAAGGATGCATTGCAGGTGTGGGTGGACTACGCGAACAAAGTGGGCGCCGTTATCATCTATGACGCGGCATATGAAGCCTACATTTCCGAGGAAAATGTGCCTCACAGCATCTATGAGTGCGAGGGGGCGAGAGGCTGTGCCATCGAGATCCGTTCCTTCTCAAAAAATGCCGGCTTTACCGGTGTGAGGCTCGGTTTTACGGTGATTCCGAAGGACTTAGAAGCAGGCGGGACGAAACTTCATGCGCTGTGGGCGCGAAGGCATGGGACGAAGTACAACGGAGCCCCCTATATCATCCAGAAGGCGGGTGAGGCTGTCTACTCTGCGGAAGGAAAGGCACAGTTGTCAAAACAGGTGGCTTATTACATGAATAATGCGGCATATATCAGAGACGGACTGAAGGAGGCGGGCTATACGGTGTACGGAGGCGTGGACGCTCCTTATATCTGGTTAAAGACACCGAACAATATGACAAGCTGGGAGTTTTTTGATTATCTGCTGGAAAACGCAAACGTGATCGGCACACCGGGAAGCGGGTTTGGTCCCAGCGGTGAAGGGTATTTCAGGCTGACCGCGTTTGGCAGTTATGAGAATGCGGTGGAGGCGCTGCGGAGGATCAAGGCGCTGTAATATTATTGCAGGAGTTATCGGAGGAGTGGACATAAATAACGGTTGTGAAATTCTGGAGGCGCTTCGTAAAGTGTCTGAGCCGGTCTGCGGGTTTCGGGGGCGAGTAACACTAAGCTTTCAGAAATTTGCCAAAAGCATCCGTAAAAATCCATAACTCGTTGCGCTCAGACAGATGGATTTTTGCGGATAACGCAAATTTCCGAAAGCTAAGAGTTACTAAGCCCCCTGCAAGAGCAGACCGGCTCAGACACTTTACGGAGCTGAGACAGAAGTCCGGAAAGAAAAAGGGCATATGAATCAAGAGGGAGATATATTATGAAAAACTGTTATCGGGATCTGACAATAAAGGAAATCAGCGAGGATTGTATCGGCAGGACGCTCCGGGTTGCCGGGTGGGTGGAAAACATCAGGGATCACGGCGGCGTATCGTTTATCGATCTGCGGGATATGTACGGTGTGTTGCAGGTGGTGCTCAGGGATACCGGTCTGCTCGAGGGTATTGTTAAAGAACAGGCGTTATCTATCGAGGGACAGGTGCAGAAGAGGGATGAGGAGACTTACAACCCGAAGATCCCGACGGGAACCGTTGAGCTGGAGGCGCACAGTATCGATATTCTGGGGAAGGTGTACAGGCAGCTTCCCTTTGAGATACAGACATCGAAGGAGACCAGGGAGGATATCCGGCTGAAATACCGGTATCTGGACCTTCGCAACAGCAAGGTGAAGGACAATATCATCTTCCGGTCGCAGGTCATCAGCTTTCTTCGGGAGAAGATGACGCAGCTCGGTTTTCTGGAGATTCAGACGCCGATCCTCTCAGCGTCCTCGCCGGAAGGGGCAAGGGATTATATTGTGCCTTCCAGAAAATATAAAGGAAAGTTTTATGCGCTGCCCCAGGCGCCACAGCAGTACAAACAGCTTCTGATGGCAGCAGGTTTTGACAGGTATTTTCAGATCGCTCCCTGTTTCAGGGACGAGGATGCCAGGGCGGACCGTTCGCCGGGGGAATTTTACCAGCTTGACTTTGAGATGAGCTTTGCGACGCAGGAGGATGTATTCCGTGTCGGGGAGGAAGTGCTGACTGCTGCTTTTGAGAAGTTTGCGCCCGAAGGATATGTGGTGACAAAAGCGCCTTATCCGGTGATCAGCTATAGACAGGCAATGCTGGAGTTCGGGACGGATAAGCCGGATCTGCGCAATCCTCTGCGGATCATCGACCTGACGGAGTTTTTCCAGGGCTGCAGTTTCAAGCCCTTTATCGGCAGGACGGTCAGGGCGATCCGGGTGAGCGAACCCATGTCCAAGGGCTTCCATGAGAAACTGTTGTCCTTTGCCACAGGGCTCGGCATGGGAGGGCTCGGCTATCTGGAGGTGGCGGAGGATCACAGCTACAAGGGACCTATCGACAAGTTTATTCCGGAGGAGAAAAAGCCGGAACTCAGAGAGATCGCGTCTCTGAAACCCGGTGACACGATCTTCTTTATCGCGGATAAGGAAAAGAGAGCGGCTTACTATGCGGGACAGATCAGAAAAGAACTCGGCGAGAAGCTGGATCTGTGTGAGAGGAACGCTTACCGGTTCTGTTATGTCAATGATTTTCCGATGTTTGAGTTCGATGAGGAGACGAAACAGATCGGCTTTACCCACAATCCTTTCTCCATGCCACAGGGCGGCATTGCGGCATTACAGGAGAAAGATCCGCTTGAGGTGCTGGCTTATCAGTATGATATCGTCTGCAACGGCGTGGAGCTCTCCTCTGGGGCGGTAAGAAACCATGATATCCAGGTGATGGAGGAGGCGTTCCGTATTGCCGGATATGATAAGGAGACGCTCCAGAAAAAGTTCGGCGCGCTGTATCAGGCGTTTCAGTTTGGGGCTCCCCCTCACGCGGGCATGGCGCCGGGCGTGGACCGGATGATCATGCTGCTTCGGAATGAGGAGAATATCAGGGAGGTCATCGCCTTTCCGATGAGCGGTTCAGCGCAGGATCTGATGAACGGGGCGCCGGGGGATGTGACAGAAGGACAGCTCAGGGAGGTGCATATTAAGATCAGGTAGAAGTTACGTAAGTTCTCAGGACGTTATGTAAAGTGTCTGAATCATTTTGCGGGTTTCGGGGGCAAAACGATCCAGACGCTTTGCTGAGCTGGGGTGTGGAAAGCGGCGCCGATTCGGAGAAATGTGAGATAGAGCGTGAGTCAAATCGGTATGATGGATATACCCGGAAAAGGATAACTTTTCAGGAATGAGGGAGAAAAATGGCAAATGTGATAGATGACGCGACAATTGAATATGTGGGGATTTTGGCGAAGCTGGAGCTCTCGGATGAGGAGAGGGAAGCGGCGAAGAAGGATATGGGGCGGATGCTCGACTATATCGATCAGTTGAATGAGCTGGATACCTCAGGTGTGGAGCCCATGTCCCATGTGCTGTCTGTGCGGAATGTGTTCCGGGAGGATGTGGTGACGAACGGGGACGGCAGGGAGGATACCCTGTCGAATGCGCCGGAGCAAAAAGAGGATATGTTCATGGTACCGAAGACCTTTGAGTGAGCTGCTGTTGAAAGAGACGGCGGTCTGTGAAGGAGAGCCGCGTACAGATTGGAGATTATTGCGCGATGGCGGGGATATTTATAGTCAACAAAAAATTTTTCGTATTTTGTCGTTGACTATGGATATAGAAGCGGCGCGTTAGGTGTGCGGGACAGTAAAAGGAGCGGAAAGAAGGGATCAGCATGGAACAGATTGAAATACGGGAATTGATGCCGGAGGATGCGGAAGAGATGATCGCCTGTCTGAAGAGGACCGGCGGGGAGACGGATAATCTGACTTTCGGAGCCGAAGGGCTTCCTGTTACGGTGGAGCAGGAGAGGGAACATCTTGAGCAGATGCATTCCGCAGAGAGGGCTGTCCACTACGGCGTGTGGAAAGACGGGGAACTGATAGCCAACGGCAGTTTGAACGCTCTGCCGCGCAGGATGAGCCACGTAGCAGATATGGGGCTTGCTGTGGTGAGAGAGCAGTGGAATAAGGGAATCGGCGGTATGCTTCTCGAGCGGCTGACCGGGTATGCCTGCCTTAGCGGAATAGAGATCATCAAACTTGAGGTGAGGAGCGATAACGCGGGTGCGATCCACCTGTATGAAAAGTATGGATTTCAGCGCACAGGCAGACTGCCGGCGTATTTTAAGATAGGAAATGAGTATGTTGATTTTGTGATCATGTGCCTTGATTTGAGATAGATGTATTTTGTTGGGATGATATTGGAAAACAGCGCTCCGATGGCGTTCAGTTGACACCTTAACTCAGCCGTGAGGAGCATTTTATGTTTCTTGCGGCGTCCGGTATCGTTGACTGAATGACATTGTGGAGTGAACCGGAACAGACGGGGAGAATGGTAAAATGAGTATTCTGGATTGTACGGCAGTGGAACTGTCCGAAAAAATAAAGAGCGGGGAGTGCACCGCTGTGGAGGCAATGGAAGCGGTGTTTGAGCGCATCGGGGAAAAGGAAGAGGCGTATCATTGCTATATCACGGCGGATAAGGACGCGGCTTTGAAGAGGGCGGGAGAAGTGCAGAAACGGATAGAGGCGGGGGAACTCGCGGGACCGCTTGCGGGGGTGCCTGTGGCAGTCAAGGACAATATCTGCACGAAGGGCATTCTGACAAGCTGCGCGTCAAAAATGCTTATGAATTTTGTGCCGCCCTACTCGGCTGCGGCGGTGGAAAATCTGGAAAGAGCCGGGGCGGTCCTGATCGGAAAGGCAAATATGGACGAGTTTGCCATGGGATCTACCACGGAGACATCTTACTATGGCGCGACGAAAAATCCGGCTGATCCGGGGCATGTGCCGGGGGGATCTTCCGGCGGTTCGGCTGCGGCGGTGGCGCTCTCGGAGTGTTTTATGGCGCTCGGTTCCGATACGGGCGGTTCCATCAGACAGCCGGCGTCCTACTGCGGCGTGGTGGGATTAAAGCCCACCTACGGCATGGTGTCGCGGTACGGGCTTATCGCCTATGCCTCCTCTCTGGATCAGATCGGTCCGCTCACAAAGAATGTGGCGGATGCGGCGTATCTGCTGGAGGCTGTTTCATCCTATGATGAGAAAGATTCTACTTCCGTGAAGGAGGCGGACAGGGATTTTACAAGCGCCCTTGCGGAGGATGTGCGGGGGATGCGGATCGGTGTCCCGAGAGACTACTTCGGGGAAGGGCTGGACGCCGATGTGAAGGAGGCTGTGCTGGCTGCGGCGGGAAAGTTCAAAGAGGCGGGCGCAGTGGTGGAGGAATTTGACCTGGGGATGGTGGAATATGCGGTTCCTGCCTATTATACGATAGCGACGGCGGAGGCAAGTTCCAATCTGGAGCGGTTTGACGGCATCAAGTACGGCTATCGGACGAAAGATTTTGAGGGGCTTCACAATATGTATAAGAAAACCCGCTCGGAAGGGTTTGGCGCGGAGGTAAAGCGGAGAATCATGCTGGGCAGCTTTGTGCTCAGTTCCGGTTATTATGATGCCTATTATTTGAAGGCGCTGCGCACAAAGGCGCTGATCAAAAAGGCGTTTGATGAGGCTTTCGCAAAGTATGATCTGATCCTGGGACCGGTCGCGCCATCCACGGCGCCGAGGCTCGGGGAGAGCCTGTCAGATCCGCTCAAAATGTATCTCGGGGATATCTATACAATTGCGGTGAACCTGGCGGGACTGCCGGGAATTTCCGTGCCCTGCGGGAAGGATAAAAACGGGCTGCCTATCGGGTTGCAGCTGATCGGGGACTGTTTTGCGGAGAAAAAACTGATCCGGGCGGCGTACACTTACGAGAAACTGACGACAGCGGAACTGAAATAAAGAATAGATGAGCCGGGAGGCGAATCTATTCGCTACGGTGCAATTTGCGAAGCAAATCGCAGCGGTTCCCGTTTGTAAAACTAAAATGAGGAATATTCTATGAAAAATTACGAAACCGTCATAGGCCTGGAAGTGCATGTGGAGCTTGCCACAAAGACGAAAATATTCTGCGGCTGTTCCACTGCCTTCGGCGCGGAGCCCAACAGCCATACCTGCCCGGTCTGCACCGGTATGCCGGGATCTCTCCCAGTGCTGAACAGGCAGGTGCTTGAGTATGCCATCGCGGTGGGGCTTGCCACGAACTGTGAGATCACGAGGGACGCCAAGTTTGACAGAAAGAACTATTTCTATCCGGACAATCCGCAGAACTATCAGATTTCCCAGCTCTATCTGCCGATCTGCCGGAACGGAAAAGTGGAGATAGAGACAAAGAGCGGAAAGAAATATGTGGGTATCCATGAGATCCATATGGAGGAGGATGCGGGCAAGCTGATCCATGATGAGTGGGAGGATTGTTCTTTGGTGGATTACAACCGCTCCGGCGTGCCGCTGATCGAGATCGTCTCGGAGCCGGATATGCGCAGTGCGGAGGAGGTGATCGCCTATCTGGAGACGCTGCGGATGCTGATCCAGTATCTGGGGGCTTCCGACTGTAAATTGCAGGAGGGCTCCATGCGGGCGGATGTGAATCTGTCTGTCAGGGAAGCCGGAGCGGCAAAGTTCGGGACGAGGACGGAGATGAAGAACCTGAATTCTTTCCGGGCGATTACGCATGCCATCGAGAATGAGACGGAGCGGCAGATCGATCTGCTGGAAGAGGGAAAAACGGTTGTGCAGGAGACCAGAAGATGGGATGACAACAAAGGTTATTCCTACGCTATGCGGAGCAAGGAGGATGCCCAGGATTACCGATATTTTCCTGATCCCGATCTGATGCCGGTGCATGTGGACGATGAGATGATAGACGAGATCCGGGCGAAACAGCCGGAGTTTCGGTCAAAGAAGATGGAGCGCTATAAGCGGGAGTTTGATATCCCGGAATACGATATCGGTATCATCACGCAGAGCAAGCACATGGCGGACCTGTTCGAGGAGGCGGCGGCGCTCTGCGGACAGCCGAAGAAGGTTTCCAACTGGCTGATGGGGGAGACGTTGCGGCTTTTAAAGGAGAAAAACGAGGATGCGGAGGACATCCGGTTTTCACCTGGCAATCTGGCAAAGCTGATTTCCCTTGTGGATGCTAAAGCGATCACAGGTCCGGTGGCGAAGGATGTCTTTGAAAAGATGTTTGAGGAAGATATCGATCCGGAAGCCTACGTGGAGCAGCATGGGTTGAAGACTGTAAACGATGAGGGGGCTCTTCGGCAGACGGTAGAGAGGGTGCTGGCGGAGAATCCGCAGTCCGTGGCGGACTATAAGGGCGGTAAGCAGAAGGCGATAGGATTCCTGGTGGGACAGACGATGAAGGCGATGAAGGGAAAGGCAGATCCGGGGCTGGTGAATCAGATGCTAAGGGAGATGCTGGAATAAAGGAAAATAGTTTGAAAGGAAAGATATATAACTATGAAAAAAATCATATTGGCGTCCGCATCCCCGAGGAGGAAGGAACTGCTGGCGCAGATCGGTTTAAAATTTGCAGTGATGCCAAGCGATGTGGAGGAAAACCCCGGGAGCACGCTGCCCCAGGATGTTGTGATAGAGCTGTCAAAACAAAAAGCCAGGGATGTCTGGGGAAAGATCGAAGCGGGTGACAGGAATGACGCAGTAGATGACACTAATGTCACAATGAATGACAGCGGGGAAAGTACAACAGAGGATCGCAGTGCGGAGGAGACGGACGATCGCGGAATGTATCATGCGGCGGATATTCTCGTGATAGGTGCCGACACGGTTGTCGCCATAGAAGGCGAAATTTTGGGGAAGCCTGTAGATGAGGAGGATGCGGCGCGGATGCTGGGACTGCTCTCTGGAAAAGAACATCAGGTCTACACCGGCGTCACGATGATCTGGATCGATGAGGAGGGAAAACAGGAGGAGTACTCTTTCTATGTCTGCACCGGCGTTCTGATGTACCGTATGAACAGGGCGGAGATCATGGAGTATGTTTTGAGCGGAGAACCGATGGACAAGGCGGGCGCCTACGCCGTACAGGGCAGGGCTGCGGCATTTATCAAGTCCATCAGAGGTGAGTACAGCAATGTGGTGGGACTTCCGACAGGGAGGCTTTACCAGGAGATGAAGGCGTGGGATCTGACATGAGAGAACCTGCGCCGTTCTTTTGTTTTTGCGGATTCTTTCTTGTTTTGACCACTGATTTTAAGTGTCATTATATGAATAAAATTACGACGGAGATGTTCAGTTATTTTGATACGGGTTCGCGTTCTGCGGGAAGAGGGGTTTGATCGGATAAAAGTGTCAAGTGCAGTGGAATGTTTCACCCTCCGCTCTTCGGCGTCGTGGACTCCCGGATGATCAGTTCGGACTGCAGTTTGATGTGCTGCGCCGCAAAGTCCGGGTTCTGGATGCGGTCCACCAGAAGTTCCGCCGCGGTGTAGCCGAGCTGGTATTTGGGCGTGTTGATGGTGGTGATCTGGGGGGAACTTATGACCGCGTAATCCACGTTGTCGTAGCCGATGACCATGAGGTCCTCCGGGACACGGAGTTTAAGCTGTTTCGCAGCGTTGATCACGGCGCTGGCGAAGAGGTCGGATATGGCGAGGAAAGCGTCCGGACGGTAGGGCTGGGAGAGAAGCTGGGTGGCGGAGGAGAACGCCATATTGTAGTTGACCTCGGGGAGATTGATGATCCATCGAAGCGTCGGTTTGATACCCGCCGCCTGCAGCGTCTTTAGATAGCCTTCCTGCCTGACATAGTTGTCCCGGTATTTTAAGGAGCCGGAGATGAAGGCGATTTTCTTTCTGCCGTGGGAGAGCAGATGGTTTACGGCGGTCGACGCCATCTTGGTATCATCAAAGCTGACGGAGGAGACGGTTTTGCTGTTTAAATCATAGTCGCAGCACTGCACAACAGGGACAAGGCTGCTCAGGGAGTGCATGAGCTGGGCGTTTAAGTGGTTTAAGCAGATCACGCCGGATATTTTCACGTGACGTATGAGCTGCTCGAAGGAGGAGAAGGTGTTGCTGCCGAGCTGCTCCTGCAGGATCATCATGGTATATCCGTGTTGCAGGGCGGATGCCTTCGCGCCTTTGATGATCTCATTGAAGAAGGAATTGAATTCAAAGGGGAGTACAAACAGAAGGAGCCTGCCGGAGTCAGGCGCCTGGACAATATATTCGTTGGGGTTGAGTCCCCGTCTGTCGAGAACATCATATACTTTTTCGATCAGGCCGGCTTTGACATTGCTCTGTCCGTTTAAAACGCGGGATACAGTGGCGGTGGAGACGCCGGCTTCCTCTGCTATTTCCGAAAAGGAGAAGGGGTATTTTCTGCGCATGGGTATTTCCTCCATGTTTTGTGTGTTACAGTTCAGCTTTCACTGTCATTTGGTTTGATGTTCACTGATACTTTTGTTCAGTATAGCACATTTCAGGCAAATTTCAAGGATTTTGCGAATTATTTCAGAAATAAAAAATGCGAATTATATATAATATACAAAAAGTATCCGCACAAAACGGCAATATATAGGATGTATTTCACGATAATATAGATTATCGGTTCCTGTTCTTGACAATCAATCTGAAATTACATACGCTGATTACAGAAATAGGGAGAAGAAAGAAGGGGGAGCGGATGCGGTATATTTTGCAGTTGAGCACGGGAAGTTTTAGCGGCCCCGCGTGTAGAGCGCAGGATGCGGAGCGTATGCTGGAGTATTGCATGGAGGCTCTGGATGTGGAGAAAGTGATATTCGGCTGGGCGGCGGACAATGAACTGAACCGGGAGATCAGCGGGATGTTAGACCGGTATCCGGTGGAAAAATATCTGTGGCTGCCAGTGTTTGCGGAGATTCACAGCGGGGAAGCCGTCAGGCAGGGCGTGGAACTCACGGAAGAAAAGCAGAAAACGCTTCATACCTGCAAGGAAGATGCCTTTGACTTTGTGTGCCAGTCCTCGCGGGAGAGCCTTGATGGCGCGGTGGAAGTGTTTGAGAAGCTGACGGAAGGATGCCGCATGGACGGCGTGTTCCTCGACAGGATACGGTACGCTTCCGGGGCGGGCGGCGTGGGGGCGCTGTACGGATGCTGGTGTCCGGCTTGCCAGGCACTTTATGAGGAGAGCGGCGTGGATACGGAGAGGATAAAGTATCTGGCGAAGAGGGCGTCGATGACACAGTTTATGCCGGGAAAGCTGGGACAGGGAATCTACCGGTATGAGGATGAAGATATCGACAGGCTTATGGAGGCAAAGCGGAAGAATATCACGGACCAGGTGGGAAGGCTCGGGAAAAGGTTTCATGAGAGAGGGCTGAAAGTGGGGGCGGATACGTTTGCGCCGGTTATCTCGGACTTTGTGGGGCAGGATATTTTTGCGCTGGCGAGGGTGGTTGATTTCGTCAAACCGATGGTCTATGTCCGGACGGATGCGCCAGCGGGGCTGCCCTTTGAACTGCGGGCGCTGGGAGGCGAGGTAAAAGAAAGGCTGGATGAACTCTGGGGCGGAGATACAGGGAGCATGGAACTGGCGGTAGAACAGATAAGGGAACTCAAAGGCGCGGGAGGAGTGATAGCGCCGGGGATCGATGCGAATTATGTGGAGGACATATGCAGTGCGGATGCCGCCTACGTGAAGGAGTATCTTTCAAGGCTTGCGGCGGCGGGAGCAGAGAGTGTCGTCCTCTCCTGGGATATCATGCGGATATCGAGGGAGACCATCGATGCGGTCAGGGCAGTGAATTTGGCAGAACTGCTGGCAGGATAGATACTGTGCGTATAAAAGAGAAGACGGATATGCGGGTTATCGGCGTGATAAAAATGCGCATGCGGCACAGAAAAGCGGATGCAGCATACCGTTGGCGGGACAGAACCTGTGAATGCAGCGGACCCCGCCATATAATAACAGATGTTATGCCTGCATGGTAATGAGGGCAGGATAACAACATAAAAGACAATCCGGCATCTGCCGGGAAACTCATGCAAAAGGAGGAAAGAACATGAAAAGGAAATGGATGGCAGCTATTTTAGCATCGGCACTGGCACTCGGGCTTGTGGCGTGCGGCAACAGCGCGGGAGGAGAGGCGCAGGCGCCTGCGGAGGCTGAGAAAGAGGCGCCAGCCGAGACGGAAGCACCTGCCGAAGAGGAGGCAGCAGAGGAGGAAGCGACTGCGGCTGAGGAAGGTAAGACTCTGAAAGTTGCGTATATCCCGAACTCTATGTCGAACGAGATGAACGCTTACGGCTATAAGATCATGGAGGAGAATCAGGGGGATTACAATATGGAAGTGACTGCTTTTGACGGTCAGTATGATTCCCAGACGGAAGTGGCGGCGATCACAAACTGCATCGGCCAGGGGTATGATGCGCTGATCCTGTGCCCCAGCGATATCAACGCTGTGATCCCTGCGGTAATGCAGGCGAAGGAGGCAGGGCTTATCGTGGAACTGTACTCTGCGGATCTGCCGGAGGAATATCGTGAGTACCGTGATATTTTTGTGGGCGTGGATGACACGGAAGCGGGAAAGAATGCTGCGAAGGCGATGATCGATCAGTTCCCCGACGGGGCGAAAGTGATCGAGGTCGGCGGCACGGCAGGGACGGACGCCCAGATCCGCAGGCATGACGGATTCAACGCGGGGTTAGAGGGCTCCAACATTGAAGTGCTGGACTATCAGGCGACCGACAGCTGGTCTTCCAACGAGACCATGGCGATCACGGAGGATATGATCGTAAAATACGGAAGTGACATTCAGGGTATCTTCTGCCACTGGGACGGCGGCGCCACAGGCTGTATCGAAGCGTTGAAAAAGGCAGGGATCGACGGCACTTATATCGTGGCGATCGACGGCAGCAGAAGCGGTTTTGACCAGGTGAAGGACGGGACACAGAATGTGTGCATCAGCCAGAACGTTGTGAACATTTCCCTGAAAGCGATGGAAGTGATCAGGAATGCTGCGGACGGCAAGGATTATGAGGCGGAAAATTATGTTCCCCTGGATATCGTGACAAAGGATAATGTGGAGGAACTGCCTTATCCGGAGTGGTAATAAAAGCTGGATCACTGACTAAATGACATTGAAGATTGAACTGTTATGATCGGATCGGGCAGCGTGTCTGTCCGGTCTGTACAGGGGTGGGAGATGCAGTGGACAATATACAGCATATGGTACATACTATGTAATAGATAATATGCAGTATACAGTGTATACGATATGGTTTATGTAATGCAAAAATGCGTAACTGTATGCGGCTGAATACAGGAGGAAAATGCAGGATGGGCAGAGAACTTTCGGACAGGATCCTGTCGGTGGAACATGTGAGCAAGTCGTTTCCGGGCGTGAAGGCGCTCGACGACGTATCGCTGGAAGTCGGGCGGGGCGTTGTGCACGGCATCGTGGGCGAGAACGGAGCGGGGAAATCGACGCTGATGAAGATATTGTCGGGAGTTTATACAAAGGATTCCGGGACGGTGGAGTTTGACGGACAGAGGGTGGAAAGGACGACGCCGATGGAGTCGCTGCGCAGGGGACTGAGCATTATCTATCAGGAATTCAGCCTGATCTCCTCCATGACGGTGGGGGAAAATATCTTTCTGGGGAGGTTCCGGGAGGCGGGCGGCATGAAGGGAACCCACCAGAAGGCTGGGGAACTGCTTGGGCAGATCGGTTCTTCCATCAGCACACATAAGCTTGTGTCGGAGCTGAGCACATCGGAAAAGCAGATGGTGGAGATAGCGAAGGCGCTCTCCTTTGAGTCGAAGCTGATCATCATGGACGAGCCTTCCAGCAGCCTGACGGAGGAGGAACTGGCAAAACTCGGAGCGCTGATCAGACAGATGCGGGAGAAGGGAATTTCGATTCTGTATATCAGCCATAAACTGGATGAGATTTTTGAGTACTGTGATGTGGTGACCATCATGCGGGACGGACATGTGATCGACACACGCCCTGTCTCTGAACTGGACCGCGGCGAGATGGTCGGTATGATGGTGGGCAGGACGATCGAGAACGAATATCCGGAGCGTCCCCGCGCCGTGGGGGAGCCGCTTATGAGAGTGGAACATCTGACGACCGGGAAGCTCAAGGATATCTCCTTTACGCTGAACCGCGGGGAGATACTGGGATTTGTGGGGCTTGTGGGAGCGGGCAGGACGGAGATCGTCCGCGCGATCTACGGGGCGGATAAAGTAAAGAGAAAAGAGGTACGGATCGAGGGGAAAAGCCTAAAGATAACAAGCCCCCGGGACGGGAAGAGATGCGGCATGGCGCTTGTGCCAGAGGACCGCAAACAGCAGGGGCTTGTGCTGCCCTTCTCCGTGGAATCCAACATCTCCATGGCGAATCTGGAGAAGGTGAAAAGGGGGATCTTTCTCTCGCCGGACAAAGAGCGGAAGATGGCGGAGGAAAACATCGACAGCCTGTTGATCAAGACGCCCTCCCCCACAGCAGCCATCGTAAACCTTTCGGGCGGCAATCAGCAGAAATGCATTATCGCGAGGTGGCTTGAGACGGAGCCGAAGATCTTTATCATGGATGAGCCCACGAGGGGGATAGATGTGGGGGCGAAATATGAGATCTATATGCTGATGAAAAAAGCGGTGGAAGCCGGGAGCTCCATTATCCTGATCTCTTCCGAACTGCCGGAGGTGCTGCATATGAGCAACCGCGTCCTGACCATAGCGGACGGGCGCATCACAGGGGAGTTCGATCCGGAGAAGGTATCTGCGCAGGAGATCATGAACAGGGCGATAGGATAGGAAAGAAGGGGAAGAGGATATGGATGCAGGAAAACGCATCGGAAATTTTGTGAAGGACAATCTGGTTTTGGTGACGATCATGATCCTGGTTCTGGTGACCGCCGTTCTGGAACCGAAGTTTTTGACGATCGCCAATATGGGAAACCTGATGAATCAGTTCGGACCTTTGAGCTTTGTGGCATTGGGGATGACGCTGGCGATCATCGGCGGATTTATCGATCTCTCCGTGGCGGGTATCGTGTCTCTGAGCGCCGTCTTTACGCTCTCCATGATCGATGTGCTCGGACAGTTCGGGGCGCTTTTGGCAGGGCTTTTGGCGGGGGCGCTGTTGGGGCTGATCAACGCCGGGGTGGTGGTGAGCTGCGGGGCGTTGACGCAGGCGAAAGCGCTGTTTATCACCTACGGGCTCAGCGCGGTGTTCAGCGCTTCGGCACTGCTCTACACGGACGGCGCGACGCAGCATATGTCCCATCTGGAAAACCGAACGGACCTGTTTCAGGCGATCGGTTCCGGCAGGATGGGGTTTGTGCCGGTGTCATTTCTGCTGTTTGTCGTGATCATGGCGCTGCTGCATCTGTTCCTCATACGCACGCAGACGGGGCGGGAGATCTGTCTCGGCGGGGCAAACATCACGGCGGCGCAGCTTGCGGGCATTCCGGTAAAGAGACGCATCGCGCTTGTGTTTACCCTGTCGGGCGTACTGTCGGCTTTCGGGGCGATCGTTCTGTTCTCCCGCATCACGACAGCTTCGCCGCTTCTGGGGGCAAATTATGAGACCAATGCGATCCTCGCGGTCGTTGTGGGCGGCACATCCCTCTCGGGAGGGCGCGGCAGCGTGATCAGGACGATGCTCGGCGTTATGCTGGTCATCCTGTTGTCAAACTGTCTGAATCTGCTTGGCGTATCGACATATCTACAGTCTGTATTGAAGGGCGCTGTCCTGATCATAGCGATCTGGATCGACCGCCGCAGGGTAAAGTGAGGTGGAGTGATGAGTGTTGTCAGAAAAGTAGTCAGGGAAATTGAAAAGCGCAAGGCGCTGACAGCGATCCTTTTGATGCTGTTCATCATGGTGTTCTTTGACACAAGATTTTATACGGCTTACAATCTGCTGGATATGTTGAACTCGGCGGCGATCCTGGAGATGCTGGCGTTTGGAGTAACACTTGTTATTATATGTGGCGGGTGCGACTTTTCCATCGGCGCGATGATGAGCCTCTCCGGCATCATCACCATCAAGCTGATGGACCATATGCCCCTCGGGTTTGCAATCTGTGCAGCCATCGCCTGCGGGGCGCTGGCGGGCTTTGTGAACGGATTTTTTGTGGTAAAACAGAAGACCGAGCCGTTCATCATCACGCTGGGGATGGGAATGCTGCTGAAAGGTATTGCCCAACAGATTACGGATGCGCATCCGGTTCCCGCAAAGAATCTTACCTTTATGAAGATCGCCAACGGGAAGGTGTTGTTTGGCATACCGAACCTGATCATTATCATGGTGGTGATGCTGCTTGTGTTTTATTATATTTTGCGGTATACTTCCTTTGGAAGGAACTGTTACGCGGTGGGCGGAGACTACAATGTCGCCACCCAGTCGGGCATCCGGGCGGAGCGGATCAAATGGTCGGCGTTCGTGATCTGCGGGGCGATGGCGGCGTTCTGCGGCGTGCTGCTCTCTTCCAGATTAAATACCGGCTCCTCGATCTACGGGGATTCCACGGCGCTGTCGGTCAACTGCGGGTGCGTTGTGGGCGGGACATCTTTTGCGGGGGGTGTCGGCGGCGTGCCCCAGTCCTTTATCGGGCTTTTGGCGATACAGCTTTTGGAGAACTGCATGAATATGCTGGGGATCAGCGCCTATGTGCAGCAGGTCTGCGAGGGGATCATCATTCTGCTGATCCTGTGGTTTGACAATTATGCGCAGAAGCGGAAGGAGGAGGCGGTTTGATGTCATGTTCCTTTTATCCCGGCACGCCATGGTATGAACGGAATGACATCGGGGAGTGTATTGTCAGGAGATAATGGAGGGGATGAGATGTATCTTGCGATAGACGGGGGAGGGACGAAGACGGAGTATCTGCTGCTGAATCAGGAGTTTGAAACTGTAGGGCGGCATCTGGGAGGCTGCATTAATCATGATTTTCTGGAAAGCGGCTGGGAAGGTACAAAAAGGGAGCTGTTGCGGGGAACAAAGGCGCTGATAGATGACAGAGGATATGTCATATCCGATATAAAAGATGCGGCGGCGGGGCTGGCTGGCGTGGATAACGGCAGGGATCAGGAGGAGATAGAGAGGATATTCGGAGAGATCGGCTTTCGGGAGTTTACGGTCTGTAACGATGGATTTCTGACGGTCTGGGGGGAGTGCCCGGACGGCGTCGGGATCGCGTATAACTGTGGCACGGCGGTCTGCTGCGCCGGGATCGATGAGAGAGGCAGGATGGAGAAGACGGCGGGCTTCGATGAGTGGTCGGGAGATGCCGGCGGCGGAAACTGGATCGTTCAGAATGTGTTCCGGCTTGTCTACAGAAGCCTGGTGCTCCACCGGAAGGAGACGGCGCTTGCGGAAGCGTACCGGAGAAGATTCTCTCTGAAAACGGAAGCGGACTTTTTAAATTCCTGGAGCATGCTGAAAGATCCCGCAGGCTATCCGGATATGAGAAAGGATGTGATCGCGCTGTTTTTTGAACAGTTTGAGGCGGGAGAGGAGGGGGCGTTGGAACTGGCGCAGCAAATGGCGGCTTGCGGGGCGGAGAACATACAGGCGATGACAGAACGCCTTGCGTTTTCGAAATTTCCGGTTTCCGTGGTCCTCACAGGCTCTATCCATACAAAGGCGGCGAACAGTACATACCTTGCATTGCTGGAGACAAGAATGAGGGAGAGGATCGCCCTGCCGTTTACCATCACAGTGGCATCAGGGACGCCGACAGAGGGGGCGGCAATGCACATCCGCAGGAAATGGGAGAGCGGCGCCCTGGCCTGAGGAGAGTTCTGTCGGGGCGGATCGTCACCGGAACTCATAAAAAATTTCACGAAAATAATAATTTTTTGCCTAATCTGATAGTTGAATAAGTCGGGCAAATATATTATGATAATCTGTAATACAATTTTCTTAAGGAGATTGTATTACAGTTTTTTCATTGCTTGTGAGTATATTACAGATGATTGGAGGTGGCGTATGAGTGAATCTTATGTAGAATGCCTTGTGAAACATAAGACGCCGACGGTAAAGGTATTTTTGAGAATCCTGTTTACGGTGCTGACCGTGCTGTTTGCTCTTCTTATTTTTATGGCAGGTTTTCTGGCACTCATCATGGCGGTGGTATGCGGTGTACTGAGTTACTTTATGACATTGGAGAGCAGTGTGGAGTATGAATATCTCTACGTGGACAGAGAGATCAGCATCGATAAGATCAGCGGGCAGAAAAGAAGAAAGACAATAGAAAAACTGAATACGGAAAAGATTGAAATTCTGGCACCTGTAAATTCATGGCATCTGGACGAATACAAGAACAGGGAGCTGAAACAAAAGGATTACAGTATCGGTTACGAGGCGCAGCCGGATCAGAGATATGTGCTGATCTATAATAATGAAGCAAGAGTGCTGCTCTCACCAAATTCTGCTTTTGTGGCTGCCATTAAGAGTGTCGCTCCCAGAAAAGTGTTTACGGACTGACGGGATTTTTTTATATTTTACGGAACTGGAAACAGCAGAATCCCGTACAGTGCACAAGAGAATTTGCTGATGCAAAGCAGCAGTGAATTCTCTTAGGGATAGGGTGTACTGGAAGGGATTCTGCGGAACTGGAAACAGCAGAATCCCGGGAAGCGCATAACTCAATTTGCAGATGCATGGCAGCTGCGGATTGAGTTCGGTAAGGATGTGCTGAGAGGGATTCTGCGGAACTGGAATCAGAAAACAGCAGATGCATGGAAGGTGCACAGGACAATTTTCAGATGCGAAAGCAGATGGAAATTTGTCCTCGGGTATGGTGTACCTGGAATGCATCTGCGGAACTAAAATGGAGGAAAAGAATGGGACAGATTATCGGAGAAGGCATTACATTTGACGACGTATTATTGGTACCGGGTTATTCACAGGTGATACCCAATCAGGTGGATCTTACCACGAGGCTTACCAAAAAGATAAGGCTCAACATCCCGATGATGAGCGCGGGGATGGACACGGTGACGGAGCACCGGATGGCGATCGCCATGGCAAGACAGGGAGGCATCGGCATTATTCATAAGAATATGTCGATCAAAGAGCAGGCGGATGAGGTGGACAAGGTAAAACGTTCTGAGAATGGTGTCATCACAGATCCGTTTTCGCTGTCCCCTGAGCATACCTTGAAGGATGCGGACGAGCTGATGGGGAAATTCAGGATTTCCGGCGTGCCGATCACGGAGGGCAAGAAGCTTGTGGGCATCATCACAAACCGCGATTTAAAGTTTGAGACTGACTTTTCCAGAAAGATCAAAGAGTGTATGACTTCCGAAAATCTGGTTACCGCCAGGGAGGGGATCACGCTGGAGGAGGCAAAGACAATTCTCGGAAAGGCGAGAAAAGAAAAACTGCCGATCGTGGATGAGGATTATAATTTGAAGGGCCTGATCACGATCAAGGATATCGAGAAGACGATCAAATATCCGCTGTCTGCGAAGGATGAGCAGGGAAGGCTTCTGTGCGGCGCCGGCGTGGGCATCACGGCGAATGTGCTCGAGAGAGTGGCGGCGTTGGTGGAGGCAAAGGTGGATGTGATCGTGCTGGATTCCGCTCACGGACATTCGGAGAATGTACTGCGCTGTATCAGGATGATCAAGGAAGCTTACCCGGAGGTGCAGGTGATCGCAGGAAACGTGGCGACGGGAGAGGGTACAAGGGCGCTGATCGAGGCAGGCGCGGATGCGGTGAAAGTAGGTATCGGTCCCGGCTCCATCTGTACCACAAGAATCGTTGCAGGTATCGGCGTACCGCAGATCACGGCGGTCATGGACTGCTATGCGGTGGCGAAAGAGTACGATATCCCGATCATTGCGGACGGCGGCATCAAGTATTCCGGCGATATGACAAAGGCGATCGCGGCGGGCGGAGATGTCTGCATGATGGGCTCCATCTTTGCGGGCTGTGATGAATCGCCGGGAACCTTTGAACTGTTCCAGGGCAGAAAATATAAAGTGTATCGCGGCATGGGCTCCATCGCGGCGATGGAGAACGGCTCTAAAGACCGGTACTTCCAGTCCGACGCGAAAAAGCTGGTGCCGGAGGGCGTGGAAGGGCGCGTGGCGTACAAGGGAAGCGTGGAGGATACAATATTCCAGCTGATGGGCGGCCTCCGTTCCGGTATGGGATACTGCGGCACGGCGACGGTGGAAGAGTTGAAGGAGAAAGGAAGATTTGTCAAAATCTCCGCAGCGGCGCTCAGGGAGAGCCATCCCCACGATATCCATATCACGAAGGAAGCACCGAACTACAGCGTGGATGACGATTGAGCCATGCATCAGACAGGGAAAACAGCCCGTGACAGCTTGCTGGCAAAGGGCTGATTTTCCTGTCTGATATAGGGCGAAAGCCCGCCATGAAATAAATCGGCTTAGAAAAGTAGATGCATGAAGAAAGTAGATAGCCGATTTATGAATGGGCATGGCTCAAACCCGGCAGAAGAAAAACAGGGAGATATATTTATGGAAATAAAATCTTTGCAGAAAGAACTGCGGAATAACCCTTATCCGGGGCGTGGGATCGTGATTGGTGAGACGTCGGATGGGAGATATGCGGTAACCGCCTACTTCATCATGGGCAGGAGCGTGAACAGCCGGAACCGGATCTTTGTGACGGACGGGGAAGGGATTCGGACGCAGGCATATGATCCGTCGAAACTGAGCGACCCGAGCCTGATCATCTATGCGCCGGTGCGGGTGTTCGGGAATCAGACGATCGTGACAAACGGCGATCAGACGGATACGGTCTATGATGGACTGGCGGTCGGGAAAAGCTTTGAGGAGGCGCTTGAGGCAAGAGAGTTTGAGCCGGATGCACCGAATTATACGCCAAGAATATCAGGTGTTATGGAAATAGAAAAAGGCGCATTTTCCTATAAGATGTCCATTTTGAAGAGCGCGGACGGAGACCCATCCTGTTGCTGCAGGTATACTTTTTCCTATGATAAGTCACTTGCAGGGGAGGGGCGCTTCATCCATACTTATCAGCAGGACGGGAACCCTCTGCCGAGCTTTGAGGGGGAGCCGAAGCGGATCGCTGTCGGGGATGAGGATATCGACAGTTTTGCAAAAGGAATCTGGGAGAGCCTGAACGAGGAGAACAAGGTGTCTTTGTTTGTGCGGTATATTGAGATTGAGACCGGGAAATGTGAGAGCAGGATCATCAATAAAAATGGGTGAGTTAATGGTCGGACGCCGGAATGAAAATAAAGTAATACTGCCATATGATTTTCAGTGAAAACGAAGATAATGGAGACAATAAGAAAGACAGGGGAGAGAATATGAATGAACTGGCACTAAAATACGGCTGCAACCCGAATCAGAAGCCGTCCCGCATTTATATGGAGAATGGAGGACAGCTTCCTATAGAGGTGTTAAATGGCAGGCCGGGGTATATTAACCTGCTGGATGCCTTTAACGGATGGCAGCTTGTGAAGGAATTGAAGGAGGCGACAGGGCTTGCGGCGGCGACATCTTTTAAACATGTATCGCCGGCGGGGGCGGCGGTGGGCCTGCCGCTCTCTGAACTGGATAAAAAAATATACTGGGTGGATAAAGACGCGGCGTTGTCGCCGCTTGCCTGCGCGTATGCGAGGGCGAGAGGGGCTGACAGGATGTCCTCTTTCGGAGATTTCATAGCGCTCTCTGACGTCTGTGATAAGGAGACGGCGCTGCTGATCAAACGGGAGGTTTCAGATGGCGTGATCGCGCCGGGATATGAGCCGGAGGCGCTTGAGATATTGAGGGCGAAGAAGAAGGGCGGCTATAATGTGATCTGGATCGATGCGGACTACGAGCCGGAGAAGATCGAGAGAAAGCAGGTCTTTGGTGTGACGTTTGAGCAGGGCAGGAACGATCTGAAGGTGGATGAGGCGCTGTTTGAGCATATTGTGACGGTGAATAAGGAACTGCCGAGGGAGGCGCTGATCGATCTGATGATCGCCATGATCACGCTGAAATATACACAGAGCAATTCGGTCTGCTACGCGAAGGGCGGGCAGGCGATCGGGATCGGCGCGGGGCAGCAGTCCAGAATCCACTGTACAAGGCTTGCGGGGACAAAGGCGGATAACTGGTATCTGCGCCAGGCGCCGCAGGTGCTGGAGCTTTCCTTTGTGGACGGCATCGGCAGGGCGGACCGGGACAATTCCATCGATCTGTATATCGGCAACGAGTATGAGGATATACTGACAGAGGGGACATGGCAGAAATTCTTTAAGGAGAAGCCGCCTGTATTCGCCCGCGAGGAGAAGGAGGCGTGGCTTGCCGGAAATACGGATGTGGCGCTTTCATCGGATGCGTTCTTCCCGTTCGGGGATAATATTGAGAGGGCGCACAAGAGCGGCGTGAAGTATGTTGCCGAACCGGGCGGCTCCATACGGGATGACAATGTGATCGAGACCTGTGATAAGTACGGGATGGTGATGTGCTTTACAGGGATCAGGCTGTTCCACCACTGACCGGGCAAAGCGCGGAACGATTTTTGGCTTTGGTTTATGGCCTGTAATAATGAGAGATTGATTGCCTGGCCAGATAGTTATTGGCTGCAACCTTAATAAACGGGTATACTATATCCGATAGACTGACTTGCAAATTGATATGTATTATCGGATAAGGTTGTATTTTTGTTATGGTTGAGAAAAGTTATATTTTGGGGCAATAGTCTGTTGGGATTATTGCTCCAATATTTTAGTTTACAGTAGTGTTGTGGCAATAGAAAACCGACAAATTGAAATATAATGATAAAATATGGCTGTATATGGATGAATTAAAAGATATATAAATTATAACAAACGGGAGAGACGCTATGAGTGAAGAAGTTGTTTCCAGAAATTTTATAGAGCAGGAGATCGATAAGGATCTGGCGGAGGGGGTTTACAGTTCTGTCTGTACGAGGTTTCCTCCGGAGCCGAACGGGTATCTGCATATCGGACATGCGAAGAGTATTCTGCTCAACTACGGGCTGTCGAGACAGTACGGCGGGAAGTTTAACCTGCGGTTTGACGATACGAATCCGACGAAGGAGAAGACGGAGTTTGTGGAGTCGATCATTGAGGATGTGAAGTGGCTGGGGGCGGACTATGAGGACAGGCTGTTTTTTGCCTCCAACTATTTTGAGAAGATGTACGAGGGCGCGGTGAAGCTGATAGGGAAGGGGAAGGCCTATGTGTCGGACCTGACGGCGGATGAGATGCGCGAGTACCGGGGGACGCTGACGGAGGCGGGAAGGGAAGATCCCAACAGGAACCGCAGCGTGGAGGAGAACCTGGTGCTGTTTGAGGCGATGAAGAACGGCGTGTTTGCGGACGGGGAGAAAACGCTCCGGGCGAAGATCGATATGGCATCCCCGAATATGAACATGCGTGATCCGATCATCTACCGGGTGGCGCATATGTCCCATCACAATACCGGGGACAAGTGGTGCATCTATCCGATGTATGACTATGCCCATCCGATCGAGGACGCGGAGGAGGGAGTGACGCACTCCATCTGCACGCTGGAGTTTGAGGACCACAGGCCTCTCTACGACTGGGTGTTAAAGGAACTGGAGTATGAGCAGCCGCCCCGTCAGATCGAGTTTGCGAAGATGTACCTGACCAATGTGGTGACAGGAAAAAGATATATCAAGAAACTGGTGGAGGAAGGCATTGTGGACGGCTGGGACGACCCCAGGCTGGTGTCCATCGCGGCGCTCAGACGCCGGGGATTTACGCCGGAGTCCATCAGGCGCTTTGTGGATCTGTGCGGCGTCTCGAAGGCGCAGTCCTCGGCAGAGTATTCGATGTTGGAATACTGTATCAGGGAGGATCTGAAGCTGAAAAAGCCCCGCATGATGGCGGTACTTGATCCGATCAGGCTGGTGATCGACAATTATCCGGAAGGTCAGACGGAGGAGCTGGAGATTGCAAACAATCTGGAAAACCCGGAGCTTGGCACAAGGAAAGTACCCTTTGGGCGGGAACTCTACATCGAGCGGGATGACTTTATGGAGGAGCCGCCGAAAAAGTATTTCAGGATGTTTCCGGGGAACGAAGTGCGGCTGATGCACGCCTATTTTGTGAAGTGTACAGGCTGTGAGAAGGATGAAAACGGCAACGTCACCGTAGTGCATGGCACCTATGACCCGGCGAGCAAGGGAGGCAACAGCCCGGACGGCAGGAAGGTGAAGGGGACGATCCACTGGGTGAACGCGCAGACCGCGGCGTGGGCGGAAGTGCGGCTGTATGAGAATATCGTGGATGAGGAGAAGGGCGTCTACAATGAGGACGGCTCCCTGAACCTGAATCCGAACTCGCTGACCGTATTGAAGAATTGTTGTATGGAGCCCGCTTTACAGCAGGCGCAGGCGCCTGAGAGTTTTCAGTTTGTGCGGCAGGGGTTCTTCTGTGTGGACAGCAGAGATTCCGAACCGGGAAGACCGGTGTTCAACAGGATCGTGTCGTTGAAGAGCTCTTTTGTGCTGCCGAAAGGGTGACGAATCGGGCGGAGGGAGTGTATTATATTAATAGCAGAAATTATATGGATATGGAGAGTCTGCCGCGCCTGAGCGGCAGAGCGCCGTTCGCCCGAAGCGGCGCGGTGGAGATTTGCTTATGAAAGAGAAAACGGGCAAAAGAGAAGAGCGCAGGAACAGATCCCTGTTCATTTCCATTGTGTTGGTCTTTCTGATCCTGGGGACGATCGTGTACACGGTATCGCGGAAAATATCCGAGGAAATGTCCCTGGCGGCAATTCAGAATCTGAGTGAGAGCCTGGATCTGATCCAGTATACTATTGAAGCTATTTTAAGAAACGAGGCAGAGTTTCAGGCGATGATCGCCAGGGAGGCGGCTCAGGCGGATGATCCGGAGGCTTATATCCGCAGCTATGAGAAAAACCGGACGATGGTGAAGCTGTCATTGATCCTGTCGGGAAAGACGGAAGGGATATCCAATGACGGAGAGCCGTTTACGGAGGAAGAACTGGATTTTTCCGCGGGAGGAACGATAAACGGCATGCCGGTCTCCCAGGCATATATGAACTATATGGGAACATGGGCTTACACCATGAAGTGTCCAGTCGAACGGAACGGGCAGGAGATCGGAACGCTCTATGTGGAGTATATTTATGATTCTATCGATGAGTCCCTCCCGAACGGATTTTATAATAAACAGGCATCCCTTTATGTGATGGATGCGGAGAGTGAGCGCTTTATCCTGAAACCGAAAGGAATGGGACAGCGGAGCGCGGGGCATCTGAATCTGGATGATTTTTACCGGGCAAACGATATCCGGGAGGAGAGTATCAGGGCGGAGGTGGCAGAGTGTCTGGAAGAGGGAAAGGATCTGCTGTTTTACCATGATATCCGCGGTGTGGATGCCCTGAATTATATGTGGGCGATCAACGGCGGGACGATCTTTCTGGTGGGCTATGTGCCTGTGGAGGCGATCCAGCAGGAGGGGAGCACCGTCAATCAGAATATTTTTCTTGTCGTAGCCGCTATGCTGGTGGCGTTTTTGTCGTGCGTCGCGCTTTACTACATTAACTGGAGACAGCAGGATAAGATCCGAAAAGAACAGGAGCAGGAGCGGAAGGTCCACAGTGAGCAGCTTGCGGAAGCCCTGCAGGCGGCACAGATCGCGAGCAATTCCAAGACGATGTTTCTCTCAAATATGTCCCATGATATCCGCACGCCGATGAATGCGGTCCTGGGGTTTGCGTCGCTCCTCGCCGTGGATGCGGATGATCCTGTGAAAGTGCGGGAATATACGAAGAAGATCACGGCGTCCGGTCAGCATCTGCTCCGGCTGATCAACGATGTGCTGGATGTTTCCAAGATCGAGAGCGGCAAGGTGGTACTCAATTTTGAGAAGTTCACGCTCAGCGATGTGGTGTCCTCGGTGGAGGCGATCATCGTGCCGATGGCGAAGGAAAAGAGGCAGGAGTTCCATGTGGAAGTGACAGGCATCCGGAACGAGTACCTGGTGGGGGACGAGACAAGGATCAACCAGGTGTTGCTCAATCTTCTTTCCAATGCCGTAAAATATACGCCGGAGGGGGGACATATCCTGTTTCGCATGATCGGACTGAAACAGCGTTCCAGCCAGTATGAGCATATCCGGATCGAGGTGGAGGACGACGGCTGCGGCATGACGCCGGAATATCTGGAGACTGTTTTTGATGCCTTCACAAGGGCGGAAAACAGCACAACGAACAAGGTGCAGGGAACCGGGCTCGGCATGGCGATCACGAAGAGTATCGTGGAGCTGATGGGCGGGACGATCGAGGTTTCCAGCCAGGTGGATAAAGGATCGCTCTTTACGGTGGAGATCGAACTGCGCATCCAGGAGCAGCGGGAGGATAAACAGTTCTGGGAGGAGCGGGGGATCTCGCGTATCCTGGTGGTGGATGAGGACGCGGAGAACTGCGAGAATGTACAGGAACTTATGAGAGATACGGGCGTCTGCCTGGATGCCATGAGAATGGAGGAAGCGCTGATACGCCTTCGCGAAGGCAGCGGACAGTACCAGCTTGTCCTGCTTGACTGGGATGCGCCGGAGTTGGACGGCACAAGGGCGGCGGGAATGCTGCGCGGGGTACTGCCTGACGACGTACCGCTCCTGTTTTTGGCGGAATATGATGCGGAAGGAGTGGAGGAGGCGCTTCTGACAAAAAATTCGGCTCTTCTTGCCAAGCCGTTCTTTGTCTCCTCATTCCGGGAGAAGATCAGGGAGATGTGGGGTGACATAGGCGGGGATGATACGAAGGAGCCCGGGCAGGCGGACTCTCTGGAAGGGCTGCATTTCCTCGCGGCGGAGGACAATGAGATCAATGCGGAGATCCTGACGGAGGTCTTGAAGATGGAAGGCGCCTTCTGCGAGGTCGTGGAAAACGGCAGGCTGGCAGTGGAACGTTTCCGGCAGGCGGCGAAGGGCGAGTTCGATGCGATCCTGATGGATGTGCAGATGCCGGTGATGAACGGGTATGACGCAGCGAAAGCGATCCGCAGGCTGGAGCGGGAGGATGCGGGAAGCATTCCTGTGATAGCCATGACAGCGAATGCGTTTGCCGAGGATGAGAAAGCGGCGCTGGAGGCGGGTATGAACGCTCATGTGGCAAAACCGCTGGATGTGGAATTGTTGAAAAAAGTGATCAGGAAGTACGTAAGGTGAGAAGGGAGCCTGGCTGAAAAAGCAGATGCTCCATAGATGTCTGAACAGGAATGAAATGAAAAGGATATGTAATTGTTATGAACAGGAAGGAAAATAGAAAGGGAATAGGACGGATCGTGGCTGTTCTGGCGGGTGCCGCAGCGCTGACGCTGATATCCTGCGGGAGCAGGGGGAGAGAGCTGAAGAACCTGATCCAGGAGGACGAGGGCGGCGAGCGGGTCGTGAATTTGTTCAGCCCGATGGAAAAGACCGATCCGAATGCGGAGAATGTGGCGAGAAGCGCCTCAGATCTGACCATTGCGATGGCGGAGGAGGAGCTGGGCGTAACGGTGGCATACAAGACTTATACGGCGGAAGACTATCAGGATAAAACCTATGATGAAATTACGCTCGACAGGGCGCACAATAACATGGACGATCTGTACCTGCTCAATCCGGATGTGATCCTGGCTTTGGGGGAGGAAGGGGAACTGATGGATCTCTCGGGGCTTGAGAGCGCGAAGAATCTGCGGGATATTGTAAAGACAGCCAACACGGTGGACGGAAAACTGGTGGCGATCCCCCAGGAGGTGGTGGCGTACGGACTGTTTGTCAATAAAGATATGTTTGATGAATACGGGCTTTCACTGCCGGAGACGCCGGAGGAGTTTCTGGAATGCTGCAGGGTATTCAAAGAAAACGGGATCGAGACGCCGATCGGCGCAAACCGCTGGTGGCTGGAGACTTTCGTCTTTGCCCAGGCGTACGCGGATCTGTACAACGGCGGCAATACGGAGGCGGAGATTGCGGCGTTAAACAGCGGGGAAGCCAGATACAGCGATTACATGCGCCCGGGATTTGAATTTTTGAAAGAACTCATCGACCGGGGATATGTCGATGCGGAGAAAGCCCTTGTCAGCGAGGCGATCGAAGGCGAGGGGGAGGATTTTCTGGCGCAGAAAACACCCATCGTCATGGCGTACTGGGGGGCGGCGAACACGGAGACGGCTTACGGAAAGACGGATTTTGAGATGCAGGTCATCGGTTTTCCGAGCAGCCGCGGACAGATGCCGGTGGTGCCGATAACCGGATTCGGGGTCGGCGCGGAGGCGGAGCATGCGGAGGATGCGGCGAAGGTGCTGGATGTGATAACGTCCGACGAGGCGCTGCAGGTTTACTCGGAGACCAACCGGGTGATCTCCCCCTCCAAAAATGTGTCGGTGGAGTGCGTGCCCGCCTTAAAGCCGTTAAATGACCGGATCGAGGAAGGCGTCTATGTGCTGGGTTCCAACGCGGGCATGAAAGTGGAACAGTGGGGCAACACCTGCCTGATCGTGCGGGAACTGCTCGGCGGCGCCACGGTGGATGAGTGTATGGCGGCTTTCGACCGGCTGCAGGATGAGACGGCAGGCGGAGAGTGAGAGATATGCCTGCGGGCGGCTGTGGAGAAATCCCCCGGGAATGGGGGATTTTGTTGTGGGAATAATTACCTCTTTACAGGAGGAGCTGTGTTTTATATACTGATAAAACAAACATATGTTCTGAAAAGAGGTGAAGGAAATGGAAGGTCGGATGCAGGAGGGGATGTATGATGAGGAACAGGTCAATATCCCGGTGCAGCTTTTCTCCGTGACAGACCGCGACGGCAGGATCACGCCGCTGTGGTTTAGGTTGGAGACGAGGGAACACGAGATCAAAAAATTCCGAATAGAGGATATCGTATCGAGGGGAGAGAAGAATTTTGTGGGCGTGAAAGAAAAACAGTTTGTCTGCAGGATCTGTCAGGGAGAGGTCAAAAAGACGCTGGAGATGCGGTATAATACGGCTACCCAGAGATGGCGGATCTTCCGGTTTCTGTAGGGATGGGCAGGTATATTTTTCATGTGGACGCAAACAGCGCCTATCTGTCCTGGAGCGCGGCGTACAGGGTGCGTGTGCTGGGGGAGAAGGAGGATCTGCGGCTGATCCCGAGCATTGTGGGCGGGAATCAGGAAAAGCGCCATGGGATCGTGCTCGCAAAGAGCATTCCGGCGAAGAAGTACGGGATCAGAACCGGCGAGGCGGTCGTGACGGCGAAAAAGAAATGTCTCGGGCTTGTGGTGATAGAGCCGGATTACCGGCTGTATGTGGAGGCGTCCGGGGCGTTTATGGCAAAACTCGGGCAGTATACGGACCAGGTGATCCAGTACAGCATCGATGAGGCGTGGGCAGTTTTTGACGGGTATGAGAAGCTGTACGGGCAGGGGCAGATGGTGCAGTTTGCCCATGAATTGAAGGATGAGATCAGGGAAGAGCTGGGCTTTACGGTGAACATTGGGATCTCCACAAATTTTCTGCTGGCAAAGATGGCGGGGGAGTTTTCAAAGCCCGATAAAGTGCATACGCTGTTCCCGGAGGAGATAGAGAGGAAGATGTGGCATCTACCGGTGTCGGATCTGTTTTTTGTGGGGAAAGCGACGGCGGCGAAGCTGCACAGGCTGGGGATCATGACGATCGGGGAGCTGGCGCTGGCGGATGAGGAGATGATACGGGCGCACCTGAAGCTGCCGGGGCAGATCATACAGGGATATGCGAGAGGGGAGGATATACAGCCCTGGATGTTTGCGGGGGAGACAGGGAAGGGATATGGGAACAGCCTGACGGCGCCTGTGGATGTTGTGACGAAGGAATATGCGGAGCATCTGCTGCTCTCGCTCTGCGAGACTGTGGGGATGCGGCTGCGCGCTGACGGTGTGAAGATAAGCGTGGTCAGCGTGCATATCACCACCTGTGAATTTCAGCGAAGCTCAAGACAGATGCAGCTTCTAACGCCCACGGATGTGATGGAGGAGATCTATGGGGCGGCGCGTCTGGTATTGGGGGAATTATGGCATACTGACGATACGCCGATCCGCCAGATCGGCGTGCACACATCGAAGGTGGAGAGGGGAGCGGGACGGCAGTACAATCTCTTTGATATGCAGAAGTTTGACCGCCTGCGGGCGCTGGATCAGACTGTGGACCGGATCAGGGAGAAGTACGGGGAGGATGTCGTGTTCCGGGCGGCGTTTTTGAAAAGCAATGTTTCCCATATGGGCGGCGGGCTGGATAGTAACAGTTCAGCCTTCCACTATTCCGCGAGCAAAATCGCTCTGTAAGCGATTTTGTGAGTTGTGCAGGCGCCAAAATGCGACTTTGGAGCATTTTGTGTGCATAATGCGTTCGGAGAACGCATGTAACAGTTTAGCCGGATGGCTGAACTGTTACGATGGATAAGGAGCGGCGAAGCGGGGTAACCTTAGGGATAGATGTGGAGCGCGGGAAGACGGGGGCGGTGTAGAGGGAGGAGAGAAATGTGCGGTGTATTTTTTATAGAGGATGATATGATGAGAGAGATCGAGAAGATCGCCCGGCGGATCGATCAAAGGAATGCGGCGGCGGGGGATGTGCATCCATCCCAGCCGGCGCTGATCCTGCGGGCGGACCGGGATGAAATGGTGTCGGAAGTGCTGAAATGGGGCTATGAGGCGTACGGAAAAAAGACGCTGATCTTTAACGCGCGGACGGAGACGGTGCGGGAGCGTCCGATGTTCCGGAAGGATTTTGAGGCGCGCCGCTGTCTGGTTCTGGCGCAGAAGTTTTATGAGTGGAAGCACACGGGGAAAAAGCGGAAGGAGAAGTATGAATTTTCCGCGCCGGACGGGATATTGTACCTTGCCGGGATTTACCATAGAGATCCCGCCGGGGACCGGTTCACCATTCTCACCCGGGAGGCGGAGGGATGCATGAAGGAAGTGCACGACAGGATGCCGTTGATCCTGCGCCGGGAGGATATGGAGAGATGGCTGTTTTCGGAGAGCGAGGCGGTCAGGATGCTGGGGCGGCATTTTGAGGAGCTTCAGAGAAGGAGGAGCGAGGGGGAGTATGAGCAGATAAGGCTGTTTTAGGAAGGACACGCGAGGATTGTATGAGCATTCTCTGAGAAATAGATTTTAAGCGGCTGTTATTAAAAAAATATAATAACTTTCCGCTTGAAATGATCTGCTTTTCATGTTATAGTCATGGGAAAGCAGATTATTTTCATAAATATAGTCTCAACCGTGAGACGATCATCAGGCGGCTGTCTGCCGCATCTTGCCGAAAGGCGTCATGGAGTATCCTGCTTTGAAACTCAAAAACAGTTCAATTGAAAAGCGGGGGAAACGAAGACGATAAGGCGCAGCAATACTTTCTCCTGCGGGAAAGGAGAAAGCAGTATGTCAAATGTAACGAGAAACCACAAGGACAATGTATTTTGTCTGCTGTACAGGGACAAAAGAAACCTGCTGTCGCTGTATAACGCGATGAACGGTACGGCTTATGAGAAGGAGGAAGAGCTGGAAGTTGTCACATTGGAGGAAGCGATTTGTATGAGGGTCAGGAATGACGCGGCTTTTGTGATCGATTCGAGACTCAATTTGTACGAACAGCAGGCGAGTGTTAATCCGAATATGCCGCTCAGGGATCTGTATTATGTGGTGGAGGAGTTAAAGAAGATCGCGCCGCCGGGCAGGCTGCATCGGACGACGAAGGTGAAGATACCTGCACCTAAGTTTGTCGTTTTTTATAACGGAGCTGCGGTACAGCCCGAAAGGCAGATTTACAGGTTGTCAGGTTTATTTTTCGGGGAGGAGAAGGAACCGGAGCTGGAGCTGAAAGTAACGGTTATCAATATCAATCCGGGTTACAGCAGGGAACTTTTGGAAAAATGCGAGAGCCTGAGAGGTTATACGGTATTTGTGAACAAAGCCCGTGGCAAAAAGATATGCGGGGTAAAACCGGGGGAAGCAGTGCGCGAGGCGGTGGATGAATGTATTTCAGAAGGCGTTCTTGCGGACTTTTTCCGGGAGAACAGAGAGGAGATCGTGGAGATGAGTATTTATGAGTTCAACCAGGAGGTTTATGACGAAGTCCTTCGGGAAGATGGTGAGGCGATCGGATTGGAAAAGGGGATAGAGATCGGCAGAAGCCAGGGCATAGAAATCGGAAAAAGTCAGGGCATGGAAATCGGACGAAGAGAAGCCATAAAAAACTTGATGGATACGCTGCATTTGACGGTGGAAGAGGCGATGGAAGCGCTGAAGATCCCGGAGAATGAAAGAATAAAATATACTTATAAGTAACTATTGATGGCGCGAAGAATGAAAAATAGAAGTAGTGTCGGATATTTAGGGCGGAGCATTGTCCCCGCTACCTTTCATGCAGGATAGCCTGCATGGCTTCGATCCCGTTTTGCATGGCGTTTCCGAATATGATGCACAGATGAACCGGTTTCACTTTGATTTCTCCGGGGATTCTGATCTGGCAGCGGAAACCGATATTTTCTTCTTTACAGAGATTCGCATAATATTCCAGCGTTGCATTGAGCCCTCCGATAGAGCAGTATCTTTTCGGGAGGGAATCCGGCATTTCCTCGCCGAGCGCCTCCACATAGGATCTGATCCCCTCCAGGTTATTTTCCATGCAGAGCCCGGAAAGCGCCGTAAAGTGATAGTGCATATCGTGGTTAAATATCCGCACCTGTTCCATCTGCTGCGTAAGGGTACTGTAGTAACATTCCAGCAGCGTCATCTGCTCCGCCATATATTTTGCATTCTGTTCCATTAATATCTGGCGTTTCAGCGTTGACAATGTGCGGAATGACAGCAGATAGCCAAGTATGATCAAAAAGATCAGCCCGTACCACTTCAGGGCACCCCAGATATCCAGATCATTCCAGACGGTCCAGGGATCTACAAAAAGAAGCAGGGTGATATATCCGGTAGCTGCAAATATGGCGAGGATGGTCAGATGTTTTTGAAATATCTGAAGCCCGTCCACAATGATTTTTTTCAGCTTCCGGTAAAACAGCACGACAAATCCTGTAAGGGTCGGGAAATAGAACAGCGCAAACAACAGATCCGGATGGGGGTAACTGGGGAGCCAGGAATACGGATGTTGTCCTGGCGAAAAGCACCACGAGATTCATTGTCGTGTCCACAAAAAAGTAGGTAAAAATACATTGTGCAATGGGAATTTGCAGAAAAAGATACATATATACAAAAATTCCCGTAAGGCCTATCAACATGGAAGCCCTCTCATAGGAGACTGAGGGAAGCAGCCAGGTGATCGGCCACACGCCCAGCCCCCATACCAGATAGACAGCTATCCATGCGGTAATTGCCTGCCATCGTTTCCGGGGCGTTTTATAAAGGACATGCGCCATATTGACAAGATAACTCTGATGGCACCGCAGAAAGCGTTTATCATCGATCTGCTTTTCCAGCGTATTTAACTTGTCGTTTGCGGACACACTGGTGTTGTCGGAGAAATGCAGAGTGACGGTATGTTTGTCACTGTCGATCCACATGATATCATCGATGTAAAAATAGCGCATATGCCTTTGCGCTTTTACGGCGATCCGCCTGCGCACATTCGGCTTGAACAGACGATCCAGAAGTGATGCCAGTTTTTCCTCCTGCAGGGGTTTGAGCAGATATCCCGCCGCTTCCACTTCATAACTGTCTATGGCATAATCGGGAGAATTTGTGAGGAATATCACCGGACAGTTTACGCCTCTCTCCCGCAGGCGCCGGGCGATTTCAAGCCCGTTCATTCCTTTCATGCAGATATCCAGAAATATCATATCGAAGGCGACATATTCCTCCTCCACATCTGCCAGAAATGTCTCGCCGCGATCATATTCCTGAATGGCGAAATCTTCCTTTCTCGACTGAAAAAGATGTGTTAAGGCTTCTATGATATGCTGACGCTCATTCTTTATATCATCACATACGACAATCTGTTTCAAAATAGATCACACAAATCCCATTTTATTTATTTGTCCTAATCTTACCACACAGAAGAGAAAAAAATTTATATGTTGCAAAATCGATGGATTTTTTTGCATTATATACAAATCAAAAAATGAAATAGCCCGCATTTCCGGGGGAGGCGGGAAAAGCGGACTTTTATAAAAATGCATGTATTCAGACTAAAGACGGGTAAAAAACTTTTCCAGAAATTCGATATAAGAAATATTTTCCCTGTAAAGAACTTCGGCGTCAAAGCTGCCGGAGAGGAAAGATTCTTCCATCAGATTTTTCAGTGTGCAGTGCAGAATACGGCGGAGTTTAACGATATCCGCACCGGCGGGAAGAAGAGAGAGATCCGCCTGCGCGTCAAAAGTTTCATAGAGCCCGGTGAGTTCTTTCCTCTTCTCCTCAACAGCGGAAGCGGCTTCCCGGTTTGGCTCGATGCTGCACTTTTCCAAAAAGAGCTGCATACAGGGATAGTTTTTTAATACCTGGAGCCTGCCTGTCTCAATCTGTTTCTGCAGTGTGAAAAAATTTGTCTCATCCGCCTGTATGGCAGCCTTCAATTCCATGGACATATAGCGGACGCTGTAATCATACACAAAACTGTAGAGCCCTAATTTGGAACCGAAGTAGTGAAAGAGAAGCCCCTTGCTGATGCCAGCTTCCTTTACGATGTCATCGGTGCTGGCAAAGGGATAGCCGCGCATACCGAAAACCTTCAGCGCGGCGTTGATCATACGGTCCTGTTTTTCTTTTTTCAGGTCAAAAAATTTTTCGTTCATTGGTATTTCCATTCTTTCGGGTGTATATTTCGTGACAGCAGAAAATATGCGGATCGGTTTTCTGCTGTTGACTTTAGCAGTCAGTTCTTTTACTATAACACATTTCAGGGCTGCAATCAAGAAATTTCCTCTTTTCATTTTCGGCGATTCGTATTAAGATACTGATAAGAGGTAAAAAAAATATCAGCAGAAGGAGAGAAAAATGGCTAAAAAATTCGGGAAATTTTTAATGATCACAGCGGCAATGGGAGCGGCGGCAGCAGGTGCCTACTATTATCTGCAGGGAAAAGGCAAGGCGGTAAAACAGGCGTTTGATGAGGATGACGATTTTGATGATTTCAGCGAAGACCTGGATGAGGAGACAGAGGAGAGAGGCTATGTGACGCTGACGCCGGAGAAGGTATCTGAGACCGTGAAGAAGGCGGCTGAGGAGGCAAAAGATTTTGCGCAGTTTGCGGCGGGAGAGGCGAAGGAGTTTGCGCACGGCGTGATCCAGGGGGCAAAGGAGACCATTGCGGCGAGGAAAGAGAGCGCAAGGGCTGCGGCTGAGGAAGCGGCGGAAGCTGCGCAGGATGCCGCGGAAGAAGCTGTGGAGGAAGCGGCAGAAAAGACGGAAGATTTTTTTGAGGATATGACGGAAGAGGTCAAAGAAGCAAAAGAGGCGGCGGAGACCAAAGTGGAAACCTTTATTGACGATGAGGATGAGGCGTAAAGATAACCTGTTGTGCGGGAGATAGTCCTGTGCAATGCGGCATTTGAGACAGAGAAAGAGATGCGGCACTAAATATAACGGTTGTTACGATAAAGGGATAATGCATGTTATCATTTATTTTTGGCGGTTCGGGTTCAGGCAAGAGCAGTATATTGCAGGAGAGGATCATCGGGGAGTCCTTAAAGCACCCTGAAAAGCGGTATCTGTTTCTTGTCCCCGACCAGTTCACGATGGAGACACAGAGGTCTTTAGTCGAAAAACATCCCTGCCACGGCATTATGAACATCGATGTTCTGAGCTTTGGCAGGCTGTCATACAGAGTCTTTGAAGAAACCGGCGGGATATCTCAGCCGGTTTTAGACGATACGGGGAAAAATCTGATCCTGCGGATCGTGGCGGACCGGCTGAGGCCGGAGCTGCATGTGTTGGGCGGTTATCTGAAAAAGCAGGGATATATCCATGAGATCAAGTCCGCCATCTCGGAGTTTATGCAGTATGGCATCGGGCTTTCGGAACTTCAGAAGATCATAGGCTTTTCCGAAAAAAGGGGAGCGCTGGCGGGAAAACTGAAGGATCTTTTAGTGTTGTATCGGGGATTCGAGGACTATATCAGGGACCACTATCTGACAAAAGAGGAATCATTACAGGTGTTATCTTCCAGGATAGCGGATTCCGCCATGCTGCGGGGAAGTGTCATTGCCTTTGACGGCTTTACCGGTTTTACGCCCATTCAGCTGCAGGTGATCAGAGAGCTGATGGCTGTGGCGGAGGAAGTCTGCTTTACGCTGCTCTTTGACGGGAACCAGAATCCCTACAGAGAGATGGGCGAACAGAGCCTGTTTGCGCTCTCCGCCAAGACGTTAAAAGCGCTGGAAAAGTGTGCGGAGGAGGCTGGGACAGGCAGAGGAGAGGATTTGTATTTAAAGGATGTGCCGGTCAAACGGCTTGAAAATGTTTCGGCGCTGGCTCATCTGGAACAGAATCTGTTCCGGTATCCGCAGAAGTGTTTCCCGGGCGCCCCGGAGGGTATCCATCTCGCCTTTTTGCCGGGGATGCGGGAGGAGGCGCGGTATGCGGCGAGGATGATCAGGCGGCTGATCCGGGAGGAAGGATACTATTTCAGGGATATCGGGGTGGTCTGCGGCAGCCTGGAAAGTTATGAGGCTGTGATCGACAGCGAGTTTTCCAAGCTTGAGATCCCCTTTTTTATTGATCAGAACAGGGGTATCCTGTTAAATCCTTTCGTGGAATTTATACGCAGCGCCTTGAGGCTCTACAGCCAGGATTTTTCCGTGGATGCGGTGAATCATTATATCAGGACCGGGCTCACCGGGCTTTCCTATGATGCGGCGGACGAACTGGACAACTATATCAGGGAGATGGGTATTCACGGTTACGGAAGGTGGAACAGGCTGTTTACAAGGCTGCCCGCCGAATACGATCAAAAGGGCGCGCGGGAGGCGGGAGAGACGCAGGCGCAGGGCGCTGATCTTCTCGCCCGTTTAAACGAAGCCAGGGAGGAGATCCTGCGCAGCGCCGCATTCTTAAAGGAGATGGGGAAAACCGCCTCCGAGAAGGTGCGGGCGCTCTACGATTTTATTGAGGAGAGCCGGATTCAGGAAAAGCTGGCGGCTTTTGAGAAGGAATTTGAGGAGAGCGGGGAGCCGGTGCGGGCGAGGGAGTACCACCAGATCTATCCGTTTATCATCGATCTGCTCTCGGAGATCGTGGAGTTGTCCGGCGGGGAGGAGATGACGGACCAGGAGTTCGCGGAGCTTTTGGACGCCGGATTTTCGGAGATGCAGGTGGGGACGATCCCCCAGAATGTGGACCATGTGACGGTGGGGGACATGCAGCGGAGCAGGCTCAAAGAAATACGGGTGTTATTATTCCTCGGCATCAACGATGGCAATATTCCGGGGAATGTGGGGAGCGGCGGCATCCTCTCCGATATCGACAGGGAATTTTTGCAGCAGTCGGAGTACGAGCTGGCGCCCTCTCCGCGGCAGAAGATGTATACTCAAAGATTGTATTTATATATGAATATGACCAAGCCTTCCGAAAAGCTGTATATGACATGGGCGGGGTGCGGCGAGGACGGGAAGACGCTGAGGCCGGCTTACCTGGTGGAGACAGTGAAAAAACTGTATCCCGATCTGACCGTGGAGACGCCGGAGGAGGAGGCTATATTTGAACGGCTGGAAACCTGGCAGGACAGCTATGATTATGTGGCGGACGGGCTGAGGGAGGCGGCATCGGGAACTTTGTCCCCGGAGAGGGAGGAAGGGCTTGTGCAGATCCTGAAAGCGATGCAGGAGAAGAAAGAGACGGCGAGGGAGGCGGAGAAGCTGATGCAGGGCGCCTTTGCGGGGTATGCCGAGGAGCGGCTCCCGGGGCAGCTTGCGCTCGCGCTGTGCGGAAGCGATCTGGTGGGAAGCATCACGAGGCTGGAGACCTTTGCCGCCTGTGCCTATGAACACTTCCTGAAATATGAACTTTCGCTGAAAGAGCGCAGGGAGTTCAGATTTGAGGCGGTGGACATGGGGAACATCTTCCACAGCGTGCTGGCGGAGTTCTCGGAAAGGTTGCCGGAGACGGGCTATAACTGGTTTGATTTTCCGGGGGAGGCGGGGGAGAAGCTTTTGCAGGAGATCCTGGAGGCGAGGACGGCGGCGTACGGGAACGCGGTGCTCTATGAGACGGCGAGGAGCAGGTATGCGCTGGAGCGGATCGGACGGATCATGCGGCGGGCGGTCTTCACGTTACAGTATCAATTGCGGCAGGGGCAGTTTATGCCGAAGAAGTTTGAGATGTCCTTTTCTTCCCTGGAGGATCTGGAGGCGGTCAATGTCGCCCTGACGGAGGAGGAGAGGTTAAAGCTTGTGGGGCGGATCGACCGGCTGGATGTCTGCGAAGAATATAACAAGTGTTATGTAAAGGTGATAGACTATAAATCCGGGAAGAACAGTTTTGATATCGTGGCGTTGTACCACGGGCTGCAGTTACAGCTTGTGACGTATTTAAATGCGGCGATGGCGTATGAGAAAAAACAGAACCCCGGGAAGGAGATCGTTCCCGCCGGTATTTTGTATTACCATATCGATGATCCCATGTTGGAGATCAAAGAGGAGAGGACGCCGGAGGAGATCAACGCGGAGCTGAGAAAGGTGCTGCGCCCCACGGGGATCGTGAACGATGATCCCGAGATCATCGAAAGGATCGATGCATCGGAGGGAACCGTGAAGGAGGCATTGCCGCTGAGCAGGAAAAAGGACGGCAGTTTTGCGGAAAGTTCTCTGTTGATGAGCAGGGAGAATATAGAACTGATCTCGGCTTTTGCGGCGAAAAAACTGAAGGAGCTGGGCGGCAGTATTTTAAACGGAGAGATCGGGATGCATCCATACAGCAGGAAAGATAAGGATGCCTGCACTTACTGTCCTTACAGCAGAGTCTGCGGGTTTGACAAAAAGCTGCCGGGCTGTGAGAAGCGCGCCCTGCCGGAAGAGGGGCGGGAGGATATCCTTGAGAAGATGAGGGATGAAATGTGATGACGGGGAGCCTGGTAGCAGGAAAGGCAAAGCGTGAGAAGGGCAGGAGAGGACATGAGAAGGCAGTTTACGGAAAATCAGCGGCAGGCGATCGCTCTGCGGGATAAGAATATTCTGGTGTCGGCGGCGGCGGGAAGCGGCAAGACGGCGGTGCTGGTGGAGCGTATTATCCGGATGATCAGCGAGGGAGAGCATCCGGCGGATATTGACCGCCTTCTGATCGTGACTTTCACCAGCGCGGCGGCGGGAGAGATGCGGGAGAGGATCACTGCCGCCATCTCGGAGAAGCTGGCGGCGGAGCCGGAGAACGAGCATCTGCAACGGCAGTCCGCTCTGATCCACAATGCCCAGATCACGACGATCCACAGCTTCTGTCTTTTTGTGATACGAAATCACTTTCAGGAGATCGGGCTTGATCCGGCATTCCGGGTGGCGGATGAGGGAGAGATCGGCCTGCTGATGCAGGATGTGCTGGAGGATGTGCTGGAGGAGGCGTTCGGGGAGTTAGAGAGAGCGAAGGAGCAGGCAGCTTTTGAAGAGAAGCGGGCTGTGGAGAAGAAAGAGGTTTCGGGGAATCCTGAGCGGGCTGGGGGAGAGAAGGAAGTGCCTGCTGATAGGGAGCAGAGTGAGAGTGCGATACAGAGGGAAGCCTTTGCCGGCAAGGAGGAGAAGCGCGCCGAGGGTCAGGGAAGAGAATTTCCGTTTCAGAGGCTGGTGGAAGCCTACAGTACCGGAAAGAAGGAGACTGTGCTGGAGGAGAGCATCTTGTCCCTCTATCGTTTTGCCGTGAGTTACCCCTGGCCGCAGGAGTGGCTGAAAGAGCACGGGGAGGACTATGAATTTTCCTCGGTGGAGGAGCTGGAGCAGGCTCCTTTCATGAAATATCTGATGGAATATGTGGAAAATATGCTGCCGGAGCTGGCGGGGCAGCTCAAGGACTGTATCAGGATCTGCGAAGAGCCGGATGGTCCTTATATGTATGGGGAGAATCTGGAAAAGAGTTTTGAGGCGCTGGAGAGGGCGGCGCAGGCGGAACATTTCGCCGGCTGTCGGGAAGCGCTTTGGAGAGTGGAGTTTGACAGGCTTCCAGCAAAAAAGGACGCTTCCGTGAACCCGGAGAAACGGGAGGCGGTAAAGCAGGTGAGAAACAATGTGAAAAAGCAGTTGGAGCAGATCAGGGAGCAGTTTTTCCTGTTGGATGAGGATGTGGTTTTTTCGCAGTGCAGGCGGGTTTCGCCGCTGGTGCGGGAACTGGCGGCGCTCACGGCGCGTTTCGGGGAACGGTTCGCGGAGAAAAAGAGGGAAAAAAATATCATAGATTTTTTGGATATGGAGCATCTGGCGCTTGACATCCTGTGCCGCCATAAGGAGGGGGAGGCGGGAGCTTTTGTGGAGCCCACTGCTGCTGCGCTGGAGCTTAAGGAGTATTTTCAGGAGATCATGATCGATGAGTATCAGGACAGCAATCTGGTGCAGGAGTGTATCTTAAGCTGTATTTCCGGGGAGGATGCGGGCAGGTTCAACCGCTTTATGGTGGGGGATGTGAAGCAGAGCATCTATAAATTCAGGCTGGCAAGGCCGGAGCTTTTCATGGAGAAATACTATGACTATTCCGGCGGGAAGGATTATTGCCAGAGGATTGACCTGCGGAAAAATTTCAGGAGCCGCCCGGAGGTGATAGACAGCGTGAACCTGATATTCTCACAGCTCCTTTCGCGGAATCTGGGCGGGATAGACTACGATGAGAATGCAGAGCTCCACTATGGGGCGGTGTATTATGAGGAGGCAGAGGGCGGGACGGAGCGTGAAAGAGAGAGTGCGGGCGATTGCGGAGAGGACAACGGTAAAATAAAGGAAGAGCAGGAGAGAAAATCGACCCGGACAGAAAAAAACTATAAAATAGCACATGTTATTGATACAGAAAGAGAGAAGAACAGGACAGAATTCCTGATCATAGAGAGATCGGAGGAGGACGATAGATCGTCGGCAGAACAGGAGGCGGAATGCATCGCGCTGCGCATCAGGAGGCTGATGCGGGAGATGGAAGTGCTGGATCAGGACAGCGGGCGGATGAGGCCTCTGCGATACGGAGATATTGTTATTTTGCTGCGCAGCAGCAGCGGGGTGGACGAGATATTTCAGGAAGTGATGGAAAAACAGGATATTCCCTGCTATATCAGTTCCAGGACAGGATATTTCCAGACATCGGAGGTGCAGGTTATCCTGCAGTTTTTGCGGGTGCTGGACAATCCGTTGCAGGATATTCCATTGTTTGGGGTGTTGAAATCCTGCTTTGCCTCTTTTACGGATAGGGAAGCGGCGCAGATTGTGACGGCTTTTCCGGGCAGGCAGAAGCTGTATAGGAAATTGCAGGGATATGCGGCGCTTTCGGAGGAGCGTCCAGGCGGATTTCCGGGAAGCGCTTCGGCAGAATCTATAGGTGGGTTTTCAGGAGGGCATCCGGAAGATTTTTTGAGTGGGTATTCGGGAAATGTTTCGGAAGAACATACAGGCGGGGGCTCAGAAGGATATTCAGAAGAATTTCCGGACAGGGGCGCAGGACAGTTTTCAGAAGAACTATCCCGAAAGTGTCGCAGGTTTCTTGAACAGATAGAAGAGCTGCGGCGCTGTAGTGTCTATCTGTCTGTCCGTGAACTGCTGGCAAAGATCATGGAGGAGAGCCGCTATCTGGAATATGTGACAGCTCTGCCCGGGGGAAGGCAGCGCCGCGCCAACGCGCAGATGCTGCTGCAGAAGGCAGCCGCCTTTGAAAAGACGAGCTTTAAAGGGCTGTATCATTTTATCCGCTATATCGATCAGATGGAGAAATACAGTATCGATTACGGGGAGGCGGGCGTGCAGGATGAACTGGCGGATGTGGTCAGGATCATGACGGTGCATAAGAGCAAGGGGCTGGAGTTTCCGGTCTGCTTCGCGTCCGGTATGGGAAGAAAGATGAACCGGAGGGATGCATCCGGGGCTGTGCTCACCGACATGGATATGGGGATAGCGGTGGATCTGGTAGATCCGGTATTGCGCGTAAAGCAGAAAACGCTCCGAAAAGCGGTGCTTTCCCGGAAGATACAACTGGATTCCCAGGCGGAGGAACTGAGGATTTTGTACGTGGCGCTCACAAGGGCAAAGGAAAAATTGATAATAACAGGTGTTACTGATGATGCGGCAAAGCTGCTGCGCGGAAAAACGGGAATTTTGGGGCACGAAAGTGTTGCGCTTCCCTATTCCGTCAGGAGCGGTGCAGGGAGTTTTCTGGAGTTATTAATAGCATGCGTTATGCGAAAAGAGGGAATGGAAGAGTTGTTTCGACAAGTTCAGATAGAGACGGAGCCTCCGGCAATCCTCCTGGACGACAAAATTCGCTGTGAAATAATGGAAAAAGCCAGTATTCATGCGGATTTGAAGGAGGAAAGCGAACTGACAAAAAATGACATAAAATCCTTCAAAATGAAACTGCAGTTTTGTGCATCAGACAAAAAAGTGAAGGAATACTTGCAAAAAAGATTCGGATATAATTACCCTCATTGGAATTTGCAGGGGCTCTATGCCAAGACTACGGTGTCGGAATTGAAGATGGCGGCGATACGGAATCTGGCGGGAAGGGGATCGGAGGAGCTGCTTGACGGGGAAGAGGGAGGGCATCTTCTCTTTGAGGAGGAGACGCCGGCACCCTATCTGCCGCTTTTTTTGCGGAAGCAGGAGGAAGATAAAATTTCCGGTGCGGCGAGAGGAAGTGCCATGCACCGGGTGATGGAATTGATGGATTTCGGGAAGCTGTCCGGGGGGAAGCCGGAAGAGGCGGAGCGGGCAGTGGGGATAGAGGAGAAGCCGGAGAGTACAGAGCGGTCAGCAGAAATAAAAGAGAAGCCGAAGGAAGAGATGAAGAGGTGCGCTGAGGAGCCGGGATTGCCGGAAAAAGGAGAAGTTTCGGGAGCTGTCAGATACGATATGGGACAGCTCGGTGCTGATATGGAGGCGTGGCGCGCTTCGGGGCTTTTGTCGGAGGAATACAGGGCGGCAGTCAGCAGAAAAAAAGTCCTTCATTTTATGAATGGTTCTCTGGCGGAGAGAATGCATACTGCGGCGAAGGCGGGGCTTTTGTGGAAGGAACAGCCGTTTATGCTGGGCATCAGCGCAGACCGTCTTTCGGAGGAGTTTCCGGAAACGGAGCAGATTCTGGTGCAGGGTATCATAGATGCATTCTTTGAGGAGGATGGGGAGATCGTCCTGCTGGATTATAAAACAGATGTTATTGAATCGCCGGGGGAACTGGCGGACAGATACCGGGTACAGCTCGACTATTATGGGGAAGCCCTGGAGAGGATGACGGGGAAAAGAGTGAAGGAGAGGATCTTGTATTCCTTTTATCTTGGTGAGGAGGTGAGGGTGTAGATTTTTTTCATGGCATCCGGCACCATTCACTGAATGACATCTGGGGCTGAACTGTTACGTTTGACAATAGAATAGTATGATTTTTGTTGTTTTTTAATAGTATTTGTTTTATAATATTGATAAATAAATTTGCGTGTACACATAATTTCTACAGATTATGCTGTTTTATATTGTATAATTCCATCAAAAGGGGAGTTTTATGAGCGGTAAAGATGTAGAAAGTTTTTACGGAGAAGATAAGGAGGTGAATCTCATGCCATCTGTTGATTTGATCGAGTGTGAAAAAGTAGCCTATATAAATGGAATGAAAGAGTATTTGCAAAAATTAAAAAAGATGGAGCAAAGCCAGGCAAAGAAAATTTCTTTTGAAAATTTAAAAAAAAGTAAGATAATTGGGGAGAATGGGGAATTTACAGAGCACTATGAGTATATGCGGATGAGTGTACAGAAGAAGAGGTAGTATTGTATGTACAGTAATTTGCCAAATTTGGTGTTAGCATTTCATGGTTGTGATGAAGAGACATATAAGAAAGTCTTGTATGAGCATGAACCATTACTGCCAAGTGTTAATTCTTATGATTGGCTTGGAAATGGAATATATTTTTGGGAGAACAGTTTTCCCAGAGCTCAGGAGTGGGCAGTAGCATATTGTGAGAGAAATCACAGAAAATATCCGGATAAAGAAAAGAAAAAGCCTGCTGTTATCGGGGCAGTTATTGCATTAGGGCATTGCCTGAATCTGACAGATTACGGGAGTTCCGAAGTGCTGAAAAGCGGGTATGAAATATTAGCTTATGAGTTGTCGCTTCATGGTAAGGAATTGCCGGTTAACAGAAATGTGAAAGGAAACAGTGATCTTTTATTAAGAGAGTTAGACTGTGCGGTGATTCAACGTATTCATCAATATAATAAAGAATTGAATAATAAAAGTTATGACAGTGTCAGAGGCGTTTTTATAGAGGGCAATCCGGTATATCCGGATTCCGGCATCATGGAAAAATCACATGTACAGTTATGCGTTGTAAACCCCAATTGTATTAAAGGATATTTTAGTCCTTTATTACCGGATAACAATTGGGATATGGTATGAGTTTCATAAGACATATCGGATATAAGGTCTGTTATGTCTTATTTTTTTGTGTGTTTGCTCAATTACAAAATAGAGTATTTGATGGAAGAATCAAAAAATAAATTCACAAAATTTTCAGAAAATTTTAGCACTCATCTCTTGACTTGGCTAACAAACAGTGCTATTTTATAATCGCAACAGAAAAAGAGGAGAAAAACAGCACATAATAACAGGAAAAGGGAGGTGCTTTTATGAACATTTCAAAATTTACGCAAAATTCTATCCAGGCAGTGGAGAGATGTGAGAAGCTGGCTTACGAGTACGGCAATCAGGAAATCGAGCAGGAGCATCTGCTGTACGCTCTGCTGACAATAGAGGATTCTCTGATCTTAAAGCTGATCGAGAAGATGGAGATTCAGAAAGAATATTTTGTGAACCGCGTGAAGCAGGCGCTGGAGAAGCGGGTGAAGGTACAGGGCGGCCAGGTCTATATCGGGCAGTATTTGAATAAAGTGCTGATCTCGGCGGAGGATGAGGCGAAACAGATGGGAGATGAGTATGTCTCTGTGGAGCATCTGTTCTTGTCGATGATCAAAGAGCCGAATAAGGAGATCAAAGAGATCTTCCGGGAGTTCGGCATCACGAGGGAGCGTTTTTTGCAGGCGCTGTCCACGATCCGCGGCAATCAGCGGGTGACAAGCGACAACCCGGAGGCTACCTACGATACGCTGGAGAAATACGGGCAGGAGCTGGTGGAGCGGGCGAGGGGACAGAAGCTCGATCCCGTGATCGGCAGAGACAATGAGATCCGCAACGTGATCCGCATCCTGTCCAGAAAGAGCAAAAACAATCCGGTGCTGATCGGTGAGCCGGGCGTCGGCAAGACCGCGGTGGTGGAAGGGCTGGCGCAGCGTATTGTCAGGGGAGATGTGCCCCAGGGCCTGAAGGATAAGAAGATTTTCGCGCTGGATATGGGGGCGTTAGTTGCCGGTGCGAAGTACCGGGGCGAGTTTGAGGAGCGGCTGAAGGCGGTGCTGGAGGATGTGAAAAAATCCGACGGGCAGATCATTCTGTTTATCGATGAACTGCACACGATCGTCGGAGCGGGCAAGACCGATGGGGCGCTGGATGCCGGAAATATGTTAAAGCCCATGCTGGCGAGGGGCGAGCTGCACTGTATCGGCGCCACCACATTAAATGAGTACAGACAGTATGTGGAGAAGGATGCGGCGCTGGAGCGGCGTTTCCAGCCGGTGCTGGTGGAGGAGCCGACGGTGGAAGATACGATTTCCATTCTCCGGGGACTCAAAGAGCGGTACGAGGTTTATCATGGCGTAAAAATTTTGGACACGGCGCTGGTGACGGCGGCGACATTGTCGAACCGGTATATCTCGGACAGATTTCTTCCGGACAAGGCGATCGACCTGGTGGATGAGGCGTGCGCGCTGATCAAGACCGAGCTTGATTCCATGCCGGCGGAGCTGGATGAGCTGAACCGCCATGTGATGCAGATGGAGATCGAGGAGGCGGCTCTGAAAAAAGAGGACGACAATTTAAGCAGGGAGAGGCTTGCAAACCTGCAAAAGGAACTGGCGGAGGAGAAGGCGGAGCTGGATAATCGGAAAGCCCAGTGGGACAATGAGAAGCATTCCGTGGAGAAGCTCTCGAAGCTGCGGGAGGAGATCGAGACTGTCAGCGGGCAGATCGAGATCGCCCAGCGGGAGGGCGACTATGAGAAGGCGGGCGAGCTGCAGTATTCCAGGCTCCCTTCTCTGAAGAGGCAGTTGGAGATCGAGGAGGAGGCGGTGAAAAACAAGGATCTGTCGCTGGTGCATGAGAAGGTGACGGAGGAGGAGATCGCGAGGATCATCTCGCGCTGGACCGGCATCCCGGTGGCAAAGCTGACCGAGAGCGAGAGAAACAAGACGCTCCATCTGGACGAGGAGCTGCACAGGCGCGTGATCGGGCAGGACGAGGGCGTCACCAAGGTGACGGAGGCGATCATCCGCTCCAAGGCGGGCATCAAAGATCCGTCGAAGCCGATCGGTTCTTTCCTGTTCCTGGGCCCTACCGGCGTCGGAAAGACGGAGCTTGCGAAGTCCCTTGCCGCCTGTCTGTTTGACGATGAGAACAATATGGTGCGGATCGATATGAGCGAATATATGGAGAAGTACTCTGTATCCAGGCTGATCGGGGCGCCTCCCGGCTATGTGGGATATGAGGAGGGCGGACAGTTGACCGAGGCGGTCAGAAGAAAGCCCTACTCGGTGGTACTCTTTGATGAGATAGAGAAGGCGCATCCCGATGTGTTCAATGTCCTGTTACAGGTGCTGGACGACGGGCGGATCACGGATTCCCAGGGGCGCACCGTGGACTTCAAAAATACGATCCTGATCATGACCTCGAATATCGGCGCGCAGTATCTGCTGGATGGCATCCAGGAGGACGGCAGTATCAGCAGGGATTGCGAAACAGCTGTTATGGAAGAGTTGAGAGCCCATTTCAGGCCGGAGTTTTTGAACCGGCTGGATGAACAGATCCTGTTTAAGCCGTTGACAAAAGAGAATATCGGCGGTATCATTGCGTTGATCATCGATGACCTGAATAAGCGTCTTGGCGATAAGGAACTGCGCATCGCGCTGTCGGAGGACGCGAAGGACTATATCATAGAGCAGGCGTACGATCCGGTCTACGGCGCAAGGCCCTTAAAGCGGTATATTCAGAAGTATGTGGAGACGCTGTCGGCGAAGCTGATCCTCTCGGGCGAGGTGCATGAAAAGGATGTGATCCGCATCGAACTGACGGACGGCGAGCTGACGGCAAGGCGGGAAGCGGGCGTCTCCGCAGGCTGACAGGAAAGCTGAGACCGTGTCCGGAGACTGAAAGAGCGGATGTGACTATGAGCGTTGGATGCGGTTGAAAGAGCAACGGGTGTGACTGAAAGAGTGCCGGATACTGACGTTGTCAGCGGCAGCGAAGATTGTCATCGCTGCCGCCACAGACTGGCAAAAAGTGAGAAGAAAGAGGTGGGAACTGCTTATGATACCATCAGATCCGATTATGCTGCTGAGCTTTGTCAATCTAAAACTCAGAGACTATTATGGAAGCTTTGACGCGATGTGCGAGGACCTGGATGTTTCCGGGGAGGAGATCAAGGCGAAGCTGGCGGAGGTCAACTACCGCTATGACGCGGAGAAGAATCAGTTTGTGTAAAAGAGAGATTTAGCTGGGGAAATACCGGAATATGGAAATGCCATGCGGAGGAGTTGGGGCTGCATGGCATTTTTTCTGTGCAGAAGTATGTGCGATGTTTACTTGTTAGTATGACATTATTATGGTAAGATTCAAAATAAAAACAGAAAGAAAAAGGTCGAAAATCAGTGAAAAAGAGATTCAGATTTCATAGGGACAGTTTCCGCCAAAAGCTTCTTTTCTTTGTTTTGTCGGCGATACTGGCGGTGACGGTCACTGTCAGTATTGTCATGTCCACGGTATTCATCTATACGACATCTCAGATCGCGGGGGAGTTGGCGTGGGAGCAGGAAAATTCGATGGCGAAGTCATTGGATCAGCAGTTTTTTTCTATCTGCCAGCTCGGTGGGATAGCAGTTGAGAATAAAGTGATATTGAGGGATATGGAGAATAAAGCGGAAGATATCACGTTCTATGATGCATACAGCAACCAGGTTTACAGGGAACTTCTGGATATCAAGCGTATGAACCGGATGATCGACTACGTGATTATGGTGAAATACAATGACAGGAGCATAAAATATGTAGGAAATGAGTGGGTGGAGGATAAGGACAGGATATATGAGGAACTGACATTGAACTATGGACAGGCTGAGGCTGTTGAGGGCAAAGACGTCTTTATCCGTCTGGACAAAAGAGTGTTTGATAACGAAGGGTATTGCATTGATTTTTACTTTCCGGTCTATGATGAAGAGGTAGTCTATAAACAGGTGGGGTTTCTCTGTATCGGCATTCAGGAAAGAGAACTGTTCACCCTGTTTGAAAGCGGTGGGATCAGCATTTATTCAGAGGCATATGTGACTGACGATGAGGGAAGGATAGTCACATGCGAAGATCAGCAGTCAGTTGGGACTCACTGCCCGCTGCAGCTGGAAGAAGGTGGGAAGGAGACGGAGTTTTCACCGGGCAGTTTTATTTTGAGAAGTGTGCTGGAAACCTGCAACTGGAATGTGGTGGCCCGCATTTCCCTGTTTTCCCTGATAAAAAATTACATAAAGTATTTCTTTTTTATTATAGCGGCAACCTGCCTGATCTGTGGAGGGGCGCTTATTATCTGCACAAAAATCGCAAAGCACCTGAACGATACGCTATATGACCTGCAGAGCCAGATGAATATGGTTGCGGAGGGAAAAATGGAAAGCCGGATGCAGGAGGAGTATCAGGAGGAAGAATTTTGCCAGATGGCGCACAGCTTTAACAAGATGGTGGATGCGGTCGACAGGCTGTTGGAGCAGGTGAAAGAGGAACAGCAGCAGGTAAAAAAGATCGAGCTGGAGGCGCTGCAGGCTCAGATCAAGCCGCACTTTCTTTATAATACTCTGGATAGTATCCACTGGCAGGCGGTGATGGACGGCAATGAAAAAATTTCGGAGATCGTGAAAGCGCTGGCGCAGTATTATCGGTTAAGTCTGAGCAAAGGCGCAGATGTCGTTACTTTGAGGATGGAGTTGGAGCACATTCAGAATTACCTGATCGTTCAGAATGTCAGGTATAAAAACATTCTGGAGTGTCACATCAGTGTCCCGGAGGAACTGATGGAAACGCCTGTTCCGAAGATGACGCTCCAACCTCTGGTGGAAAACTGCATTTATCACGGGGTGAAAGGACGAAAGGGCATTCAGGGTATCATTACCATAGACGGAGCGCTGAGAGAGGGAAAAGTGCTTGTGACAGTAAACGATAACGGCGTCGGTATGGATGAGGAACAGATAGAAGAAATAAACAGGACAATAGGGATATTTGATGAAAAATCGGGATATGGGATCAGGAATGTAAATAAGAGGCTGGAAATTCTGTTTGGTTCGGAGTATGGGCTGCACTATGAGAGCACTCCGGGGCAGGGGACGACGGTTACGATCATGCTTCCGGAAAAAACATCAGAAGAAAGGACAGACATAGACGATGAAGGATTATAAGATGCTCATTGTGGATGATGAGGAGATCATCCGAAAGGGAATCACCATATTCATAGAGAGGAGCGTTCCGCAGATCGGAGAGATTTTTTCCGCGGAGTCAGCGGAGGAAGCGCTGCAGATTCTGGAGAGCAAAAAGATAGATATCTTAATGACAGATATCTGTATGGACCGCATGAGTGGATTGGATCTGATCGAATATGTGAATCAGAGGAAAAAGGAAATCTGTATCATCGTTTTGACGGGATATGACCGTTTTGAGTATGCTCAGAAGTGCTGCAGGATGAACGTACAGGATTTCCTGTTAAAACCGATCGACGAGATGCTCTTAAAACAGGCTGTACTGAAGCAGATCGCGGAACTGCAGAAAAAGAAGGACAGACAGCGCAGTGAAAAGATCATGTCCAGAGCGACGGGACTGATGGAACAGATATCGTTTGAGGATAAATGCCGGAAACTGTTGGAGGGGACGTTAGAGAAAAAGGAGTTGGATCAAATTCTGAGTGAATACGGGTATGAGAGCAGATACAGACTGGAAGTGGTGGTGATTCTTCCGATCCTGGAAAAATCCAAAGACTGGAAGGAGAACCATCAGCTTCTCTATCTGTCCGTCAAAAATATCTGTATCAGCATGTTTGATATGAAAAATCTCGGCATCACTTTTGAAGACTATCTCGGAAGGATATGCCTTCTGGTGTTCTGCAGGGGTGATTTTGAAAATTGTCTGAAGGAACTGAAATATATATTGAACAATGAATTTGACATGCCGGTGACGTTTCTCCTGGGAAGCAAGGTGGAAAGAGCCGAGGATGTGCGGTATTCGTATCATGAGGCCATAGCTTTAATGGAGGTGTCCCATATCCATGAAAACGAAGTTCTCATGACAGGGGATGAGGAGAGGAGGCTTCGGATGTTCCGGGACACGGTTTATGAACTGCGCCGGATCATGGAAGAAAATCTGGATCGGAAGGAGACGCTGTTAAAAGCATTTTCCACCTTTGCGAAGTGCACGGATTCCTATAATCTCAGCGATTCCATGGTGAGGAAGGAAACTTTTCAGATACTTTCCGGGCTGATCTATGAGTATAAGTTGAGGAAAGGGGGAGCGCAGGGACAGCTTGAAAGGAGCATTGATATTGTCATTTCGGGTACAGGGGAAGAAGTGCTGGCTGCCGCCAGAGATTTTATCGAGACCACTTTTTTTGGAGAGACAAAGAAAAATCATCTTCTCATAGAGCAGGCTAAAACATACATCAACAGTCATCTTGGGGAGGAACTTTCCGTGACCAGCATTTCGGATCAGCTCTTTGTCTCCATCAGCTATTTTTCGAGACTCTTCAAGTTGGAGACGGGAGAGGGCTGCAACGAATATATCGTGAGGATGCGTATGGAGAAGGCGAAAACCCTTCTGGAAACTACAAATTTGAGGGTAGGAGCTGTGGCGGCGATGGTCGGATACAGAGATATGAATTATTTTTCCCTTGCCTTTAAAAAGTTCGCGGGATGTCCGCCGAGTGAATACAGAGAGGCGCATCAGAGGAAGGAAATAGAATAATTTTACTTTTTTCTTTATTATTTTGTCGTAAAAAAGAAAGAAATTTTAGAATGTCAAAAATCATAAGATTTTAAACAAAATATTCCATAGGTTAAAAGAGTGCTTTGTGATATTTTACCTTTATCAAGAAAAGGAGGATATCTGATATGAAGAAAAAAAGTATGGGTTTGATTTTGAGTATCGCCATGACGGCAGCTCTGCTGACAGGCTGCGGCGGGCAGGCGGCATCGGAAAGTGAAGACAGCACGCCCGCCGCGCAGGCGGAAGAGGCGGCGTCTGAATCTGAAGAAGAGCCTGCGGCTGAGAGTCAGGGAACAGGGGAGGAGCGGACGTTACGGTTTTACCACTGGCGTACAGAGGATAAGGATGCCTTTGAGACATTGGCGGCAAATTATGAGGAGATGAATCCGGGCCTCAGTATCGAGATCGAGATCGTTCCCTCCGCAGATTACATAAACACATGGCTGGTGCGGGCTAATGGCGGTGAGTTGGATGATGTATTTGCGGTGCAGCCGGATGGAACATTCGGGCAGCTGATCGCATCCGGGCAGCTGATGACGTTCAACGATTGCGAGGAGATCCTTTCTCATTATGAGGAGGACGCGCTGGGGGCAGGCACAAGAGACGGAAATATTTATGCTGTGACGCAGACCACCAATCCGCTTGCCGTTTATTACAACAAAGATATCTTTGCACAGTACGATCTCCAGGTTCCGACGACGGAGGAAGAGTTCCTTGCAGTATGTAAGACGTTGAAGGATAACGGCGTGGTGCCTCTGGCGGAGGGCGCGGGGGTGAACTGGATCCCGGAATTTTTGATCGAGGGGATGCTGGCGAACAGCTGCGACGATATCACGGTGTTCGGTTCCGGCAAGCTGACGGAAGAGAAAGGCGTTGAGGAGACGGTGGCTTTTGCGAAGGAGCTTTTTGACAGCGGATATATTATGGAAGGGAGTTCCGGTATCCAGGAAGAGTCCATGCTGACGGGTTTTGCCTGTGGAAATTATGCGATGATAGCGACCGGTACCTGGTCGATGAGTACGATTCGTTCCATCAATGAGGATATTGATTTCGGCGTATTCAACATGCCCGGTTCCAAGGGCACCACAAAGGGCGTGTCCAATACGGGGCTTATGCTTGGGATCAACAAAGATACGGAGCTGATGGACGATGCGCTGGGATTTGTCTCTTATCTGACTTCGAAAGAGGCCCTGGATTACTTCTGCAATGCCACAGGGCAGCTTACGGTGGCAAAAGATGTCACGATAGAGTCGGAGGATCTGAAGATGGCGCAGGAGCTGCTCACTTCACCCGACGGGCTTGTGGCGGCGCCTTTCCACCAGGCGAACAATGAGGGACTCACGGTCTGCTGGAATAAGACGCAGCAGATGGTGATCGAGAGTATCGATGATCCCGCAGAATTTGTAAAGCAGTGGGAGGCGGAACTGCTCAAGACGTTGGAGGAATAGGTATTGCCGTAAGAATTGTAAATGCTCTGGGAGATGGAAACTCTCAGAGCATTTCACATAAAGGGCGCTCACGAAAGGGAGAGGTACAAAATGAACAAAGTAAAATACAGAAAGCGGGAGATGATATACGCGGCATTTGTTTTACCCGCTTTACTGATCTTTATCATATTCTTTTTCTATCCGGTATGCTCCACATTGGTGCTGGCATTTACGGATAAGAAGACGATGTCGCCGGAGATGCATTTTATCGCGTTTCAGAATTTCAGGGAACTGTTTACGGAGACGCCGGTATTTTATACAGCGATCAAAAACAATATATTTTTCACCATAGTTGTCACTGTACTGCAAAGCTTATTTGCCTTTATACTCGCGCTTGCACTTGATACAGCACTGCGGGGAAAGAATTTCTTTAAGACATTCTTTTTTGCCCCGGTGGTGATCAGTTCGGTTGCGATCAGTCTGATCTGGTCCTTTATGTACGATCCCAATACAGGGGTGCTGAATTCTCTTTTTTCAGTACTGCATCTGGATTTCCTTGCACAGAACTGGCTGGGTGATAAGAATATCGCGATGTTCTCCATCTGTCTGGTGCAGATATGGCAGTGGGTGGGATTCGAGATGATCATTTTTATGGCGGGTTTAAACAATATACCGAAGGAAAGCTATGAGGTGGCTCAGGTAGAAGGAGCGAAATATTTCCAGACATTGTTTAAAGTAGTCATACCGCAGATGAGGGCGACTATCCTGATGGCGGCTGTGTTGACGACGGTGGGATGTTTCAAGGTGTTTGACCTGGTTTATATTATGACGGGAGGCGGTCCGGTGCAGACGACGGAAGTCATAGCGAAGATGATTTATGATTACGCGTTTAAGTATGACAGGATGGGTTTTGCCTCGGCGATGTCCGTGGTGCTGCTTGTCATCATCATGGCGGTGGGATTCGGGCAGATGTATCTGCTGCGGGATAAGGAGGAACAGAGATGAAAAAGAAATTCAGAGCGGAATATCTGGTCAGATATATCATTCTCATCGGGATGGCGTTTATCTGGGTGATTCCGATGTATATAGCGATCGTCACACCGTTTAAGAGCATCAAGGAGATCTTTACGGAGGTTCTTGCCCTGCCCGCAGAGTGGAGCCCGCGCAGCTTTATCAAGGTCTGGGAGGAGGTGGATATATTGGTTTACATGAAAAACTCCTTTCTGGTGACGGGGCTTACCTGTGTGCTTCTGGCGGTACTTCCCTCTCTTGCATCCTACGCCATTGTGCGGAGTAAAAGCAGGCTGATCAGGGGAAGCTATCTGCTGTTCAGCGTCGGCATTATGATTCCGACACAGGCGTGCATGATCGCGCTGTTTAATGTGTTGAAAGGGCTTCATATGTACAATACACTGCCGGGGCTGGTGTTTGCCTATGCCGGCTGCTATATTCCGGTGTCCGTTTTTCTGTTCTACGGCTATTTTCAGTCGATCCCGATGGAAATCATCGAGTCGGCGTATATAGACGGGTGCAGCGAGTTTAAAATTTATACTAAAATTGCCATGCCGTTAAGCACTTCGGCGGTGGGGACGGTGATCATCTACAACTGCGTCAATATCTGGAAGGATTTCACTTATCCTCTGATCTTTACACAGGGGGAAAAGATCAAGACTCTTCCGATCGCAATTTATTCCCTGAAAGGGCAGTATGTGTCGGATTATCCCACCATGTTTGCGGGCGTGCTCATCTCGACGCTGCCTTTGCTGATCGTTTATCTCGCACTGCAGAAGCAGTTTATTGCGGGAATCACGGCGGGAGCGGTGAAGGGGTGAGAACTGCGTTGACAGTTGGCGTACGCCGATAGGAACATCAAATTCTCCGTCGCCGCGTTTGCTAAGGGGCTCCTTGAGAATTTGATGTTCCTACCGGCTGGCTAAGGTGTTAATTAAGTGGCATTGAGTGGATGTCTGGAGGAAATGGAGAGGGGAACAGAAAGGAGTACAGATAAATGATAAAAAGAGATTACCGGATACCTGAGAAATTGTCAGGTTCAGGCAGACTTGTGACTAAGGAGATCCAGCAGGTTATAGATGAGTGCAGGGACAACGGCGGGGGAAGGGTGGTCATCCCCCGGGGAGAGTATCATATCGCAAGCCTGATGCTCTATTCCGATATCACGCTGTATCTGGAATCGGGGGCAAAGCTGACCGGGAGTACGGACTGGCAGGATTATACGGATTTTCATGTGCCTTCCACGCTGGCGTACCGCCACAGCAGGAGGGTGATCGATGCGTGGAATCTGCCGCCGCACTATTTCAATGCGATGATCACGGCAGTGGAGGCGGAAAATGTGGCAATTGTCGGGGAGGAAGGGAGCGAGATAAACGGCTCAGACTGTTTTGATCCGAATGGAGAAGAAAAATTCCGGGGACCCATGGGGATCGTGATGTGCAGATGTTCCGATGTCACACTGCGGGGATATACCTTTGCGGATTCCGCGAACTGGTCCCACCAGCTGGATTCCTGTTTCAATGTGCGGATCGATCATGTCACAGTGCTGGCAGGGCATGACGGGTTTAACGTGCATCACTGTACGAATGTATGTATTGAGGATTGTCAGATAAAAACGGGTGACGACTGCATCGCGGGATATGACGCCAGAAACATATATATCAGGAACTGCTATATGAATACTTCCTGCAATGCGTTCCGCTTCGGCGGCGTGAATCTGACGGTTGAGAGATGCACCGTGGAGGGACCGGGGATCTATCCGCACAGAGTTTCCGGCAGACATAACCTTCTGTATGCGTTTGAGTACTATTCCCTGCAGGATGACGATATCAGGGAAAACAGTGGGAACTGGAAGATAAGCGACTGCAAATTCCGCAACGCGGACGGGTTTATCCATTATGTGTTCGGGGATGAGAGAGAACATCAGACCAATAGACCGATGGAGCATGTGCTGGTGGAGAACTGTGAGATAACCGGGCTGCTGAAAACTTCTGAATACAAGGGGACGGAAAAGACGCGCGGCAGTATCGTCTTTTCGAATGTATCGGTGGGCTTCCGGGAGGAGGCGGAGACGACTGTCTTTCTGGAGGTCGATGATACGGTCAGGGCGGATATGGCCGGGGTGAGAAAGGAACAGGAATCGGTGGTACTGGTGCGGGAGGCAAAGAAGGGCGGAAACAGGTGATACAGATGCGGGAGGCAAAGAGGAACGGAAGCAGGTGATACGGATGCTGGAAGAAGAGAAGAACGGAAACAGGTGATACGGATGCGGGAAGAAAAGAGAAATGGAAATCAGTGATACCGATGAGAAAAGCAAAGAAGGGATTTAAGGCGCGTGAAAAAGGTAATTGGCAATTATGATCTGGGAGATATGACAGTGTCCTATATCGAAGATACAGAGAGCGGGAACTGCGGAATGCTGCTGTATCCTCTCGGGATGAGAGAAAAAGTGACATACAGAGGAGACTGGCGGGTTGACAGTCTGGTGCAGGTCAAGATCGTGGGCGATGCGTATCCGACGGGCTTTTCCCACGGGCACACGATGAGGAATGCTCAGACAGCAGAGGATTTGAGATTTGTCAGTCAGGTTCGGGAATGCGGGGAAGGATCGGCATATATTATAAAAACAATACTGGAGAGTAAAAAACTCCGCGCCGTGCACAGGCTTTTATACTGTGAGGGTATGCCGTACGTACGTATGGATACAGAGATTGAGAATATCGGGGGACAACCGGTCTCGCTGGAAATGCTATCCTCCTTCTCGGTCTGCGGCCTCTTTCCGTTCGGAGAAAAGGAGCGGATGGAGGATTTTAACCTGTACCGGCTGAGAAGCAAGTGGAGCGCGGAGGGGAAGCTGGCAAAGGAAAGCTTTACCTCCCTGCAGATGGAGCCGAGCTGGCAGAGATACGGGGTGCAGTCCATTCGTTTCGGGCAGATCGGCTCCATGCCGGTCAGAGGATTTTTTCCGTGGGCGGCGGTGGAAGACGAAAAATATCATGTCATGCTGGGGGCGCAGCTTTACCATAACGGTTCCTGGCAGATGGAGCTGTACGGGAGGGATGAGAGGGCGGCGCTCTCAGGCGGCCTTGCGGACCGGGAGTTTGGGCACTGGATGAAAACTTTGGAGCCGGGAGAGCGCTTTTTGTCTCCACGGGCGGTGCTCAGCACTTGCATCGGCGGCGTGGACGATATCGCCTGGAGGCTCACGGAGGCGCAGAAAGAGGGGATAAAGCAGATTCCCGCCGTGGAAAGGGAACTGCCGGTGGTATTTAACGAATTCTGCACGACATGGGGGAATCCGACGGAGGAGAATCTGCGGCGTATTGTCGATGCGATTAGAGGGAAAGGGTTTACTTACTGCGTTATCGATGCGGGCTGGTATGCCATCGGAAGCGGCGACTGGAATAATGATATGGGCGACTGGAATATCAATCAGGTGCGTTTCCCGGGGGGATTTGAGCGAACTGTGGAGGCGATACGTGCCGCCGGTATGATTCCCGGGCTCTGGTTTGAACCGGAGTGTGTGGGAGTAGCTGCGGAGGCCTTTCTCAGGGAGGACTGGCAATTAAAACGGGACGGCGTACCGATCCAGACAGGGGGGCGCAGATTTTGGGATATGCGCAAAAAGGAGGTCACAGACTATCTGACGGATAGGATCATTGGCACATTGAAGAAGTATGGGTTCGGCTATCTGAAAGTAGATTACAATGACAACATCGGGGTCGGATGCGAGGGCGCGGAGTCTCTGGGGGAAGGGCTGCGGCAGAGTGTGGAGGCTTCCAGACGGTTTTTTGAGAAGATAAAGCAGGAAATGCCGGAGCTGGTGATTGAAAACTGTTCCTCCGGCGGACACCGTCTGGAGCCATCCATGCAGGCGGTGAGCAGCATGTCCTCCTTTTCCGACGCACATGAATGTATTGCGATCCCGATCATCGCGGCGAATGTGCAGCGGGCCATCCTGCCCGGACAGAGCCAGATCTGGGCGGTGCTGCGAAAAACGGATGATGAGAAGCGGCTGTATTATTCCATGATCAGTGCGATGCTCGGCAGAATGTGCATTTCCGGGGGCGTCTGCGACCTGGACAGGGAGCAGTGGAGGATCGTGGAGGAGGGAATAGCGTTTTATAAAAGAGCAGTTCCGATCATACGAGACGGAAGGAGCAGACGGATGGGCTGTGAGGAGATCAGCTATGCGCATCCGGTCGGCTGGCAGGCGGTTGTCAGAGAGGGGACTAAGGACGCCGTCTGTCAGATGCTGATCGTGATCCACCGGTTTTATCAGAGCGATGATAAGAGAGAAGAATCATGCGGAGCAGGCGGAAAGGCCGGCAGTGAGATCAGCATACCGCTAAAATCTGGAAGGTGGGAAATAGCGGACAGGTATGGCCGCAGCGATATTGAGTTGAAAATGGTGCGGAAAGAGGAAGAAAATATACTGTATGTGTCGGGAATGGGGGAACTGGATGCGGCGGCAGTCAGGCTTGAAGTGCGGCGCGCGGAAAAACAAATTGTAATTTCCCGGTGAATCGGCTATACTGAAAACAAGGGTACGGGGCAGAGCCGGTATCAGGAGGCGGGTATGGCGAGAACAGTAGGAATCGGAATCCAGGATTTCGCAAAAATGATCACAAATGAATGTTTTTATGTGGACAAGACGGACTTTATCCGGGAATGGTGGGAGAGCAAGGACGATGTGACGCTGATCACCCGTCCCCGCCGTTTCGGCAAGACGTTAAATATGAGCATGTTGGAGCAGTTTTTTTCCGTGGATTACGCCGGGCGGGGAGAATTGTTTCAGGGGTTTTCCGTGTGGGGGGATGAGAAATACAGGGAGCTTCAGGGGACATATCCGGTGATCAGTCTGTCTTTTGCCAGGGTAAAGGAAGTGAATTATCCGGAAACAAGAGAGAAAATCTGTGAAATTATCAGAAATCTTTATATCAAATATGCATTTTTGAAGGAAAGCCCTGTCCTGACAGATGCGGACAAAGCTTATTACAACAGAATTCTGGAACCGGAGATCCGTAATTCGGATGCCACGTCTGCATTATATCAGCTGTCCGATTACCTGCACCGCTTTTACGGTAAAAAGGTGATCATCCTTCTGGACGAATACGATACGCCCATGCAGGAGGCGTTTGTGGGCGGATACTGGGAAGAGCTGGTATCTTTTACCAGAAGTCTGTTCAATTCGACTTTTAAGACCAATCCCTGGCTTGAGAGGGCGGTTATGACAGGGATAACCAGGATCAGCAAAGAATCTATTTTTTCTGACCTGAATAACCTGAAAGTAGTGACCACCACTTCGGATAAATACGCCATATCTTTTGGATTTACGGAGGAGGAGGTGTTTGCGGCGCTGGAGGAATGCGGACTTTCAGAGAAGAAAGAACAGGTGAAGGCCTGGTATGACGGTTTTATCTTCGGGGAGCACCGGGATATCTATAATCCCTGGTCCATTCTGAATTTCCTGGACACGGGAAAACTGGGTACCTATTGGGCAAACACCAGCTCCAACTCTCTGGCGGGGAAGCTGATCCAGGAGGGAAGCCGGTCGGTAAAAGAGAAATTCGAGATCCTGATCCGGGGGGGAAATATCCAGTCTCTTATTGATGAGCAGATCGTATACAGTCAGTTGAAAACAGGGGGACGTTTCGGAAATGAGAGTGCGATCTGGAGCCTGCTGTTGGCCAGCGGCTATCTGAAAGTACTTTCCTATGAGGATTATTTTGAGATTCAGGAGGACGCAGAGCCGAAGTATGAGCTGACGCTGACGAATCTGGAGGTTAAGGTGATGTTCCGGAATATGATCCGCGACTGGTTCAGAGGGGCGGAGCCGGACTATAACGACTTCATCAGGGCGATGCTGCAGGACGATCTGGATGCCATGAACGAGTATATGAACCGCGTGGCGCTCCAGACATTCAGCTTCTTTCGCGCAAGCAACGAGCCAAGGTCAGGCTTGCTTGAACTTGGCGACTGCCCGCGAATCAACAGCATAGCTGTTGATTTTGACACGGGGGACGGTCCCTCCGGGGCGGAGCCGGAGCGCTTTTACCATGGTTTTGTGCTAGGGCTTTTGGTGGATCTGCAGGACAGATATGTGATCACCTCCAACCGGGAAAGCGGTTTCGGACGCTATGATGTGGTGTTGGAACCCAGGGGTCTTGAGGAAAACGCAATCATTATCGAGTTTAAGGTGCACAATCGGAGAAGAGAAAGCAGTCTGGAGGATACCGTGGAGGCGGCGCTGCAGCAGATTGAGGAAAAGCAGTACGTGGTCAGACTTCTGGAGAGAGGCGTTCCTGCAGAGCGCATCCGACGGTATGGCTTTGCGTTTGAGGGAAAAAGGGTGTTGATCGGCTGAACGGATGGCGTATTTAAAAAAATATACTTTCCGTTTTGATAAACGCTTAAAAAAATGCATGTGGAACTAAAAAACATGCATTTTTTTGTGCAAATAGGTTGTTATAGTAAGATTACAGAAACGGTAGGCCAACCGAATCACAACAAAACACCAAAAATAAACATGTAAAATGTAAGGAATATGAACAGATGGAGGAGAGAGCATGAGAAAGAAATTAGTGGCAGTTTTACTGTCCGGCGCTATGGCAGCGGCAACTCTGACAGGATGCGGCGGCAGCGCGGATGCACCGGCGGATAACGCGGAGCAGGGGGCAGAAGAGGCAGGCGCGGAGGAAGAGACAGGTACGGAGGAAGAGGCAGCGCCCGCACAGAGCGCAGATTCCATCGTATCCGCACCCACGGAGCTGACTTATATCTTCGCGGACGGCGACGAGGGGGCAAAGGCTTCCATGAACGAGATCGTCAACAAGTTTAATGATACATACCCGGATATCACAGTGACGATCGAGCCCGGCAACGGCGGCGCTTACAGTGAGTTTATCAAGACAAAGGACAGCGTGGGGGAATTCCCCGATGTGATGGAGATGAGGGATACGGCGATGTATGTGCGCGCCGGAAAATTGGCGCCTCTGCCGGATGACATCGTTTCCTTATTCAGAACGACCACCGCATTTGACGGGCAGGTGTATACCGTGCCGTTTGGCGGTGAAAATACGAACGGTATTATCTACAACAAGGCCTACTTTGACGAGAACGGCTGGAGTGAGCCGGCGACATACGACGAGTTTATAACGCTCTGTCAGAACATCAAGGATAAGGGCGATATGGCGCCGCTTGTGGTGGGGGGACAGGACATCTGGCACATGGGCTTCTGGTTCCACAAAGCTTATAACGACCAGGTGTTGAGCAAAGATCCCGATTTTATCAAACACTGCTATGAAGGCACAAAGGATTTTTCGGACGACAGTTTTAAGGCGGCTTTTGAAGAACTGCAGACGATCTTACAGTATGCGCAGGACGGCTGGATCTCCACACCGGATGCACAGATTACGACGTTTCTTGTGAACGATATGGCGGCTATGATGTACTCCGGTACGCATATGTTCTCCCAGATCGCAGCGGCGGATCCTGAATTTGAGATGGGATGGTTTGCAGTGCCGAGTCCCGACGGAAAGACGCGCCTTGTAGGCGGCGGCGGAGCGGGCGGCCTGGCAATCTCCGCGGAAGCGGCGGCGGATCCCGACAAGAAAGCGGCGGCGGAAGCGTTTATCAAATTCTTCTATCAGCCGGAGAACTATAAGATCTACTGTGAGAAGCTGAGCGCTATCCCGGCTACCGTAGAGGAACCGGATCTGGAAGTGATGGATGTATTTCAGGAGGTGATCGACGCCAACGCGACGGCGGATGATCTTGCCCCGATGTGGAACGGAAAAGTCGGCGAGAATGAGCTTCCGCCCGATTTCAGAAACTTTACCTACAAGACATTGATCGAGGTATTGCAGGGAACAAGGGATATCGATTCCGCATGCGAGGAATTAAATAAAACATGGAAAGTGAGCATGGAAAGCTTTAATCCGGTTACCGGCGTGGGAATCGAATAATCAGGATGCGGTTAGGAAAGGATCCCGGACTGTGCGAACAGTTTCGGGGCCTTTTCTTAACAGAGAAGGTGAGGAGGTTTAAAATGAGCAAAAAGAAAGGTTTTGATAGGACGGCGTTTGCTTTCATCGCTCCGGCGTTTATCTTTTTTACACTGTTTATCATCGTTCCCACGGTGTCCAGCTTTTACTATTCTCTGACATCATGGGACGGCATCAGTCCCGATATCAAGTTTATCGGCCTTGCCAATTATAAAGAGATATTCACCAGCGACCGTTTCCGCAACGCACTTGGCAACACGGTGATCCTGACGGTTTTTATCTCCATTTTTGAGAATGCGTTCGCGCTGGGGCTGGCGCTTTTGGTAGATAACGTAAGGTGGGGGAAAAATTTTTTCAGAAGCGCTTTTTACATTCCGGTCCTGATCAGCGGTATCGTATCAGGTTTTATCTGGAAGATCATGTATAATTACAATTTCGGCACGTTCAACGCGGTGCTCGGTAATCTGGGGCTTGATTCTCTGAAGCAGGACTGGCTGGGAAACAGCGCCCTGACGCTTTTGGCGATCGGTATCGTGCTGATCTGGAAGGGCGCGGGTTATTATATGATCATCTATCTGGCGTCGCTCCAGAGCGTATCCGTAGACTTGATCGAGGCGGCGCAGATCGACGGCGCAAGCCCCTGGCAGCGGTTTAAATCCATTACGGTTCCGCTGATCTCGGGCGCTTTTACGATCAACTTTACGTTATCTCTGATCAACGGCCTGAAGGTTTTCGATCAGATCAACGTGATGACGGACGGCGGTCCCGGATTCACTTCGGAGACGCTCGTATACCTGCTCTATAAAGTCGGCTTTAACGAGGGCAGGCAGGGATTCGGCACAGCGGTCGGCGTGATGTTATTGTTTATCATCATCGTACTGAATACGATTCAGCAGAAATTCTTGAGGAGCAGGGAGGTGCAGATGTAATGAGAGCGAAGAAAAGAGTAAAACCAAAAGACTTTGTGATATTTGCGGTCACGCTGCTGCTTGCGTTCCTGTTTGTCTATCCGGTGCTGTTTGCATTGATGTCCGCATTTAAGAGCAACGGCGATATCTTAAAGAGCCCGGTCAGCTTTCCGACGAGCCTTTATGTGCAGAACTTTAAGGATCTGTTCGCACAGTCGGACTTCCTGACAGCCATCCTGCACTCCCTGTTTCTGACGGTTGTGTCGGAAATATTGATCGTATTTATCGTGCCGATGGCGGCCTACGGGATCGAACGGCGGAAAAGCCGCACGACATCTCTGGTCTACACCTATTTTCTGGCGGGGATGATGATTCCGTTTCATCTGTATATGTTCCCGCTGTTTAAGGAGATGAAGATGCTTCATCTGTTCGGGAACATGGCGGGGCCGATCATTTGCTATATTGCGGGTTCCATTGCTTTCGGAGCGCTGCTCTACTGCAGTTTCTTAAAAGGAATCCCGTTGGAGATAGAGGAGGCGGCGATGATCGACGGCTGCACGCCCTTCCAGACATTCTGGAAGGTGACTTTCCCGCTGCTTGGTCCCTGTACCGGTTCCATGGTGATCCTGAATGGCCTGGGAATCTGGAATGATTATCTGATGCCTTATCTGGTGCTGCCCAGCGGCAGGGCAAAGACGATCACGGTGGAGATCGCGGGCTTTGTGGGGCAGTACACGGCGAGATGGGATATTGTTTTCGCGGGGACGATCATCTCCATCGTGCCGGCGCTTGCCATTTTCTGTATGTTCCAGAAGTATTTTGTGAAGGGCGTCACGGCGGGAGCGGCGAAAGGTTGATTGAGTTTTCTGCTTAAATTTGTTACAGTGAGTGTACAAATTGAGAATACAGGGGGTGTGAAAAATATAGATCAGATTTTTTCACACCCCGGAAAGCGGGAATGTATGAAAAGCTTCAGCCTCTACCAGAAATTTGCTCTGACGATCATATTGTTAGGCCTTCTGCCCATGGCGGTGCTCGCGACTTTTATCGCCAACAGGATGATCAGAGATTATTCGATGGCGCTTAAGGGGCAGTATGAACAGGCGGCAGGCTATGTGGATTCCAGTGTCGAATCTATGCTGGATTCCTATAATACCGTATCTAAAATGCCCTATTTTTACAATTTCAGTACAGATCACGCACAGAGCAGCTATCTGTCCTTCGATTATTTCAGGCAGATCCTGTACGGGGAGGGCTATGAGCCGGAGATGATGGAGGAGAGCAGGCGGCAGGATATGGAAAATTTTCTGCAGTATATCCAGAGTGTGGACTCCTATATCAGGGGCGTACATGTCATTGCGCAGGACAACAGCGGGAAAAAGCAGTCTTTCCATTACAGTGTGTATAATACTTTTTTCAGGGATGAGGAACTGTTTGAGGAGACTGTGGACTATGAGGGCATTGATAAAGACGGAAAAAAGCTGATGCTTGTGCCGCCCCATACGACGGACTATTTTTACGGAATGCCGGAGACGGTATTTTCGATGGCACGGAATTACTTTGACCTGCGGGGCGTAGTGGGCACGATCTTTATCGATATCGACTTAAAAAGGATGGAGGATATTTTCCGGAGCGTGGAATTTACCGGAAATGAGATCTTTTATGTCGTCAATGAAGCGGGCGATTGTTTTTACAGTAACAGGGAGGAGCTGATCGGAGAAAACGTCGCTGAGGAATTGCAGGCGGCGGATGCGCAGAAAAATAATCTTTTGATCAGAACGCCGGAAAATGATTACGGGTTGTCGGTCATTATCTCCCTGGATACGGAGACGGCCTTCGGGGCGATCAGGCGGATGCAGCGGATGATGTATGTCTTTGTGGCGATGTCTGTGCTGGCGCTTTTCGCCGGATCATTCTATTTCTCCAAAAGGCTGACAAAGCCGATGCACGAGATGATAGATCAGATGTCCATGGTGGAGACCGGCAATTTTGATATTGAACTGCCCATTCGCTCCGGGGACGAGATCGGCATACTCTCCAAACGCTTCAACCAGATGAGCAGCGCCTTAAAAAGCTATATCAATCAGTCCTATGTGGCGCAGATCAAACAGAACGAGGCGGAATTGACGGCGCTAAAATCTCAGATTTATCCGCATTTTCTTTACAATACGTTGGAGATCATCCGCATGACGGCGCTGGAGGAGGAGGGCAGTGAGCAGGTGCCGGAGATGATAGAGGCGCTGTCCAGACAGATCCATTATCTGATCGGTCCCATGCAGGATATCGTGCCTTTGGAAAAAGAGATCGATATTGTCGGGAAATATGTCTATTTGTTAAACTGCAGAATAGGCAATAAACTGCAGATGATGGTGAACGCGCAGGGGGGACTTGGCGTTCAGGTGCCGAAACTGATCCTTCAGCCCATCGTTGAAAACGCATATATGCATGGCATTAAGCCCAAAAAGGGGAAAGGCTCCATCATGATAGAGACAGCGGTAAACGGGGAACAGTTTGAAATTTCCGTGATGGACAACGGCGTCGGCATGGACGAAGAAGCGCTCACAAAGATCATGCGGTTATTTGAAAGCGATGAGCCGGGGATCAAAAACGAGTACAACTGGCAGAGCATAGGACTGAAAAACGTGCACGACCGGATCCGGTTTTTGTATGGCGAGGCCTACGGCATCCGCATTACCAGTACGCCGGGCGTCGGAACAATGGTGCGGATTTTGCTCCCACTGCGGGAAATCACAAAGAAGGATGAAGAATGATGTTGCGAATGATACTGGCGGACGATGAGCCGATCATCACCAGAGGGATTAAGAAACTTCTTGACTGGAAGATGTTTGGAATTGAGATCACAGGGGAGTACGAGGACGGCAGGGCGGCATTTGAGGCGATCATCAGAGAGAGGCCGGATATCGCGCTTCTGGATATTTCCATGCCCGGCATGTCGGGTGTGGATATCCTGCGGGAATGCAAGGCGATGAATAACCCGGTGGCGGTCGTTTTTATCAGCGGGTTTCAGGATTTTGAGTACGCCAAAGCCGCCCTGCAGTACGGGGCTGTGGACTATCTGCTCAAACCGGTGATCAGAGAGGAATTGCTAAAGGCGATAGAAAAGAGCATTCTTTTAAGCGGAAAAGAGAGGGATGACGGGAGGGAGGATGCAAAAGGAAGGATCGGAAACGGCATTATTGACTACGCCCCTCTGATAACGGATGAGGATGAGGGGTATGTGCCGATCTATGCGGACATTGTCTATCGGAAAGAAGAGGATGAACAGATCAAAAAGCTGGTGCATTTTTCTCTTGTCAGTTTTCTGGAAGAATATTTGAACGAGACAGGAGAGGGAATTGTTTTTCGGAAAGACGGAAAGATCGTCATCGTCTTAAAAAAGACCGGGGCGGATGAAGTATACAAAATCGTGGAGGATATCTGGGAGAAATCCGTGGAAGCGTCAGGGCACACAACATTTTTCGTGGTGGGCGACGCGGTCCACTCCATGAGCGAAATTCCCGAAATGTTCAGGCAGTGCCTGACAAAGAGCGGCTATCTTTTCTTTGCGGAGCAGATGGCGGTGCCGGTGATAAATCTGCACGAAAAGATATTTGCGGCGAGAGAGAACAGTGAAACGCCGGGGGAGCTGCGGCAAAAGCTTTTTGACGCCGTAATAGCGCAGAATGAAGTGCAGATACAGCAGATAAGCAGACGCTACGGGAAGCTGGTGATGCGTCTGGCGGAGGGAAAGAAGGAAGACGCCTGTTATTACTACTGTTCGGCGATCCGGTTTATGGAGGAACGCTTTGCGGCTTTTGATCTGCCGGGACGGGGGCTGGATATACGGGAATTGTTGGAAAAAGGAAGAACATCTGAGAACTTTTCGGAAATGCGGGAGCTTTTTGAACAGGAGTTTGAGGCGTATCCGAAGATCATACGGGAAGCTGCCGTAAACAGCGACAGAAAGGATATCCTGAAAGCGAAAGAGTATATTGAAAAGCACTATATGGAAAATCTTTCCCTCAATGTACTGGCGGAGGAGATTCATATGAACCCCTATTATTTCAGCAGCTTTTTCAAGAAAAATACGGGGGAAAATTTTAAGGATTATGTAAATCGCGTGCGGATCGAACACGCTCTGCCCATGCTGCTTTCCTCCGATATGAAGACTTACGAGATCGCGGAGAAAGTTGGTTTCGGGGATATCAGGATGTTCAATGCGGCGTTTATGAAGATATACAGGGAAACGCCGGGCAGTTACCGGAAGCGGGCGAGAGAGCAGGGGGATAGGTGAAGAGATGAGAGAAACGATCAGAAATCCCATTTTGAGGGGATTTCATCCGGATCCTTCCATTGTGAGGGTAAAGGATGATTACTATATTGCGACATCCACCTTTGAGTGGTGGCCGGGGATCAGGCTGCATCATTCCGGAGATTTAAAGAACTGGGAACTGATCGGCTATCCACTAAACAGAGTGTCGCAGCTTGACCTGCGCGGCGTGGGAGCGTCCCAGGGCGTGTGGGCGCCGGATCTCACCTGGGCAGATGGGATTTTCTACCTGGTCTATACGGTGGTAAAGTCATTTTACTGCAATATGTATGACACGGAAAATTATATGATAACGGCGGCGGATATACATGGTCCATGGTCAGAACCGGTTTCGCTAAACAATTTCGGGTTTGATCCGTCCCTGTTTCATGATACGGACGGGAGAAAATATATCGTCAGCATGACAACAGACCACAGAGTGCCGAAAAAATATGCGGGGCGTCTGGTATTGCAGGAGTACGATCCGGTGAAAAAAGCGATGACGGGGCCGGTGCAGGATATCTACCGGGGAGAGAAAATTTTTCTGGAGGGACCGCACATTTTTAAGAGGAAGGACTGGTATTATCTGTTTGCGGCGGACACCGGAACCGGGGAGGGACACGGACAATCCATCCTGCGCTCTGAGAATGTCTGGGGGCCTTACGAGATGTTCCGGGCAGATTTTATGCACAGGGACAGTGAGACAGAAGCATATTCCATACTGACAAGCAGACATCATGAGGATATTTTGCTGCAGAAGAGCGGGCACTGTGATCTGGTGGAGACACCGGACGGCGAATGGTATGCGGTGCACCTTTGCGGGCGGGCATCGGGAGATAAAAACCCGGCGGATGCAAAACGTTTCCCGGGGTGCCGCCGGTATATGATCGGCAGGGAGACAGCGCTGCAGAAGATGCGCTGGACAAAGGACGACTGGCTTGTCCTGGACGGCGGAGGGAATACGCCGAAGGAAGAGGTGGAGGGGCCGGAAGTTTTTGCCGGACCGGAAAGATCGGAAGTCTTTGGTGGGACGGAGGCAGAGGGGAGGAGATTTGCCGGGCAGGAAAAAGCAGCAGATGAGCAGGGAGCTGCCGGGCGGGAAAAAGTGTCGGATGAGGTGAGAGGATGCGCGGTCGGCAGACTTGTAAGGGATGATTTTGATCGGAAAGAGTTAGATCTGGATTATCAGTCCCTGCGGATACCGATGGATGAGCATTATATTTCTTTATCGGCGAGGCCGGGATGGCTTCGGATGTACGGCAGAAGTGGCCTTTCCTCGAAGTTTTCCCAGACGCTGATCGCGAGAAGGATGACGCAGTATCATATGAGCGCTTCCGCCTGTGTGGAGTTTGAGCCGGAAAATTATAAACAGATGGCGGGATTGATCTTTTTGTATGATACGGATAATTATCTGTATCTCCATGTGTCAGTGGATGAGGAGATCGGAAAGTGCATCACGTTATTAAAAGCAGAGAACAGAAAGTATGAGTACCTGACGGGATATCTGCCGATAGCGGAAGAGAAAGCGATATTTTTAAAACTGAAAATAGAGGAACATTTCGTGCAGTTTTATTACGGTTATGAAGAAGGCGGGATGGAGAAGATCGGTTCCCTTATCAATGCGGGATTTCTCTCGGATGAGGCCTGCGAGGAAGGGTGGTTTGGCGGCGTGATGATCGGGATATGCTGCCAGGACCTGACAGGATTTGGGAAATATGCCGATTTTGACTACTTTGAGGTCAGGGAGGATTAAAAAGAGGAGGAAGCGATGGAAGACTATAGCGTATGGGCGGAGGAGATTTCGGAAAAGATACGGGAGAAAATCGCCTGGGTCAGCGAGAAGAACAGGGATAAAATACCTTATACTACGGATGAAAACGGCGATTACGATGACCGGTCGGATACGAGCCGGACCTGGAATCAGGACGATGGGTTAAACTGGTGGACCAACGGTTTCTGGAGCGGCATCCAGTGGCTTCTGTATCAGGACACCGGGGAAGAAAAATATGCGGAGATTGCAAGGGTATCGGAGAGAAAGCTGGAAAAGTGCTTTGAGGCTTACTTCGGGCTTCACCATGATGTGGGCTTTATGTTCCAGCCGACTGCGGTGGCGGACTATAAGCTCACTGGGAATCCGGATGCAAAGCGGATCGCCATGCACGCGGCAAACCTGTTAGCCGGACGCTTCAATCCGGCGGGGAATTTTATCCGCGCGTGGAACGAAGTGGGGGAGGACGATACAAGGGGATGGGCGATCATTGACTGTATGTTCAATATCTCTCTGCTGTACTGGGCGTCGGAGGAGAGCGGTGATCCGCGATTCCGTCAGATCGCCATGCGCCACGCTGACACGGTGTTAAATTCCTTCCTGCGCCCCGACGGCTCAGTCTGCCATATCGTGGAGTTCGACCCGGAGACAGGGGAGAGGCTTAGAAGCCATGGCGGGCAGGGGTATGCGAGGGGATCCTCGTGGACGAGAGGACAGGGCTGGGCATTGTACGGCTTTGCCAACAGCTATACCCACACGGGAAAGAAAGAATATCTGGATGCGGCGAAACGGTGCGCGCACTACTGTATGGCAAATCTCTCCGAGAGTGGCATTATTCCGGTGGACTTCAGACAGCCGAAAGAGCCGGCATGGGAGGATTCCTGCGGCGCCTGTGTGATCGCGGGAGGGCTTTTGGAGGTTGCGGGACATGTTTCGGAGACGGAAAAAGAGATGTATGTCCGGGGGGCGGTGAAGATCCTGAAAGCCATTGCGGAGACGAGGGCGGACTGGACGAAAGACTGTGATGCGATCGTCAAAAACTGCAGCGCAGCTTATCACAGTACACCCCACCACACGACAATGGTGTATGCGGATTACTTTTTTATCGAAGCGATCTGCAAGCTCAGAGGTATCGGAAAGCTGCTGTGGTAGCCTTCCAGGGAAGCAGATATGCTCTCTCTGCGGTTTTGACGCAGCGGCTTTATAACAGAGCATGTGTTTAAAAGTATAAAAAAATTTTGGAGGAGGATTTAAGATGGAACTGAGAACAGCCGCTTCACCGAGAGATGTGAAGCATTACACGACGGAGAGATTGAGAGAGGAATTTCTGATTCAGGATCTGTTTCAGGCGGATGAGATCAAACTGGTGTACAGCCATATCGACCGCATTATCACGGGGGCGGCGACGCCGGTGTCAAAGGAGTTAAAGCTGACGGCGGGCGGGGAACTGCGGGCGGAGTATTTTCTGGAGCGCCGGGAGATGGGCGTCATCAACATCGGCGGCGCGGGGAGCATCACCGTGGACGGAAAGAAATATGAGGTGGGTTTTAAAGAGGCGATGTATATCGGTATGGGCGCGAAAGATATTGTCTTTGGGAGCGCGGACGGAAAAGAACCCGCCAAATTCTACTTAAACAGCGCGCCTGCTCATAAAACATACCCGACAGTGCTGATTAAACCCGAGGGAACGCCGGAAGAGGGCATGACGGAAAACGGCATTGTTATCGTAAAAGAGGAAAACAAGGTGGAACTCGGCTCACTGGAAGAATCCAACCACAGGGTGATCTGTAAATATATCCTGCCCGGGCAGGTGGAGAGCTGCCAGCTTGTGATGGGGATGACGAGCTTAAAGCCGGGAAGCGTCTGGAATACGATGCCCTGCCATACCCACGACAGACGGATGGAAGTGTACCTGTATTTTGAGATGCCGGAGGATGCCATTGTCATGCATTACATGGGAGAACCGGATGAGACAAGGCACATCGTCATGAGAAACGAGGAGGCGGCCATCTCCCCGAGCTGGTCCATCCATGCGGGCTGCGGCAGCTGCGCTTACACGTTCATCTGGGGCATGGTCGGTGAGAATCAGGCCTTTGACGATATGGACGCCGTGGCGATGAAAGATCTGAGATAAAGGGCTGTAGAAGGAGTATCGCGGGCAATCGGTAACAGGAAAACGAGTGCGGAAAAGGAGAAAATAAAAATGATAGAGAATCCGATACTGAAAGGTTTTAACCCAGATCCCTGTATCTGCAGGAAAGGGGAGGATTATTACATAGCAGTATCTTCCTTTGAATGGTTTCCGGCGATACCGATCTATCATTCAAAAGATTTGAAGAACTGGGAGCTTCTCACCCATGTTATTACGGACGAGAAGCGGCTTGATCTGGGCAGGCTGCGCACCGGGCAGGGAATCTGGGCACCGGATATAAGTTATTGTGAGCAGGATAGTCTGTTTTATGTTGTTTATGGAAGTATGGTTCCCAATGGAATGAACATTGACAATTATCTGATTACGGCGCCGGATATTATGGGACCGTGGAGCGAGCCTGTGTATCTGCAGTCCTCCGGATTTGATGCGTCGATTTTCCATGATGACGATGGCAGGAAGTATGTGATGTCTCTGGAATGGGAGCGCAGGGAGGGGTACTACAGACCGGGAGCGGTCTGTATGGCGGAGTATTCTGCACAGGAAAAGCGTCTTCTCGATTATCCGAAACGTGTCTGGTATGGTGGAACGAAGAGAGGATGGATTGAGGGACCGCATATGTACAGACATGCCGGAAAGTATTATCTGCTCTGTGCAGAGGGCGGAACAGGCTATCATCACTGTGCGGCTGTCGGGCGCAGCGGATCCGTATGGGGTCCTTTCGAGAGCGATCCGGGGAATCCGATTATTACTTCATTTTTGGATAAGGGGGAGGAAGTGCGGACGAAAGCGGGGGAGGAGTATAAATTTTATAATCCCGGCATTCGCATTCAGAAAGCCGGCCACGCCAGCCTTGTTGAGACGACAAACGGAAGATGGTATGCGGCGCATCTATGCGCAAGACCGTTTTTTCCGGAGCTGCGCTGTACCCTGGGGCGGGAGACTGCGATTGAGGCGATGGTATGGACAGAGGACGGCTGGATTCGCAAGAAAAACGGAAGCCCATTGCCTGAGGACGCGTGTGAGGAGAGCGGACTTGCGGAGATTTCTTTGCCCCGGACACCGGAGTTTGACGATTTTGATGACGACAGATTGGGTATTGCATATTATGCGCCGAGGCATATGCCGGATACGTTTGCGGATGTGACAGCCAGAAAGGGATATGTGCGCCTGCGCGGCCAGGAGGTGTTAGACTCCTTCGATAAGGTGAGTGTGCTGGCGCGCAAACTGACGTCTGTTCATATGGTGATTCAGACGAAACTGGAATTTACTCCGGAGGTATGGCAGCATACGGCAGGTCTGGTATTGTACTATGATAACCTGAATTATCTGTATCTGAGAAAGTATTATAGTGAGAAGCTCGGGCAAAGTGCACTGTCAATTGTGAATTCCGACAAAGGCGTGGTAAAGGAACTGACGGAGACAAGGACAGCAGTGTCGGAACAGCCTGTCAGGTTAAAAATGGTTATTGACAGCCGTGCGACTCATTTTGAGTGGGCGTATGGGGAGGACTGGAACATGATTGGCGGCGTGTTTGACACGACGCGGTTCTCGGATGAGTACGCGGGAGAATTTACGGGCACAATGGCAGGCATTGCCTGCACGGACGGTGTGTTTCGTAGAAAGTATGCGGATTTTGACTATTTTTCTATGGAAGATTTAGAAAAATAACAATAATATTTTGAAAGAAGAAAGGAGAATAAGAGAATGAGTGATTTTATGAAGAAATTTTCTCTGGAAGGAAAAACAGCATTGGTGACAGGGGCATCCTACGGGATTGGTTTTGCAATCGCGACAGCTTACGCCGAGGCGGGCGCGGCAATCGTATTTAACGATATCAAACAGGAACTGGTGGACAAAGGACTTGCGGCTTATGCGGAAAAGGGCATCAAAGCCCACGGCTATGTGTGTGATGTGACAAATGAGGAGCAGGTGCAGGCGATGGCCGCGCAGATTGAAAGAGAAGTGGGCGTGATCGATATTCTGGTAAACAATGCGGGAATCATCAAAAGGATCCCGATGTGCGATATGACGGCGGATCAGTTCAGACAGGTCATCGATGTAGACTTAAACGCGCCGTTTATCGTCTCTAAGGCGGTGATCCCGGGAATGATCAAAAAAGGCGGCGGAAAGATCATCAACATCTGTTCGATGATGAGCGAACTGGGCAGGGAGACGGTGTCCGCTTATGCCGCAGCGAAAGGCGGATTGAAGATGCTGACCAGGAATATCGCGTCCGAATACGGCGAGTTCAACATTCAGTGCAACGGTATCGGACCGGGCTATATCGCTACGCCGCAGACAGCGCCGCTTCGTGAACTCCAGCCGGACGGTTCAAGGCATCCTTTCGACCAGTTCATCATCGCCAAGACTCCTGCAGCACGCTGGGGTGAGACGGAGGATCTGCGGGGACATGCAGTATTCCTTGCATCCGAGGCGTCGGATTTTGTGAACGGGCATATTCTCTATGTGGACGGCGGAATTCTGGCGTATATCGGCAAGCAGCCGCAATAGCTGCGAATAAAGGGTGACAAGATTGAAAGATCACACGGATGTGCTGATTTACTAATCGCGGGTTTGAGCCGGAGCCATAAACTGGGAATCACAGCCGGGAATTTAAGATTCCCGGCGTGTGTCTTTGCAAAAAAGATTCGGTATGGAGGTAGCTATGGAATTATGCATGAAAATTTTGAGTGGGGCTATGCAGACGAAAGCTGTCAGCAGGGGTACTGATGAGGTGAACCTTGTCTATAGTCAGGAATATGAGCCGGAAGACCGGATCGTCCTTGAAACTTCGGGGGAGGCAGCCTGGATATGGCTGCAGTTTGACGATGCCCTCGGCAGGTCGCTTGTCTATATCACGGGCAATGTGACTTATATCGTTCCTTTTGGGGAAAGGCGCATCAATCTGTCACCAAAAGCGTTTTATGGAGAGAAGCATCTGTTGTGTGCCCGGAGGGCGAGGGATTTTGAAATAAATACATACAGGAATCTCGCAGTCAATGTATGCGATCAGCATCATCTGAAAAACTGTTACCCCCACGTTTCTGCAAATGTGGAGACGAGAGGGGAGGCCGTATTTGCCGCGCAGAATGCGATTGATGGTGTTACAGTTAATACTGCACACGGGGAATGGCCGTACCAGTCATGGGGGATCAACAGGCAGGATGACGCCACGTTCAGGCTCTCGTTTGGCAGAACGGTAGAGATCGATAAGATCATCCTCTATTTAAGGGCAGATTTTCCCCACGATAACTGGTGGAAAAGTGTGAATTTTACGTTTTCGGATGGAAGTGAACTCAAAATGGAGATGGAGAAAAGTACACAGTCCCATGAAATAGATTTTCCGGCAAAGCGGGTGTGTTTTCTTGAGATGGGGCAGATGGTGAAGTCCGAGGAGCCGTCGCCATTTCCGGCGCTGACGCAGATCGAGGTGTATGGCAGAGAGATCGGTTTATCTTAAAAGCGGGAGGACAGGAAACAGAAATAAATCAGAAATACATGCCAGCCAGTAGAGAGAAAACGGTCCGGGAGTCTGGAGAGACATACCGGGCCGTTTGTTTTTGTGTACTTGCATTTTGAGGCATTTCACACATAGAATGTGAAAAGAGAAAATATCAGGATTACCGGCGCGGACGGACGGTAGAGGTCAGAGGCGGTTATGAAAAGATTCAAAAAGCAGGAGTGGATGGTTCTCGGGCTGGAGGCGGTGCTGACACTGCTCTTAATCTTTGGCTATAAAAATACGATGGCGCAGAAGCTGTATACGTGGAGCGGGAAGGTGGAGAGCAGCGTCAATGAGAGGAAGAAGGGAGTAAAGGAGAACGATAGAGAGGGGCAAGGGAAGGAAGGCGGGGAGGAAGAGGAGGAGCCGCAGGATAAAAAGGTTGCCATCACCTTCGACGACGGCCCTCACCCGGTCTACACGGAAAAGCTGTTGGACGGGTTGAAGGAGAGGGATGTAAAGGCCACCTTTTTTGTGCTGGGGGAAAAGGCGAAGGAGCATCCCGAGATCATAGAGCGGATGCAGGAGGAAGGGCATATCATCGGCAATCACACTTATACGCATATCCAGCTGAGGAGTACGAACAGAGAGAAGTTCAGGGATGAACTGATCATGACAAATCAGGTCATCAGCGGGATCACGGAGCAGGAAGTGCAGTATGTCCGTCCGCCCTACGGCACCTGGGACAAAAAACTGGAGGAGGAACTGAATATGTTTCCTGTGCTCTGGAATGTCGATCCGAATGACTGGTGTACCGGAAATACAAATCGAGTCACTAAGAATATCGTGGATAAGGCGAAGGAGAACAGTATTATCCTTCTGCACGACTGTTACCAGAGCAGCGTGGACGCGGCGCTTGCCTCCATAGATATACTGGAGGAGAGGGGCTTTCGGTTTGTGACGGTGGAGGAGATATTGTTTGAATAGCGCGCTGTTGTGAGAACAGTTGGCAAACGGCAGATCGGAAGCCGTTATATTTCATGGCATAAATAAATTGAAGTCATCGGGGGATTTTGATAAAATAGGCTTGTATCCAGATGGCACTTTGATGGCACACTGACAGCAAAAGCCCCGAAAACCGCGTACTTACGCCGTTTTCAGGGCATGAAAAAATGGAAGCAAGGAGGCTCGAACTCCTGACCTTTCGCGTGTGAGGCGAACGCTCATCCCGGCTGAGCTATGCTTCCATTTATCGGGAGACAGCTGTAAAAATTTCTGTGCTCTCTAACTTTTATTATCATATCACAGATTCAGGAAAAAGAAAAGTGGAAAATTATTTTCGTGAGGCATTGCACAATTTTATTTTTGATGAGGCGGGAGGCGGGGCGATCCGGCATCTGGCAGACAGAGGATATACGGCAAGACAGATAGCGGATTCGCTGAGTTTTCCGGTGCCCTATGAGACGGTGCGGGAGTCAGTCACAAAATACCTGATGGAGAGCGGTATACTGTTGAAAGTCAGGCCGGAGGCATACAGGGAGCCTGAGAAGACAGAGTATGTGCGGGAGTATGACAGGTACGGCAAGCCGAGTTTTCGAAAGGTTGCAGCCCCGGGAGGGACAGGCTGCGGAAAGGGGGCGGACGGGGGAACCGGGACGGAAAAATGGAGGGAGATGGATTTTTCAGCGTTCCTTCTATTGTATAAAGGAGGAGAAAAAGAAATTAAGCTTCCGGCGGAGACAGAACACAGAGAGGCAAAAAAAGAGTTTTATATTGCCTGCGATTTCGGAATGGATGGTGCGCAGGAGCAGTTAAAGGTGCTTGACAGGGTGCAGAGGGAGTATATTCAGGGAATCTGCTGGATGAGGAGAAGGATGTATCATCTGTTGGATAAAAGGATGCTTGAGATCGCGGTCAGGCTGCGGGAGGAGGGGTTTCAGGCGGGGAATGTATATATGAGGTTTTATATTAAGCATTGAGAAAATGAAAGATTTCCTGTATACTATACGGGATGAAGTGATCCGGCGCTGTCTGGCAGGCAGCATCTGCGCCGGACAGCGGACATGGATACAGAGACCGGTATTTGTGCGGGCAGGGATAGAGGCACATCTGCGGGGGAAAGGCATTGAGATTGATGAGGCAGGATATATTAGGCAATAAGTATTATTTGTACGCCACGGAATTTTTTGCAGGGATGGCGGTGATGGCTGTGGAACTGGGGGCGAGCCGTCTGCTTGCTCCGTATTTCAGTTCTTCTCAGATCGTGTGGACGATCATTATCGGAACGATCATGATCGCGATGGCATTGGGGAATATATACGGCGGGAGGAGTGCCGACAAAGATCCGAATCCGGACAGGCTCTATAGAAGGCTCCTGATCGCGGCGGTCTGGATCGCGGCGATCCCGGTGGTGGGAAAATATATCATTCTTGGGATTTCCGGGGCACTGATCCTGACAGTCAGCACAAATTTTCTGATATTGGCGGCATTTTTCGCCTGCATGGCCATCTTTGTGTTCCCGTTGTTTTTGCTGGGGACAGTGACGCCGTCCCTTGTGAAATATACGATGGGTTCCCTGGATGAGAGCGGCAAGACAGTGGGCGTGCTGGGTGCCTGCAATACGATCGGCAGTATTATCGGCACGTTCCTGCCGACTTTTGTGACGATTCCGGCTGTTGGGACTTCCATCACATTCCTGATCTTCTCCGGAATTCTGCTGCTGCTCGGACTGCTCTATTTCATCAGCAAAAAAACGGCAAAAAAGGCCTGCGCGGTATCCCTGATCCTCTTTGTGATCTGCAGTGTGCTGGGACATTCCGGCAGTTTCGCCTTCTGGGAGACAGGGCTTACGTATGAGGGGGAATCCATCTACAATTATCTGCAGGTGAAAGAAAATGACAAAAGTGTCATATTATCCACAAACGTACTGTTCGGCGTGCAGTCCATCAAGATGAAGGAGGACGGGCTGACCGGGATGTACTATGATTACGCGCTGGCGGCGCCGCTGATGGCGGACGCGCCGAACAAGGAGAAGATGGAACTTCTGATCCTGGGTATGGGCACAGGGACTTATGCCCATCAGTGCATGAAATATTTTGACAATGTAACCGTGGAGGGAGTGGAGATAGACCGGAAGATCACGGATCTGGCAGGCAGATATTTTGATCTGCCTGCGGATGTGCAGGTGACAACCTACGACGGGCGCGCCTACCTGCAGGCAGTCGACAAGAAGTATGATGTGATCATGGTGGACGCCTACCAGGATATCACGATCCCGTTTCAGATGTCCTCTCTGGAATTCTTTACGATGGTTAGAGAGCATCTGAAGGAGGACGGTGTGATGGTGGTGAATATGAATATGAAGTCCGACGGGGCAGGCGGTATCAATGTCTGCCTTGCGGATACCATTTCCAGTGTGTTCCCGAGTGTCTATACAGTGGATGTAAAAGGGGCGACAAACAGAGAACTCTTTGCGTCCGGGAATGAAAATATTCTGACATTACTGTCAGATAACAGAAAGCACTTGAGTCAGGATGAACTGACAGTGATGATGGAACGTGTGGAGGATAATCTGACACCCTATGAGAGCACGGGGGAGATACTGACAGATGATAAAGCTCCGGTGGAGGTACTCGGCATGCGCGTCATCGATGAACTGATCCAGGACGAGATCGGTTATTACAAAGATATCTTCCGGGAGCAGGGGCTCGAAGGGCTGCTTGATTCCATGTAGGGGCGGATAGCGATTGCATAACATAGATGACAAGGAGAATGCTCATGGATCTATTTGAATATATGAGACAGGGCGCCATGAAAAAAGAATCCCCGCTGGCGGCAAGGCTTCGTCCGCGGACGCTGGATGAAGTGGTGGGGCAGCAGCATATTATCGGGAAGGATACGCTGCTCTACCGGGCTATTTTGGCGGATAAGATCAGTTCCGTGATTTTTTACGGCCCGCCCGGTACGGGAAAGACCACGCTGGCGAAGGTGATCGCGGGAACCACCAGTTCCGAATTTACACAGATCAATGCCACGGTGGCGGGCAAGAAGGATATGGAGGCCGTTGTGGAGAAGGCGAAGGACGATCTGGGCATGTTCGGAAAGCGGACGATCCTGTTCATTGACGAGATCCATCGCTTCAATAAGGGGCAGCAGGATTACCTGCTCCCCTTTGTGGAGGACGGTACGATCATCCTGATCGGAGCGACCACAGAAAATCCCTATTTTGAGGTAAACAGTGCGCTGATCTCACGGTCCATAGTCTTTGAGTTAAAGCCATTGCAGCCGGAGGATATCAGGGTGCTGATCCGGCGTGCCGTGGAGGATAAGGAACGGGGTATGGGGGCTTATGATGCCGTGATCGAGGAGGATGCCCTCGCGTTTCTGGCGGATCTCTCGGACGGGGATGCGAGACGCGCGCTGAACGCGGTGGAACTCGGCATTCTGACAACGGAGCGGAGCGGGGACGGCAGGATCCATCTGACGCTGGATGTGGTGAAGGAATGTATCCAGAAACGGAGCATGCGTTACGACAAGACCGGAGATAACCATTATGATGTGATCTCCGCTTTTATCAAGAGCATGCGCGGTTCAGATCCGGATGCTGCGGTATATTATCTGGCGAGGATGCTGGAATCCGGCGAGGATATCAAATTTATCGCGAGAAGGATCATGATATGCGCGTCGGAGGATGTGGGGATGGCTGATCCGAACGCATTGACTGTTGCAGTCAGTGCATCTCTGGCGGTGGAGAGAGTGGGGATGCCGGAGGCGAGGATCATATTGGCGGAGGCGGCTGTCTATGTAGCGACAGCGCCGAAGAGCAACGCTTCCTGCACGGCGGTATTTGAAGCGACAGAGGAAGTGCAGAGGACGGGAAATCTGCCGGTGCCGGCGCATCTGCAGGATTCCCATTATAAAGGAGCGAAAAAACTCGGCAGAGGCGTCGGCTACAAGTATGCCCATGATTATCCGAACCACTATGTGGAACAGCAGTACCTTCCCTATGAACTGACAGGAAAAGAATTTTTTAAGCCGGACGGGAACGGATATGAAGTGAAAATCAAAGAACATATGAAGCGGTTGAAAGAAGCTGAAAATTAAAACAATTTCTCCACCAGCATCTGATAGATTTCCTCATTTCTCTCCCGCCAGTTCCTGCAGATTGAAGCGGCTGTCTCCTCCGCGGGTACAGACAGGGTGATCTCGACCAGGGAGGCACCCCGCTCTTTTGCGACAAGGCGAGCCTCGAATTCACCGTTTGCGGATCTGTCATAGTTGGCTGTGACGGAGAGTTCATTTTGCAGTTCAAGTTTATTTTCCCGCAGCCAGGCATTGATCTCTTCCTTTGTGATATCGCTGATGTTGCTCTGAAAAAAAAGGAGCGTCTGGCAGCCTTCCTCCGTCAGGGAAAAATGGGAGCGCTCGTTGATCGACTTTTCGGCTATCATGCCGGCGTCAATGAGTTCGCCGATCGCCTGATTTAAAATGATATAATTGGTATATCCCTTTTCCAGGATAAAATCGCAGACTCTTTTTTTGGAAAGAGGCAGAGCGGCCTTTTTCAATAGGTATAGAAGAATCAGTTTATAGAGCGTCAGCGGTTCCTGCAGCATATCACGAACCTGTTCCTTTCTGCGGCAGTGACAGGAAATGCATGGCAGGGCATGGAGGAACATTTCCGGTCACACAGCAATATTTACAATATGAACTGCCTCCCGTATGCTTACCGGATATGATCTTTGACAGCACGGGCGACAACTTCAACGACATTGGGATCAAAAGCCTCCGGCATGATATGATCGTCGTTTAATCTGTCCTCCGGGACAAGGGAAGCGATCGCCTTTGCGGCGGCAAGCTTCATTTCCTCGGTGATCTGTCTGGCGCGTCCCTCCAGAGCGCCCTTGAAGATGCCGGGAAAAGCTACGACGTTGTTGATCTGGTTGGGAAAATCGGAGCGTCCGGTGCCGACAACTCTTGCGCCGGCGGCTTTTGCGGCGTCCGGCATGATCTCGGGGACAGGATTTGCCATGGCAAACAGGACGGCATCCGTATTCATCGATCTTACCATGTCAGGTGTAACGATATTCGGAGCGGATACGCCCACAAAAATATCCGCGCCTTTCATGGCGTCGGCCAGAGAACCTGTCTCCTGAGCCGGATTTGTGATCTCCACCATCTCCTTCTGCATCCAGTTGAGCCCCTCAGAGGTTTTGGACAGGATGCCGGATCTGTCGCACATGACAACATTGCGAAAACCGTATGTCAAAAGAAGTTTTGTGATGGCAACGCCCGCACTGCCGGCGCCGTTGACTACGATCCTGCACCCTGCAGCTTCTTTTTTCACGACCTTTAAAGCGTTGATGATGCCTGCCAGGACAACGATGGCGGTGCCGTGCTGGTCATCGTGAAAGACCGGGATATCCAGTGTCTGTTTCAGGCGCTGCTCGATCTCAAAACATCTGGGCGCGGAGATGTCCTCCAGATTGATGCCTCCGAAGCCAGGCGCGAGATATGTAACAGCTTTGATGATCTCCTCGGTGTCCTGGGTGTCAAGGCAGATGGGGACAGCGTTTACTCCGCCGAATTCTTTGAACAGAACGGCTTTCCCTTCCATCACGGGCATGGCAGCGTAGGGACCGATGTTGCCGAGCCCTAATACGGCGGAGCCGTCCGAGACAACGGCGATCGTATTTGATTTCCAGGTGTAAGTGTAGGCTGCCTCTTTGTTTTCAGCGATCACTTTACAGGGTTCAGCGACGCCGGGAGTGTAGGCGAGAGAGAGAGCCTCCCTTGATTTCACGGGAGCCTTGGAGGTGGTCTCCAGTTTGCCGTTCCATGTCTCATGCAGCTTCAGCGCTTTTTCGTTTATCGTCATAGTGTTTCCCCTCTTTGTATGTTCATCCATCCTCTCCGCCGCAGCGCTTTTGACAGGCAGTAGTGGAGCGGAGGAGCGGTTTTGATCAGTTCCGTAACCTATGATATATAGTTTGAAAAAATTTGGCAAGCTTTTTGACAAAAATAAAAAATAAATTAAAATTATAAAATTTTCATAAACTCAAAAAAAGGGTTGTAACTTACATATTTGTGCTGTTATAATGGGCGTATTGAAAAGAGAGATCTTTATCATATCTTGATGTTGGGCTGTATGTCATAAGGTATCTATATGCTATTCAATATCCGGAACGAATTCCAGTTTGATGATAAATGTGAAAAAGAACCTGTGAAACAATATATGATAATTTAGTGGGCAGTGAAAAAAGAAAGGAGAAAGAACCGGTAATATGAGTGATATGAGAGAAAAGTACGAATCTCTTGCATTGAGTGACCTGAAAGAGATAGCGAAGGTGAGGGGAATCCGTATCTCCGGCCTGAAAAAGGCGGACCTGATCGAAGCCATGCTGGAGGAGGACAAAAAAGACGAGGAAAAGGGGAAGGTGGTGGAGGCGAAGTCCATCATACCCGGCAGCGCGCCGGAAGGCGAGAAATATCCTTCTGAACTTGACAGCGGGATCAAGGCGCACGGTATTTTGGAGGTGATGCCGGACGGATACGGCTTTATCCGCTGTGAAAACTATCTGCCCGGGGAGAATGACGTCTACGTCGCACCCAGCCAGATCCGTCGTTTTAATTTAAAGACGGGAGATATCCTGGAGGGGAATACGAGGATCAAAACCCAGAGCGAAAAGTTCAGCGCGCTGCTGTATGTCAGGAAGATCAATGGTTTTCCGCCGGAGATCGCCCAGCGCAGAACGAATTTTGAAGATATGACGCCGATCTTTCCGAACGAGCGCCTGCGCCTTGAGACGCCCGGAGCTTCTGTGGCAATGCGCATCATGGACCTGATCAGCCCGGTCGGCAAGGGGCAGAGAGGCATGGTCGTGTCGCCGCCCAAGGCAGGTAAGACAACGCTGCTGAAAGAGATCGCGAAATCCCTGAAAAAAACAAACCCGGAGGTCCATCTGATCATTCTGCTGATCGATGAGAGGCCGGAGGAAGTGACGGACTTTAAGGAGGCTATCGAGGGACCGAATGTGGAGGTGATCTATTCCACTTTTGACGAACTGCCGGAACATCACAAGCGTGTGGCGGAGATGGTGATCGAGCGCGCCAAGAGGTTGGTGGAGCACAAGCAGGATGTCTGCATACTGTTAGATTCCATCACCCGTCTGACAAGGGCATATAACCTGACGGTACCGCCCTCAGGCAGAACGCTCTCGGGCGGCCTTGATCCGGCGGCGCTTCATATGCCCAAGCGGTTTTTCGGCGCGGCGAGGAATATGCGCGGAGGCGGCAGCCTGACGATCCTGGCGACGGCCCTTGTGGAAACCGGTTCCAAGATGGATGATGTGATCTATGAGGAATTCAAGGGAACCGGCAACATGGAGATGGTTCTCGACCGAAAACTCTCCGAGAAGAGAGTGTTCCCGGCTGTGGATATTCCGAAGTCCAGCACCAGAAGGGAGGATCTGCTGCTTACGCCGGATGAGCAGGAGATCATCAACATCCTCCGAAAGGCGTTAAACGGCATGAAGGCAGACGAGGCGGTGGACAAGATACTGGATCTGTTTGCGAGGACGAAGACGAACGGGGAGTTTGTCAATATGGTCAGGAAGATGAAATTTATTTAATATGGCAGCGGGAGAACAGCGGAAGGCGCCATTCATAAGTCACCAGAATATACATTTTTCCAGACAATGTCATGAATCAGCTGGTGGCTTATTTCATGTCGGGCGTCCGCCCTATAGAAATAATTGTACAAATTGCCCTTTGTAAGCAAGCTTCCACGGGTAACTTGCACAATCATTTCTGCATGGCTGAACTGTTACCATGAAATGCAAAAAAGCAAAAAATAGCACTTGCACAGATGAGAACGCTGTGATATAATGAATAAGCTGTCGCTGAGAAGTGAGCAGTTTTGTAAAATGGAAAAATAATCGCAAATGAAAATAGAGAGGTGAGAGAAATGAAAGAAGGACTGCATCCTGCCTATTATCAGGCAACTGTCACATGTAACTGCGGGAATACATTTGTAACGGGGTCTACCAAGCCTGAGATCCACGTTGAGGTTTGTTCCAAATGTCATTCATTCTATACCGGCCAGCAGAAGTCAGCTAGGGCAGATGGACGTATTGATAAGTTCAATAAGAAATACGGTATGGCAAAATAAGATGATCATGATGGGGTTGGGGAACGGTTGTCCTCAGCCCCATTTTTTATGTGCGGGGGCGCACAGAGGAATTTGCCGCTTAAGCAGCGTGTGCTCCGCGCGGCGGGCAGTAGAGAAGAACATTCCCCTGCTCGATCTTTTACAGTAATTTCAGGAAAATTGATTGGAGAGAATATCCATGGGCAGAAAGAGAAGATGCTATTCCGGCATTGGCGGCCAGGCGGTGCTGGAAGGGATTATGATGAAAAATAACACTCGTTATTCAGTTGCGGTCAGAAAACCGGACGGTGAGATCGATGTGGAGATCGGGGAATACACCGGTATTTTGGGGGGCAGTTCGTTGACAAAGCTCCCGTTTATACGCGGGATATTTTCTTTTGTGGATTCTCTGCGGCTGGGGACAAGGTGCCTGAACCATTCCGCCGCGTTTTTCGCGGAGGAAGAGGAGACAAAAGAGAGCGCAGCCGACAAAATGTTGAACAGGGTGTTCAAGGATAAAGCGGAGAGTATCCTGATGATGCTCACGACGATCATCGCGGTCGTCTTTGCGGTGGGCATTTTTATGGTGCTGCCCTATTTTATTTCCAGTTATCTTGAAAGATTCGTCAGGAATGAGTCTCTTCTGGCGATCATAGAGGGGATCATCCGCATCCTGATCTTCGTGATGTATGTTCTGCTGATCTCACTGATGAAGGATATCAGGCGGGTGTATATGTACCACGGAGCGGAGCATAAATGCATCAACTGTATCGAGCGGGGAAGGGAGCTGACTGTGGAGAACGTGATGAAGAGTTCCAAACAGCACAGGCGGTGCGGTACCAGCTTTTTGCTGTTTGTGATGTTTGTCAGCGTGATCCTGTTTTTCTTTATCCGTGTGGACAATATGGCGCTCAAAGTGGCGATCCGTATCCTGTTGATCCCTGTCATCGCCGGGATCGCTTATGAGATCATCCGTCTGGCGGGCAGGTCCGACAACTGGCTTGTCCGTGCAATATCAGCGCCGGGACTCTGGCTGCAGGGGCTGACCACGAAGGAACCTGACGAGGACATGGTGGAAGTGGCGATCAAAGCGGTGGAGGCCGTGTTTGACTGGAGGGCATATCTGAGAGAGAATTTCGGATATGAGGACAGTCAGGAACAGCAGGAGCAGGATCTGGGGATGGACGATGAGGACGAGGAGGAGCCCAGCTTTATCGGGAGTGACGAGATCGAGTGAGCGACGCCACAGGATAACAGGAGCGGAAGTTTGAGATAAAGTCAGGAGATAGTATATAGAACGGGGATGCAGTATCAGGAGATTTACAGGCAGGGAATATCTGATCTGAAAAAAGCGGGTGTAAAAGAGGCTGAGCTGGATGCGAGGCTGTTGTTGGAGGAAGTCTGTGATACCGACAGAACAGCGCTGTATGCGCATGGAGAGCGGGAACTGACAGTCGGACAGGAGGAGCGGTATCTGGAGATGATCCGGAGGCGGGCGGAGAGGATCCCGCTCCAGCAAATAATCGGCAGGACGGAATTTATGGGATTGACTTTTTTGGTCAATAAGGATGTCCTCTGTCCCAGACAGGATACGGAGATTCTGGTGGAGGAGGTGCTGAAATATCTGCATGATGGTACGCGGATCCTGGATATCGGCACGGGAAGCGGCTGTATTTTGCTGAGCCTTCTCTATTACTCCAACTACTGCCGGGGAGTCGGTGCGGATATTTCAGAAAAAGCGCTGCGGGTGGCGGGAGATAACGCGGCGGCGGTGTTCAGATCACAGCCGGGCTGTGCGGAGGAGCTTTTCGGGGAGAAAGCGGTTTTTGTAAAGAGCGACCTGTTTGAAAACATAGAGGGACAGTTTGAGATCATTGTGTCTAATCCGCCTTATATCAGGCGGGCGGAGATAGAAAACCTGATGCCGGAGGTGAGGGACCACGATCCGTATGCGGCGCTGGACGGCGGGGAGGACGGACTGTTTTTCTACCGGAAGATCACGGAAGGGGCGAGGGAACATCTGTCCGGCGGCGGGATGCTGTTCTATGAGATCGGATATGACCAGGGGGAAGTGGTCCGCCGGATCATGGAGGACAACGGGTTTCGGGACATTGAGATCGTGAAGGATTTTTCGGGGCTTGACAGGGTGGTGTTCGGGACATGGTATGCCTGCGGGCGATGAGCCGGAGAGGATGCGGTGAATTCGACGGAAGCTGCATGCCGGATACTGCGGAAGACAGAGCGGCACTTTGAAATGTGAACGGTGGCAGGAAGATATATTTATATTGTAGCGGAGATAAGGAGAGAGGATTCATATGTTTGACAGATTGGACGATCTGCTCAGGCGGTTTGAGGAGATCATGAATGAACTGGCGGCGCCGGGAGTCACGGATAACCAGCAGCATTTCCGTGAGTTAATGAAGGAGCAGAGCGACTTAACTCCTTTGGTGGAAGCATACAGAGAGTATAAAAAATGCAGGCAGGATGCGGAGGATTCCCTGGCTATGCTGGAGGAGGAGTCCGATGAGGAGATGCGGGACATGCTGAAGGAAGAACTCGCCGCATCCAGAAAACGCATCGAAGAGCTGGAGAATGAGTTGAAGATCCTGCTTCTGCCGAAGGATCCCAATGATGACAAGAATGTCATTGTAGAGATCCGGGCGGGTGCGGGCGGCGATGAGGCGGCGCTCTTTGCGGCGGAAATTTACCGCATGTATGTGCACTACGCGGAGACAAAGAGGTGGAAGGTAGAGACGCTGGAGATGGAGGAGATCGGCATCGGCGGTATGAAGAGCGTGACCTTTATGCTGAGCGGACAGGGCGCCTACTCCATCATGAAGTATGAGAGCGGCGTGCACCGCGTACAGCGTGTGCCGGAGACGGAATCCGGGGGACGTATCCATACATCCACGATCACTGTGGCAGTGATGCCGGAGGCGGAGGAAGTGGATGTGCAGATCGATGAGAGAGATATCAGGATCGATGTCTGCAGATCCTCGGGAGCAGGCGGGCAGTGCGTCAACACGACGGACTCCGCGGTGCGGCTGACGCATATCCCGACCGGCATCGTGATCTACTCCCAGACCGAGAAATCCCAGATCCAGAACAGGGCGAAGGCGTACGCCCTGCTGCGAACAAAACTTTATGACCTGGAGCAGCAGAAGGCCCACGACGCGGAGGCGGAACTGCGAAAGAGCCAGGTGGGAACGGGCGACCGCTCCGAGAAGATCAGGACCTATAATTTCCCTCAGGGAAGAGTGACAGACCATCGGATCAACCTGACGTTATATAAACTTGACAAGATCATGGACGGGGACATCCAGGAGATCGTGGACGCCTGCATCGCAGCCGATCAGGCGGCAAAGCTGTTGAGGATGGGAGAGAACTGAATACCGCCTGATCGGCTTCGATCCAAGGCGGCAAAGCTGTTGAGGATGGGAGAGAACTGAAAGGCAGCCTGATGCGGGAGGGTTCTTTCTGAATTATTGTCAATGCGGTGGATAGTTTCGGCACAGAATTCAATTTTGTGAATGTTCCGTGTAATTCCGATGAGAGGAATGGAAGGATGGGTACGTACAAATATCTGACGTCTGTGGAAATAATAGAATATCTCTGTCAGGGTTCGGCGAACGGTTTTCGGAAAGTGTATCTTGACAGGGTGGAGAGAAGGCTGGGACTGCCTCTGCCGGCTGTATTGCGGGACTTCCTGCTGCGGGTCGGCAGGGAGCGCGTCTGTATTGGAGAAAGAGAGTTCTTTTCTCCCGCATCTTTCCGAAAGAGGGAGGGATATCTGGTCATCGGGAGCATAGAAGGAGCAGGGATTATCGGCATTTCTCTGGAGGATACGGAGAAAGAAGACCCGCCGGTGTATCTGCGGAATGTGTGGGGAAGATGGGATGCATTGACGGAGAGTATGGAGGCGTATCTGCTTGTGGAACTGGACAGGAGGATGCGCAGGACGAAGATAGCCCGGTATCAGGAGCATGCTGACTGTGCGGGCCATCTCAGCAGATATTTTTATTGTAAGTGGCTTATGTATAAAGAACAGGCCTGGGATATGGATCCCTCGGAAGTCTTTGTTCCCGTGGAGAAATGGGATGATATTTTTCCTGAGAAGGACGACGGAGACTGGGAAGATTGGGAGGATGACGAAGTCCCGGACGGCGAGGGAAACCCGGAAGATGACGAGGGCTGGGAGAACGGTGAAGACCTGAACGATGACGAGGATTGGGATGCTGACGAAGCCCCGGAAGGTGACGGGGAGACTGTGATCATTCCGCAGGAGTTAAAGGATTTTCTGTCTGAAAATAAGGTGTCCTATATTGCCGCACCGTACTGTATCGCGATCTGCCGGGAGGAGGAGACTGGCATCTTATACAGCGCATGCTTTCCGAAAAACGACCGGCGTTTTGCGAGTCTTCTGCGGATCAGTGCGTCGGATATCTCCAATAGAGACCGTTATGTGGAGAAGCTTTTAAATGAACTGGCGGAGAAAGTTCATAGCCCGGTGATGGGACACTGCCTCAAGAAATTATTTCTGCTGCCTGCGGGAGTGCGCGAGCTGGCTGACGAAGAACTGCATATACGGGTTGCCGGCTGGATCGATGACTTTTTGGAAATTTTTGAGAAGAACCGTTCGTGGAAACTCGGCGTCTGTGAATCGGACAGATTTATCAGGTGTTCCGGGGTGGGAGATTGGGAGAAGGGTGAAACTTTGCCGACCATATGGTATTGCCACCATCTGAAGGAGGATCCGCCGTTTTGGAATCCCGCCTACAGGCGCGGGATCAAAGAGGAAGAGGAGGCGGCGCCGAAGGAACTGGAGCCGTTTCTCAGGGAATTGTTTTACCGGGCGCATGATTACAGCCTGCTGAACCGCTATGCGTTTCTGGCAGGAAAGATAGTGAAAAAGGAAGGATATTCCAAAAGAATTGAGAACTATACGGAGGAGGAGCGCTTTGCGCTGTTATCCTTTTACCGTGAGATGGCGGACGGCGTTATGGAGCGTATATTGGATTGTCTGGAAAAGCGGATATTCTCTATTCGGATAGGCGACAGGGATTTTACGGAGTTCTGCGGGGATCCAACGGCACATCTGGCGGGCTGGATGAACCGGTATGAGAGAAAGGATCTGGCGTTTCTGGATGAGGGCTGCTGGCGATAGTGGAGAGTCTGAGAGACAGGCTGGCAGAGAGACGGGCAGACTGATAATTGTCCAACATGACAAAATTGAATGGATAGTATAGAGAGAAAATTGAGGATAGGAAGCATCCATGGCGGAGCATACCGGACTGTATGGAAAAATGGAAGAAAAGATAGCAAAATGCCGGGAGAGGTATGAGAAGGACAAAAATGATCCATTCAATTCTCATGTCGTTCACAGTGAACTGGAAACACTTGAAGCCCTCTACAGCCGCCTCCGGGAAGAGGGATCATCGGCGGCATTATCGGCTGACCTGAAGAAACGGCTTGTGAAACTGGAAGAGGAGAAGGAACGTGAGGAGGCGGCTCCCTCTTTCAGCTGGTATGGCGATCATTATCATTATCTGATCCTGGAGGGGAAGTGTGATGCTTATCGGGAAGTGATCGGGCTTCTTGATAAATGAGAGCATTAAATGGAAATAATAATATTGAAGAGATTAAAAACGGCTTAGTTTTTGTATAGACGGAAAGAAGCCGTTTTTTTGTTGACGTTAAGCATTTCCTGAATCGTGCCGCTGTTGATCAGAATGAGGCTTTAGATATGGAGAAAACGTCTGGTTACTGAAATTAAAATGAATGCCCAACAAAGAATATTTTTTGGCAATTAATGACAATTTAAAAATGGCATGATACAATTATTTGTATAAATACCCCATACGAAAAGAGGATAGGTCATATATGCTTGCAGAACTAAAAATGAAAATAGAGACGGACGGCGAAAAGCTTGATTATCGCCAGTCATCAAACATGCAGGGTGTTCTGATGGAGCATATTAGAACAGAGTACGCGGAGAAACTGCACGAACAGGGGATAAAGCCGTACAGTCAATATCTTTTGAACGGTGCGGAGAATGAGTGGGTGGTCAAAACCTGTACAGCGGAGGCATATCAGGAATTGATATTGCCCTTGATGGATTCGGGGTTTACCTCTTTCATGATCGAAAAGAAAGATATCCATGTGACGGTTAAGGAGAAACGCCTGAATACGATCAAAAAGAAGGATCTGCTGGAAGATTTCTATTCGGGAGAAGGCAGTCACTATCTCAATCTGGAGTTTTTGACGGCGGCATCCTTTAAGAGCAACGGGAAATATGTGATCATGCCTGAGATGAGGTATATCTATCAGAGCCTTATGAATAAATACAGCGCGTTATCTGACAGTATGGAGATGTATGATGGAAGAACGTTGGAACAGCTGGTGGATAACAGCGGTATTATTCGATATCGGTTGAGAAGCACCTGTTTTCCCCTGGAAGGGGTCAAAATTCCTTCCTTTATAGGCGAGATCGGTATCAGGATAAACGGGACTGACACCATGGCGAGGTATGTAAAGCTGCTTATGAGATTCGGAGAGTACTCAGGTGTCGGGATCAAGACTGCTATGGGGATGGGAGCGCTTAAGATAAAAGAGAAAGGGAAGGACACATGACGGACAGAGAAGTCAAACTTGTATTGGGCGGTTTGCTGCATGATATCGGAAAGGTGATATACCGGCAGGGCGACGACAGGAGGAAACATAGTCAGAGCGGTTATGATTTTCTGAAGAATGAGATTCAGACAGAGGTGCTGGACAGTGACGTACTCGGCTGTGTGAGGTATCACCACGCAGATGCGATAAAAGGAGCGGAGCTTTCGGGGGACGCCCTTGCGTATATTGTGTATATCGCGGATAATATTGCCTCGGCGGCAGACCGGCGCGGTAATGATTCGGCAGATGTTGGATTTGATATATCTCTGCCGCTGCAAAGTGTATTTAATATATTGAACGGCACGAGAGAAGTAAAATATTATGAGCCGAAAACTCTGGATCCGAAAGACGGCATCAATTATCCAGTGGCAGAAAAGAAAAAGTTTGACGAGGCTTTTTATACGAAAGTGAAAGCGAATCTGACGGATAACCTGAGCGGACTTGAGTGGACTCAGGAATACATAAATTCACTGCTGGAAGTGCTGGAGGCAAATCTTTCCTATGTTCCATCCTCCACTGCAAAAAGCGAGCTGGCTGATATATCGCTGTATGATCATGTGAAACTGACGGCGGCGATTTCAAGTTGTATTTTAGAATATCTTGAGGAGCAGGGTATTGTCGATTACAGAGAAAAGCTGTTTGCGAAGGGAACGGATTTTTGCGCGGAGAATGCTTTCCTGCTGTACTCGATGGATATGTCCGGTATACAGGATTTTATCTATACGATCGCGAGTAAGAATGCCTTAAAGACTTTGCGGACACGCTCGTTCTATCTGGAGATCATGATGGAGCATATTATCGACAGTCTGCTCCAGAAACTGCATTTGTCGCGCGCGAATCTTATCTATTCCGGCGGCGGACATTGCTATATTCTGATGGCAAATACGGAAAAGACAAGGCTTGCGGTGGAAAGTTATATGAGAGAGTTGAACAGCTGGCTTTTGGAGACATTTCAGATAAGTCTCTATGTGGGCCGGGGATACGCCGTATGCAGTGCCAACGCATTGAAAAATTTCCCGGAGGGAAGTTATGAGGAGATTTTCCGAACGATAGGCGAAAAAATATCGGCGAGAAAGAGCCATAGATATACTCCGGATCAGATCAGAATGCTGAACACGAAAAAGTATGGTGATTATACAAGGGAGTGCAAGGCCTGCAAAAAGATCACGTCCGTGGACGAAGAGGGGATCTGCCCTCTGTGCAATGCGATACGGAAGTTTTCCCGAAACATTTTATACGATGAGTATTTTACGGTCATGTCGGAGAGAAGCGAGGATGCGCTGCCTCTTCCGGGGGAGTGCTATCTCACATCCGACGATGACAGGTCCCTGAAGATAAAGATGCAGCAGGGGGATCATTTTGTGAGGGCGTACAGCAAGAATAAGATGGTTACCGGAAAGCATATCGCCACAAAGTTGTGGGTGGGAAATTATACGGATGGAAAGACTTTCGAGGAGTATGCACAGGAGTCGGAGGGAATCAGACGTCTGGGGATCATCAGGGCCGATGTGGATAATCTGGGACATGCCTTTGTGTCCGGGTTCGCGGATCCTGAGAATCAAAACAGATATGTGACATTGTCAAGAACGGCGGTCCTGTCCAGACAGCTTTCCCTGTTTTTTAAATGGCATATCAACCGGATTTTGGAGAGCGGCGAATACACGATCGACGGACGTAAGGCGCATTCAAGGATGGCAACGATCTGTTATTCCGGCGGGGACGATCTGTTCATAGTGGGAGCCTGGAATGACATAATAGAGCTGGCGGTGGATATTCAAAAAAGTTTTGAGCGCTACACGCAGGGCGCGCTGACTCTGTCGGCGGGAATCGGTATTTATGAGGCGGGATATCCCATCCGCGCTGCCGCGGATGAGGTGGCGGGTATGGAGGAGTGTTCGAAGAGCCTGCCCGGAAAGAATGCCGTGACGCTGCTGGAGGATGGGGGAGCTCATAATATGGCGACAGAGTCAGGGGGTGTATTAAAAGTCAGCGACGGGACGTACAGCTGGCATGAATTTGAGGAGAGTGTCCTGAGGGAAAAGTATCAGCATATTTATCGGTTCTTTGAGAACTCACAGGACAGAGGGGGCAGTTTTTTGTATCATCTTCTGGAACTGATCAGAGACAGGGGAGATAGGATCAATTTTGCCAGATACGTATATATCCTGTCCAGACTGGAGCCGGGAAAAGAGGCGGAAAAAGAACAGAGAGATGCATACAGAGAGTTTTCTTCCAAAATGTATCAGTGGTATCAGGGGAAAGGATCGGATGCAGACTGCAGGCATCTGAAGACAGCAATGACGTTGTACGCGTATCTGACAAGAGAGAAGGAGGAAATGGCAGATGAGGGTGAATGAACAGAATTATGTCGATGAGGCGGAGAGGGTGATATTGTCTTTGAAGAATAAAAAAGACAAAAAGCAACGTCCTGTAGCCGTAGTGACGACATCTAAACTCCGCAACCTGTTATCGATGGTTTCGGACATTTATAACGAGGTGGTCAATCAGGGGGAGGAGAGACTGAGTGAGGATATCTGTTCCAGAATAGAGTATCTCAGAGTCCGCTTTCTGTATGAGGCGGGGAGAGAAGATTCGGTAAAAAATCTGGTAAATGAAGCGGGGCTTATAGATGTTCTGAAAGGAATCCATGGCAGCAGGAAAAATTATATCCTGTTCAGTCGGTATATGGAGGCGTTAGTAGCGTTTCGTAAGTTTTATGTGGAAAAGGACGATTAGAGGAGGATATTTATGTACGCGAAGATTCAGATAACAGGGATAATAGAAGTGAAAACAGGTATGCATATCGGGGGCTCCTCCGCGTTTGCGGCGATCGGCGCGGTGGACTCTCCGGTGATAAAAGACGCGCGCACGCGTCTGCCGATGCTGCCCGGAAGTTCTCTGAAGGGAAAGATGAGGACGTTGTTGGCGAAAGAATACAATACTGATGTAGCCGCGAAACCGGATGATGATGCGGAGTGTCTGACAAGGCTGTTTGGGAGCGCGAAAAAAGGTCATGTAAAGCGGAGCAGGCTGATTGTTTCGGATATGTTTCTGGTCAACGAAGAGGAGCTGAGAAAACAGGGGCTTCAGAGCCTGACGGAAATTAAGTTTGAAAACACGATCAACAGAGCGACAGCGGTGGCAAATCCGAGGCAGATCGAGAGAGTGGTCAGGGGTTCACGCTTTGATCTGGATATGATATATGAGGCGGAGGCAGAGGCGCAGATCGTGGATGATTTCAGGATACTGGCGGAGGGGCTCAAACTGCTTCAGTATGATTATATCGGCGGAAACGGTTCCAGAGGATACGGAAAAATCATTTTTGACAGTCTGCAGGCTGAGACGGTGGTGGGCGAGATATCGGAAGGAATATTGGAGCAATGCAACAGGATATTGCAGGAAGCGGTTTGACAGCGGCGGGAGGGGTGCATGGATTATAAGTTGTACAGATTTGCTTTCCGGGGTGCGGTTCATTTTGGAAGGCAGAATCTTGATGAGGGAGAGTATACATGCTGTGCGGATACCGTTTTCTCCGCTCTGTGTCAGGAGGCGTTGAGAGTGGGAGGCGATGTTCTGCAGAGTCTGTATGGGGCGGCGAAGGAGGGAAAGCTTCTGCTATCGGATGCGTTTCCTTATATGGGAGGTACCTATTTTGTGCCGAAACCCATAAAACATATCGATTTCGGGGAGCGCGCCGGGGATTCCACAGTAAAGAAAGCGTTTAAAAAGCTGAAGTATATTCCGGCGGATATGCTGGATATCTATCTGCAGGGCGGGTATGATATCATGGCGGCGCCTGATCTGAGAGCGCTCGGAGATTTTGAGATGAAGACGGTCGCGTCGATCCGGGGGGAGGAGGAGACAAGGCCGTACAGAGTGGGGACCTTTTATTATCATCCGGGAAACGGGCTGTATCTGATCGCCGGGTACGAGGGGGAGGAGATCCGGGAACTGCTGGAAAAACTGTTGAGGAGCCTTTCCTTCAGCGGGCTGGGCGGAAAACGGGCGTCGGGGTTCGGAAGGTTTGTATTGTCCTGCGACGGGATACCGGCAGAGCTGAAAAAAAGGCTTGAGGGAACCGGAACGGGATATATGACGCTGTCGGCGGCGCTGCCGACGGACGGGGAACTGGAGGAGGCTATGGAAGGAGCGGAGTATCTTCTGGACAAGAGGAGCGGCTTCATCTCGTCGGAGAGTTACGCGGAAGAACAGATGAGGAAGAGAGATCTGTATGTTTTCAGGGCGGGCTCCTGTTTCAGGACGGGGTTCCGCGGGGATGTCTATGATGTGTCGGACGGCGGAGGAAGACACCCCGTGTACCGCTATGCGAAGCCAATGCTGATGGAGGTGTAGACTATGAAACAGTATCTGAAGTGCTATCAGGTTGTCATGCGTACGGTGGGGCCGGTGTTTGTCGGAAGTGGAAAAGAGATCATGAAAAAGGAGTATCTTTTCCTCGACAGAAAAAAAGCGGTGGGAATACCGGATATCCGGAAGCTGTATGCGGAGCTGCGGAAAAGAAATAAGGGTACGGCATTCGAGGAGTATCTGCTGGGGTGGGAGAGGAGCGACCTGACGCAGTGGCTTGGCGGACAGAGGATAAGGCCGGAAGATCTGCGCCCGCTTTTGAAATATACGCTGGACTGCGGGGATGCAATCCTTGAGGGAGGCAGCAGGCTGCAGATCATGGAGTGTATCAAGGACGCCTATGGAAAGCCGTATATACCGGGAAGTTCTCTGAAGGGAATGTTTCGCACGATACTGCTCGGCGCGGATATCATCAAAAATCCCGAAAAGTATCAGGAAGAGAAGAGCAGGATGCGACAGGAGGCGACGGACAGTCGCGACAGAAGAAATTATTATCTGAAAAACAGTATGGCAGGGATAGAGAATAAGGCGTACAGAGTACTGAACAGGACGGAGAGGAAACCGACGGATGCTGTGAACGATCTGATGCAGGGTTTTATAGTCAGCGACAGTGAACCGTTGTCCACAGATGACCTTGTATTGTGCCAGAAGATCGACAGGCACACGGACGGGACGGAAAAAAGGCTTCCGATGCTCAGGGAATGCATAAAACCGGGCACGGAGATCCGGTTTACCATAACGATAGATACAAACACCTGCAGACTGTCAGACGGGCAGCTTAAAGACGCCGTCAAACTGTTTGTGACGAGTTATTACAGGAATTTTTCAAAAGCTTTCACAGGTATGGAGGTTCCGGGAGTCAACTATGTGCTGTGCGGAGGCGGGTGCGGGTTCGTGTCGAAAACGATTATCTATCCGATGTATGGTAAGCCGGAGGGGATCGAAATGGCGCAGCGCGTATTCGAGCACACGGTTTCGGATAAGGTGAAAAGAGAGCACAAGCACTATCTTGATAAGAAATACGGCGCATCACCGCATACGATCAAGTGTACGAGATACCGGGGGAAATTGTTGCAGATGGGTGTTTGCAGGATCGAGAAAATAGAGTCGATATAGGAGATTTTCCCGCGCGCCTTGAAAATACTGGCGTTTCAGTTGTTTTTTGTCGGTGATCGCAGGGAATTTATGTCAGAAATTGTTTTCCCCCGCAAATGCTGTTTTGAACAGAGGCGGACAGCGGAGTGCGGGGGAGAGGATTTAGGATAGAAGAGCCCCGGGAGGGGACGGAAACCATATCCGCATGTATATTTTAACATAATCTCCACCTTATTTAGGATAGAAGAGCCCCGGGAGGGGACGGAAACCAACTCACTCGATCCGCTTGATCTGGAGGGAATATTTAGGATAGAAGAGCCCCGGGAGGGGACGGAAACTCAAGCCCGTTTGTATCTGTGTAAATAAAATTTTATTTAGGATAGAAGAGCCCCGGGAGGGGACGGAAACGAAACACGACAGCTTTAAGGACGGAGGTCAAGAATTTAGGATAGAAGAGCCCCGGGAGGGGACGGAAACGGATATAGTTGATGGCAACATATCCGCAAGGATTATTTAGGATAGAAGAGCCCCGGGAGGGGACGGAAACGATTTTACAATTTTCCATGTGCTGTTATCTTTCATATTTAGGATAGAAGAGCCCCGGGAGGGGACGGAAACTTTTCCCACGTAATTTATTGTAGTCAAAAGCCATATTTAGGATAGAAGAGCCCCGGGAGGGGACGGAAACTGGACGGCTACTGTTTCACTTAGATCGGATTTTGTTTATTTAGGATAGAAGAGCCCCGGGAGGGGACGGAAACTGTGTATCGAGTTATACCCGTGTGAAAATACGCACCAATTTAGGATAGAAGAGCCCCGGGAGGGGACGGAAACCCGACATATCCACTTTTCTGGATGGATTCTGCTATCTCATTTAGGATAGAAGAGCCCCGGGAGGGGACGGAAACAATTAAGTCGCCCTTGCTATATTTTTTATATTCCTGATTTAGGATAGAAGAGCCCCGGGAGGGGACGGAAACCATCCTCGTCGCACTCACAATACTGGAGTGCGTAATTTAGGATAGAAGAGCCCCGGGAGGGGACGGAAACCATCCTGTTTGGCTGTTTTTGTTTCTTTCTGATAATTTAGGATAGAAGAGCCCCGGGAGGGGACGGAAACGCAAAATGATTGTATTATTCATTTTCCCTCCTATATTTAGGATAGAAGAGCCCCGGGAGGGGACGGAAACAATCATCGTTTGTATCTCATCACTCCCAAATACTCCATTTAGGATAGAAGAGCCCCGGGAGAAAACAGCATGAAAATAATTATAAATTAAAATTACCCAAATACTCCATTTAGGATAGAAGAGCCCCGGGAGGGGACGGAAACTGATATTGAAAATCCCATTGTCTCCGCGAAATCCTCAAATTTAGGATAGAAGAGCCCCGGGAGGGGACGGAAACTCTTAAATCGTCGTCCATAAGATTTACCGAAACCTCAATTTAGGATAGAAGAGCCCCGGGAGGGGACGGAAACTGTCAATACTGCCTAATGGCCTTTTTGTGCCAGTCATTTAGGATAGAAGAGCCCCGGGAGGGGACGGAAACCATATACCATCATGACTACCATTGCCATTATCGGAATTTAGAATAAATGAACCCCGCTAGGGGACGGAAATTTCGTCGGGCTTCTCAGATTCCTGGGGCTTTTCAACTTCATTTAGAATAGATAAATCCCGGGAAGGGACGGAAACTATCCATTCCCTCCTGTTTGGTGTTTGTTATCTATTTGGAATAGATGAACCCCGCTAGGGGACAGAGATGGATATTACTATATATTCGAGTAATCAGGTCTGTTTTAGAGTAAAGGAGCCTCGTTAGGGGACGGAAACCACTCATCACAATTTCCATCGTGAGTTCCATCTTTATTTAGAGTGGATAAGCCACATGAGGGGATGGAAATGGCTCAGGAGTTTCTTCTAAAATAAAAGCCCCGTAAGGGGACGGAATGGTTATTTCCTGCAACTACCGTCATTTGGCATAATTTTTATAATAGAAAAGGAATATCTCCATATAATAAAGTGTACACTGTTGACAAAACGTACATTTTTATTATAATGGAGGTATAAAGGAGATGATTGATATGTTGATGGAACAGGCTACTGCCGTGAGAAAGGAATGGAGTGCTGTCTGTGACAGTGTTATTCATGAAAAACCTAAATTTATAAAGCGCACAAGAGACAAGATGTGGTTCTCAAATCTGGATACAATGTTTGAAATCTTGCAGGTGTATCAATTTACGGCGTTGAGATATGTTGAAGATGATGGATCTGTTACATTATCTCTCAATGAGATAGATATTATAGAGAACGGAAAAGATGAGCGGGAAGCGCGTTTGAATATGGGAAAAGCTATATTGGAGTACGCTTTAGATTATTACAATGAATACGAAATGTATTCTCACAGTCCGAACAGAAAGAAGCATATCCCGTATATTTTTAAAGCGTTGATTATAGACAGTCCAGAAAGGATAGGAGATATGCTGCAATGCCCAGATGGAAAGAACTGAAGAGATTTTGTGATAGAGACGGATGGGAATTATATAAAGATACGGATCATTATTACTACCGTAAAACGGATGATAGTGGGAATATAAAATTGACGAAGGTTTCAAAAGGCTCCGGGGAGATCCATTCTCATATGTGGAAAGAAATTTTAAAAAAACAGTTGCAGGTGACGCAGGAGTATTTTAACAGTAAAATTTAGTATTCAGTATCACTGTGAATTAAAAAGCCACCGAGAAGAACTGGTGGCTTTAAAAATTTAAGATATTGATATACTATGAGAGGATAGATAAATGAGCCTGTTGTTTGTAAATGAGAATAAAGCGACTATCGGGATAGAGGCAAACAGATGTGTGGTGAAGTATGCAGATGGAATGCGAAAAATGGTTCCGATCGAGACAATGGAAAGCATTACGATCATGGGACATGCCCAAATGACTACACAGTGTGTGCAGGAATGTCTGAAACGGGGAATCCCTGTGGCTTATTTTTCAAAGGGCGGAACATATTTCGGGAGACTGCAGTCAACAGGGCATATCAGCGCGGAGAGACAGAGAAAGCAATGTATTCTGTATGAGTCACAATTTGCAACGGATCTGGCAAAAAATATAATCAGCGCCAAGTTAAAAAATCAACAGGTAGTGCTCAGAAGATATGAAAAGAGCAAGGGGATTTCCGTAGATGAGCAATTAAAAATGTTACATATTTGCAGAGATAAAACAACACGTTGCCAGACGATCGCTGAACTGATAGGATATGAGGGACAGGGGGCAAAGGCATACTTTGAAGGCCTTTCCAGATTGATAGATACTGATTTCAAGTTCCATGGCAGAAATAAACAACCGCCAAGGGATGAATTTAACTCCATGATCAGTCTTGGTTATTCTGTTTTGATGAACGAACTGTATGCCAAAATAGAAACGAAAGGTCTGAATCCTTACTTCGGGTTTATGCACAGGGATAAGGAGAAGCATCCGACACTTGCAAGTGATATGATGGAAGAATGGAGAGCAGTCATAGTTGATTCTACCGTTATGAGCATGATAAACGGTCATGAAATGCACAAGGAAGATTTTGTGATCGATCTGGAAGAGCCTGGATGCTACCTGACAAGAAATGGTATAAAGAAATATCTGTCTAAACTGGAAGGAAAACTTCAGACAGAGGTGAGATATCTCAATTATATTGATTATGCAGTGAGTTTCAGAAGAGGAATTGCATTGCAGATCAATACGCTTGTGAGAGCGATTGAAGAGGAAGATGCGTCGTTATATAAACCGATTGAGATCAGATGATGCAGATTTGTAAAGGAAGAGTTTATGGATGAGGAAAATTATTTTTTTGATATAGAGGAAAGTCCGGGAAATGATAAAGTATTTGTCCTGATCATTTATGATATTACAGAGAATAAGACGAGAAATAAGCTGGCGAAAATGTTGTTGGGGTATGGGTTTCGTATACAGAAATCGGCATTTGAGGCGGTGATAACCAGGAAAAAATACAGAGAACTGTTGGAACGTTTGCCGGCATATACGTCGTCTGTGGACAGCATCAGAGTATATAAAATTATTGGAAAAGGACAGGTGGTATCCTTTGGCAGACAGGAGACAGATGAAGAAGAGGACGTTATAGTTATCTGAGGGGGGGATGAATGATGAGTAAAAAAATTTTATTCAGTCCGGTCGGGGGAACGGATCCGATCAAGTATTTGCGGGATGGTTCCATGCTGCATATATGCAGGCATTATCGACCGGATGTCGTATATTTGTATTTGTCACATGAAATGATGGAATATCACAGAAAAGACAACAGGTATGTGGATGCACTTGAGCGTCTGGGAGAATACCTTGCGCATCATTTTGAAGTGATACTGATCGATAGAGATGAGCTGATAGATGTGCAGAAGTACGATATTTTTTATAAAGACTTTCGGGAGGAGATCAGAAAGATAGAGAACATGATGACCGAGGGGGATGAGCTTCTGGTCAATATGGCTTCGGGAACACCCGCCATGAAGAGCGCGCTGTTAGTTATAGCGACGTTAGCTGAGCTGCGTTTTAAACCGATACAGGTGTCCACGCCGCAAAAAAAGATGAACGCCGAGCATGATGACAGGGAGGACTATGACTGTGTATTGAACTGGGAACTGAACGAGGATAATGCGAAGGAGGCTCCCAACCGCTGTACGGAGGCGGAATGTTTTAATCTGATCAAGATGTTGAAAATAGAGGCGATAAAAAAGCATGTGACAGCGTATGATTATACTGCGGCTCTGACGGTTGCCGAAGAACTCCGGCAGGATAAGGACATATCAGAAGACGCCTATTGCATGCTGCAGATCGCCGATGCGAGGGCAAAATTAAACCTCAGGAAGATTAGTGCGCTTGCAAATAAGAAGCATTATGATATTTACCCTGTCAGAGAGGGAGATAAACAGAAGATATTTGAATATGCGCTGGTGCTGCAGATGAAGATTGCCAAACAGGAGTACTGTGATTTCATCAGAGGGCTTACCCCTTTGGTGGTTGATCTGCTGGAAAATATCTTAAAGAGAGAGTGCGGGATAAATTTATTGGATTGTTGCATCGAAAACAGAGAGGGCGTGCGGATATGGGAAAATCAGAAGCTTGCCAGGGTTGGAATTTTGCAGGTACTAAATAAGGCATATGCTGGCGGTTTTAAAGGAGGACCGGTCTATTCCGCCCATATTGCAAAGATTATCGAAGATAAAAGCGACGATATTGTACTAAAACAAAAGGTAAATGAGATCGTCGACGTCGAGAGAAAAGTACGCAATCCCGCGGCACATACGATCGTTTCAGTGACGGAGGAATGGGTAAAACGGGAGACGGGAAAAACGCCGCGGGAGATCATGGAAAATCTTAAGTATTTGGTCGTCAGATCAGGCATAAATGCGAAAGACTCAGACTGGAAGTCCTATGATGATATGAATGACATGATAAAGAAATATTTGCGGTGATGTTTGGGGCACCATGTGGCAGAGCGATAGTATAATGAGGAGTGATGGCCGAGAGTGCAGGCAGGACGGAGAATTCCGGCCGCCGTCAAATATTTTGCACAGGGCGTTCATATACTGTAAAAAAGATATTTCAGAGGTATGAATGATCTCACAGAAACTGGAAAATCTATTGAATCTGTCTCTGGAAACTGCTCCCGAGGAGAGGGAGAGATCCCTGGAACTGCCGGTGGGCGTGGAGGGAGACAGGTGGGAACTGATCATAAAATATCACGGTGATCTCAGGGGGGCTTTGCAAAGGGCGGGCCTGGCGCGGCAGGGTCAGTCTGAGGCGGACCTGCCCGGAGTCAGTCAGCCCGGGTTGGAAGTCTCCGATGCGCTGCAGGTGGAATACCTGCTGACGGGCTATGCGATCATAACGGCAGGGCGGGCGGCGATAGAAAGGCTCTCCGCCCTGCCGGAAATTGACTTTGTGGAAAAGCCGAAGGCGCTGTATGAGGGGGAGATCAGCATTGGGCAGGGGAAGCTTGCCTCCTGCGTGCAGGAGGTGACGGACAGGGAGCCCTTCTTAAGTGGGGAGGGCTGCCTTGTGGGAATACCGGATTCCGGTATCGATTATAGGAACGGTGCGTTTCTGGACGGACAGGGACAGAGCCGTATTTTGTTTTTGTGGGATCAGACCCTGCAGGCGGACGAGGAGAGGAATCTTATGCCGCCGCAGGGCTTTTTTCATGGCGTGGAATTCACGAAAGAACAGCTCGATCAGAGCATAGCTTCCGGCGGGGAACTCACGTTTGACCGTTCCGGTCACGGAACCGGTGTGGCGGCGATCGCGGCGGGAAGAGAAGGCGTGGCGCCCGCGACAGGGCTCCTGATCGTAAAGCTTGGGAGCGGAAGCGGAGCGGCGGGATCCTCCCGCACAACGGAGCTGATGCGCGCCATCGCATGGATGCTTCAGAAGGCGCAGGAGTTGGAGATGCCTCTTGCCATCAATATCAGCTACGGCAGTACCTACGGCTCCCATGACGGGACTTCGCTGTTGGAGACTTTTTTGGACAGCGCGGCGGAAAGTTATAAGACGGTGATCTGCGTAGGCAGCGGAAATGAGGGGGCGGCTGCAGGACACACGCAGGTTATCTTGGACGGAGAGACGGAAAAGCGTGTGGAGTGCAGCGTGGCGCCGTATCAGGAGGCCTGCAATGTCTCGATTTGGAAAAATTACGGGGATGTGTTCCGGCTTGAACTGATATCTCCGGGCGGAGAGCGGCTGGAGATTCCGCTTGACAGGATCGGGAAGCGGGATTTTGTGCTGGACGGGACAAAGATTTTATTTTACTGCGGAGAGCCTGCACCCTACACCAGGCTGCAGGAGTTTTATTTTGATTTTCTCGGGGATCCCTATATCGTATCTGGCATCTGGACGTTTGTGCTGGTGCCGGTGAGAATCATCCAGGGTGCTGTCAGTTTTTATCTGCCGTCGGCGGAGGCGGTGAACAGAGGGACAAATTTTTTCCGCCCCACAGCGGCGGTGTCGATGACGATCCCCTCCACAGCTCAGAAGGTCATTACCGTGGGGGCGTACAATCCTCTGTATCAGGAGTATGCGGACTTTTCGGGGAGAGGTTATCCCATAGGGGAGGAGACGTCCGGAGAGGGAAAATTCTACTATGAGCAGCAGATGAAACCGGATCTCTGCGCGCCCGGAACGGATATCCTGGTGCCGGACGGGCAGGGCAGTTACGCGGTGGTCTCCGGCACATCCTTTGCAGCGCCTTTTGTCACAGGGAGCAGTGCTCTTTTGCTGGAGTGGGGGATCGTTAAGGGGAATGATCCGTATCTGTACGGGGAGAAGGTGAAGGCGTATTTTATAAAGGGGGCGAGGAGGCTGCCGGGATACACGAGGTATCCGAATGAGATGATCGGGTGGGGGGCGCTGTGTGTGGCTTCAAGTCTTCCGATCTGAGGAGGGGATAGTCTGCCGGGGTAAAACGGATAAATATTTAATCTAAAGTACAACTAAATGTGTGCAATATCATAAAGGAAATTGCTTCACTTTCTCACAAATAAATCAGATTCTACTTGTAAATAACAGAAAAAATGATTATAATAATTGTTAGATTAGAATATGATTTGAATTGGTTGGAGGATATTTTATGTTCGTGGAAAATAAGACAACTGAATTCAAGCGAGAATATGTGGAAGATATTAAAAACACGATTGTTGCCTTTGCAAACTGTGATGGCGGTACACTTTATATCGGAGTGAACGACGATGGAACAGCTTGCGGTGTCGATGATGTTGATGATACTATGTTACGTGTTACCAATGCAGTCAGGGATACTGTGCGGCCAGATATTACTATGTTTGTGGAATGCCGTAATGATGTAATGGACGA
>CAJUDM010000014.1 GCA_910584915.1 uncultured Lachnospiraceae bacterium
AGGTGCTAAGGGATTATCTGCTGTCAGTGTAACAAATGTTTGACAAACCTACAAAAATTTCCCCTGAAAATTTCACATGAATTCTTCGTTACTATTCACGGTCCGGGGACCGCTCATAGTAACGATTCTTCCCTTTTAATCACCGTAACTGTCCCGGACATGCAGGGAATTTCGCCATCTGAGCCATTCAACACAAAATCCTCCCCCACATTTTCGATATGTACAGCTTCAAGGTTATCTGACCAATGATAAGGTGTGACAGCGAGAGCAGATGTAAAAACTCTAAAGTCACACAATCCGGTTTTCCCATCTGCCACAATGATGCTGTCCTGAAACATACCTGTATGTGCTATGATAGAAACCGGAATAACGACGCCATCCTCCCTTTTAAAATATGCCTCGGCGGCGCCTTCTGCGCCTGCCATCACTATATAAAGCTCATGAACGTTTAACAGCTCTGCCAGCTTCTTTTTTACCGCTTTCCTTCTCTCCTCTTTCAGGGCAATACAGTTCTGCAGATCAACTGCAGCGCCCATGCTGTCAAGGATATTCTGCGTGGATTCAACCGCAGAATCATCGATATCCGCATATTCCAGAATATAGCAGCTGCCCGACTTCGTGAAAAGTTTCAATCGTTCCTCCTCATTCTCAACCTCCACCCTCTCAATGCGGGATGTATTGACAAACATGCCGCTGTCAAATCCTGGATTGCCATAGCATCTGCCATGAGCTCCGGAACCATTGGTATACCTCTTCAAAGACCATTCCTTCAACCTGTACATACACACCGCTCCTTTCAGATCAAAACATTTCAGCGGTCCCTGACTTCTTCCCGCAGCTCCCTCTCCTTCTCCGCGATCTGCACTCTGATCTCCTCCCTGATCTCCTCCGCCTCCTGATCTTCGGCTTCCAGAAAATATCTTTTGAAAATCTCCGGCGTCCCGGGAGGCATCGTGCCGTTCGACTCCTTAAACGCCTCCTCCGCCTCCTGGCGCATCTGTTCATAGCTCCAGTCGCCCTCAAAGCGGGCGGCATTAAAGTTCGGAAAATCTCCGAATTCGTTGCTGATGTGATACCCCGCCTTTATCTCCTCGCCGTAATCATTGTCGAAAAACAGGACGCCGTAGGCGCAGGCTTTCTCCTCCCCCCGGCGCCTACCGGGTCCCGCGGCGCCGCTCTCCTCAAAATAAGCCCGTCCGATCAGACAGATGCTGCATCCCGTCTGCGGATCTATCACAAGGGGCACAAACACCTCCTCGTTCCCCCTCTCCAGCAGGCTTCTGTACAGCCTGTCGCACTCCATATCTCCGGGTTCCTTTCCGCCTCCCGCTCCGAACAGGCTCTTTCCCCTTTTCAGGCAGTAACTCTCCATCAGCTTCAGCGATTTGTCCGTCCGCTCCGCCCGTCCTCTGCCGGCGCCCTCTCCTGCCGCCTTCTGTCTCTTGACAACCGTGTAATCCCTCTGCCTCTCCACTGCCGTATCAAAGAAAAATTCTTTTATGTCATAGGCGAGAGCCACATCCAGCACTGCGTCCGTGACCGCCATAAGCTTTTTATAGGGCGGCTCCAAAAACCCTTTCCCCGCAAGCTTTGCGCGCATCTCTCCATACGCAGCTCCCTTTTCCCCGCTCAGCACATCCCACAACTGCCTGATGTCCTGCATGTAATCGCCCCTTCTCTCCGCCCCCTGCCCGTCGAGCGCGGCCCGCAGCACTTCCCGGATCAGGGGCTCCGGGTCCCCGCTCATATACCCGACGACCCTCTCCCCCTCGCGGTTCGCGCTCCGCTTTCCGGTGCTCTTCGCAAACTGGGGCTTCTGGCTCAAAACCTCAAACAGTTCCTTCAAATAGTCCTCCGGAGATAAAGCGCCCTCCTTCAACCGCCTCCTGTGATAGCGGACTCTGAGCTGGTAGCTCCTCGCCTTCCCCGGATTTTTCTCCTCCCCCGCCGCCCGCTTTTCCTGTTCCGTCTCCAGATACTCGTACAGTACCGATCTATTGCCGTAAAGCGTCAGATCGTCAGCCAACGCCCTGTAAAATTCATCTCTCGCCCTCATTTGTCAATCCTCCGCGTACCGCCCGGCTGTCCGGATCGTCTTTTTGAGCTGCACCATCGCCTCCACAAAAGCCTCCTCCTTATCAAAGACAGAAAGCCTCCTGTCGGAAAGGAATTCCACAAGCAGTCTCTCCAGTTCCTCTCTCATCACAGGGACCACGACCGGATTGTCTTCGGCAAACAGCGCCAGCTCCTCCAGGTTCCGGCAGAAATGCTCCCTCTCCGAGAATGTGCTCCGCAGTTTTTCATCCTCTCTCCGCCTGTTTTCTTCTCCGAGTTCAAGTTCCCTCATCTCTTCCTCTCTCAGTTCCGCTATATCGAGCCCCTTCTCCTCCGCCCATGCCAGGAACGCATCCTCCGCCATCTCTCCATCCTCATCGCTCTCTAACGCTCCATTTGTCTCTCCGTCTCCTTCCGGCTCCCTCTGCTGACTCCCCATCTCCTGCTGCTCTTCCGCCTCCTGAGGGCTTTCTGTCATCCGCTGCCTTTCCGGGTCCTCACTTCTCTCAGCCTGCCCCTGCTGCGCTTCCGCCTCCTCATGGTACGGGTCTCTGAACGGCAGCCTGATCGTCCTCCCGGTAAACAGATTGTAAAAAAGTTCCGCAAAATATATCGTAAAACTGTCCAGGATCGCCCCGGCGTCAGTCCGAAAGACATCCGCCACATCCGAGAACGTTATTTTTTCAACTTCGCCTCCGGCAGGTATCACATTTCCATTCCGATAATCCGTATAGTCCGATGCCAGTATCCTGAACACACAGTACAACAGCTTTCGATAAAACGGAAGCTTATGCGAATACCGCTCGAAATCCCCTCGATGCATCCTCTCATACCATCCCTCATTTACAATTTCTTCCACAAAGGAGACTGTCCGTTCCTCCGAATAGTTTCCCGAAGGGTCCGACATATAGGGCCAGATCCGGACACTCCCGCCGTACATCAGCCTTTTCAGGCTCTCCATCTCCTTGTCAAACACAGCCCGCCTGCTTCTCACCGCGTAATCCCGGTCCTCATGGTATATCTGCTTTTCTCTGTACATCAGCCCTTCTCCTTTTCGGCCGCCTCGTCTCTGCGCAAAGCCCTGTCTGTTCTCTCTCCGCCGGCAGCTTTCAAGGTACAGTATATCAAATCCCCCCTGTTTCTTCAATGACTGCACTCCTCCCCTCAGCCTTCCTCCCCCTCCTCATCCTTTTCTTCCCCTTTCATCTTTTCTGCCTGCGCCAGCTTCCTTCTGAAAAACATCAGAATATCCTCCTCCCCTCCCTCGATGCACTCTTTTGCCCACTGTATCATCCTGTCTTTTACCTCAGGAAAGCCCAGAGTCGGAAGCGGGTCCAGAGTCTCCGCGACGCCCCACATCCTCGCAAAGCAGATTGCAAGCTCATACACTTCCGTGTTCCCCTTCCCGCTGTCTTTTTCCATTTCCCGTCCTCCTCAAATGATAAGTTCCGTATTTTTCTTTCTGTCTTCATAATATTTATCAAAATTTCATATTCATTATGTTTAATATATTGAGTATAGTCAACAAATTAAATATGGTATTTTAGATAAAAACCAAAAATCATAGAAATAAGGAAAGAGAGGTACGATTTGATCACCTACAAGCCCTTTTACAATACCCTGTTCCAAAAAGGGATCACCGAATATGAGCTGATCTTCAAGCACGGCATATCCGCCAACACCCTGTACCGGATGAAAAAGGGAGAAGCCATCACCACGAAAACGCTCGATACGCTGTGTTTTATCCTCGACTGTCCGGTCTCGGATGTCCTGGAATACGTAAAACCCGAGTAGCCCTCTTTCTCTCTCCTGCTTTTATCAGTATACAGGGCGAATTCACAGATTGCGGAAATTTTCCGCCATGTTTTTCTGACTGACAGATCGGGCAGGAGATAACTATCTCTCCCGCCAGGCGCACGGCATATGCTGCGAATCAACTGAATTCCTTTTGCGCTGCCAGGCGCACCATGAAAAAAGGCAGGACAATCCGCCCTGCCTGAGATCACAATTTCCGAATGACCATATATATTTTTCTCTGCGCCCTACGCGATCGGCACAATCGGCGTCACCACTCCGTTCCTTCCAAACAGACTCCAGAGATACATAGGACCGCAATACGGCACATCATCCAACACGGGTGCCTGTCCCGCAGGTATTATAATAACATAATGATGTCCGCCGTAATCATAGGAGAATTCCGCGTCCAGACCGGCATTATTGATCGCTCTCATCACATCCCGTGACAGAGTGCTTATTCCAAGAGCTCTGCCGTCGATCCTGATCATACCCTCCTCATTCCTTTTTGCCACTGCCTCCGCGATAGCCCGGTCAATCCTGCGGTTGACTTTGTCCATAACGGTGTCCTGGTGATCATCGTTTTCACCTGCACAAACTATATAACTCATACCGATCCAGATCGGACAGGCGTCTCCTCTGTCATTCTCGTTTTTACTGTTCAGCCGCCTCCGGACAAGCTTCATCCTCGGTTTCTGCTTCAACAGTATCCGGCATCTCTGCCGAAATGACAGACATGTATTCTTTCGATTTTTCCTCCAGGATCTTTGATTTTGGAAAGATCATCTGGGCGGCCAATATCTTCTCAAGCGCCCCTTCATAATCATTTTCGGCAGCCAGCCGTTCCGCTTTGGAGATAATGCTCCTCACTATTTCATTGTCCTGTTGGTAATAATCAGATTTTTCTTCTGCATCTTCGGCAAACATATTTATCTTCTCTTTATCTCTGTCTTCCCTCAGCCGGAAAAAAGAAAAAATACCGCTTCCCGCCAAAGCCGCCAGAATGATCGCTATTCCCGCCGCTTTCATTTTTTTCTTTGCTCCGTCTTTTTCAAAAGTATGCATACCATTCATTCCGTCCCTTTTCCCGCGTCGTTTTTTGGTGCGGGACATATGTCTTTGTTCCGTCATGTGATTCCTGTGAGATCAGGCATGTCAGTTTTATCAGCAAATATCTTTTTGTTTTCATGTCATTCGTTCTCCTTTCCTTTTAGATTTTTTGTCCGGCACAGAGAACCCGCGGAAGGTTCTGATCTTTTACCTTCCTCACCTCCCCGTTCTCGAAAATATCTTTCTCACATTATACTCAATATTTTAAGTATAATCAATAGAAATCTCTCTAGGAGCTCCTCTATCACACCATTTCCCCTACATATCCGGCTCCAGCGTGCTGTAAGGCTTCACCTTATCCACCAGTTTGGCTCTCTCCCCGTTTATGAGGAGATACGCCTTGTCGGTCGGTTTACATAAGATCGTCTCCGGCGTCTTGTAGGCTCTGCAGCCGATGAACTCCGCGGTCCGCTGGTCCTGGGAGCCCAGGTACAGCAGATGGTCGCAGTTGTTGATGATCGTCGCAGCCTCCGCCGCACTGTACATGCTCTCGAGCTGGGTCATGCTCTGCAGGATAAGGCTGACGGATATCTCCCTCGAGCGGATCACGGAGATCACCTTGTCAAAGTGCGGAATCCTTGCGCTGCTGGCGAAATCGTCCATGATGATGCGGACGGGAACCTTCAGCCTGCTGTCCTTATTCCTGTCCGCCTCCGCGCACAGCATCTGCAGCGCCTGCGTATAGAAAGCGTTCGCGATATTGTCAAACGCCCTGTCAGTGTCGCTGACATTGAAGAACAGCACCGTCTTTTTCCGGCCCAAAGACCTTATATCGAAATACGCTTCTCTCTCGAAGATATATTTCGCTTCCCTGTAATCGAAAATGTCCAGGCCCCTGTTCGCGAATTCGACAATACAGTTCCAGGTCTTATCGACCGATCTGATCCCCTGTACCTTGTCGTAGCGCTTTGCCGAAAAGCTGTCCGGATGCTCTCTGACCCACTCGGCAAAGGAGAGGTCCCCGTTGTTTTTTATGAACGTCCGGTGCAGTTTGCAGACACTGCACATATTCCGCTCGCTCTCCGGCAGGGCTTCCAGGGCAAACGCGATCAGAAAGGCGACATACGCGGCGGCTGCCTGCTCCCAGAAAGGCTCATCCTTGTCCAGCGACGGTATCAGAATATCCGCAAGGGTGATGATATCCTGCTCCCTGTAGCAGCCATCCTTGTAGCGCCTGATCCCCTGCAGCGGATTATAGCCGCAGGAGCGCATGGGATTTACCAGATCCAGCGTATAGACGGCGTACCCTTTTTTCCGCAGCTCCTTTGCAAACCGTTTCTCCAGGTTTCCCTTCGTGTCCGTCACTATGAGGCTGCCGGAAATATTCTGGATATTCGGTATCACATACCCGCCTGTTTTGCCGGCGCCGGAGGAACCTATGATCAGGTCGTTGTTATTTAAACCTGTTATCCTTGTGTCGTTCGATACGCTGATACCCTGCGCGAGAATCCTCTCTTTTGCTTCTCTCTTTTCCATATTCTTTCCTCCTTCTTCGCTCTCACAGCCTGCGCCCCAAACCGCCGCAAACCGGCTCTATCCAGACAGTTTCCTGTATTTTTCCAAGATACTGTCCAGGCAGAAATGCTCCGGATCGCGAAACCTGAAACTGCCTGCCAACAGAAAATCTATAATTCTATACGCCGTCAATATTCTCCCGGCGTAGGTATATATAGATTCTGATGGCCGCCACCTCTCCCAGGTTACCTTGCTAGCCTGTTCCAACGTTTCCCCTATCGTGATTCCGGAATGCAGACTGATCTGCAGCGCCTTTGCCCTTCTGTAAAATTTCTCCTTCAGGTCCTCATAGTACGTCTCCTCCTCGTCATCAGCTTCAAATTCATTCCCAAAGTCGTAGTCAATGTTATCGAGATCGATCACAACCTCCATGGGTTCAAACTCCTCTTCTCCGCATGGCTCCCGATCGTCGCAGCATTCTTCCTCACCACACGGCTCTCCATCGTCATGGGATTCCTCCTCGCCACATGCCTCTTCATCGTCATGGGATTCCTCCTCATATGCCTCCTCATCCCGCGCATCCTCTGTTCCGCCGGTCTCAGGTTCTTCCGCGTCCTCCCCCCAATAGTATTCCTCCATCCTCTCCTGCATCGGATGTCTGATATAATCCAGAGCATCCAGGCTGTCCATAAGATCCTCCAGACCGATGCACCAGAACTGTCTGAAAAGAGCATCCTTTTTCTGTGCTTCCCGAAATATATGCAGCAGAAGGCTTATACAGGTGTACCAAAAGGGGACCTTTCGTCGGATATATCTCCTGTTCAACGCTTCCTGCTCCTCATCGAAGTCTCTGTCGCCAAGCACTTTTTTTGTCCCGTCCACAAGGCACAGTATCTCCATCAACTGCACCCCCTCGGTGACATCCGGCTCCAATCCCAATCCATGTTCCTCATTCAGAAGGGCTTGCGCTATATTCATCCCCGTTTCGGCTGCCTCTCTCCCCAGCATCGCCGACATATCTCTCAGAGAAAGCGCCGCGATCTCCCCCAGGATCTTATTTATTTTATCCCAGCTCCCTACATAGCCTTTGCGCGACGATTCCATGATCCTGTCCAGTACCTCTCCCATAACGTTCTCCTCCTCCTTGATCCTGTTTCGATTTTTCTTCCTGGTTCATTCAGACGATCCTGTCATCCGGCATATTTTATTCCCTTCAGCTTCTTCTGTCATGTCCTCAGCCCTCCTGCATCCGTGATGATCTCGGTGGCAAGCCCGAATCCCAGCGCCTCCTTCGCGCTGTAGTAAGTGTCCTCCGCCGTCACCTGGTAGATCTCATCCATGCTTTTTCCGGTCTTTTCGGCGATGATCTCCGCGAGTGCCTCCCTCGTCTCGTTGAGCTTATCCAGTTCATGCTGGATCTCATGGGATTTTTTCCCGCCAAAATTTCCGCTGCCATAGGAGGGATCGTGGATCATCAGCCTCGTGTGGGGCAGCATGCCGCGGCGTCTGCCGGAAAGAAACAGGATCGCTCCCATACTCGCCGCCGTGCCGATGCACACCGTGTTGACCGGCGATTCCATAAGGCGGATGACATCGTACACCGCCAGCCCGCTGGTCACCTCACCGCCGGGGGAATTGATGTACAGTGTGATCTCCTCCCCGCATCCCGTCTGTTCCAGACACATGAGCTGCTTGATCAGCTCGTTTGTGCTCTTCTCATTCACCTCCTCCACAAAAAATATTTTTCTGTTTTTCAACATCTCATCTTCTATGCTTACTCTGTCAATACCGCGCACAGTTTCATATATGATATTTGCCATTTTTCTTTCCTCCCTGCGTAATCTTATTCTGTATGCCTCTCCGGTCAATATGAAGTTGTCAAGGTACGGTATATCTGTTCTGTCTTTCGTTGTTGTCCCGAAAAACTTTATGTGCTTACTATACGCCTTCTCTGACAATATTGCGGAAATTTTCCGCATGCCCTTGCTATACTCTCTTCCTGCTGATCCTGCGGAAATTTTCCGGGATATTTCAGATATAAAAATACCCTCCCGGACAAACAGATATTTCTTTATCCGTCCATCCGAAAGGGTTCTATCGTTTCACACCGGGGCATGCGATCAGCACAACACCACTTCTTTGAAATGCTCTCTTGTATCCCGGTCCTTAAACCAGATATATATGCCCTTCTTCGCCCTCGTCAAAAGCACCCGGTAAATATTCAGCATGATCTCGTCATAGTCCGCTCCATCTTTTATCGTCGGCGCAAGCAGCGTATCATACGGTGTGACTTTACTGAAATCCACCTTCCACTTTTTATCGCGCCTGTCCCATCTCAGATCCTCCCACCATATGAGCGCCACATAGTCATAGCCCAGCCCCTGCGCCGTATATATGCATCCAACCTGATCAATGGAATCAGTATACCAGCTGAACTGCATCTCTACAGGGTACGGATTCCACTGTTTTCGAAATACCGGATTCTCTTCGGGAATGGCGATATCCATCTCCTTCCCCCCACGGCGGCTCTTCCACTCCCAGCAATACGGCGCATAGTATTTGACGCTCCTGTTCGTTCTGTGCTTCCCATTCACAAGGCTCTCCATCTCAGGCAGAGTGTCACATACCCTGACTTCAATACCGCTCTCCCTCGCTCTGCCCACAGTCTCTCCGTACAGAAGCTGATCGATGCGTTCCACATATCCACCGAAGCCTGCTCTCTTTTGAAGCTTCAGCTGATAGGGCTGAAAGACAAAGCCATTCTCTCTGGCAAAAGCTCTGTATCTGTCCACCGTTCCGATCTCACTTCCCAACACCCGCTGTCTGTCATCCTGCAGCACGACTACTATTCCGGCGCTGTTCAGCGTACGCCCCACATAGCCGGAATCTGCCCCAAATCCTGTGATCCTGTGAGCCTCATCCACGACCAGCAGATCAAAGTCACCTCTGAGATTATTTAAGAAAACAGTCTGCATACCTCCGCCGATGCCGTCCAGAACCGCCTTGATCGTCCGGCTTCTCGGCAATGTGTAGGCGCATCTGTATCTGCTGCCTCCCCGCACTTCCCTGAACATCCGGCAATAATCGCTCAACAGTTTGAAACCCACGATCGTTTTGCCGGTTCCCGCGGCACCTGATATAAGGAACATATACTTTCTGTCCAATGTACCGGACAACAGTCTCTCTATTGCCATATTGATGCATTCCGTGATGGGAATCTGATCTTCGAGCAGGCTGATATTCTCTTCCTGCTCCGTAATATTCCGAAAAACATCCATATCCAGATCCGTCATCCGGTATACGCTGTCAAAAAACAGCGACAGCACCTCCGGATCATCCCGGAATTCATGGGAAAACAGTCCTTCCAGAAACTCTTTAAACCTGTTCTCCTCGCCCATGCAGAACATCCGGTCCGCAGCCGCACGATACTTTTCAAAATCCCGGCTGAAGAGATCATTTTTCTTTGCCGCGGCAAAGTTAAAAAGATACTGACAGGATTTCACCTCAAGCCTGCCGTCTATCACCCCTTCGTGATTTCGTTCCATATATTTCATATACCCATCTGTCTGGCAGACCGGATGCATGGATTGATAATCCCCGTGGCTGCTGTGCACCCGTATCGATGTATACCCATTGTCATAGAGTTCAATACCCTCACAGCTCCACTGTTTCATTTCGACGAGGACCGCAAGCGGTTTCTTATCTGCAGCCGAATATCCAAGCAATACCACATCGATCCTCCCGCCTGTCGGAAGTTCGCATTCAGCCGCAATTGTGATATTTCCAAGTCCGGCATCCTGCAGTACCCGGATCAGCCTCGGAAGTGACTCTTTCCAGGAAATATACTCGCTGTCCCTGCCGTCCAACGGCATTTCCCCGTTTACCGATCTCCAGATCTCCCCCGCGAGATCGCGGATATCCATGGCCGCCGCATCTGATACTCTTTTATAAAACATACTGCCTCTTTTCTATTCCAGTTCCGCCAGATCCCCTTCCGCGCATCCTATACCGAACTCAATACGCAGACTCTTCCTGTCTGCATATTGAGTTATGCGCTCCATGGAATCTGGCTGTTTTTGTAAACATATTGCTTTTTATTCCTGTTCCTGCATATAGAAAACAAGCTGACAAAATTTTAATCTGCCAACTTGTTTCCTGCTATCTTATACCCAGAATTCAGAGAGAATCTTATTATCGATAATCCAACACTTCAACTATTTAATTTGTAAAACACTGTGTCCAGTAAATACCATACCCGCCGTTCGCCTGGTAACAGCCTACTCCGATATGATTAAAATCGGGATTCAGAATATTTGCCCTGTGTCCCGGAGAATTCATCCACGACTGCATAACTCCCGCCGGCGACATCTGGCCAGCCGCAATATTTTCACCGGCTGTCCTGTATCTTACACCATTTTGATCAAACGCTGTAAAACAGGATGATCCGTCCGGCCTTGTATGCTGGAACAAAACTGTTGTTTCTTCCGCGCGGATCTGTGCTGTCCTCATCAGTTCCGATGTGGTGGAAACACTGCCGACACCATTTTCTGCGCGAACCTTATTGACAAGTTCAACCACTTCATAAGCGTATCCCGAATTATCCCCGCCGGAAAAATCGGTAACAACATCATTTCTCCCGGAAGGCTCCTCCGTATTGACATTTCTATTGTCATTGCCGTCAGCCTCTGTCGGTCTGTTATTTACAGGTGCCGAATCCGGAGTTTCCGCAAAAGTTCCATTTCCGATGCGCCCTTCCGCTTTACCATTTGTAATGTAATGCAGATAATAATTCGGAAGATTTTCACCGAACGCCGCCTGCAGATCATTATAATTTGCTTTATAGTACTGCACATTGAATTCTTCGCATCCCTGACGGCCTTCCGCCATTCCGCAAGTAAGAAAATGGTTCAACAGCAAAGCTCCGTTATTCCCAAAAGCAATCTGCAGATCAGGATTGTGGTCATAATAATAGGTACTGTCAAATACCGTCGCATAAACAGCTTCATTACCTGGCGCCGCCTTCACCGGAAAGCCAGCCAGCACAAACAGGATCATAGCTGTCAGGACAGGTAAAATCTTTAATGAAATACCAGATTGTTGTTTCTTCATCGTTACTTCTCCCCTTCCTCTTATCATTTCTCTCATCCTTCTTTCCTCTCCCCCGCATTTCTTCTATATTATACTTAACGTTTTGATTATAGTCAACTACAATCTTTTTGTTTCGGCACTTTTATCACAACAGTCCGGTCCTCATCATTGTTGCCTTTTATCCTTTATATCCAGCCTTTTCATATAATAGCGCCGGAGCGGGGCTGCCCCGGCAGTCATATTCCTTTGCTCGGAGTGCGTATCCTCGCGGCGCAAAAAATGCCGTGGTGCGCCCAGATCGCCGCGATATTCCTTTGCGCGGAGTGCGAATCCTCGCGGAGCAGCCCTGCCGCAGAGATCACTCACGCCAGATCCTGGGAAGCCTTTCCCCCATCCTGCTCACGATCTCATTGGTGATCGTCCCCGCTGCCTGCGCGATCTCATAGGCTGTGATCTCCTCCCCGCCGTCCCTCCCTATGACGGTGGCGCTGTCCCCGGCTCTCACACCCTTGATTCCCGTGATATCCACGATCGTCTGATCCATACAGATCCGTCCGACCACAGGCGCGCTCTGCCCGTGCAGCAGCACTCTTCCCCTGCCGCCGGACAGGCTCCTCGGAAGTCCGTCCGCATAACCGATGGCAAGCACCGCTATTTTCCGATCTCTTTCGGCCTCATACTCCAGCCCATATCCGACGCTCTCCCCCTGATACCATTCTTTTACGGCGGCCACCCTCGCCTTCAACGACATGACCGGCAAAAGAGCTGCTTTCCCCTTACATCTCTCCGCGCCCTCCCTGTCGCCGAAAAGTCCGTAGAGCGCAATACCGCATCTCACATAGTCTCCGCCAAGCTCCGGGTAATTGAGCAACCCGCAGCTTGCCAGGAGATGTGTCTTGATCACGGGCGGTCTCTGTTTATCCGACAGCCCTTCCACAACTTCATAAAAAGCCGCCGCCTGCCGCCTGGTAAAGGCAAATTCCGCCGGTTCCCTCGTCTCATCAGCGCACAGATGCGTATAGATCCCTTCCGCCCGCAGATTTTTAAGCCGGAAGATCCTGCCGATCTCCTTTTTCCTTTCCGCCCGCTCCCCCAGCCTGTGCATCCCGGTATCGATCTTGACATGTACCCTGATCTTTCTGCCATAGCTGTCTAACAGTTTTGCGTAAACGTGATCCACCACGGTCTGGATCAGATCGTATTTCCGCAGCAGAAAAAAGTCCTTCGGATGGGTGTAACCGAGCACCAGTATCTCCCCTGTAATGCCGCTTTTCCGAAGTTCCGCCCCCTCCGCCGCGCACGCCACGCAGAATGCGCCGATCCCCGCTCTCTGCAGCTCCCCCGCGATAAGCGCCGCCCCGTGCCCGTAGGCATTCGCCTTCACCGCGGGCATAAGCTGTTGTCCGGGGGCAAGCAGACTCTCCAGCACCCGCACATTCTCCAGGAGATGTCCTCTGTCCAGCTCAATCCAGGCGCGTCCTTTTGCAAAACTCCGGCTCTTCCTTCTGCATATGAAACTTCTTTCTGGCATCTTTCCTCTGTCCTCTAATGTCTTTCCTCCGCCTCCTACTGCCGCAGTTCTTCCTTTTGATGCCTTTTCTCCGCCTCCTGCCACCACAGTTTTTCCCTCTGATGCCTTACTACTGTATCCCACTGCCACAGTTCTTCCTTCTGACGCCTTACTTCTGCCTTCCGACTCCCTGCCTTCACCTCCCGCTGCCACAGTTCTGCCTTCTGACTCCCTGCCTGCGCCTAACGCCGCCGTAATCCTCGCCGACACCGCCGCAGCCGCACAGGCACACCCCATAGACACCGCACAGACAGCCAGATAGTGCAGCAGAGAATTTTCCACAAACAAATATTCAAGATGAACCGCCTCCGCCACGCCCCTCACCAGGATAATGCAGAGCGGATGAACCAGATAGATCCACATCGAGACCATCCGAAACCATTTGACCGGTGCGATTCTGAGAGATATCAGGAAACGGAACAGAAAAAACATCACAGCCGGCAACATCACATACATGCTGTCATGCCTCTGCATGTTCAGTCTGTGTAGCAGCAGCCCTTCCGCTGTCATCAGCCCAAGGCAGATTCCAAGACATACCATATCCGCAGAGACGATAAATCCGCGTTTCCTTTTGGACGCCGCAGCCTCCTTTCGGCCCGGCATGCCGTGCATGCCCCTCCCGTCTTTACGCCCCATACGCGATATCCCTGCCCCCGTCACCAAAAACACAGGCGCGTAAAATACGCCGTTCCTTGTGTAGGAAAAGACGGAAAACAACAGATCATACGCCGGTCTCAAAACCGGGATCTGCTCTGTCATCCCGTAATAACTGTCCCCGAAAAGCCCTGCCAGATACAACACAAATGACACAAATATCACAACCGAAAACGAAAGTTTTTTCCCGAAAGACTTTACAAGCGCCACGCCGAGTATCGCCGCCGGCAGATACCACAGGTGATAAAATGTCCCGTCCACCAATATCATCCGCAGAAATGCCGCCATTCCCGAAACCTCTTTGAGCTGCCCGGCGTACAGATTGACAGGCAGATAGAGCAGTATCGCCGCGCCATACAAGGCAATATGTTTTTTATAGAACCGTTTCAGCGGACGCACATCCATAGAGTGCAAAAACAGATACTGCGGCAGCAGAAAATATCCCGTCACCATAAAAAAGAACGGCACCGCCACCCTCGCCAACACTCTCGTCAGAACAAAATCCGCCTCCGCGCTGAACGAGGCAAGCGGGGATGTATGGATCGCCGCCACCAGAAACGCCGCCGCCATCCTGAAATGATCCAGCCCGCCATATTGTTTTTCTCTTGTCATATCTCTCCTCATTTCCACGCAGCCCGCTCAATCTGCCGTATCTGCCCGTCATGCCCGCCGTTCCCATGACAGTCATACCGTCCGCCACGGTGGAAACGCCCCAGCATCCCGACATACTCCTCCAGGCAGATATCGCACTGCTCCATGATCTCCGCATGAGGAGTTCCCACATATCTGAAATGCCATGGCTCCCGGGAAATCCCCGTGATCTTCTCCTTCGACTTTTTGTAGCGCTCGACAAACCCGTATGCCGCCGCCCTCACCCGAAATCTCTGACAGATTCCTTCATAGGGAAAATCCGGACAGATAAAATCCACATGTTCTTTCTTCAGTCCAAGATCGATCGCCAGCCCTGTCTGATGCTCACTGCACCCCGGCAGCGCCACAAACTTTCTCGTAAATTCCTCCCCGTTTTCTCTCAGCGAATGCTCAAAAATTTTCTGCTGTTCTCTCAGAGGCCTCCAGCCGCTGACAGGCACGATCTGATCCCAGCCGTCTATCTCCTCCATCAGCGCCGAAAGATGGATAAGCGCCTCCTCCTTCAAAAGAATACCCGGTGCCTGCGGATGTACCGGAAAAAGTCCGTCCTCTGTCTCCTCCTCACGGTACGGATGCTCCGCATTCACCAGAATCAGATTTTCAGAATATATATTTTTATTTAAACAATATATTTCATTTCTCATGTTTTCTGTTTTCCTTCCTCACTTCTGTGTCCTCTTTCATCCCCTGTTCTATCACCCGTTCTGCCTGCATCTGTTCATCTGTTTTGTCTCTGTCCGGCTTTTGCCTCTCATCCTTCTCGGAAGAATTTCTTCCTGTATCCCACCCATTCTCAAATTTCGGTTTTCGCTGCGCATATCCCACGGTTTCGGCATCCCCGCAAAACTGCCGCCTGTTACAATGCCTCCTCCAAAACCGCCGAAATGATCTCCTCAAAGGAGACCCCCGCCGCCTTCATCATATTCGGGAAGCGGCTGTGCGCCGTAAAGCCGGGAATCGTATTGACCTCATTGAAGACGATCTCCCCCTCTTTCGTAAAGAACATATCCACCCGGGCAAAATGCCTGCAGTCGAGCGCCTTGTAAATGACCTTCGCCGTCTCCCTGATCCGTTCCGCGTCATCCTCCGGGATCCTTGCCGGCACATGGATCGCTGAAGTTTTCAGCGTATACTTTTCCGTAAAATCAAAAAAACCTTCCGCCAGTTCGATCTCATCCACCTCACCCACTGTGAGCTTTTCTGTCCCAAGGACCGCACATCCCACTTCAAAGCCTGAAATGCACTCCTCCATGATCATTTTTTCGTCGTAAGCAAAAGCAAGTTCCACCGCCCTTTGCAGTCCGCCCTCACCGGATACTTTCGTAATGCCGTAGGAGGAACCCGCTTTCACCGGCTTGACAAACAGAGGATAACCGATCTTTTCCGCCTGTTGAAATATGATTTTCAGATCCGTGTCCCTGCCGCAGACATAAGAATCCGGCACCCTCACGCCGGCCTCGCTCACCAGCCTGTGCGCCCTGTCCTTGTCCATACACAGAGCGGAGGAGAGCACGCCGCAGCCCGCCACCGGAATACCCGCCAGCTCAAAGAGCCCCTGCACTGTCCCGTCCTCCCCGTTCCTGCCGTGCAGGACCGGAAATACCGCATCGATCTCCATGCGCTCCACACTCCCCAAATATGCTGCGTTTCCCGTACATTCTGCACTTTCTGCATCCTCTGTACTTTCTCCGCGTTGCATACTCTGCATATATACCCTGTCTCCCGTATGTTCCGAATCTTTTATATTATTTACCTTTCCCGTACATCCCGCGCCTGCTCCGCGCAGCAGCAACAGACTGTGCTCTCCGTGGTTCAACGATACCGTCACCGGAACGCACTCCTTCCCCCTGCACCAGCTGTCATCCGCAATCCTTTCTGTATCCCCCGTATAATAAAACCACTCCCCTCTATGGGTAATGCCGATCGGCACCGGCTCATACTTTTTCCTGTCCATATGATCGATCACCGCCTGTGCGGACTGCAGCGACACCCCGTATTCCGGCGAACAGCCGCCGAAAAGTACCGCTATTTTTTTATTCCGTTCCCCATCCTGCCCTTTCCCAGATTCTGCCTCGTATTCTTTCATGTTCTATTCCCCGTTTCCTTTCTTTTTTGTTTTACCGGAAAATCCGCCTGTCACTTTCTCCGGTCCCCCGGTCAGCACCCCATTGCAAAGCAACCGGCCTCCCCGTACCGTCCCATCCATAAAAATAAGCCGCCGCCTGATGATGATTGTATCAGACAACAGCTTTTCGTACTTTAAGCGGGGGTTAGTGTTCCCTTAACGATCCACTAAATAAATATTAATTTTTTAATAATGATATGTCGAAGGTGATGCTTATGAGTACATACGAAGAATTGCAGCTTATTGTTTCTACAGCACTTCTTATTGTTGCAATACTGAGTTTTGCGCATAAAAAATAGCTGTCCTGTTCTTTGGCGAGAATAACAGCTATTTTTTAGTTTAATACATTCTGCCGGGACGGGGAGATAGTGTTTCCTCTCCGATTCTCCAGTTAAGTATATTTTACCTTCTCCATACATGCACTGTCAAGAATAAATTCTACCCTCCCTCCACCGGAATCCGTACCACAAACGAGACCCTGTTGTCCGCACTCTCCGCCTCTATGCTGCCGCCGTGAAGCTGGACGATCTCCTTCGCGATGGCAAGCCCCAGCCCGGAGCCGCCGGTATAAGAATTTCTGCCCTCATCCAGCCTGTAAAACTTCTCAAAAATATCCCGCAGCTTCTCCTTCGGGATCGTATACCCTTCATTCTGAAAGGCGATTTCTACTGCCCCCCCGTTTTCCGCCGCGGATATCACGATCACCGTGCGTGGAAAGCTGTAAGCAGCGGCATTTCTCAAAACATTCTGAAATACCCGCGCCAGTTTATCGGGATCGCCGCACACTCTCAGGCTCTCATCCGCCTCCAGCCTTATCGTATTTTTTTTCTCCGACAAAAGCGGCGACATCTCATCGATGAGCTGCACCAACATATAATACAGGTCTATCGACTCCTTTTGCAGCGTGATCTGCTGCAGGTTATATCTTGTGATCTCAAAAAATTCGTTGATCATCTTTTCCAGACGGTACGCCTTTTCCAGGGAAATGTGCACATACCTCCGTCTCTGCTCCTCCGGCAGGTCCGGCGCTTCTTCCAACAGGTTCAGATACCCGATCACGGAAGTCAGGGGCGTGCGGATATCATGCGCCAGATACATGACCAGCTCATTCTTTCTCTGCTCCGCGAGCTGTGCCTCCAGTGTCCGCTGCTTTAACGTCCGTTTCACCTCGTTCAGCTTCTGTTCCGTCGCGTACAGCTCCGAGGGCAGGCGGATCTCCTCCTCTTCGAGCAGCGCGTTCACACCCCGGTTCACCAGGTCAAAATATTTTGTGAAGCCGTTCAGCAGTATCCGCAGAAGCAGCAAAAAGATAACGCTCACCGAAACCATCCAGATCAGCTTCGCATTGTTGCGGAACATCTGCTGATAGATCGAACGCGCCACATCATACTCGATCTTCCCCACCCGCTGTATGAGCGCCACAGTCCAGTCCGCCCCCTTTTCAAACCAGATGATCTTATAGATATTGAATATGCAGATGACCGAGAGAACCGCTATCTCGACCAGCCTCAAAAAAATTTTCAGCTTCAGATGCGAGTAATCGCTGCGAAAAGCTTTCTTCCGCTTTCTGTCATGACTCCATTTTGTAGCCCACGCCCCAAACTGTTCTGATGTATTTCGGATTTTCTGCCGTGTCATTCATTTTCTCCCTCAAATGCCTGATATGCACCGTAATGCTGTTGCCCGCCTTGCTGTAATACTCATCTTTCCAGAGTTCGTGGAACAGCGTCTCCGTGCTGACCACCTCGCCCCTTTTCTCCAGCAGGATGCGCAGGATCTCAAACTCCGTGGGCGTCAGCACCAGCTCCTTTTCATTGAGCAGGCAGGTGTGCGTCCTCACGTTCATAATAAGTCCCGCATGTACCAGCACATCCCCCTCATCCTTCTTCAACACTTGCCCCTGATTATATTTTTTATACCTGCGGAGCTGTGCCTTCACCCGCGCCACCATCTCAAGGGGCCGAAACGGCTTTGTGATATAGTCGTCCGCCCCGAGAGAAAGCCCGGTGATCTTGTCGATCTCCTCATCCTTTGCCGTCAGCATGATGACCGGATAAGTGTGTTTCTCCCGAATCCGCCGGCAGATCACAAAACCGCTTACATCCGGCAGCATGATATCCAGGATCGCAAGATCCATCTCCTCCCTCTCCATACAGGCGAGCGCCTCCTGCCCCGTATAACATTTGACTATCTTATAATTTTCATTTTGCAGATAAACTTCTATGAGATCCGCGATCTCCCTCTCGTCATCCACCACAAGTATCTTTTCCGCCATTGTTCCATCCCTCACATTTTTGTGGTACAACTCTCTGCCTGTAAAAAATTATATCAGACTTCCCGTATTTTTCCCTAATTTTCTGTGGGGGAAAGATTAAGATTTCCTTAATTTATGTAATAACAAATTTTCCCTGTCCGTGTTCAATCGCTCAAAGTAACACTGTCGGATTTCCTACACCTGGTAAATAAAAACCGGTGACAACTTATAACCGTTTAAAAACACTCAACTGTGAATACTGCTGAAATTTCAGTAACCCGGCATGGTGATACAGAACATCGACAATATAATATGCAAAAATCCGTCAAACAAAATCTCCCCGATGTTCACGACAAACGCATGAATACGTTTATCGCGCCAAAATCCCCTCCCCCCCTTGTACGTCTCAAAATAATGTGATACACTTTATTTTGTGGGCTCAAAAGATACAATCCGGATACAAAACCCCCTTAATGTATCATTCAATATAATATAATGAAAACGCCGGATTCCACCGGCACATGCGGTTTTATCCGTTCCGCTCCGTAACAGATTTAATAATATTATTAATACATATATCTATCATTTTTACACAAAGGAGACTTTTATGGCAAAACACAAAAAACTGCGAAACTTCACAAAAACGATCCTGACACTGATGCTGGTGTGTTCCCTGGCATTATCTTCCACAGCGGTTGCCGAAGCCGCTTCTCTGGGAATCGATGTGTCCAAGTATCAGGGCGCTATCAACTGGGGGGCGGTTCCCTCCTCCGGCGTCACCTACACTTTCATCAAGGTCGGCAGCACCAAGAGCGGCGTTGATCCCGCTTTTGCCGCCAATGTGGCGGGCGCTCAGGCAGCGGGCATCCGCACCGGCGTTTACATCTACTCCTACGCCACCAGCGTGGAAGCCGCTGTCAACGAAGCCAATCTGGTACTGCAGTGGATCGAAGGATATAATATCAACTTCCCCGTAGCTTTTGATATCGAGGACAACGTGCAGAAAGGGCTTGACGCAGGCACCGTGACAGCCATGTGCAACGCCTTCTGCGATGTGATCGCGGCGGCGGGTTACCACCCTATCGTCTACACCGGGGCAAACTTTTACCGCGGACATATGACGCCTGAACTTCGCTATGATATCTGGATCGCTCAGTACGGCAAAGCCTGTGAGATTCCCGGACATTCCATCTGGCAGTCCAGTTATCAGGGCTCCATCGCAGGTATCGCAGGAAATGTGGACATCAATTACATGTACAAAGACTACCATAACATGATCATCCCCGTAGGTTTTGCCCAGCGCGACGGCTTCACCTATTTCTACAATAATTACCGTCTTCAGTTCGGCTGGGTGGATTTTAACGGCGCCCGCTATCATATGGACGCACAGGGACATATGAACACCGACTGGTTCACGGATGAATCCGGCACCTACTATCTCGCCGCGGACGGCCACGCACTTGTGGGACAGAACCAGGTGGGCGCAGACCGCTACTACTTCGATGAAGCGGGGCGCATCCAGAGCGGCTGGATCACCATCGCTGACAACCAGTATTACTATGACGGAAACAACGGCTGCCGCATGGTGACAGGCTGGTATAACGATGAGACCGGCAGACACTACCTGTTCCCGGCGGACGGACACCTTGTAAAAGGCTCCATCAATATCGACAGCAGGGATTACCTGTTCAGCAACGAGGGAAGTATGCTCACCGACTGGCAGACAGTAAACGGACTGAAATACTACTACAATCCTGCCGACGGCGCTATGGTAAGGGGCTGGCTTGGCGACATTGCAAACCGCTATTATCTCTCTCCTGTGGACGGCCATATGGTGACAGGTTACCAGAATATTGAGAACGCGAACTACTATTTCAATGAAAACGGCGTGATGCAGACCGGCATGGTTCAGATCGGTGACGGCACTTTCTACTTTGATCCCAACACCGGCGCGCAGCAGACCGGCTTCATCGGCGATGTGACAAACCGCTACTACTTCAACACCGCGGACGGACGTATGATGACAGGCGTCCAGACCATTAACGGACAGACTTACTATTTTGACCAGACCGGAAAGATGACCGCAGGCTGGCAGAATATCGGCGGCTTAAACTACTACTTTAACCCCGCTGACGGCGCCATGGCCAAAGGACTGATCCAGGGACCTGACGGCGTATACGGCACCTCCGAGACAGACGGACATCAGCTTGTAAACGAAGCGGCCGTTATCGCAGGCGTGCCCAGATGCTTTGACGGAAACGGAAAGATGGTGATAGGCGCACCCTACGCGATCGGGCAGACAACCTATATCTGTGATGCAAACGGTATCGCGGCTCCCGTAACACCGCCCGCACCGGCAGCGCAGCAATAATCAATAAACGAAAGCCGCGAGGTTTCTATCCCGCGGCTTTTTACAATTTTTCAACAAGAAGAGGTTTTTTATGCGGCTGGAAGAATTGTGGTCCAAATACAGTTCCTACAATCAGTTTAATTATTCCATACTTCCGAAGGAATTAAAGGAAAAGGGAATCCCTGTCACATATCGCCCAAACGAAGTGATCATCAATCAGGGAGATTTTCCCCGGCATATCTTTTTTATCATAGAAGGGATCGCTTTCGGCACCCGGAACTACAACGATGGAAATAACTACCGCTATTTCACCCTTACTCCGTCTACAGGTTCCATCGGGCTTTTGGAAGTGGTCGCCCACAAACCGAGAGCCGTGGCGACGGTGATTGCCGCCACGGACATGAAAATGCTGAAACTGGATTCAGCCGTCGCCTATGAATATATCACAAACCACACCGAAATGCTCAGACGCTGTGCCTACATTGTTGCGGATGATCTCTACCAGCGCTCCGGAAACGACGGTTTTTTATACTACAAAAGAGGGCTCGAGCGCGTCCGCTACTATCTGGTACAATACTATCTGATGCACCATACGGGCGAGGAGGCGCTGATCGTGGAGCCCGATTATCAGACCCTCGCCAGCAACATCGGGCTCAGCGTCCGCACTGTGGTCCGCTGTGTCCAGAAATTAAAACAGACGGATGAGATATCTTCCCTCCGCCGCAAACTGACGATCACCCCCGCTCAGCACGCCAGAAGCATGGCAAAAATACAGCCGCTTCTGCCCGCTTAAAACTGTCGGTCAGGTTTTGTTTATATCATTGCAACAGGAACGCGACCGAAATCACCTTCTCCGCTTCTCTTCATTTCATTCCTCATCCATGCAAGGCGAAAACATATTACGTGATCATAATCTCCTTCACGCCCATCCTCTTCGCCAGTCCGCCCAGCGCTTCCATCTCCTCGTCCGAGGGCTCCTGTATATGCAGATATTCCTGCCGCACTCCGAAATGCCGGAATTTGATCAGCTTATAGCGCACCTTCGGATAAGCCGCGATCAGGCTGCTCCCGAGCTCCACCGTCCGGCGGTTGTCCACCACCCCCGGCACAACCACGGTGCGTATCTCATACAGCTTTCCAAGCTCCGCCATCCGCCTGATATTCTCCACCGGATTGTGAAGCCCCATGCCGGTCAGCTTCCTGTGGTCCTCCTCCGTCCCCGCCTTCAAGTCGATCATGGTCTGATCCGTCACACGCAGGAAAGCCTCCTTGTCCCACAGCGGAATCTGCCCGTTGGTATCCGCGTAGGTGGTTTTCCCCTCTTTTTCCACCAGCCCGTAGAGCTCTGTCAGAAAGTCGAGATGCATCGTGCACTCCCCGCCGGACGTCGTAATGCCGTCTATAAACGGAAAATATGGCAGGATCTCCTCCATCACCTCACCGGCGGTCATACTGCGTATCTTCGGGGAGGCATTCTCTCTGCAGGTTTTGATACAGGTATCGCAGTTACAGCATTTCGAGATATCGTAAGCCACATAGCGCTTTCTCACCGTCTCTCTCTCCGCCGCCAGGCCTTCTCTTTTCCCGGCATCCACGCTTCCCTCAGATTCCTCCACTATCCGAAGCGCCCCTGTCGGACATGCCTCCACACAGGCGCCGCAAGCTTTGCAGTGATGGATCGTCTCCGGATTATGGCAGTACCAGCAGTTCTGATTGCACCCCTGCAAAAAAATTGCCGTCCTGTTCCCGAAACCGTCCACCGCGCTGAATGAAATGATCTTGTTGACAGGAGCCGTTATATTTGTTTTACCCATCCTTCTCTCCTCCCATTTATTTCCCCCCGCAAAAGATGACATTCAGCGGTCAAACAGGGAACCCGTACCGCTGTGCGCACTGCCGTCCTCTTCCGTATATGTCGAGATAAAGCGGGGCTCACGCTTCGCAGAGCCATAAAACCGCATCAATAGATCCACAACATCATCTTTCTTCTCTAGCCTCTTTCCATCCGGGCTGACACTTTACTTTCTATCCGATCATTCCTTTTTCTCTTCCCCGCGCACCTTCCGGTCCAGCAGATGCAGGTTTCTGTGCACCTCCGATCCGTTCACGGTCGCCTCGTTCAATGTAGCCTTATTGTTCCGGAATTTCTCGATATCCGATTTCTTCACCAGATACCCTGTCACCCTGACCAGATCGGAATCGCTCCCGTAGAAGGAGAGATACCTCGCCCCGGACTTAAATGCCCCCTTCATGATATCCGCCAGATACTGGGGATTCCTCTTTACCGTCTCCTCGAAGGGAAACAGCTCGCCGCATCCCGCGTCGCAGTCCCGGTGCATCCTGATAAAGTTCATGATCTGGAAGGGCAGATCCGGTTCCTCCCCGATGGGAATCCTTCCCCCGGGCGTACTGCCGGAATCCTCCATCACCCCAACCTGAGCGTGAAGCCCGTACTTTCCGTACTTGCAGGGGCGCTTATCAATTTCTTCCCTGATGCGCCGCATGATCTTCTCCCCGAACGCATCCGCCTCTTTCCCTTTTCCGAAGCGCTCCTCCGGTTTTGTAAGCCCAAGCACACCGTTGACGCACTCCGCCAGCCCCACAAAGCCGAACATCCCTATCATATGGTCTTTGTCCTTTTTGATCAGCCCCTCGTCGTACAGGAAAGTATTTTCGTAATAACTGCAGTCGTCCACGATAAACTCGCACCTGCTGTCAATGGCATCGCAGACCGCCGTCACCGCGTCGGGGATCACCCGCTCCAAAAGATCCTCCGGGCTCTCAGCCAGCTCCGGCAGCTTATGCATATTCAGCCTGACTAAGGTCAGCCCGCAGCCGCCGATGGGCAGCACATTATAGCAGCTCACCACAGCATAATTGCCCATATCCCTCCGGTACAGCGCATCGTTGGCAAAACTCGGCTTCGCCGACGCGATCGCCGTCTCAAACGCCGCCATCAGGTAATCATCCGGCGTATCCTCCCTGTACAACAGTGTCATATTCGGACAGGGGCGCTGCATCTCGGCTGTCAGCTTTAAGATGATCCGCCCGGCTCTCGAATCCCGGGGTCCCAAATTTGCGTGACAAAACGCGTTGGAGATCGTCCTGTCCACATGGGTGAGCAGGAAACGGATCGCCTTCTCCGCCTCCTTCTCATCCCTGACAAAAGGCTCAAGGAGTTCATCCAGACAGCCGATATAGACAGGCAGACCGCCGTCCGCCGGAATATTATGGTAGAGGCACAACAAATTGCCCACCGCATCCCAGATATCCTTCGGCGGCTCCAGCATCAGAAATTTGCTGCCCTGCTTCATAAACAATTCATAGTCCGGCACACAGTAACGGGTGCGGTAGGGCGTCTTTCCCTCAAACATATCCATGATCGCGCCGTTTGCGAAATACTCCTTCGACTTCTCCGTATACCGCACCAGCTCCACCGAATTCTCCGCGATCTTCGCCATATCCTTCAGCCTCTGCCGGAACGTCACCCGCGGATTCTTGATCGTATAAAGGATATCCTGCGTCATATCATTTGTCATATACATTGTCTCCTTCTCATCATTGTATTTTTAGTACTTGGTATTCCAGACGCCAGGAGGAATATAACATGCTCCGTCGCCACGCTCTCGCTCGGCAAAAAGAGCCTGCGCGGGCGCGGCGTCGGAGTTGTTGTGTCTCTCCAGCGTCCGCCCGCCTCAGCTCAATTCTATCACGCATTCTTTCCTTTTCTGTAAGCCCTCACCGAGAAGATCGCCAGCCCCGCCAGCGTTGCGCAGTAAGGGATCGTCTTTACGAGATCGGAAGGCCATCCCAGCGTCGCCACCGCGTTCGAGAGGGCGTCAGCCACACCGAACAGCAGAGATGTCGCCGCCGTCCCCAGCGGATGCTGCATACCCATCGCCTCCGCCGCCAGAGCGATCCAGCCACGGCCGCTGATCATGTCCCTCGAGAACCAGGAAACGTAGCCCATGGACATGAACGCGCCGCCAAAGCCGCACATCAGGCCGCTTAAAAGCAGTGCGATGGTCTGTGTCCTGATTACGCTGATCCCCACGGAATCCGCCGCCTCCTTCTTCTCGCCGACCGCCCGCAGATGATAACCGAGGGGAGTCTTTTTCAGCAGATACCAGGTAAAAAGTACCGCCAGCACCGCCACATAGGTCAGCACATTGTGCCCCGATATCACAGGGCCGATGATCGGAATATCCCCGATGAGAGGAATATTGATATTGGGCAGGACCTTACTCGGCAGGGACACGCTGGTTCCCTTGTCATGAGCCACCAGATACAGGAAAAAGATCGTCCCGCCGCTGGCAAGGCTGTTGATCGCGATACCGCCCAGAATAATGTTCGTCTTGTAATACAGTGTAAAGAACGCCATCACGCCCGCCGCCAGCACCGCAAACAACACGGCGAACAAAAGCCCCAGAAATGCGCTGTTAAACAAATAGCTGAAATACATGCCCGCAAAAGCAGCGATCAGCATCATACCCTCCAGCGCAATGTTCGGCACACCTGCTATATCCGATAAGACAGCACCCATGGAAGCAAAGAGCAGGGGCGTGGTCACACGGAATATTGAATAAAAGAAATCACTTGTAAAAATAAGCCTAAAAAACGCATTCATTTCTTCTCCCCCTTCTCAATCCAACGCTGTCTGTATTTGTGCAGGAAACGTTCCGCCGAGATCAGCAGGATAATGATACTCTGCAGGATCGCGATCATCTCCGTCGGAATGTCGGAAGACCTGTTGACCAGATCCGCACCGACTCTCAAATAGCTGACAAAGAATGCCGCGCCGATCACGCCCAGAGGGTTGTTTCCCGCCAACATCGCGATCATCGCGCCGTCGAAGCCGTACCCCGGAAGTGCCGTCCACTCAAACCGCTTGTGGAGCCCGATGCACTCGATGATGCCGCCCGCTCCTGCGATGGCGCCCGCCACCATATGTACCACCAGGATCACCTTCGCCACATTGATGCCCGAGTAGGAAGCGAACTTCGCGTTGTTGCCGGTCATGCGGATCTCATAGCCCCATTTGCTCTTGTACATAAAAAAGTATACCAAAACAGCGCACGCTATGGCGATCAGAAAACCGGCATGTACACGGGTTCCCGGTATGATATTCGCAAGCAGCGCTTTCTTCCTGTACTTGTAGGATACCAGGGAAGCCACCTTCGGATCGCGCAGCATATTGTTTAACAGATAGAGCCCCACACCCAGCAGGATATTGTTCATCATCAGGCTTGTCACCATCTCGTTCGCGCCGTATTTTGCCTTTAAGCCGCCGGGCACCATCATCACGACCATACCGACCAGGGCGCCCACCACGATCGCCGCAAGAGGTGCCAGCACGGACGGAAACTTCGGCCAGATTGCCACAAAGGATCCCACCGCTCCGGCGATAAAAAAGATACCCTCTCCGCCGAGATTGAACAAATTTGCCTTAAACATCACCGCCATGGCGAGGCCGGAGAAAATAAGCGGCACTGCCGTCTCCACGATATTGCCCAGATAACTCCCCGTGGAAAATGGCATTACCAGAAATATTTTGATGGATTCCACCGGCTGATCGCTGACAAGGAGAATAATGACAAAAGCCACCAAAATCGCCACCAGCATGGAAACCACAGTTCTTATCATATTAAAAGAACGCTCTCTGCTCACTGCACCGCCCTCCTTATCTGCTCCTCCTCATGGCGCTCAAGCCCCAGCATAAAGAGCCCCAGTTTTTCCTCGTTCAGCCCTTCGGTCTGGTCGAAGAATGCCACGATCTCTCCCTCGTACATCACCGCCACCACATCAGACAGCTTTAAGACTTCGCTCAAGTCCGCCGATACCAGCAGGACGGCACAGCCGTCATCCCGCAGCTCCATGATCTTTTTGTGGATGATATGCGCCGCGCCAACATCCACGCCTCTGGTAGGCTGTTCGGCGATCAGCACCTTCGGTTCATGGCTGCATTCTCTCGCCACAACGACCTTCTGCATATTTCCGCCGGAGAGCATTCCCACCGGATGTCTGCCGCCGGAACAGCGGATCTCATAACTCTCGATATTCTTTTTCGCGAACTCCGCGATCTTCTTATAATTTAAAAGGATCTTATTGCAGAACTCTTTTGTACTGTACCGGTTGGAGATCATGTTTTCCTCGATGGACTCATGCCCCGCGATGCCCTGCTCGATACGGTCCTCCGGCACATAGCCGAACTGCGTTTTACGGATATCCTGAATCTTCATCTTCTTTATGGATGCTCCGCCCAGGCGGATATCCCCGTTTTTCAGGCTGCGCTTTTTGGTCATCAGGTCGATCAGCTCCACCTGACCGTTTCCCTGTACGCCGGCAATGCCGAATACCATGCCCTGGCGCACGCTGAAACTGAAGTCCTTCAAAACCTCCACGCCGTTTTTGTCGGTGTAGGACACCTTGTCCACGGCGATCCCCACCTCTCCCTTTTTGCAGGGTGTCCTTGTGATGGTCGTGTCCATCTCACAGCCCATGATCATGCTGGAGATCTCCTTCTCCGTCACATCCGCCGTATTGCGGCAGCCGACAGTCTTTCCCGCTCTCATGACCGTGATCCGGTCGGAAATCTTTTTGATCTCCGGGATCTTGTGGGAGATAAAGACAATGGTATGTCCCTGCTCCTTTAAATTGGTCAGCTCCTCAAAAAGCTGATCTGTCTCCTGAGGCGTCAGCACAGCCGTGGGCTCATCGAGGATCAGGATCTCCGCTCCTCTCGCCAGCGCTTTCAGGATCTCTATTTTTTGTTTGATACCCACCGGAAGGGTTCTTGTCACCGCTTTCGCGTCCACTTCCAGATTATATTTTTTGCTGATCTCCTCGGTGAAGCGCACCGCCTCCTCCTCGTTGACCGAAAACCCCTTTTTCGGCTCCATGCCAAGGATGATATTCTGCGCCGCCGTGAAGGACTCCACCAGCATAAAGTGCTGGTGGACCATACCGATACCATGGGCGATCGCATCCTTGGAGGATGAGAACCTGACAGGCTCTCCCCTTAGAGTTACTGTTCCGGAAGACGGCGCTTCCATACCGAAAAGGATTTTCATCAATGTGGACTTTCCCGCGCCGTTTTCTCCTACCAGCGCGTGGACTTCTCCCTTTTTCAGGTTAAAATTTACGATCTCATTGGCTACAATGCCATTTCCGTAAATCTTAGAAATATCTTTCATCTCTAAAAGATAGTTTTCCATCAGGTTCCCCTCCGTACTTTATGGACGAACTGAATCACGGATCTCGTTGATCTTTTCCGTGGTAATTCCCTCGTTCGGTGTCATCTGGACTTCGCCGTTTACAACCTTCTCTTTCAGCTCCTCGATCCGTGCGCGCGCATCTTCTGTCAGGAGTTTCTCGTAAAACTCATTCTCCGCGATACCTACAGCGCCGGTCTCAATACCGAACACTTCTCTTGTGCCATAATTTACATCGCCCTTCATCGCTCTCTCCACCACGTTTACAGCGTTCTGGGGGATATTCTTGATAGCGGACGTGATGATCACGTTAGCCATCTCCGGTTTTGTATCTTTCAATGCTTCCGCCTGGTCAGAATCCACGCCGATGGCAAACTTGCCCTGCTGGACCGCCGCGTCGATCACGCCGAGGCCGGACTGTCCCGCCGCCGCAAAGACAACGGATACATCGTTGTAGAGCAAAAGCCCGTTCTCTTTGCCCTTCGCGGTATCGGTAAAGCTGCCCACATAGGATGTAGCCACTTTGATATCAGGATTAATTGCCTGAGCGCCCTCGATATAGCCTACCAGGAACTCATTGATGCCGGGGATATCCATACCGCCCACAAAACCGATGGCATCCTCGCCCAGTTCTTCCGCCTTCAGCGCTGCCGCCGCTCCCGCAAGGTAGCACATCTCGTTATTCTTTGTGCCCATGATATAGACGTTTGCGGGAGGCTCTGTCATCTCGTCGTCCAGGTTGATAAACTTCTGATCCGGGAACTGCTCCGCCGCTTCCACAAGAGCATCATCATTGTTGCTGGAGATCGTCAGGATCAGGTCATAGTCCTTGTTGCACATATCCACAAGTGCCGGATAATATTTGGAAGTATCGGTTCCCGCTTCCACATATTCCACTTCCACGCCAAGTTCTGATTTCAGGGGTTCAATGGATGCGTATGCCGCGTCAAAGAAAGACTTGTCCCCCAGTGTGCCGGGGATCATCAGACCGATCCTGTAAGTGCCGCCTTCCGCCGCCTCCCCGTCTTCTGCAGGAGCCGCTTCTTCCGCCGCCTCTGCCTCCTCCTTCGCCGCTTCTTCCGCCGGCGCACTCTCCTCTGTCTCCGTCTCCACCTCATCGGGTTCCGGCGCGCCGCAGCCTGCAAGTATCCCTGCAGTCATGCACAGCGCAAGTACTGCTGCAATAACTTTTCTCTTCATGTCTCTTTCTTCCTCCGTTTTCTTTGTGTTGTTATTTATGCTCATAAAATCCGCAAACTGCGCGGCTATGATCCTTTTAAAAGCGGCCGGCAGGCCATTACCCGGACTGCCGCCCTAAAAATACTGCTCCATTACATCCCAGAAGCGCTCCAGATCCACCTTTTCCGCAAAGTAAAAATTTTTTTCAACCTGCGGATCGATCTCATAATAATTTGAACGGTCCACCATAGTCCCTCTGGTGAGGCGCCCCGCCAGTTCCACGGAAAAATGCCCCCTCTTCAATGATACTACACGCGGATCGATCAGATACGCCGCGAGGAGCACATCGTGCAGCGTGATCGGATAGCCGGTCTTTTTCTGAAACATATCGACACCCCGCAGATAATAATCCATCGTTACTGATCCTCTGCTCCGCCACCGGCCGACACGCTCAGACGAAACCTTCAGATACTTTGTCACATCCAGTCCCATCATCACCAGATTTTCCGACTGCTCCAAAACGATAGACGCCGCCTCCGGATCACAGATGATATTCCACTCCGGCGCCGTGTTGAAAAACGCGCCTCCCATGGCAAGGATCCTTACCTTTTTCATCCGCTCCGGCTCCCTCAAAAAAGCCTGCGCCAGATTGGTCATACAGCCCATCTCCAGGATCACAACACCAGGTTCTCTCTCCACTGTCTCCAGAATAAAATCAACCGCTGTCTCCGCCGCGGGCTGTATACTCTCGCCGCATCTTTTCCCTTCTTTCGGAGGGATATGCAAGAAAGCCTTCTCTGTATCATTCTGAAAAGTTTCCAGAAGGGCATATTGAAGCGGTTCCTCCGCGACGCCTCCCGGTACTTCCATGAGCGCTCCGCCCCTGCCGGCGTGTACCGGAATATCCGTCCGCCCCCACTGTACAAGGAGATCCTCCACCATTTCCCTGCGCTTGACCGTATCTTTATAAACTGTCGTGATCCCAAGGATCGACAGATCGGGACATTTAAGCGCCAGCATGATCGCCGCGGCATCATCCACATCATCCCCCAGATCCGTATCGATCAGTATCTTTGTCTTTTCCATAAAATCCACCTCAAATCTACGATGTTACAGGTAGTATAAGTGCAATCTGTCTTTTAGTAAAGGTCAAATGTCCTCTTCTCTTCTGTCAATATAGCAAAATTTATCTTTCATTTTTCATGCACATTGCACAAAAAAGTGAAATACCTCGCGACAGTCGACAATTATGCAGGTATGGCTGCCCGGCTCATTGCCCGCGGGAATAGAATAACGGCGGGACGGTAAATACCATCCCGCCGTCTGATATCGGACGGTTCGGATCTTCTCGCAATATGAACCATACAACTCTCAGCAAATGTCCAGCTTTTTACTCTGAATCGCAAACATATCCTGTGTGATATTCTGCTGATCCTCTTCTGTAATCTCCAGAAAACGGCAACCATATTCATATCCTGCCTCCTCATCCTTTTCTATGACGCGCAGGACTTCACAAAGCAAAACCGACTCCGGTCTGTCCTCAAGCAATTTGACCCGCAACATGAACTTACTCCCTATGGCGTATTTCTCTTCCGAAAAAATATAGGCCCCTCCGATACTGATATTTACCAGCCTGCAGGCTTTTTCAGCAGCATCAAATGGCGGAAGCCCGATGACAGACGCATCAACATTTACATTCAATCTGAAAAAAGCGCGGTCATTCTCCACCTTTCTGACGATCAGGCTCTCCACACGCCACATATGTTTTAATTCCGGCGCGATAAAGCCTTCCATATAAACCGCTTTTCTTTTACAGGCACTGTATCCGCGGATCTTCACATGAAATGGGACACCGTTTAGAGGAGCCCCCAGTTCAGAATACTGATACAGTTCTGCCGTATCTCCCTCAAACTCCATCAACTTGGCAACAAAGAGCAGCTGATCGTCAAATGTTGTTACCTCCACCCGCATACCGGAATAAATCTCAAGCCCCTCCTGCACTCCCGATCCCTCTGCTTCTTCAGACAGCTTCGCGCCCGCTTTTTTCCCGAATAAGTCGAACAGCCCCACTATCCCCCTCCTGCTTTTCATTATGATTCACTATGTAGATCTGGTGTTCCTGCGGAAAATTCCCTATTTTTCACGGAGCTGCTTCATTCGCTCATCCGCCCAGACAACCCTGTTCCTGCCAAAATTTTTGGCGTCATACAGCATAGTATCCGCGATCTTCAGATAGAAATCATAGGAATCTCCCGGCTGCGGCACCAGAGTCACGCCTCCGATACTGATCGTAACCCACTCCGCCACAGAAGGCGCATGGGATATATGCAGATCTTCTATCGCCTGTCTGATCTTTTGCAGATACCGGAATGCCCTCTCCGAACTGTCACCCATGAGGAACGCCACAAACTCTTCCCCGCCGTAACGGGCAACAAAATCTGTACTGCGCTGCAGGTAGGAAGATATCGTCCTTGCCACATTGATGATGACCTTGTCCCCCGCAGGATGCCCGTACGTATCATTGAACGCCTTAAAATGGTCGATGTCAAACATACAGATGGAAAAAGGAACCTGCAGGCGGACAGCCTCGTCCCATTTTACCGTACTGTACTCGTCATGCTGACGTCTGTTCGCGATCCCGGTCAGCTGGTCGGTCCTGGACTGATGCTCCACCTGTTTCCGGTAATTATAAAGTTTGATATGTGTATTCACCCTCGCTTTGACGATCAGAGGGTGGAAAGGCTTTGTGATGTAATCAACAGCCCCCAGTACAAGTCCGTGCTGTTCGTCTTCTATATCGGAAAGGCTGGTGACAAGGATCACCGGAACGCTCTGGGTGATCACCTGCTCCTGCAGCTTTTTCAGCAGCGTAAAACCATCCATCCCAGGCATGACCACATCCAACAGTACAAGCGAAAAAGTCCCTGTCCCCGCATAACAGAGCCCGTCCTCCGCAGTATGCGCCAGAGTCACATCATACTCGTCCTCCAGGATAGCCTTCAACTGAGATGCATGCAGCCTGCTGTCATCGATAATCAGTATTTTTTCCATATTTTTTCTCCATAGGGTAGACGAACATACCTGTACGTCCGTTTTGGTTGCGCTTCTATTCTAGCAAATTTGCGGATGTCTGTAAACAGGTTATCGAAAGTAACCGTCATGCCCGCATAACAGCAGAAGGCCGCACTGTTACAGATCAGCGCCATTCTCCCGATTTACCGGGAAACCGGACTGCTGCTATCTAAACAGCCTCATGATATCATTGTACATCACAAATATCATCAACAGGAAGAACAGAATCAGCCCCGCCATATGGACAAATCCCTCCTTCTCCGGCGGCACTGGCTTCCCGCGCACCACCTCCAGCAAAAGAAAGACCAGCCTTCCTCCGTCGAGCGCCGGCAGCGGCAGCAGATTCATGACCCCCAGATTGATCGAAAGGATCACCACCAGCTCCAGCATCGTCATCAGAACCGTCACAAAACCGTACTCCTTCACCGTCTCATATGTCTCCCCCACATAACTCGCCACTCCCACAGGTCCCGACACATCATCTTTCCCCAATTTTCCGGTGACCAGCATCTGCAGGCTCTTTATCGTATTTCTGAGCACATATTCCGACTCATAAAAGCCGTATTTCAGGATGGAAAATCCTTTGCAGGGCATATATTCCCCAACCCCCATCAAACCGATATAATAACGGTCATCCTCCTCACTGTACTCCGGCGTCAGCGTCACGGAATATTCCTTCCCGTCCCGCAGCCAGGAGATGGAAAAGTCTTTCCCATCGCTGTTTAACATGGAATTTAAACGGACTTCCCGATAGACATGGATCTTCTCTCCGTTCATCCGGGTGATCAGATCCCCCGGCATCAGTCCTGCGTCCTGCGCCGCGGATCCCTCCGAGATCCCCTGGATCACCGGCAGGTCAGTCCCCCTGTAAGCCACCAGGATCAGTGCGATGAAAAAACCTAACAAAAGATTCACAAAAGGACCTGCAAAGATCGTGGCGATCCTGGTCCAGACAGAAGCCTCCAGAAAAGAACCTCCTGCACTCTTTCTCGTCAAAAGATCCTCCGCCTGCCCGTCAGCTGTCGTCCTGTATACTCCAGCCTGCTTCGCGTCCGCAGATTCCTCCCCTTCTCCAGACGCGCCAAGTCCGTCCTCGCCCTCAAACATACAGGCGCCGCCAAAAGGCAGAAGCTTGATGGAATATTTCGTCCCGCCCCGGTCTATATGCAGCAGCGTTGGCCCCATGCCGATGGCAAATTCCACCACATGGATGCCGTTCTTCTTCGCCACGATAAAATGCCCGAATTCATGAGATAATACTATAACACCGAATATTAATATGAATAAAATGATCGTCACTGGAGGGTCCTGTCTTTCTTTTTACTTTTTTCTATATTATAATACGGGAACTTTCTAAATTTCATACCGAAATTTAGAAATAGCGGATAGCTTCGCTATCCTTCATACCGAAATTTAGAAATAGCGGATAGCTTCGCTATCCTTCCTACCGAAATTTAGAAATAGCGGACAACTTCGCTATCCTTCCTACCGAAATTTAGAAATAGCGGACAGCTTTGCTATCCTTCATACCGGAATTCAGCGGCGGATAATCCCGCCCGGCTGCCCCGGCTTTCCCTTCTGATATAATGATCCACCGATTCATGGGCCGTCCTCTCCGCCTCGAGGATCTGCTCCACGCCCGGAGCATCCACTACACTGTGCTCCTCCATCGCCGCTGCGATGACTTCCGCGATCTGCAGAAACTGTATCTTATTTTCCAGAAACAGGCTGACCGCCTTTTCGTTTGCCGCATTAAATACCGTGGGCATCGTTCCGCCCCTCTTCGCCGCCTCAAAAGCAAGCCTCAGCCCCGAAAAGGTCTCCATATCCGGCTTTTCAAAAGTCAGCTTCGCCACATCGAACAGATCAAGCCTCTTACTTCCCGGCACCGGATACCTGTCCGGATAAAACAGCGCGTACTGGATCGGCAGCTTCATATCCGGCACGCCAAACTGTCCGATCACCGCGCCATCCTGATATTCCACCGCGGAATGCAGAATGCTCTCCGGATGGATAACCACCAGGATATCCTCAAGTTCCACATCGAAGAGCCATCTCGCCTCCATAACCTCCAGTCCCTTGTTCACAAGCGTCGAGGAATCGATCGTCACCTTTTTCCCCATGGACCAGTTCGGATGCTTCAGGGCGTCCGCTGCCCTCATCTGCTCCAGTTCTATCCTCGCCTTTCCCCGGAAAGGCCCGCCTGAAGCAGTCAACAGGATCCTGGAAATCTGGCTTTTCTTTTCCCCCTGCATGGACTGAAAGATCGCGCTGTGTTCACTGTCCACCGGCAGGATGGACACACCGTTCTCCCTTGCCAACGGCATGATCAGATGCCCCGCCGTCACTAATGTCTCCTTGTTGGCGAGAGCGATATCCTTTTTCGCCCTGATCGCCGCTATCGTCGGCTGAATGCCTATCATCCCCACGACAGCGGTCACCAGGACATCCATCCCGGGCAGCGCCGCCATCTCCAGGAGCCCTTCCATGCCGCATGCCACTTTGACATCCGTATCGGCGAGCCTTGCCCTCAGGCCGTCAGCCGCCTGTTTTGACCACATCACCGCGAACTCCGGCTTAAACTCCCGCACCTGCTTCTCAAGCAGCTCTGCATTGCTGCCCGCCGCCAGTGCGGTCACCCTGAGTTTTTCCGGATATTTCCTGACAATCTCCAATGTCTGCGTCCCGATGGAACCGGTGGAACCCATTACTCCTATCTTTTTCATCTTTTATCTCCGTATCGATCGATTCATTTTCGCAGAGCGATCTGTCTCACAGGATGCACTCTCCTGTGAAGCGAAAAAAACAGCCGCGTCTCAAGTAAACAAAAACGAAGTCATAAAATAGATCACCGGCGCCGTAAAGATCACGCTGTCAAACCGGTCCATCACACCGCCGTGCCCCGGTATCAGCTTCCCGTAATCCTTGATATCCGCATTCCTCTTTATCGCGGAAGCCGCCAGATCCCCGACCATCGAGATCAGTGCCCCCACGCCGCAGATCAGAGCAAAAAACAATGCCAGCCTGCCGTCTTCCCGCAGCCTGCCCGTCAACAGGTATCCGTACAGCGCCCCTAAAAGGGCGGCTCCCAGAACACCCCCTATAGCTCCCTCCACTGATTTCTTCGGACTGAGTACCGGCGACATCTTATGCTTCCCGATCAGCATCCCCACACAGTAGGCGCAGGTATCGCATCCCCAGGAGGAGATCAGGATCAGCCAGACGGCGTAAAGCCCTATCATTGCACGCTCGCTCGACATCTCCCTTCCCAGTTCCCTCGTCAGAAAGACAAACGACAGACACACCGGTCCGTAGAAAAAGCTGAAAAACGCCGCCATCACCTGATGCGCCTGATATCTCGGAAATCCAAATACATAGACAAACATCCCGCCCATAAAAACGCAGACGATGGAAAACAGGATTCCCGTCTGCACGGCCGCCCCCGCCTTATTCATATTGGCATAAAGCAGGGCATAATACAGAATGATACCCAGGATACCGACTTTCTCCAGCCCGTTCTTTTTCCATCTGTTAAAGAGCGCTTCTCTCTGCGCCTGATCTGTTTCCCCTTTATCTTTTCGTTCCCTGACGCCCGTCGCCCCGGCGAGCTCCATATAAGCGACGACTGACAAAAAGGCCATCATCGCGAGCAGTACCTCCGCGCCCGCAAACATTGTGATGCCCGCCAGAATGACCAATATGACACTGCTTCTCAGCCTTACCCAAAACATCTGACTTCCCGCCTTTCTCCCACGAAACCCGCTCTGACCAGGGTTCCCGTTTATCCTTTACAGGTTCCCTTCCTCCAGGCACATCCTAAACCTTGCCAAACCGCCTGTCCCGTTGTCTGTATGCCTCCACCGCCTTTGACAGTTCCTCTTCATCGAAATCGGGCCAGGGCACTTCCGTAAAATAAAACTCCGAATAGGCAAGCTGCCACAGCAGATAATTGCTGATGCGCAGTTCATAGGATGTACGGATCAGCAGATCCGGATCCGGCAGTTCAGCCGTGTCAAGAAATCCCGAGACCATTTCCTCCGTGATATCCTCCGGCGAAATCTCCCCGCTTTTTACAGAGGAAGCGATCTTTTTAACCGCTCTGGTCAATTCATCCCGCCCTCCGTAGTTCAGCGCTATCGTAAAATTCAGGCCGTCATACTCTTTTGTCGCCTCCTCCAGGGCGGCGATATCCCGCTGGATCGTCTCGCTCAAGCCGCTCTTGTCCCCGATCACCCGCACCTTCATATTGTTCTTCTTCGCGGTTTTCTGGCAGTTTTTCATATATTGATTCAGAAGCCTCATCAGGGCATCCACCTCATCTTTAGGCCTGTTCCAGTTTTCAGTGGAAAAAGCGTACACAGTCAGATATCTTATCCCCATATTGTAGGCGGCGCGACAGATGACCTCCACATTCTTTGCCCCCTGTGCATGCCCGTAATTGCGCGGCATCCCCCGCTTTTTCGCCCATCTCCCGTTTCCGTCCAGTATGATCGCCACATGCTGCGGCACATTTTTATTGTTCTCTTCCATGGCCAGTTCCTCATCCCATCCTGCCCTTCTCCCGCTCTCTGCTCATCATCTGCGCTGTCAGGACATATTTCCTGCGAAGACTGTCGTAAAAACGCCGGTGTCCGTCTGAGGGACCCGTCATCCACGCTTTGAAGGCGGCATCGGAGGATTCCCCTGTGCCGCCCTTTTTATTCTGTGTATATACTATAAATTTTATACTTTCATAATCTCTTTGGACTTTTCATCCATCAGCTTTTCCATATCTTTTATATAGCTGTCGGTCATCTTCTGCAGTTTATCCTGCAGTTCCTTGATCTCGTCCTCGGAGACATCCTGCTTGGAAAGCTTTTTGAACGCCTCATTGCCGTCCCGCCTGATATTGCGGACTGCCACCTTGCCCTCCTCCGCTTTCTTCTTGATCTCCTTCACAAGATCCTTTCTGCGCTCCTCCGTCAGTTCCGGGAACACCAGCCTGATCACCGCGCCGTCGTTGGAAGGCGTGATACCCACATCGGAAGCCATGATCGCCTTCTCGATCTCCTTGATCAGCGTCTTCTCCCAGGGCGCGATCTGAAGCATCCTTGGCTCCGGCACCGTAACATTTCCCACCTGCTGGATTGGCGTGGGCGTCCCGTAATAATTCACCTTCACCTTATCGAGCACATGGGGATTCGCGCGCCCCGCACGGATCGTCTGATAATCCCCCTCAAGATACTTATAAGCCTTCTGCATCTTTTCATCGTACACTTTTAATCGTTCATCCATTGAATAACCCTCTCCTTTGCAGGCAGTCCCGCTGCAGATCCGTCCGGTATAACCTATACCAGCACTTTTGTCCCGCTGAAGCTGCCCTTCACCGCATTTACAATACTGTCCTTCTCATTTAATCCGAATACCCACATCGGCATCCTGTTGTCCCTCGCTAAAATAGACGCCGTCATATCCACGACCTGCAGATTCTTCTCTATGACTTCCCCGATCGTCACCTCCGCATATTTTCTCGCGTCAGGATTCTTCCTGGGATCATCATCGTAGACGCCGTCCACCGCTTTTGCCAGCAGGATGACATCCGCCTCCACCTCGACCGCGCGCAGCACCACGCCGGTATCCGTAGAAAAATAGGGATGTCCCGTGCCGCCTGCGAAAAATACCACCTGGCCATGGGCAAAATATTTATTTGCCCTGTCCTTGGAAAACAGTTTCGTAAAGGAACCGCATTCAAAAGGCGTCAGGATATTTGTCATCATACCCACACTCCGGAATATCTCCGACACATAGATACAGTTCATCACTGTGGCAAGCATGCCTATCTGATCTGCCTTCGTCCTGTCAATATTTTCACTGGAACGCCCGCGCCAGAAATTGCCGCCGCCGATAACGATGCCGACCTCAATACCATCATCCACAAGCTGCTTTACCTGCAGCGCCACACCCCTCACAGTCTCCTCATCGAAGCCGGTCTTTTTTTCTCCGGCAAGCGCCTCGCCGCTCAACTTCAGCATGATCCTTTTCATGGAAATCACCCTCGCCTATTTTCTTGCCTTCTTGAGATCCTCAAAGAAGGAAGAAGGATTGACATCTGCATAACACTGGGAACAAAGGCCTTCGATCACCGCACCGTTATTGATCTGTACGGACTTGGACTTGATATTGCCCATCACGATAGCAGAAGTGTCCAGGATCACCGGTCCCTTCACATCGATATCGCCCTTCACCGCGCCTGCGATCACCGCGCTGGTAGCGTAGATATTGCCGATAATGATCGTACTCTGACCGATCTTGATACTGCTGCTGCTGTGTATGTCTCCATTGATACGCGCCTTCTCCGCATACACATCCCCCGCCTTTGAGGAACCTTCGATATTGCCTGTAATGTTCAATTTGCCGAGAATGTCGATATTACCTTCCACCGTTCCGACAATATCCAGAGATCCCTGTGAAGAAATATCGCCGCGGATCGTCATGCCCGCCGTAATGACCGCAGTCTCCTCCACAACCTCTCCTGTCAACTGGGAATCTGCTGCCTCCATACCATTGTTCTGTGTCTCTTCCACCTGCATTTCCTCCTCTCGCACTTTTACTTCCTCCTCCTGTTCTTCTATAATATTTTCTGAAACTTCCTCCTGTCCTTTTGACAGACGCTCATCCGTTTCCTCCGGATATTCTTCTGTTTCTTCCGGCTCATTCTCCATATATTCCGGCTCCACGGCCTCTTCTGAGGCTTCCTCCGGCTCCTCTTCCGACTGTTCCGTCTTCACACCTTCCAGGGCGGGATATTCCGCTGTCTCCACCGGCTTGTCTTCCAGTCCTTCGGCTGTTTCATGAACCCCGGACAGAACCATCCTGTCCAGATCCATATTGTCTAACATACGGCCAAGTTCCTCCGCCGTCTCCGGCACAAAACTCTCAGGCTCTGCCGCCCCCTGGATGATCTCAACAGGCTCTTCAAATTTATGTACCGCCTCCTGTTCCTCTTCCGCGACAAGTTCATTCACAGCCTGCGATAAATCTTCCTTTAAATCAGAAAAAAATCCCATATCTGCCTTCCTCCGTATCTTTTTGATCTCTTTATTATCTTTATCCCTGCGATCCCTGTCCGCTCTGAACATGCTGGATCAGCATGGTTTCCTCCGTGATCGGCAATATCTCGGTCCCGTCGTCCATCGCCTCGATCCTCTCGATCAGTCCGGGAAGCGCATCCACCGTGGAGCGCTTGTCCGCCGCGTCATGCAGGAGCACCACTGCTACCCGGTGCGGGGGAAGCTGATCCATGACCCGGTTTATGATCTGCTCGCTGCTCACAGTCCCTCCCGCTGCGTCCCCGGCAGAAATGTTCCAGTCAAAATAGGTGATGCCCACAGCGTCCAGATAATCCGTCATCTCCCGGATATCCGTACTGCTCACCCTGTTGCTGCTGCCTCCCGGGAAACGGTAAAAGCTGCTCGCCACACCGGTCTCATCATACAGAAAATCCCTCAGCTGCCTCATATCATCCCGGAAATTTTCCAGGGAGGCATAGATATTCCCGTACTCATGGCTGTAGGAATGCATCCCTAACGTATGCCCCTCCTCCACGATCCTGCGGTAAGTGTCGCCGTAGCTTTCCTTTCCTTTTCCAGTCACAAAAAAGGTCGCTTTGACATGATGCTCCGCCAGGATATCAAGCAGTTCCTCCGTATAGATACTCGGACCATCATCAAAGGTCAGATATACTTTTCTTCCCTCCTCCGCCAGAATATCATTTTCCGGAATTTCCTCCGGTTCTGCCCGGGCTTCTGACTCCCGCTCCGATGTCTTGCGGATCTCCTCGTTGATCGCAAGGAGCGCCTGCGCCCTGTCCTCAGCGTCCACAGAATCCTGCAGTGCCTTTTCCAGAAAACTGATCTGGTCCTCCAGCCTCTCCGCAGATCTCCCGACCCGGTACAGCTTGATTCCGAGGAAGATACAGCCTGCAGTCGGAAACAGGATCATCAACAACACTGCATGCATAATCAATTTTTTCAGACGGTTGATCCTTCTTCGTCTCTCAGGTGTCATAGTGCAGATCTGATCCTTTTGGCACTCCTTTCTTTATTCTGTTCCCATGCCTCATTCAGTAATCGTTCAGCCACCCGGCTGAACTGTTACCTTATTCATTCTATCATATTTCCGTCCGCTTGTAAAAAAGAATATTTGGTAATTCTCCGCAAAATATAAATTTTCACGTAAATGACAGAAAAATTCACTGTCTCCCCATTTCATTTTTATATCAATTTATATATATTCTATCTCAAGAACGATAATCCCCGTTGATCCTCACGTAATCGTATGTAAGGTCGCAGCCGAAAGCCCTCGCCTGAGCCTCCCCCTGTCCGAGATCCACCAGTATGGTGACTTCATCGCCTGAGAGTACCTCCTTTGCCGCAGCCTCCGAAAACGGAACGCCCGCCCCGTCTCTGCAGACCTCCACGCTGCCGTTTTTGCCCGAGAGAAAAACGCCCACTCTGCCGATCTCAAAATCCGCCTCCGCATAGCCGATGGCGCAGAGCACCCTGCCCCAGTTCGCGTCCTCCCCGAACACGGCACATTTTAAAAGCGGAGACGATATCACGCTCTTCGCCACGATCCGCGCGCACTCCTCGTCCGGCGCGCCGCTCACCCTGCACTCCAGAAGCTTTGTCGCCCCTTCCCCGTCCTTCGCGAGCATCTTCGTCAGATGCAGCATCACCAGATAGAGCGCCGTCCTGAACTTCTGATATGCCTCGCCGTCCTCCGCGATCTCCTCATTTCCAGCCGCGCCGCCCGCAAGCAGCAACACCATATCGTTTGTGGATGTATCCCCATCCACGCTGAGGCAGTTGTATGTCACCCGCACGATCTCCGACAGCGCCTGCTGCAGCATTTCCGCCGTGATAAGGCAGTCCGTCGTGATAAAATTCAGCGTGGTCGCCATATTCGGGCAGATCATGCCGCTGCCCTTTGCCATGCCTCCGACTCTGCAGAGCCTTCCGTCCAGTTCAAACTCCACCGCCGCCTCTTTTTTGACCGTGTCCGTAGTCATGATCGCTTTTGCCGCCTCCAGGTTTCCGCTCACACTGAGCCCCTCCGCCAGCTTTTCCATATGGCTCTCTATGGGTTCGATAGGCAGGATCTCACCGATCACGCCGGTGGATGCCACCAGTACTTCCTCCGGTGCGATCCCCAGGGCATTTGCCGCCAGGCTGCACATCCGCTCCGCCTTCTCCACGCCGTCCGCATTGCAGGTATTGGCATTCTTGCTGTTGACGATCACCGCCCTCGCAGTGTTCCCTGTCCTCTCCAGATGTTCTCTGCAGACAAGGATCGGCGCCCCCTTCACTTTGTTCGTCGTATAGACGGCTGCCGCCCTCGCCGGCGTCTCGCTGACAAGCAGCGCCAGGTCATTTTTTTCCTTCACCGGATTTAACCCGCAGTTTAAACCGTTCGCCCGGTATCCCTTCGCCGCGCAGACGCCGCCCTCTACATAGCGGTATCCCTCCGCCTGCTCGTAACTCACTTCTTTTGAAACAGTATTATCCGTTTTATGATCCATGTTTTACTTCCTTTTCTGTGCTGTACCCTCAAACCGCTATTACATTTTACCACAGATGCTGTCATCTGCGCCATAAAAATCTCACAATGGATCTGCGAAATTTTGTATTAGGGTTTCTTTTTTGTCATTTTGGACTTATAATAAGGTACGTGCCGGGACATTCTGAATGATAGAGAAAAGAGGATCAATCGATATGAACAACATAGACCGAATCGTAAAATTTATAGAAAGCGGCAAAAACACATCGCAGAGGATCGGACTGGAACTGGAACATTTCGTCTTTGACAGAGATTACCATGTCATCTCCTATCCGGAGATGGCACAGTGCCTGGAGGAACTTGCTGCAGCGCTGCAGGGGCGCCTCACCGGGGAATGCGGAAATGTCTTTGGTGTTCTGTGTGACAACTTTACGCTGTCCCTCGAGCCGGGATGCCAGCTGGAGATCAGCATCTCCCCGCAGGACAATATGGAAAATATCCGGAAGATCTATATGCGCTTCCGAAAAGCCGCCGACCGGATCTTTGAAGAGAGAAATTTCCATCTGTCGGAGAAAGGGGTATTCCCCCTGGTCGAAAACGGGGAGCTGGAGGCGGATGCGCTTCCTCTGATCCCGAAGAGGCGCTACGCCCTGATGGACACCCGCTTTCGCTCCACCGGTAAGTACGGCAGACATATGATGCGCGCCAGCGCCTCCACACAGGTCTCCATCGATTTCTCCTCAGAGGAGGACGCGCTGCAGAAAATGCGCGTTCTGATCCGGCTCTCCCCCATCCTCTCCCTGCTCGCGGAACAGAAAAACGGCCTCGGGCGCAGTGAAAAATGGAAGCCCCACCTGATCCGAAACCAGATCTGGCAGGATGTGGATCCCGTCCGCTGCGGCTATTTTGAGCGCTCGATGTCGGACGGGTACTCCTTCCGGGAATATGCGCAATATATCTACACCGCGCCCTGCATCCTGCTCCAGAGAGGGGAAGAAGCCATAGATCTGCAGGACCGCTCGGCGGCAGACTATTACGGCGAAGAGGCGGCGGACGCGATCGACCATCTGCTCTCCATGTATTTCCCCATGGTAAGGTTAAAAAAATATATCGAATACCGCGTGGCGGACAGCATGCCCATCGACAGCGCGCTAAGCTACGCGGCGCTTGTAGGGACGATCGTCTACCATAAACCCCTGCTCGATAAACTGGACCGGGCGCTTTCCTCCGTTCAGACAGCGGATGCGGTCAGACAGGCGGAGAATGCCGTGATCGCAGACGGATACCACGCCGAAGTATACGGCAGGCCGGTAATGGAATGGATGGAGCAGCTGTCTGCCGATGTGCTGCATGCGGTACCGGAAAAAGAACGCCCACGCATCCGCCGGATCATCCCGCTCCCGGTGCTCAACGGCCAGTACCGGAAACTGGTGGAGGGAAAGGAGGCTCTGCACAGAGAAAGTGCCGCCGCCATCCGGGACTACCTGCTCTCCTCCACCGCAAAATATCACAACCGGGTTGTGAGGACACTGTATCTGCCGAAGCTGTTCACCCGAAAGGAAACAGCGATATTTGACCGCGCCATCACCACGCTCTACGGCATATTTGACAAGGTGACCGCCGAATATGAAAGAAATGAAGCCTACCGCCTGCTGTTCGGCTTTCCCGAAGAGCTGGAGGCGCTGATCCTGCGCGATCCCGGCTATCACTGTAATATCCCCATCGCCAGGATCGACATATTCTATCATGAGGAGACCGGAGATTTCCGGTTCTGTGAGTTCAATACAGACGGGACAAGCGCGATGAACGAGGACAGGGAACTGAACACGGCTTTCGAGCACTCAAGAGCCTTTCAGGAATTCCGCCGAATCCACCCTCTGCACAGTTTCGAACTGTTTGACACATGGGTGGAGGAGGCTCTGAAACTCTACCGGGAATACGCAGGAGATAAAGAAGCGCTGCCCTCTGTGGCGATCGTGGATTTTATGGAAAACGCAACCACCAACGAGTTCCTGATCTTCCGGGAACGTTTTGAGAAAAAAGGCTGTCAGACAGTACTCTGCGATATCCGAAAGCTGAGATGGGATGGCAAAAACTGTCTCTCTGAAGACGGCACAAAGATCGATCTGATCTACCGCAGGGCGGTGACCTCGGACATCCTGGCTCATTTTGACGAAGTGACAGACTTCCTCAGCGCTGTCCGCGCCGGTGCAGTCTGCCTTTTGGGGGATTTCAGGACACAGATCGTCCACAACAAGATCCTGTTCAAGATACTGCACATGCCGGAAACCAAACGCCTGCTTTCCGGGGAGGAAAAGACGTTCATCCGGGCACATGTCCCCCTTACGATCTCCCTGGACGAGCTCGATGATCCCGCATACGCATGGGTAAAAAAAGATGCTTACTCCCGAAAGGACAACTGGATCATCAAGCCCGAGGACTCCTACGGCTCTCTCGGCGTCCACGCGGGCGTGGAACTTGAGGATCAGGAGGCGTGGAACCGCCTGCTCGATGAGAGCAGAGGACAGCACTATATCCTGCAGCAGTTTAATGAACCCTATCGCCTCCCCAATATCGACCTGCTAAACGAAAGCACCGGATGGGTGAGCACGAGCAATCTGACGGGACTTTTTGTGTACAACAATAAGTTTAGCGGAATCTACTCCCGGATCAGCTTCGACAAGATGATATCCACGCAGTACAATGAAATGTCGCTGCCGACGATTGTCGCAGGATGAGGCAAACAGCAAAGCCGTGGTCAACTTTCAGGCCACGGCTTCCATAACTGATCTCTGTCTTTCTAAGCCTCATTGCCGACCGCCCGTGTTCTAAAAGTCCCCTGAGAATCCAGCTCCCTTCCAGAATACTGCATAAGCCGATCTGCAGATGACATCTTCTATGGCGCGATCATCACCTTCACATACTCCTGCGTTTTGTCCCGCATGATGCGGAGCCCTTCCTCCAAGTCCTTCAGCGGGAATCTCTGCGTGATGTAGCACTCCGGGCGGATCCTCCCCCGCTCAAGCCGCTTTAACACATAATGCCAGTCGTCCTCCGGGGCGTGCAGATAGGTGGAATTCCAGCTTCCCTTCACCGTCAGCTGGTTGCGCAGGATCTTCCAATAGGTGTTCCTGTCAAAATGCATGTCGGAGGCGGGATTTCCCACCAACTGGATCCGCCCTCCCGGCGCAGTCACAAGAAGTCCCTCCGCGACGGTCTCATTTTTTCCGATGCACTCGAAAAACACATCCACGCCCATGCCGTCCGTCTGCTCCAGAAGGCGCTCCGCGACATCCGCACGCCGCCCATCAAAAAATCTTTCCTGCGGTATCCCGAGCTCCAGGGCATTTCGCTTCTGGAATTCCTTGTTTCCGATCACAAAGAGATCCTCCGCCCCGGCTTCCCTCAAAAACATCGTGAGCAAAATGCCGATGGTACCGAGGCCGCAGACTGCGATCCGTTCCCTCCTTTTCGGTCGGATGCTCTGCTCCGCGACGGTTGAATTCCCGCCTGTCTCAGATACCGGGAATACGCCTTCCTCCCCGATGCTCTGCTTCTCTCCGGTTCCTCTCTCTCCTGCTTCCGATGCAGGGAATCCTCCCTCATGTCTGACGCTCCGACTCTCCTCGGCTTCTCTCCCGCCCGCTTCCGGCACAGAGAATCCTCCCTCATGACCGACACTCCGACTCTCTCCGGCTTCTCTCTCGCCCGCTTCCGGCACAGAGAATCCTCCCTCATGACCGACACTCCGACTCTCTCCGGCTTCTCTCCCGCCCGCTTCCGGCACGCAGAATTCTCCCGACAGCCCGATATTCCTCATGGCGTGTACAGCCACCGCCATCGGCTCGAACATCGCCGCAGCCTCAAAGGAGACACTCTTCGGCAGCTCCACCAGATTCCACACCGGCACCGCCACATACTGTGCGAAAGCTCCGTCCGTCCGGGAGCCGAAATAACTGTATTTCCGGCACATCTCAAAGCGCCCACTCCTGCAGGGCGCACAGCTCTTACAGGGCAGGAGCGGAAATACGCCCACCCGCTTTCCGAGCCACTGCTCCTCCGCCTGCGCCGCCGCTTTTACCACAACGCCTGAGAATTCATGTCCCGGTATCAGCGGGTAAGAGTATGTCCCCGTCTCAAAGATCCGCGGGATGTCGGAACCGCATATGCCCGCGGCTTTCACCTCCACCAGAACCTCCCCCGGCTTCAGGGTCGGCTCCTTGACCTCCTCGTATCTCATATCGCCTATTCCGTGCAGTACGTATGCTTTCATTGTTCTCCTCTGATCCTTTTCCGCTCCTGCCCTGCAGGAACTGCTCACCCTGTCTGACCGGCTCCATTCCGGCAGACCTGCTTTTTCTCGCTTTCCTTATAAGCCTACACCGTTTTCATTCCGGCAGGACAGCTTTTTCACAACTATATTCCGCTTTTCTGCCGCAGATACATATTCTCCCGAATATAAAATCTATTCTTTATACATCGTTTTATGCATCGCATCTGCGGCGACCTTCTGCCGAAACCTCTCCAGATCCTGCGCCGTGGTGATCTTGAAATTCCCCTCATCTCCCTCCACCACGGCGACGTCCAGTCCCGCCAGGATCGCCGGCTCCGTCGAGCCGTTGATCTCCTTTATCCGTTCCGGCAGAAGCGCCCTGTTTGCCTCATAATACCTTCCCAGATGAAAAGTTTCCGGCGCCTGCCCCGCGAAGACCTGTTTCCTGTCCAACAGGGAGGATATCCTTTTTCCGTCCGCGCTGAGATAGACGGTATCTTTCATCGGGAGCGCCGGCAATACGCCGTCGTGCCTCCGCACCGCCTCAAAGCTCGCCGCGATACACGCATCACTGACAAGAGGCCTCGCCGCATCGTGGATCATCACATGATCATCGGGGGAAGCATAGGCCATACAGTCCTCCAGAGCGTGATAAATGGACAACTGTCTGTTGGAACCGGGCGCGGAGAAGCCCTTCCATTTTATATCGATGTTTTCTTTGTGATCGGTATACCAGTTCCCTTTATAATTGGCATTTCTGTTCTCTTTATGATCCGTATGTTCATCCGTCTTACTGTCTGCATTTTTACTTGTACTGCGGCTTGTATTTTCGGCTATAGTTTCATCTGAATTTCTCTTTGATACGCAGGCTATACTTTCTATATATTTTAAGATATACTCCCGCCAGCATTCTTCCGCCACGATCTGTACCGCATCCACCGATGGATGTCTGAAAAAGGTATCCAGACAGTATCCGATCACCGGTTTTCCCCCCACTTCCATATATTGTTTCGGAATATCTCCGCCCAGACGGGTTCCTGTCCCGCCAGCCAGAATGACTGCTATATTCATCGACACTCCTCTCCTTTTCCCAGCCTCACCCGCCGTATGCCTCCATATCGTCCCCATAGGCGCGGATCTCCCGCAGCGTCTCCCCGTAAGACGCCTCCTTTCCAAACAAAAGCGTCGTCCCAAGCACAAACCCGTCCATCCCCATCGGCGCAAACTTCTGGATCTTGTCCGCGCTGCAGGCGCCGTCCCAGTACACCTTAAAGTGCATCTCCTCCTTTAAGGAGAGCAGCCGCGAAATCTTTTTCCCGACATAGGGCATATACATCTGTCCCGCGTTTCCCGGATTCACCGTCATGACCAACACCTTCTTCACGATCCTGAGCATCTCATACACAGTCTCCACGCTTGTCCCCGGATTGATCGCGATGCCCGGAACCAGGCCTGCATCGATGATCTTCTGCAGGGTCGTGGACGGATGGTACTCCGCCTCGGGATGGATATACACCGTGTCCCCCCGGCGCAGTCTCCGCAAAAATATCTGGATATTGTTGTTCGGGTGCTCGATCATCAGATGAACATCCAACGGCTTTTTTGTCGCGGAAGCGATATAGGCCATATCGTTTAAGGACATGGCAAAATTCGGGACATAACGGCCGTCCATGATATCGATGTGGAACGAATCGATGCCGCCATCCTCCAGCAGCTTTACTTCCCGTTCCAGATTTCCGTAGTTGGCGCACATCATCGATGCGGTCAGTTCAAAATTCATGGTTTGTCTCCCCTTTTCTGTTTCTTCTATTTGCTGTATTCGCTGAATCAATTTTCATTGTCAGGGAGCTACAGCCAGATCCGACAGCTCTGACAATAGTTGCAAAACAATTCCCTCTATATCGCCCTGCAACATCATTTTCTGCCATATTCTCTCCCTGTCAGCCGATCTTATCATCCCACTCCTCATTTTGAGGCGTCACAAACAGCTGATCTCTCATACTAAAAACCGGCATCCGGCATGCGCAATATTCAGCCTGTCCCTGTTGTACATAAAATACAAAGTCTCCAGCGTCTCTCCCATATAGCCTATGTATCTGTCCTGTCTCTCGCTCCCCTTTGGGACGCTGAGCTCTTCGACCCGCTCCAGGATGGGAAACAGCCACTCGCAGTACGCCGCAAGGACAGACTTTTTCGCAAGGATAATATTATAGTTATAGAAATATTGCTGTCCCAGAATGTCCGGAAACGCCTCCGCATACTCCGGCTGCAGCTCCATGAGCGCCAGACGCAGCGCATTCCAGTCCGCCTCCGCCAGATACCTTTTGTGATGCTCCCCGATATCCGGTTCATAGGGCATCGGATACGGCAACACCGCGTCCACATCGTTGTCAGCCAGCCTCAATATGTCATCCGGCGACAACTCCAGAATCCTTCGATAGTGCGACAGGCCATAATATTTCTGATCATCAACTGTCGTTTTCTGTATGAGACGGTTTTTCCAGATCCAGTAGAGCGCTGTCAGTTCCGAATAATTAACATTTTTTGCTGAAATATTACTGCCCGTGCAGTCCAGAATATCCGCCACCCGCTCCCTGCACAGCGCGGCTCCGACCTGTATCGATATCATCCACTCCGGCATCCGATAATCCGATCTGAGCGGCTTGTCCATATAAAATTTTGCCATAAACATCTGTATATCCGGCTTGTGAAAGCCCACCGGCAACGCCGCCAGAGGCAGAAATTCACCTTCTGCCGCATAGTAGCAGCGCATAAGTTCCGCGAAACGCAGAGATGTGAGCCTGACATGGCACCTGAAGCCATAACCCTCCAGCGTATTTTCTATCTCCTCCATCACATTTTCCGGTGTCGCGATCAGTATCTCCGTATTGTCCTTCTCCTCTGCCGAAAGCGCCTCCGCAAACTCCGAGATCGCCCGCACAGGCAGCCCCGCCAGCACCGGCGCGTTGCCCTCCATCGAGGAGACAAGAAATCCCGCCGCCTTCCTCGCCGAATATAATTTTTTCAACGCTTTGCATGTCCCCAGCGCCGTCGCCTGGGCGCCGTAAATCATAAGATCCATAAAAAACCCCCGATGTAAGACGATCACATATCTTACATCGGGAGTTTTTGCATTCCTCGCTTTTATAAAAAGCTGCTCTTATTATCTTTAAAATAAGCCTTCTATTTTCTTTTTATAAACTCATCAACACTTTTTGCTTCAGCAGCAAAGTTCAACCAATCCTCTAAAACATCTATATTCTTTTCTGCCATGATCTCTTTCTGAAGTTCTATAGAAATTTCGCCTTTCCCTCTCAGTAAATGCAGAACAGCTTTTGCCTCGCCCTCTATTACGCCCCTCTCATACTCATACTCCCTCATCGCCCGGCGCGTATCCTCTTCATCGTATTCAAAAATACTCACTTTCCTTACCTCCGCTTTATTCCGCAATAGAAATTCCTGCCTCCTCTATAGCATTATCTTCCGCCATCCGGCTTCTTTCAAATCCCATGCAATTAATTTCATTGGATAAAAAGCATAGGTTTCCATTGAAGTCAGACAGGAAAGATTCCTTTAGAATGGCAGTTCCACCACAAGAATTTCAAAAGAATACATGCTTTCGAAAGCAGTATAGCAAAGCTTGTATCGTTTGACAAGTATATAATAAAAAATTTTACTTATTTAATATATGATAATATTATATGTTTCCTGATGTAAGATATGTGATTGTCAAGGTACGATAGTACTGCTCCAATAAGCTCTGCCCGGCCTGCGGATAGTCTTCACCGCATCTATACTATCCCTCTGAACTTCGGCGTAAACCACTTTATTTTTTCTCCGTTCACACCGACAGACAACAAAAAATCTCTGATTGCCATAGCTGCGCTCTCTGTGATATTTGCGATTAAAATATATTTAAATTCCGGCTCCGCCTTCGCCAATATATCCGGGCTGTCTACCGGAAGTCCCTGCCTGCGGTAAACCTCATAATTTTTATCAACCCAACCGCCCAGCCTTACCCTTCCGTCCCTTTCAAGATAGCGATATATCTCCTGCCCCAATACACCCGCCCCGTAAATTATAAGCCTGTCCCCCTCTTCAAAACCTCCATAGGGAACAAGCACTTTTTTACTGTCCGCAATGTCAAATATATCGATCTGCCTCAATGCAAACATATAATTTTCATATGCGGCAAGCTGATGGTCTGTCCGGGCACTTACGCCGGCTTTGCTAAAAGTATCTGCCAAAAATTTCAGCAATACCCTGATTCTCTCTGTCTCTTCTGTAAAGCAGGTTTTTGTGATGGATGCGGGATGCTGAACATAATGATAACCTGATATGTCCGACACACATACCCTATCCGCCATTAACAGGCCTGGATACACAACAGCGGCATCATCGCCGGCAATAATATGAGCATCGACCATTAACTGCGCTTTTTTCAAAATATCAACTCTGAAAAGTTTCGTGTACAATTGAGGGGTGATCCCATACTCAAAAAATTTTCCGGTGTAAAGCATAACCGGCAACAGCTGTTCCACGCCATACACACCGGCATCCACCCCGTTTTTTATCAATCTGCTGTCACCGCCGATATCATGATAATGAGCAACAGCCACAATATCCGCCTCGGATTCTTTCTGTAATTCTGCCAGTTTCTCTATATATTCAGGCTCTATCCAGTCATCCGCATCCACCCATCCGATAAAATCTCCTGTGGCTGCTTCAACGCCTGACTGACGTGCTCTCACTACCCCCTGATTTTTTTGATCCACAACCACAATGCGATCATCCACACCCACGTAATGTCTGCATATTTCTGAAGAATGATCCGTTGAACCATCATTTACAAGAATAATTTCAAGGTTTCTGTAACTTTGGCTTATAATACTCTCAATACATTGACCCAGATAACACTCAGCATTGTAGACAGGGACAACAATACTTATTTTACGGCACATATCACCAACACCTTTCTATCTTGGAGAAAAGCACGCGATAATCTTTCATATGATAGATAAAATATATCGTTGACACATGTTCCGACAGCCAGCATCTTTTTTGCTTATTTCCTTTGTATGCAGTCATTCTATCCTCCACTGAAAAGACAACATCAAATAAGAAGGAACAATACTCCTCTAAAATGTCTCTCCTCGCTATACAGATATTATTGGGAATAAACATGGGATGCGATGCACACCATAGAGCCGTATCATGATACGCCGGATATTTTTCTTTAATGATCTGCAACATGGCATCATAATAGGCAGCTTCCCCCCAATGTTGATAATAAGTCCTCAGGTTATGTCCCACCACAAAAGGAAGCGGCAGGATAATATCCGTCTCATCATGTAATAAAGGAGGCAATACAATATCCGATTCAAATCGTCTTCTGTAATGACAGATTCCCGAAAATTCATGATCAGTATTTTTCCATACCCAATACAACCCCGTCAATTCATTATAGTAGGGGTTTAAAGCGGATATATTCTCTCCCGTATCATCACCGATATCCGCAATTCTCTTTTGAGCCATAGCCACCCCCGCCTGAATATTTGATATCCACGGCACTTCGGGGAAATGTGTCAAAGTCTTTTCATCCTTCTCACACATGACGCTGTATGTTTGGATCTTGTCCTGGTATAGATCAGCATCCGCACTATGGCGGCCAGCAAATGGAAGAAAACCGGCACGGAGTTTATATTTCGGAAGATAATCCTTTAAAAATTCTCTTGTCAAAAGCTGCTCCATAGCATCTGTCAGATAGTAAATATCAGGACATGGGACAGTGATATCAGATAATTTCTGTCTTATTTCGTCATGATAAATATCCATGGCAACTACAACAATCGCTGAATTTTCCGGGAATTTGGTAATCTCATCTATGCAGTATATGGGAATACCGTCCAATTGCTCCTGACTGACAGAAGAATTATTATTTTTTCCGGTCACCAAAAAAGCCGCCGGCTTTTGCAAAAAAGAAAATCTATCCCGTTGCATCTGCAGAAGCTCTTCACTTCTGAGACCGGCGCCATAGAAATAGAGAGTCTTGTATTGACGAAGGGATGTCTGTAATATTTTTAATTTTTTATATTCTTCCCGATAAAAAAAATCATCCTGCATAAAATTGTCCCCTATACAGTACCAAAATCAAATTATAAAATTTTTGTGATCACTTCATCTGAATAGTCCGGCAAATCTCCTGTCTCTTCTGTTATCCGCCCTCCGGGCGCTTCGTTTACATATTTTCCTGGAATAGAAATCTTCCTGTCCTCTCCTCTTAAAAACCATTCATACTCGATATCGATATGTCCAATATCCAACGCCTGATACCCTTCTTTTGTTAAATCATACGCTAAAACCGTTGCCGTCGCTCCCAACGCAATTAATATCAATCTCGATTTATCCACTTTTTTTACTGCCCGCAATATCAAATCATATTTTTGGAAAGCGTTTGTACTTGGACAGAGAATTCTTTCACATGTCCTTACACCGGCTAACAGATCATTGCCAAGCCCCAGCCTTGTCCATTCCCCTTCTACAATAGTGATATCTCTGTCCTTCCATATTTGTTTTATTGCTTTAAACTTCTCTTCCGCCATTCTTTTATCTATAAAGTCCTTGTATGGTCTGGTAATAAAAGCATCATAATATGTCCGCTCAAAATCTAGCAACACATATACCCGCTCTCTTCCCCCTCTTACCAGATGACTGCGAAAACACTTCTTAAATTCTTCGGTCCTTCCTTCCATATTTCCATATACGTCCGGTATTGCCACCATAAGGTTTTCCAGATTGCCCGTCAGTACTTCTTTCAGCCTGAGGGCGAGTTCTTTATCCTTTTCTTGCAAAGAATTATCTCCTCCGAGCATCAAATCAAGCTCCCCATCGCCAAATCTGCTGAGAGATTTCCCTTTTTCGACAATTTCAGATATGGTAGCTTTCCAATCCGCTATTTTAGGAAACCTATAATATCCAACCTGCATTTTCGACGCAACTTCATATTCCATATTTTGAACATGCAGAGATACATCTTCCATTTTCCGGTTCAGCTCAATAAAACACAATTCATCTAAATAAAACAGTTTTCTCCATTTGCTGTACTTTGTATGATCAAAGGAATAAGGCGTTATAATTTTATTATGTTCAACAGATAACTCCGTCAACTGCTCCACTATGCTTTTATAATTTATGGCAACCGCTACGATCACATAATCAAACTGCATGTTTATCAGTTCTTTCGGTGCGATCACAAAACTGTCATGAAACTTATTACCCCATCTTGTCTGATCGTTATCCACATATGCGATAACTCCGTTTTCTTCTTTCAGACAAGGAATGATATCTTCTGCACCTTTTCCGGTTCCCCAGATAATTATCTCCATCTAACAAATCCTGCTTTCATAATCTTTCATCACCAGTTTGAGCAATGCATTCAATTCCCAGACATTTCCTCTCCATGTCCGCCTTAGTTCATTCGCAATTTCAGTATTCTTTTCAGCCGGCGTCACGATAATATCACTGCATTTCTCATTAGCCTCTCCTAACGCAGCGATCTCAATATCATCTCTTTCTTTTATTTTCTGATCGACACCATACAAAGTAATCTTATCCGACTTTTTCAGTTCCCTGATCACGACGTTTCCATAATTTCCTAATCCATAGACTGCAATGCTCGTGATGCCTTTTTTCTCAAAGTAATCTCCTATCTTTACCCCCTTCAAATTTATCGCTGTTAGAATCAGTACATTGTCAAAAGCTTTTGTTTGTGCATCTTCAGATTTCCCTGCGATATTCTTTCCGAATACCATCGTCTGAATTTCATATAAAAAATCAAGCATCTCCTCACTGGCATTTAGGACAACACCTGCTACGTATTCTATTCCTATCCTGCCGATCAATTTCCTCTCAAGCTTATATAATTGATTTTCCCGGGCAAGTTTAATATTGTCCCGTATTCCCTTTAATGTATCTTCTATGTACTTATCCTTTCGGGAAATCGCTTCTTCCGCAAACCGATAGCCATAAAACTCTACCGGTAAAACGATATATCTCTTAATTGCTATCATAGCCTTCAGAAAAAAGGGGGGATCCTCATATCTTCTGTATGATGGAAACAATATTCTACTCTTTCGGATTGGCTCTAACTCAAAAACATAATTCTGAAAATAATAATCATCCAGATGATCTACATATTCTAGTATAACCCCCTCAGAATTATTTCCATCCTTAAAATAATTCCTACACCAATGAAAATCTTCTAACGAATCTCCATTATACAATTTGCGCAGTCCTGCACACGCCTGCACCCCGTTACTTTCACAGGCATAAACCATTTTTTCCAAAGCCTGAGAATCCAGATAAAAATCATCCGCATCCAGAAAGCATATATATTTTCCTACAGCTTCCTTTAACCCGATATTGCGGGCCTCACCCGCTCCTTTATTCTCCTGTCGGAAAACACGGATATATGGATAGCTCTTTTGATATTGTTGTAAAATCTCATAGGAATCATCTGTTGATCCATCATCAATGCAAAGAATTTCTTTCTCTTTAACGGTTTGTGATATCACGCTCTCTAAACATTCTTTCAAAAAACTTTCTACATTATATACAGGGATAATTACTGATATTTTCATTCACGATTCATAGCCTCTCTATATTTTTATAAAAGTAATACTCAATTATTATCCGTCCTCCATTTTGCTCCAATGCTCTAATCCGGATAATTCATCAATAATTCATTAATTATATTTTCCAAAGATAAAACGGAACTTTTAACCTTTTTATGAAGTAATTCTGCAATTTCTCCAAAACGCATCACTGTAGTCACTATTATTGCATCCACTTCTTTCAGATTATCATCCGGCAAATACATACATATATCCATACATATATTATTTGCATTTTTATCAATGGCATACTCAATCTTTACATGATTTGCCAATTCCTCATATAATCTACGCCCTATAAAACTCATTCCATAAATTGCAATATGCTGATATCCTTTTTTCTGCAAATATTCCCCTATACAAATATTTTTTTGCTTTAACTCCACCCATTGGTTCATTATCTGAAACATAAACAAATGTTTTTGAGCTAACACTTTCCATTCCATTAATACTTCGTTCATATTTGAATATTGAACCACTTGTTTATATCTTTCTTGATATTCATCCAATATCTGCTTTTCTTCATAAAAAAGCAACTCTGCATTTTCCGGTTCTCCACTTATACCCATTGCATCATAATTGCTCACTATAACAGGTACACTTCTACATACATTTCCCCTAGTTACAGAATAAAAAAGCCATTCATAATCTGCTCTGATCTTATACTGTTCTCTAAAATAATGATTGACCAGCAATTCTTTAGGTGCAAAAATGCTTTGATGACAAGGCATATTTCCATTTAATAACTTTTCTTCCAAAGTCTCTTTTCCTTCTGCATAGTCTTTTATTATTTTAGAACCATCAGAAGAAATGAAACAAATTTTCCCATAATATATAGCCTTCGTATCCTCTTTTATATATTGATACATTTCCTCTAATACATATTTATTATATAAAGTGTCACCTGCATTTAAAAAAAATATATAATCTCCACTTGCTCTGGCAATTCCACGATTCATGGCATTATATACGCCAAAATCTTCTTCAATAAAAATTCTAATATTAAAATATCCTGAGTATTCAGCGAGTATCTCTCCTGTGCCATCTGTTGAGTTCCCATCAATAATCAAATATTCAATATTGGGATACGTCTGACTACATACACTTTCTATCGTTTCTCTCACCTTGCTTTTTGCATTATAGCAGACTGTAATTACAGTAATATTTAGCATGCTCTCCATCCTTCTTATAATGTCAATCCTAAAATTATTAAGCATTTCCTTAAATAGTTACCTCAATATTCAGAGCCAAAAATGTATGACAACCATTATATCTTATAATGAATAGCTAAAAGAAGATACAATTTATAAAGCATCCCATTCGAAAAGTCTTCTTTCCCTGCACATAGAAAGATATAAATATAAAGTACTTGTTTCATACTTGCCAAATCATTTTTAGGCAGACCATTTAAAACGGTTCTGATATAAAGTATAAAATTGCCAATGTTCTCATCTAATTTCAAAATAGACACCTGTCAAAACGCCACCATCACACCTCATACAAAATATCTTCTAATGAGATAACCGGACAGGCCACCTTCTTTGAAAGCTCCTCCTCAATTTCGTCAAAGAAAGTAATTGCCGTTACAACGATAACATCCACTGCTCTTAAATCATCCTCCATAGATACGATATCTACATCCGCATAAATAGAATCCGCGTTTCTATCAATACCATAAACAACTTGAATATCTGTATCTTTCAATTCTTCAACGAGTGCTTCCCCAGCATAACTCATACCATAAATAGCAATTCTCTTATAGCCATTCTTTTCAAAAAAAGATGATAGATTTTTCCCTTCCTGCTTTACTTTTACCCACTGGGTCATCATCAGGAAAAGATCAAGATGTTTGTCAGACATGGCTTTTATTTTATCTTTTTCTCCACCGATTACTCTTCCTGCCGCTCCCGCTCCGATAACGACACCTGTCAATGTTGTTAATACTGAAATTACTGATTTTTTCATTGAAAATTTCTCCTCTCAATAAACTATTTAGCACTATCTATATAGATACACATAACCATTCCTGAAAAATCACTATATCCGGCTAATACCTGTTTTTTATCATGCTTGCTTGATATCCTGCTCAGATAATTTTAAGTTTTCACATTCATGTTATAAGTAATCTAATTTTAGTAATACTATTATCTTTAACCTCTATTCCCTCAAACACTATGCTTTCTTTACAATTCATATATAATTATCCATTCTGATATCTTTACTCAAATAAGTTATTTAGAAAAGTCTTTCGTAATATAATTTTTATACGGCATATTCGACACGTGATAATAAATTCTCTCCAACTTATCAAAAAATTTTTTCTGATCTAATCGCTGTACCCTCGTTATTGCACGGGCCTTCATCTCTGCTCTCTGCGCAGCATTCATACTTAGTACCCTCTCAATTTGTTTTCGCAAACTATTTGCGTTATTCCTCTTCGCCAAAAATCCATCATATCCATCTGTGATAAATTGTTCCAGGCTACTTCCCTTTGTACCGATCACAATACATCCCAAAGCCATTGCCTCTGCACATGTATTCGGGAAGTTGTCCATAAGAGATGGCATCAAAATAATTTCTGCCTCACGCATGACCGGAAACAATAACTCATGTGAAAGTTCTCCAAGTATCACAACACGATGTCTGTATTTTCCAGCTGCCGCAACAATCTCTTTTGTGATACCTTTTTCGGCTTCTGCACCAGCAAATACAAAATTAATATCTGAATATTTCTGCAATACACACCGTAAAACATCCCGCACCACAAAAATCCCCTTATCTGCTGACATTCTCCCAACAAACAATAGATACTTCTTCCCTTTCATTTTTTTATTCAATATTTCTGTATTTTCACATACCTTCTCAGGAATATAAGGGGTCTCGATAACTTTAATATTCCTCTTTATATCTCTCCCAAGTGTCTGCGCCATAACATTACCTGGCGCATAAATGAAATCCATATTTTTCGCTGCAGTTTGTTCTAAAAAACTCAATACTCTTACACGAGATCGTGTATAATTAGAAGACAGCTGTGCCTTCGTATATGAAGATATCCTCATCACTGCCGGAATCTTCCCTGTATGCAACAAACCGATTCCAAACCATCCCGTATAATGTATCACATCTATTTTCCAGGTTTTATCAATACTTTTTATTTTTTTCTGTATATCAATTTCTCGCCGGATAATTGAGAGCAGCATTTGAAAATCACTTACTTTTTCTAAAAATTGGACAGACTTATAAGAAAGTACATCCACTCCCTTATATTTTCTTCTTTGATCATCATAGCCGGGAGCTAAAATTTTTACCTCATTTCCTCTTTCCTGCAATCCATTAGCTATCATATATACCGCTTTTCCCATCCCCCCAAGCGGCACTCTCTTATTATGTGTAAAAGTTCCCGTGACTAATAATATATTCATAATCCCCTTCACTTTGCAAAATTTCTATTTATATGACTTCTATATGCCCTCTCCATCCGCTTGTGGGTTCAAACTCAAAATGTTTCATTTTATGGTTTATGCCTCCGCAATATTCAGGTTGGTTAGAATGCAAAAATACAGTCTCACCATCGTAAAGCATTTTATCTCTCATTGCATTTTTTAATGTCGGAATCTTTAAGTAGTCATATCCCATCAGCTTAACAAGACACAAATCAAATACCACCGCATTATCTGCAAAAAGAAACCCTCCAATTCTTTTATAAGATGGTGATAACGGACCTTCTTTCTCTCCACAAACAATCATATCACCAAGATAAAGTATTTTTCTTTGCCTTGTATCTCTTATATTTCCTTCATTATCGCAGTAATTTATAATACGATTTAGATCCAGTATAGTCCGCCATATCGTATCGTTCCCATACCACATTCCGTATCTGGTCCGGTCTCTATGTCTCTTCATAATCAGCGCATTTATATTCGTAATAAAAGAAGCGGCAAATTCATAATTTTTTTTATAAGCCCTATTTTTCCAATCATCCAGCTGACTCGAAAACCTCTTAACACTATCCCTTACCGGGTATTCATCCCCACCCTTTTTCTTTTCTCCCTTTCTATGATGAGGCAAATACTCTTTTCTTGCATTAATTCCCACAAAATTTTTCAATGCACCGGTATATCCGGCTAATCTATGCGTTTTAGGTTTCGGAATACTTATAATTACATCCGCTACCAGACATGCGCTGTTCAAACAATATTCCTGCACATCTCTGCAATGATGCTGATTAGTATCCTTTGCATCATAGTTTGTAATTCTCAATATCTTCTCATAATTTTTACCATAAAAGTATGATTGTTTAGAAAGATTTACAATCTGTGTACTAAATTCCATCTCTTTATTCTCAGACTGTATCTTTTTACCTTGTTTTTCTGTTAATATTATTTTTCTAAAGTCCTTTATCGTAAAATGCTCTGAAAAATTTTGTTTATAAAAATCCTCCAGTGCCTGATATCCGCTTATTCTTTTTAATCTCTTAAAATCACAGTCCTGTATCGGAGCATCTCCTACTATCACCCCGCCTGTTCCATCCAGAGCAATCAAAACATAGTCTAAAATGCATTTGACTACTGAAGGATGTGTGATCAAACACTCCATCGCTTTTCTTCGATTTTTCTCCGCACCATTTTTATCTGTCACTAAATTGGGTTTTATAAGAACTGTCTGCCCTCTTTTTATATATCTTCCAAGCGGATTCCATTTCTCAGTTCCCAAATTATCTTTATCCAGTTCAAGTGCAATGAACATATTACGGATCATTTCATAAACGTCATTTTTTTCATTCGATATTCCCGCATTCTTAAATAAATATTCCGGATATAGTTCGCTTGGCCTGCAAAATCTATCTTTAGGATATTCACATTTTTCATTAAAATAAAAATAATTGCTCATAAGTTTTATCTCCCTGAAATATGAATCCAACTGCCCCACAATTTATCATATTTTGAAGGTGTGATTTTTTCTATTCCACATCCATGCGCAAACGTCAATTCACCAAAAATAATTTTTTTATCAATATAATAAAAATCAACCCGAACCATAGGAAAATCCTTTGATAAAATCCTCGCATATTCCAACATTTGTTTCAGACATTCCGGTTTTTCCTGTTTTTTCTCTCTGTTTCGTGGATATAAAACGCTTACCGGAATATCCTCCCAATCAACACTATAAAAATTTCTTGTGTGTTTTCTCCCTGTATTGCGATCAAAATCGACCTGTATCATTTTAGGTTCTCCACCAAAACAATGAATTTTATAATCCAGCAACTCTCCACTACTATCTTCCAAATACTTTTCACATATAATACGCGGCTTAATATGGCAATAAAATAGTTCTCCATATTTATAGCCATAATTTTCTTCCTGCCATTCTCGGATTTTTTTCTTTTCCCTCTTCCAATCAAATTCAGCTTTATTCTTACAAAATACATTATATCCAGATCCGTGTACGCATTTCAGGACAAACTGATTCGGTAATATATCAATATCTATCTCATCTACATTTTCATACACTCCATATAAAGTATTCAGTAAAAAAACCAACCCCTTCTTCTCAATATATCTTCTTACATTATACTTGTCTGCACACAGTGCCATAAATCTGTTTTGTTCAGAATGCAACATAATATATCTGATTTTTTCCGAATATGTTTGGGGATCTTTTAAATTTAGATTTTTTCCCGTATATCGTTTATATTCTTTCTCATTGACATATTCAGGAAAAATTTTTATAACAGTTTCTCTTACAAAATCATTTATCTCTTTATGCAGCTTTCTCATCTTTTTGCTGACGTCCATACCAAACACCCTCAATCCAATTAACATCTCACAAAAGTGGGCTCTTCAACTAATCCAAAGCGATCAAAAAATCCTCTCTTTTGCATCGTTTTATACAGCTGATCCAAAACCATTTTTCCTTCTAAAAATCTTTCATGTGTTTCCATACAGCATATTCTAAAAGGGGAGAATTCATCAAATGTTTCCATAATTTCATTCATTACTTCAAATTCAGCCCCTTCAATATCCATTTTAAGAATATCTATTCTTATATGCCCTAATTCCTGCATTATTGTTTGTAATCTTTTCATTTTCACTTCAAGTAAGCGCCCTTTATCTACTGCCTTATGCAAAATCATAGATCCCGATACATATTCTGAACGAACAGGCAAATAGAAATTTGCCTGTCCATCCCGATTGGAGAGACCAACCGGATAAAAATGAAACCGGGGATGCTGATACAATCCATTATTTTTCACATATGTAATAGCTCTTGGTGTAGGATCAAACGCATACACTTCTGCTCCTCTTCGTATAGCTTCTTGACTAAACGACAAGTCTTCCCCTATACCAAAAGAATAAATAATTAAAGAATCAGCATTACTATATGTTTGAGGTATATAGAAACCACCGTACTCTGTTCCCCACCTTTCACAATCCGCTGTAAACTCTATGTGATGAACATTATTCATGTCATGTGCTACCAGTAACTTTTCCATCTCATCCGCACATTTTCCACTAATACATACGATTGCATCTCTATATACATCACAGGCCTCTTTCAATCCTATAACAGGAATACCCCCCCAATAATCAGCCTCTTCCTTATTCTCTGGCACAGTTTCTACAAACGCGACAACATCCTTATTCCTTCCATTTGCTATAAGATTTCTATACACTCTTTTCCCATATTTTCCTGCTCCATAAATCAAGATTTTTTTCGTCCCTGAGATTAATTCCGCATCATTTTCTATACTGCCAACGTAGTTCATACCGTTTTCCCTTCTCCAATCCTTTTCATCAAATTTTCTAATATTACAAAATATTTTTCAGATTCTAAATCCCTGACTATTTCTGTGTTCTTCTGCCTATTACTATTACTTCTTTTTATTTTTCAAACTGTCTGATGAGCCACGTTATCCACTGTAAGAATTGAAACATAAATGGCCACTTCATAGATCAATAAAAATACGTTCTTCACTTATTTGATATTTTTGAATCAGGCGATTTTTTATTTTGTTCGTTTCTTCCAAATTCTCAATTTCAATTATGATTTGTTCAAAATCATACTTCAATATTTCTTCTTCCCTTATAATTTTTTTACCCTCGAAATACTTAAACTTCTTGAAAGAGTCTATAAACGCCTCCACTGTCACTTTCTGTAATAAATTCTTTTTATTTCGATTATATAAATTCCCAGTTCCCCATATTAAGACCTTTGTGAATCCGTCTTTATGATAATAGTCACCATACAATTCTTGAAATGCATCCCGAACCTTTTCATCTATTTTCACCATGGGAAGTCTGTATATCTCGATGTCTTTCTCCTGCATCTGCGAATTTGCGATATCACTCACTCCACAGTGCTCTCCGCTACCGTCACAACCAACATTTGCAATCAACGATTGATACGGATTGATGCACAAACCATTATCTGCAATTATCTTCAAGCTCCAAAAAACAGCCCATGAGTTTATATTCCCGTTAATATTTCCCAATAGGATTGGAAGTGTATCTCTTCCTCCCCATTGTGACAATCTTTTAGAAGCTTCTTCATCACTTCTTATGTCATTCAGCAAATCATAATTTCGTTCAAATTTCACCCACCTGTCTTTCCATGTTCCCCATCCCCAACTGGAAATTCTCCCACAAAAATATGCATCATATATCGCAGACTCTACATAAATTGGCCATGCATAACCACTCACGGAATATACATTTTTCTCTTTTGCATACTTTTCAAAACACTGTAGCATAAACCGCATAAATCCCGGCATCGGCACACAATCATCTTCAAGTACAATCACCGCATCATTTTCAGTAAAAACATAATCAATTCCCGATACAATGGACTCTGCCAAACCTTTATTCTCCTTTGAAATCTTTATTTCCACAGGACAAAAATCCACTTTTCGGATCAGCGCATTGACTTTTTCCCACTCATCCCTATATTCTTCACTTTTTAAACCATCTTGAAAAATATAAAGTTTTTGAGGCAATATCGTATTTTGCTCTAATGCTTCCAACACTTTTGCTGTATGTATACTTCGATTATATGTAAATAGAATTGTCGCAATATTCATTGTTTACACCCTCATAATTTATTTTGATAATCATAGGCATCATAAATCAAATCTTGTAGCGCAATCATATTCCTAATTCCTCTCCCCTTCAGATCGGTCATAATTTCTTTCAAAGCTCCCACTGCAGTGACCACGATCATAACCCCTTCACCACTCTTTTCTGTCAGTCGGTTTACAGGGATAAGTGGAATTCCTTCATAAAATCCACCCTTCGCACCAATCCGCTTATCTGTAATCCCCAAAACTTCTATTTTACTGTCTTTTTTTGCGCATTCATCCATCAATCTCAGTGCCAAATCCGTCACGCCATAAATTATAATCCCGGTAGTCCCTCGATCATACAGAGGTGCTAAAACCGAAACATTTTTGTTCAGCAAATATATCCATTTATTTGCAATATGAAATTTATCCGCATCCACATTTCCCATCATTTCCGCCTTCCTTACAACCGCATCGATTTCTTCCATAAAAACGGAACCAAGCTTTTCCACACAGTTTCTCCCATTGCAAAAGTATGCCTTTCACTTTGATAAAACGCCTCCACCTCAATTTGGACATCCAGTGGATTCAACAATCCACATTCATGAAACTCCCTTGAATGTATCGTATCCAAAATAAACTCTTTCCAGGCGCCAAGCATCCATTCTGTCATTGGCGAATTAAAGCCGATTTTTGTCTTCCGATACATAATCCTTTTATCCATAAAAGGTGCTGCCATATCCCTGATAATTTTTTTGCTGTATCCACCATTTATTTTGGAATGCCATGGAATGGAAAAAGCAAAACTGACAATCCTGTAATCCATAAACGGCATCCTAATTTCAAGCCCATTTCCCATTCCATACCGTTCATAACAGCGCAGTATTGTTGGCAACGTAGCCACATGTGTGCTTTCATACAATCTTCTATTAAGCACATCCATCGTCCTGAATTGATCCTTTTCCTGTCTGATTGTCAGATCTTTTATCATATCAGAAAAATGCTGATATGATATCCTATCTTCCGTAGTCATTATGCCATTATAAGTACGATAAATATCCTTTATTTTATCAGGATCATTCTCAGCTGCTCCAACAGCATATATAAAATCAAAAGAATACCCGCCAAACAATTCGTCTGCCCCATGTCCGTCAATCGTAACTTTAACCCCGTCTGCCCCAATTGCTCCATACGTCTGCATAAAGGGCACAGGGCTGGTAATATAGGGATCCTCGCATATATACATATAGCGAAATAGTTCTTCCGCCGGAACCGTCTCAATCAGAACTTTCTTGATTTCCAAACCGACATAGGCCGCTGCTATTTCTGCATACTGTGTCTCATCCAATCTGGTATTCGGCATAGATGCAACATAAGCATGCTGCCAGTCTGCTGCATATTCTTCACTTTGATTCGACACAAGTTTCAGAGCCCCTACTACCGCACTGGAATCCACACCACCACTTAACGCCGTCCCAATAGGCACATCACTCCTCATACGTATTCTGCAAGCATCCAGGAACAGCTGCCGCAGACACTCCACCTGATCATCATACTTTTGTGGCACATCCATCAAATGATCCAGTGTATTCCACCATCTGTACAAGTCCAGCCTGCCATTTTTTACGTATCCGCACTGCCCCGCCCCCACCTTATGTATCCCTCTAATACAACAATCCGGTGTAGCTTCATAAGCAAAATAATTCTTCGACTCAAACACATGATAATTGATTTTCCGCTCACTCATAACTGGAAAAAAAGCCTTCATCTCCGAAGCAAAATAAAAGTTATGATTCTCCTCATAATAATAAAGCGGCTTTACACCAAATCTGTCTCTACTTAAAAAGAGTTCCTTTTTGATATTATCCCAGATGGCAAGTCCCCACATACCATTACACTTGTTCTGAAATGCACTCCCCCACTCAATGTAACTGTACAAAACTACCTCTGTGTCACTTCCCGTCCTAAAGTGATATCCCAACTCTTCCAGTTCACTTCGCAGTTCCACAAAATTATAAACTTCTCCGTTATATATAATCCAATATCTACCGCTTTCATCAGACATCGGCTGATTTGCTACGTTTGATATATCCAAAATAGACAGTCTGGCATGTGCTAACGTGACTCCTGACAGCTCCCGAACATCCAAGGCATTTGGTCCCCGGTATGATATTTCTTTAATACAGGATACTGCATCCTCTTTATGAATCTTTCCTATACAGCCAAAAATTCCACACATTCCATTTTCTCCCAATCAAACATTTTTGTCTATTTCGCCGTATTAGATCACCGTTACTTAGCATATATCTTTCTCACTCATCTGCTAAGGCTCTATTAACTTCCAAGCTTTATCATATAATTCAAATTTTATATTTCTGTCTCCATACCAACTTGCTGGTGCTATCACCATTTTATCTTTAATCTTAGACAAGTACTGTGCCCACCACGAGAATGTACTGTTTGAAATGATAAAAAATTTGCATAAGCTCATCTTCATCAGGCACTCATTCGCATTTTTTTCCTCCTCATAAATGACCGGATATGCAAACGTAAAATCCTTTTTAACCATTTCTATATCGTCAGAAAAAATATGAAAAACGGGATTCTGCACCTTGTTCATAAGATATTCAAGCGCTTTTTCATAATAACTCTTTGTACAAATTCCATAATAATTATTATCCACATAATCTCCCAATCTGATATGAACACATATATGTGCTCCTTCCGCATTATTCTGTTTCCATAAATCATATCCTCTACTCGGAAATTTCAAAAAAATACTTCTTAAATTATAGGCATATTGTCCGCTCTGAAAATAACCATACAGATAAATATTTTTCCGCTTTAACATATTTTTTGTAATAGGCACATTCTGTTCGCTATAAACATTCACTGCCGATATATAAATTCCAATTTTATTCAATATGCTCTTCACACATGTATGAAATAGTTCAAAACCTCTTTTTCTTTTTTCAAAAAATAAATCATAAAGAAACAGAATTCTTTTGACCATCCTATTCCTGAGACTCCTTTTTTCTTTCTCTGTGGCTATATGTATATCCGAAAAGGCAAATTTATTCAATCCATACTTCCTGCCCATTACCGAATTATACCAGTCCGTATCAATAACAATACCATCTCCACTTCGTAGTTCCGACAAGGTTTTTGCTGCCGCATACTGAAATAACTGATTTCCCAGCCCCCCAAGCATAAAAACTGTTATCATATTATATCCCCTTCACAATCTTTCAGTAAATCTTTTCGAATAAAAGCATAATTTGTATTACCAAAGCACTCCAACCGTTCCGTGTATCCTGTAATCTTCCAAAGACCATTTTTTAATATCCTGTAAGCATAATAAGATCCGCTCAACAAATTCCAAAAGTCTCTAAAATATGTCCTTGAATCTATATTGCATCCTCCAAATTCCATCTGTATCACATCAATGCGTTCCTCTTCTAAAAGACCTGCCGCACCTTTCAATGCCTTTAATTCATTGCCTTCTATATCCATTTTCAAAAAATCTATTTTTGCTATTTGATTTTTTTCACAATAATCGTCTAGTGTCCCTACATTTACTACTTCACTTTTAGAAAAATCAATATTATGATAGTCTAACTGCCGATTATACAAGCTTGCCAATCCTGATCCTTCCTGATCATAATACAATCTGCCCTCCTGCACCTGATCGCTCAAAGCAAAATTATTTAAAACAACATTTTCATTTATTCCTATATTTTCTTTTAACATTCGATATGTTCCTGCTGCGGGTTCAAAGCAATATATTTTTGCATCAGGAAAATTTCCCATCAATGACTTAGTGTATTCGCCTTTATTAGCTCCAACATCAAAAAAAATGTACTCTTTCTTATTCCCCCACCATCTTTTCAGAAAATTAAGTAAATACAGTTCTCCGCTCGAAAATACCCCCCCGGAAAGATTCATATTCATTCCCTTTAAAGCCATACAGAACAATTCATACCACAGTCCATAGGTTTCCCTTCTACCAAACATTTCTTCTCTCATCATATAATCCCTCGCTTCTTTACATTCTCGGCTTTTTCAAATTCAAACAAGCCACAACTGAACTCTTTGACATTTCCATACTCTTCTTCCTGAATTGAATGTGCCCATGCTCCTTCCGGCTCCACAATCGCTATATCCTTTAGTACACATTTATCAAAAAGTTTTATCACCGTCTCAATTTTGAAAATTCTGTGTGCATTAAATACGCACTTATCTTCCGGTCCGACAGGAACACCCAAATACAGCCGCCCCCCCACAGCCAAAATTCTTTGCATATTTTCAGCGCCTTTACGATATCCTTCAGGATCTATTGGATCTCCATATCTGCCCAAACCAAAATGCTCTATCACACTGAGAGAAGATAAGCTTTCTACCGAACCACTTTTTATATTTTCCAAATCCATGGCATTTCCATACAGATACCTTAATCCCGGAATCTTTTGTTTCAATGGTCTTATATCTATATAGATAACCTCCCTGAAAACCAAAAGATGCGCAATAAATCCATTGAGGGAAGAACCAATATCATAATGATCCCTGGGATTATTTTCATATATCTTACGGGCTCCCCAAATATCCTGAGCGAAATAATGTGTCGCAACTTCCGCTGCTTCACAATTTTTTTCATTTTCAATCAGATGCAAAGAATTTTCCCTGATTTCAAAATCCTTTTCTCTATTCTTTGCATTATACAAATCCATGTCCTGAACAACGTCCTGAAAAAGCAGATCAGAATCTGCAGCTTTTTCTCTTGCATTCAGTTCATCCAGAAACATCATTTTTTCCGTTTTTATTCCGGTTTTAAACAGTCTGACTCGTATGGCATCCTTATATCTGCTGCTGCATATTAAAATCCTGTCAAACTCCCTTTCCAAAAGTGTGTCCGGGGTTATAAAACAGGCTCTTTCCCAATCATCAGAAGGTCTTTTATGGCTGTCTGTACATCCTATAATTTCAAAGTGCTTCAAAATCAATTCTTTATTTTTTGCTAATTCCTCCCCCATCCCAAAGACGATTATTCTTTCCCTGACAGGTCTCGTGGTATCTTGACAGTCCTTCATTATGTCTGCTTCCTCCCCTGCTACCAATTTTTTAACTCTATATCCAAATATTCTCTGATATTTGGACTGTCAATATACAACGGACCATTGAATACGGTTTCCACAGGCGCGTGACATTTTCTATTTACATATGTGATCTCTATAAGCTGTGGCATTACTACTCCCCCGGATTCTTCCACCCTACCATGATTATTCGCATGTACCCATATCGGATAATGCGTCCTATTTATTTTTAGTAATGCAGATAAAATTTGTTCACTTTTTATCATTTCTGTCATATCGTGCAGTTCAAAAGTCATCTGTGAAAACTGTTTTAGTATATTATCATCTACAGTATTTATAAATTCCCATTCAGCTCCCTCTACATCCATTTTTAAAATAAGATTCCCTACCCCATTATGACCATTCCTATTTATAATTGACTCCATCGATAACAGATTCTGTTGTTCTTGGTCCTGTCCGGCTATTCCTATCCTATTAAAATGAATCCTTTCATTTTGTGTCGGCAATTCTTCAATCGTATGATCATAGCAAAATACATCCATATTTCGACATGACATATCTTCCTCCCAGGCTATATTGCCGCCAATACCAAAACTATATACGATGCTATTTTCTTTGAAATCATCCAGCATAATATATCCGCCATCATTCTCAGAACCAATACGAAGCAGCCTATTTCCCATAACTTTATATACTTTACACAGCTTTTTTATTTCATCGAAATATTCTTTCTTGTCAGGTACATGTGCTACGCCTTTAGGGTTCAAAATATTGATAACCTTGGAAACCAGATTTCTCATTTCCAAATCTTTCATCAGCATTTTATTTAATACCGGATTCGTAGCACACAGCAAAAGTGTTATTTGCTTGTTATCCATTTTTTTAAATTGCTCAATGCAAAGAACATCCCGATTATATTTAGACAGATTGTTGTCAATCAAAATGGGGTGTTTGCCATATCTTTCATTCATAATAATTTTTGCCTGTAAGCCAACCCTGCCAAAAGGATAAATCGCTATATTCTGATTTTTTCCCAGTTCTAAAGCGATAAGGTTGTCTAAAATATAATAATAATCATTCATTTTCTACTCTCCACCAATCTCAATACTCTCATCTGCAGGATATACCATCTAAAATATAATCCATCTCAACATTTCTGCCATCATATTCCACCAGACTTATTTCTTCCGCCTCCCAAACTCTCAACGTATTATCATCCACACAATAGACAATCCCTTTTTTCGTGTTCACAATATATACTTTTTCATGATCCATCCATACATTTGAAAATCTCATATATCTGTCATAGTAATTATCAGCTTCAAATACTCCATATCCCAAGTTTATTCGTTTTATGCTGCCATCCTCTTTATTGACTGCAATACACATATTGGCATCCCTGGGCAATAAATAAAGATGTTTCCCTCCCAGGCTGACTTTTGCAAAACTCCATTCTCCCGCTTCATATCCATCAGGAAACTCTTCACAAATATATAGTTTTCTCTCTTCTCTGTCCCAACGCAGTACTCTTTCAGCTTTTTGCGGAATAATCCAAATGTTCTTTTCATCACCGCATATTCCTCCGCCTCCTCCAACCAGATAGTCGCATTCATATACATTCATGTTGTGGTTTTCCAGATTTAATTGAAAGATTTTATTATTAAACAATGTCGTAAAAAAAACATTGGACTGCTCGATAAAAATACTCCCCCATGCATATCCTCTGCTCTTCGCTCGTACCTCCCGCTCAGATTCCATTTTGATCAATGTGATTTCTTCTGTTTCCATATTAATTTTCAGCAATGAATCAAAGCTGCAAGGAATAAGATACAGGTCATTCCCTGATTCCACCCCATCCCAAAACACCTCTCCATCGTTATATTGCTGACCATATTCGATATAGTGATAACTATCCTCTTTCATATCATATACCACAATTCTATTTGTACACAATGGCAGGATAAATATTTTCTCATGGTATATATGTATCTTGCCATACTGCGGAATTCTCCCAATTGACTCTACCATATCCCATGGAACCTTTGCCACAATATTCAATTCAAATGATTTTTTATTCATTCTATATATGCAGTTGTTTTGAAGAGCCAGAAACCACCATTCTTCTTTATATTCCACAATCTGATACATTGCTAAAGAAATACCGTTTCCCCGCACAGAATTTGCATCCTGTAGCATCACTGGTCTCCCCGTCTTCTGGTACAACTGCACTATACTGCTCCCATCCCCATAATAGGCATCACTCAAAATAACCGCCCGATCCATATCCGCCGTATCATCGTAAATCCCCCATCCTTCTTCCCGATACCTCTCCCTGATCTTCCTATACTCTTCCCACAACTCCGGCCGCATCGAAATCAGCGTACTCTCAATCAACGGATGAGGTCGCCAAAGAAGAGCTATTTCATCCCTATTCTCATAAAACGTCTGAAATACACTCTCCATTTTCCTCAGCATCTTTTCATCATTCTGAAGCAGTGCCGTGACACTCGTATTATAAAAAATAGTCTTCTTCCAACTTCCGTCCGGTTTTTGAATAATCTCCATCCACTCTTCCGGAATCACCAGATCTTCCTTTTTTGTTCTTAAAACCTTATCCACCTTCGGCGATCCGCTGCCGTCGATCTTCTTCTCCCAATACTCTCTCGCTTCTTTGGAGCCACCCGATTCCTCCGTCAGCACCTTGATATAAACCTGCCGCATATCCTCCGACTGCACGATAACCTTATCCGCATTTCTGACCGCCTGATTAATACAGAAATGTTTCATTCCCTCTATCGCCGCATCGTCATTTGGATCTATTTCATTTAAAATAAAATATGGAATATAAACCAACTTCTCCGTAAACTTCTTCAAATTCCCTGAATAAAACCGTGGATGTACGCTTGTCACATAATTATACTCATCGTATGGATTATGGATAAACATGACATCCGGCCTGCGCTCCTCGAAATCATACTCCTCCCAATTCGTGACCGGCACATAATCGGGATATTCATTTCCCTCATAGTGCATCTCCCTGAAAGTCCCATCCGGGTTCTTGTCATAATATGGGATCGGCACAACATAAGCGTCCGTACCCTCGTCCGCATCCGCCGCCATCCACACGCTCTCCAGAGAATCCCACATGGACGCCTTATACGGAAAGAATACGACTTCTTTCTTATCCTCCGGTATCTCGTGCCGGATCCTGTTATTCAAATGTATCAATTGTTTCTGGATTTTCTTAGAAAGTTTTCTGATCTGTTCTTCGTCGGAGAGTGCCATGCTCATCTGATACAGGTTCTCGCAATAACTCTCCAGTATTTCCACAAGCCCGGTGTACTGCTCCCCCTTGCTCTCGATCAGATTCCCGAGAAGGATCGCTGACTCCTGACACTGCCCCAGTATCTCAAGCGCCCTGTCAGGATTTGAGATGCACAATCTGCCGATTATATCATTTGCTTCCACAAGCATATCCGCTGTTTCCAACAACTCTTTTTTCTTATACCGTCTCATCGCACACCTTCTGCATGTTTTTTGCAAAGATCGCAATTTTGCGTTCTTTTATGCAAAACTTAGTATTTCTTAGGTGGAGTCTTTTAGCACCTTAGAAATACTTTTTTTGAATATGAAGTCTTAGAATTTCTTAGCCTGCGCACTTTGCAGGGTTAGAAATTCTCTTATGCAAAACTTAGTATTTCTTAGGTGGCGTCTTTTGGCACCTTAGAAATACTTTTTGCATTTTAATAAGGCACATTGGTCACCTATTCGGTGATGCGGCTTTGCCGCTTCGCTCCCGGTACATCAGTCCCAAATCTTCGATCCGAAACTGTTCCCACAGGTCCTGGCATACCCAATACGCAGATCACTCTGCCTTCTAATGCCGTCTTTTCTTTTTATCAAAAGAAATATTCCGCAGTCCGGCTCCAGCTGGTAAAATATGCAAAAGCATATTTATCTGCAAAAGATTTCATCATGAACTTATTTCCCTTGCATCTCCACGCCCCTTTTCAGGGCATTTCGCGCTGTATTCTCTTTCTCCGGCATCTGCGCGCCGCACTTTTTGCAGAGAAACAGATCCTTCGTCTTTTCGCCCATCTCCCCGCACCGGCTGCACTGCCTGCTGATATCCTTTCCGAACACCTCGACCAGCTCGATCGACCGCTCCCTGCACTTTAGCGCCAGCCGCTTCCGCACATAGCCCCTTTGCCACATGCCGATGGAATAATTGATCGTCCTGTTGATCCCTGCCCCCGAGTTCTGCGGCAGTTTCGGTATATAGAGCGCTTCCGGTTTTTCTGTCTCCAAAAGCCTGTTGATCTCCGCATTGACATAAGTGTGGAGGGCGGCCTCCAGCCTCATTTTGCCGGCGTTGTACTTTTTCCGCCCCGGATTGCTGTTTTTGTTCTTCCGGTACCTGGCATTGCCCTCTTTGATATGATCCGCCAGCGCAAACTGATACTCGCCGTACTTCTCGCCGTAAACATGTCCCTGATCTGTCACAAACATCGTAAACAGCCCCGGCGCCAGCCCTATCCGATTTCCATACCCTTCCCTGCTCTTTACCTGGACCTCTATCGGCACATGGATGACGATATTTCCCTCCTCAGGAAAGAGCCTGACATACAACTGTTTCTTATAGCTGTTTCCGTCTGTCAGCGGGACAAATATCCTCTTTCGCTTTTCCTTTACTGAAATGTAGATTCCATGATCCCCATACCGGTATGCGCGCTCCGAGACAGAAAATCCACAGGCCGCATCCGTGTGAAGATTATTTTTCAGATACCGCCTGACCAGCCTGCACAGATATCTGTCAAGCTGCTCTGTATCCGCATCTCCACAAGCCTCCCTATAGGGCTTCTCCCAGTTCTCCGAAAGCTCCTGTTTCTTTCCAAGCAGAATGTTCTCGAAGCATTCGCTCTGCTTCATGACAAACCTGAGATAGTGCCTGTCCTCCGACGTCAGGTTCGGATTCTCCCTGATACACTTTGACGCCCTGTTTTTCACCTGCGCCCACTGATTCTTGATATCGCCCAGCGCGTCAAAAACAGCCAGATAAAAATACACCGAAGGCAATCCCAGCTGCGCCCTCAGACCGCTCTTTGTCATCTCGTTCTGGATCGTATAACCCGGATAGAGCTTGGGCAGGCTCCTGATCCCGCCATACCGCTGATACACGTAATTTTTCACCTTGCTGTAATCCCGCGCTATCTCCAGCAATTTTTCCATATCTTCTTTCGGGATCGCATTTTTATTATATTGGCGGATCGTCTTGCAGATCGTATCAGACGGCATATCGCTGTGTCCTGTCGGGGTATGCCTTTCGCAGAATCCGGCATTCTGCGAAAGTTACCGGTCTCTTGCTTACAATTTTTATATCGGCATTAATCATACTATAGATAAGCTGTTTTGTCAATTTAGGGGAAAAATTTGGTTTTTGACTTTTTTATGTTCGGAGAAAAAGTCGGCTCTTTGATTTGGCTGAATCTCATGCCTGGTTTCGACGGTTCTGATTTCAGTTAGAATTTGCACTTTCGGATCAATTAAGATTTATACTCTCAAAAAGATGCACAATACAGAATACGGGGCTCAGTTTAAAATTCGGATATCATTTTAACCATATGTTGTATTTTTAAAATTTATTTTAGGAAATTATGCTTTTCATTTTCTACATCTCACTTTATATTTTACACTTGTTCTCCGCCAAGTCTTGTGTTAAAAAGAGTTAAAGCAAATCAAAATATTCTATTTTCTTAAAACATATGTATACCTGAACATTTTTTCACTGTAAATACATCATTTCCCCAAATCGTGAATTTTGTTCAAACACATCACAAAGGAGCATATCTTATGAACGATCTGAAAAATTCCGACAGTGTATCCGGGCTGGCGTCCTTTACCGGCGCGATCGACTATCCTCTCATGAATGACTACATGTTTCGAAGCGTCATGCAGAGCAACGAAAACGTATTAAAAGGACTTCTGTGCTCTTTGCTACGCCTAAACCCTGATGATATCCAGTCCGTCCAGGTGCTCAATCCCATTGAACTGGGGAAGAAGATCAGTGCTAAAGATTTTCTCCTCGATATCAAAATTCTGATGAACAACAACACCGCCATAAATCTGGAGATGCAGGTAAATAACAAATATGACTGGCCGGAGCGGTCGTTGGTCTATCTGTCCCGGCTTTTCGACAATCTGAACACCGGAGAGTTTTACAAGACCGTAAAACCGGCTTTCCAGATCGGTATCCTTAATTTTACACTGTTTCCCGAACATCCTGAGTTTTTCTCCACCTATAAGATGCTGAATATAAAAAACTATCATAAATATAGTGACAAGTTTACTATCCATGTGTTAGACTTAACTCAGGTCCACCTGGCGGACAGTGACGATAAAGATTACGATCTAGATAAGTGGGCGCGATTATTCAGCGCATTGACATGGGAGGATTTTAAGATGATCTCAATGGGAAATGAAAGTATGCAGGCGGCAGGGGAAACGCTCTTTACACTCAACGGAGATGACCGCATCCGCGACCAATGCGAGGCGAGGGAGGATTATCGCAGGACTTGGGGCGGCATGGAGCAGCGCCTGGCTGAGAAAGAGATGAAGATAGAGGAATTGACATCTTCAAATATCGAATTGGCATCATCAAATGTTGAACTATCATCGTTAAACACCGAATTGGCATCATCAAATAATAAATTGAAATCATCCAATGCCGAATTAGAGTCGTTAAACAAGGAAAAAGATTCTATTATTGCTTCATTGAAGGCTCAGCTTATCGAATTACAAGATAAAATATAACATTTACTCAGAAAGCAAAAATGTTTTATAAAATGTTGTTATTCTCTTAAAACATATATATATATCTGAATGTTTTTCGCATCACAAACACATCATTTTCTAAAAGAGCGGATTCTGTTCAAACACATCACAAAGGAGCATATCTTATGAACGATCTGAAAAATTCCGACAGTGTATCCGGGCTGGCGTCCTTTACCGGCGCGATCGACTATCCTCTCATGAATGACTACATGTTTCGAAGCGTCATGCAGAGCAACGAAAACGTATTAAAAGGACTTCTGTGCTCTTTGCTACGCCTAAACCCTGATGATATCCAGTCCGTCCAGGTGCTCAATCCCATTGAACTGGGGAAGAAGATCAGTGCTAAAGATTTTCTCCTCGATATCAAAATTCTGATGAACAACAACACCGCCATAAATCTGGAGATGCAGGTAAATAACAAATATGACTGGCCGGAGCGGTCGTTGGTCTATCTGTCCCGGCTTTTCGACAATCTGAACACCGGAGAGTTTTACAAGACCGTAAAACCGGCTTTCCAGATCGGTATCCTTAATTTTACACTGTTTCCCGAACATCCTGAGTTTTTCTCCACCTATAAGATGCTGAATATAAAAAACTATCATAAATATAGTGACAAGTTTACTATCCATGTGTTAGACTTAACTCAGGTCCACCTGGCGGACAGTGACGATAAAGATTACGATCTAGATAAGTGGGCGCGATTATTCAGCGCATTGACATGGGAGGATTTTAAGATGATCTCAATGGGAAATGAAAGTATGCAGGCGGCAGGGGAAACGCTCTTTACACTCAACGGAGATGACCGCATCCGCGACCAATGCGAGGCGAGGGAGGATTATCGCAGGACTTGGGGCGGCATGGAGCAGCGCCTGGCTGAGAAAGAGATGAAGATAGAGGAATTGACATCTTCAAATATCGAATTGGCATCATCAAATGTTGAACTATCATCGTCAAACATGGAATTAAAGTCGCTGAATAAGAAGAAAGACTCTATTATTGCTTCGCTAGAGGCTCAGATTGCCGAATTGCAAAAACAGGTTTGAAAATTTACAGGACTGTTTTAAGTTTCTCGGAAACTCAAAAACCGTATTTATTTTGCCTGAGAGGCAGCTGCCTCAATAATATAAGCTGTCACTGCCAAAAGCAGGCTGCCGTCACTACTTCCGATAGTGGCGGCATTTTTCTTCCCCCGAAAATCTTATGTGAAATGGTATCCATGTTTGTTACAATTCAAACAGCGGTAAATTGCAATGTGCCGTATATCATCACACAAACAGCCGGAAGGGAGAAAAATATGTCTGGGAATGACGTCTATGAAAAGCACAAAGGAAGCAGATGCAGAAAAGAATCGTGCGGTAAAATCGAAACTGCTCCAACATTTCAATGTATGGAAGAAAAAAGCGGCAATATATCGGATAAATCCCCTGAGTTTTGCCGGATCATGGAGGAATGGCTTCGGCAGATAGCCCGCACCAGAAAGTATTCCACCTTTATAAAATATGAAAAACTCTATAACTGCCATATTAAAGATATGTTTCCCGATGATTCCATCATTCAGATGAAAGGCAGCTATATTAAAGAAAAACTCTCGTTATTAAATTTGTCTGACTCTACAAGGCACAGTATTCTGGCTCTGATTAATCAGACATTACGATATGCCGAAGAGCATTATGGCTGTCCGATCGTTACTGTTAAAAACAGATATACGGCGACAAAAAAGAAGCCTGTCATTATACTCAACCGGACTGAACAGGCAAGGCTGATAAAATTTCTTCACAGTGATACAAATATCTCCAAAGCAGGCATTGTCCTGTGTCTCTCAACTGGATTACGGCTCGGTGAGATATGTGCTCTGAAATGGTCAGATATCGATATGGAACAGATGCTGCTCCGTGTGAATCGAACCGTCCAGCGGATAGAAATGAAAACCGGGCGTACAAAAACAGCACTTTTAGAGACGGAGCCTAAAAGTGCTTTTTCTTTGCGGGAAATTCCGATCCCACAAAATTTGATCGACCTGCTTGCTCCTTTTAAAAGGGAAGGAACAGAATATGTTTTATGCGCAGGCAAACCTATGGAGCCGCGTACCTATCAGAACCATTTCAAGGCGTACCTGAGAGAAATCGGAGGATCAGACTATAATTTTCATACTTTGCGGCACACATTTGCCACAAACTGCATCGACAGTGGCATGGATATCAAAAGCCTTAGTGAGATCCTCGGCCATTCCGATGTACAGATCACCCTAAACCGGTATGTCCACCCGACAATGGATACAAAACGAAAACATATGAACGCGCTTTCTGCCAGCTACAGCCGTTTTTGTGAGCCGGAGGCCGGTAAAATATAATAGGACAGATTTTTATGCCTTTCGCAGAATGCCGGATTCTGCGAAAGTTTTTCCATATATTATCCAAACCGCATCATATCTTCCACCAATATAATGCTGCTTCCATGCCGCTTCTTATCCTTCTGCTTCCTAAACTGACGCATCCACTGTAGCCCCCTCCGCCGCCGGTGCGCTTCCCGCCGCCAGCGAGACATTGACCGGCGCGTTTGTCACCGCCTGGCTGAGTTCCAGTGTGACAGCATTTACTGTCTCCTGCTGCTCCTGCAGCATGCGCTGGAACATGGCTTTCAAATATTTCATGTCGGCTTCCACGATCTTTCGCATTTCATCACAGCGGTGCTTCTTCCTCATCTGCTTCAATTCTTCCTCATTCATCTTCCCGCCGCCACCGATACATTCATCTGTCAGTTCATCCAGACTGTTTTCCGCCGCCAGTTTCTGCAGTTCCTGTTCCATCCGGCGGATCATCTCCCGAAGTTCCTCTTCGCCCATTTCACCGCTCTCAGATGAGACCTCCTCCGTTTCGGGCGAATTTTCTTCCTCTCGTTCCTCCGTCATTTTTTCTACCTCGGAAGTGCGTTCAGCCAGTTCCTCCGCCTTTAAATTCTTAACCTTTTTCTTGGCGATCCGTACCATCTTTTCCGCATGGACAATGGCAATCTCCAGATCCCTGTCATTATATTCTCCGCATCCATATCTCCTGCGAAGCATCGCCGCCACTGTGCGTGCATGCGCCACCACCTGTCTGGCGCTGACGGAAGTCTTCGCACGGATGATCCTCCCCGAAACCTCCCTGTAATTATAGTTGAGTTTTTTATATTTCTTTTTTCTGGTTGTCTTTCTCTGTACACCGCCCGCGCTGTTTGTTCTCTTACTTCCATAAGGATCAGCAGTCCGCACGACAACACCGTTCGCGCCTATCATCATTCCCATATATTAACCTATCCTCCGTGACCTACCAGTCTGAAATCCGTTTCAGTGAGTAAGCGGCATTACCTTATCAAAAATAATGCTCTATCTGTATATCGGTCCGAACAGGAAAATAGTTAACATATGTTATCCATATTCCTTTCTGTTTTATTCTGCTATCCTCTTAATCTGCATTTCTTCAAAAATTATTGCATCAATCCATTCCCGCAAACAATGAGCCAAGTGCTGTATTCAATGCCAAACATGCTTAACCGGTTTCGTTTCATGACGATCCACAGATACCTGACTGTCATATGTGAAATATCCGCTCAGTATTTTTTCTGGCATTTTCCGCCAGTTCATCCTCCGATACCTTCATATATTTCGCAAGTTCTCTGACAACATATTTGATATTTTGCGGTACATTCGTTCTGTCAAGCCCAGGCGCATTCCTGGGCGTCAGATAAGGCGCATCCGTCTCCACCAGTATTCTGTCCAGAGGGATTGCAGACACGGCTTCACGCAGCTCTTTTGCCCGTCTGTCATCACAGATCCATCCTGTTATGCCGATCGAGAATCCCATCGACAGATATCTCTCCAGTACCGTCCTGTCGCCCGTAAAACAATGGACCACCGACTTTTTACAAATCTCCGGATGTTTCTTAAACCTTTTCACAAAATCATCCGCTGCACTGCGCTCATGCAGAAATAACGGCATATCCAGTTTTTCAGCGAGGACAATTTGCTTTTCCAGACACCTTATCTGGTTTTCCTTTGTCGAAAACATTCTGTCATAATCCAGTCCGCACTCTCCCACCGCAACCATCTTTCTGTTTTTCGATAGGATCCCCTCGATCAGCTCAAAGTCTTCCTGCTTTGCGCGGTCTGCATTGTGAGGATGTATCCCCGCCGTTCCGAATACATTGTGCGTCTTCACAAAATCACAGATCTTTCTGTTCTCCTTCATATCTGTTCCTGTCAAAATGCAGGAAACACCGTCTCTGCCTGCCTCCTCAACAATTTTTTCCGGGCTGGGGAACTGCCTGCAAAAAAGATTCAAACCAATATCGTAATATTTTATTTCCATATAAATTTCCTTTCGTTTTCCGGTTTCTTCTCTCAATCTCCATCCGGACCATCCCCCACAGAATACTCCCCCGCATCCTCCGCCGCCAACGGCAGTCTCCCACTTCCCCTGCCCTCCGCAGCCTCCGCAAAGGAATACACCGCCGCTTTCTTCTCTTTCTCTCTCCCGCCTCCCGCAGGAAGTTCTCCGTTCAGCCTCTCCCGCAGCATCGTATTCCGCCTTGTCACAGTCAGATTCCTCACCGCGTAGGCGAGCGCCTTCTTCGTTCCCACCATAACAAGGATCCTCTTCGCCCGGGTGATCCCCGTGTAGATCAGATTCCTCTGCAGCATCACAAAATGCGTCATCAGAACCGGCATGACCACGATCGGATATTCGCTTCCCTGCGCCTTGTGGATCGTCGTCGCGTAGGCGTGTACCAGCTCGTCCAACTCAGAAATGTCGTAAGTGACAAGCCTTGCGTCGAAGCGGACACTCAGTTCCCTCTCCTCGGTATCCACCGCCTCGATAATGCCGATATCCCCGTTGAAGACCTCTTTGTCGTAGTTGTTCTTCATCTGCATCACCTTGTCGTTCACGCGAAAATCCATTCCGCTGCGGCGCAGCCCCACTCCGACCGGGTTTAACGCCTCCTGCAGGGCAATATTCAGATTTGCCGCACCAACCACGCCCCTCTGCATGGGGGTCAGCACCTGGATCTGTGCAGGGGGCGTCCGATAGTATCGGGAGAGCCTATTTTTCACCAGATCGACGATCTCAGGCAGCGCTGCCTCGGGATCCTCTTTCTCCACAAAGAAAAAGTCCGATTCCTTCCCATTGGAAATATCCGGCATCTTTCCCTCGTTGATCCGGTGGGCGTTCATGATGATCCGGCTCGACTGCGCCTGTCTAAAGATCCTTGTCAGCCGGATCACCGGAAAGCGCCCCGAATCGATGATATCCCGCAGTACATTTCCCGCCCCCACGGACGGCAGCTGGTCGATATCCCCCACCAGGATCAGGCGCATCCCGGGCGGTACCGCCTTCAGCAGGGAATTCATCAGGATGATGTCGATCATCGAACACTCATCCACGATCAGCACATCGCCCTCCAGCGGATTTTCCTCATTTCTCTGATACCCCTCCGGCGGCTTGCATTCCAGCATCCTGTGGATCGTCTTCGCCTCCAGCCCCGTCGCCTCCGTCATCCTCTGCGCCGCCCGCCCTGTCGGAGCCGCCAGCAAGATCTTTAAACCGTAGGCGCGAAAGGCAGCGATGATGCCCTGCGTGGTCGTCGTCTTTCCGGTTCCCGGTCCCCCGGTCAGCACCATCACTTTGGAGAGTGCGGCTTTACGGATCGCATCCCGCTGTACCTCATCGTACTCCATGCCCACGATCCGCTCGATCTGCGATACATCCACAGAAAGCTGATCGTTTCCGGTCTGCCTCCTCGCCTCCGCCAGCCTGCTCCACAGCCTGTCCGCCGCCGGCGCATCCTGCAGCTTCTTTAGCTTGCTCGCCGTCCCGACCTCCGCAAAGAAAAAAGGCGGCAGATAGATTGCGTCCGTCCGTACCTCATCTCCGACTTCCTCCTGAAAGCTGACCTTTGTGTCCTGGATCAGATCCCTGTCCTTTAACATCTGGTCCATCGTCATGATCACAGTCTCCTCAGCCGCCTCCAGAAGCTTCGCCGCATGTTCGACAAGCTGATACTTTTCCCCGTAGACATGCCCTTCCTCCGCCAGGTCGCTGAGGGCGTACATAATGCCGCTGCGCAGGCGCACATAGGCTTCCTTCTGCATCCCCAGTTTCTGCGCGATCTGATCCGCGGTCCGAAAACCGATCCCCCAGATATCGTCCGCCAGGCGGAACGGATTCTCCTTCACAACGGCAATGCTCTCATTTCCGTACTGCTTATAGATCTTCGCCGCATAAGAAGTATTGACGCCGTGATCCTGCAAAAACAGCATCACGTTCTTGATCTCCTTCTGCCTCTCCCAGCTCTCAGCAATCTGCTCCACCCTTTTTTTGCCAATGCCCTCCACCTCCAGGAGCCTGTGTATATCGTTCTCGATGACCTCTATCGTCTCCGTGCCGAACTTCCTCACGATCCGACCGGCAAACTTCGGTCCCACTCCTTTGATCAGCCCGGAGCCCAGGTACTTCTCGATGCCGTAGACTGTCGCAGGCATCGTCTCCTCCCAGGAGTCCGCCGTAAACTGCCGCCCGTATTTGGCGTCCACCTTCCAGTTTCCCTCCACTATAAGGACAGAGCCCACATTGACATCAAAAAGATTCCCGACAAGCGGCACAAGGTCGTCATATCCCTTGATGCGCACCTTCAGGACAGAATATCCGTTTTCCGGATTCTGATATGTAATTCTCTCGACAACACAACGTATTTTCACGGCATTTATCTCCGCTTTCCGATCCCCGCGGGCAATCAAAAACCCCTCAGTAAAAGCAATGCTTGCCGGGACACGCGGGTGTCAAACCTGCAATGCGGCAAAACTGCGGGGCAACTGCCTATATGCTCCCCTCATCCAGCACCTTCAAAAACATATCCCGTATGGCGTCCTTCGGATATCGCCCCAGAGCCGCCGCCTGTTCCTTTCTGATCAGCCCTCCCGCCATAGACGCGTGCCCACCGCCGTTTCCTATTTCCGCCAGCGCATCGTGTATCAGATTTCCCGCATGGATCTCCGGATCTTCCGAGCGGACTGAAAATTTTATCCCGTCCTCCCTGCAGGAAAAGACAACTGCCACCTCCACCTCGATCAGCGCGAGGATAAAATCCGAAAGGATCGCGATCAGCGCATCCGGACACGGGAACGGGATGCAGGAAAAACCTGTCTTATCATAGAGTTCGATGCTCTCGATTGCCGCACCGTATGCCTTCAGGTCATTGAATTCCATGTTGTTTCGTTCCAGGTCCGAAATCTTCTCCTGGTCGCTGTACTGAAACAGATAGCCAAACATCTCAATATCCAGCTGTGTCACACCCCTTGTAAACTGCAGCGTGTCCATCTTCAGGCCGTACAGGAGCGCAGTCGCCACATCCCTCTCCGGCGTCTGTCCCAGTTCTTTATAATATCCCGCGATCAGCGTTGCGCACGCCCCGGTGATCCGGATATCCTCATACCGGTATTCCACCTCCACAAAGGTGGGATGATGGTCGATACACGCCACCTCATCCCCCACAAAATCAGTCACGTTCCCGCTGTGCTTCTGGGAGTCCACGCATATGATATAGTCGTCCTCCACAAGATCCGGCTTCAGGCTCTCATAGGAGAACATATGTATCTGAAAAACATCAAGCATCTTGGATGCGCTCAGCTTGTCGATACGCCCGTCATAGCACAGCTGGGACGATATCCCGTAACACTCCAGCAGCTTCTGAAGCCCGAACGCCGAACCGATCGCGTCCGGATCCGGAAAGTTGTGTGTCTGGATATAGATCCTGTGCTCTTTACACAATTCCACCAGTTTCATAAAATCGCTCATCTTATCCTTAGCCTCCGTGATAACTTCTATATTTTACGATTGTAGCACACTTCCCTGACTGTTACAATGATCCCGGGGTCTGCAGCTGCATAAAAATAACAGGGAGTCAAAACCCGAACTGCCGCACTAAAAAATCCATGCCCTTATCTCTCACCGCCCCTGATCCTGTACTGGTATTCCGGCACACACAATCGATAGCAGAAAAATCCCTGTTTTCTTATCAAACATATTCCAGAAAACACTTCACGAAAACAATAGCCCCGAGCAGACAGAGAAGTGTTCCGAACACCCTGTTCATATAGCTGATCTTAAACTTTGCTGTCCTCTTCTTTATGATCGGCACGACCGCGGCGATCAGCCCCCACCAGATATAAGTGCCGCAAAATACTCCACAGACCATAAGCAGCCTCTGCACCGCCATCGCCCCGGCGGAAATACCGAAATAGGAAAATGCCAGAAGAAAGATAAGGATCGTCGCCGGATTTGTCATCCCTATCACAAAGGAGGACAGACACATTCCGGCGGATTCCGCCACATTTTTTTTCATCGGCTCAGGCTCCTTTTTCCGAAGCAGCAGCCTGATACCCATAAAAAGGATCAGTGAGCCTCCCGCCATATGGATCACCGTCTCATGCCGTCCGATGAAATCTGAGATCAGCGTGATCCCGAATATCCCCACACAGGCATAAAAACTGTCCGCGAAAGAAGATCCCAATCCCGTCAAAAGTCCCGCGCGCCTTCCATAATAAAAAGTGCGCTGCACAGTCAACGCCCCTATCGCACCTCCCGGTACGCCGAATATTACCCCTATCAGAATCCCCTGCAGCAGATACCTCATCCTGTCCTCCCATTCTTCCACACTGCCTCATATGCTGTATATTCACGGTCAACATGATATCCCAGCTTTTCCGCCAGTCCAGCCGACCATATATTCTGGGCGTCCCAGCTCGGATACCATCCCCGCCCGAGGCATTCCAGGATCAGTTTTGCACTGCAGACAAGCGCAAGCCCCCTTCTGCGGTACTCCTCCCTTGTATCGACCTGGATTTCGATCCCTCCGATATAACCGGAGTAAGAGGAGGCTCCGGAAACCGGCTCTCCATCCCTCAGGATCACAGCCCCCATCCCATATCTTTTGTATGTATCATAATCCTTATACTGCGCCACCCAGTCTCTGCACCAGTCCATACCTCCGCAGTATTGAAACAGTTCTTCATCCATCATTTTTAACTCATATCCGCAGAAAAGTCCGTCCACAATACCCTGCAGTTTTTCCCTGTCAAAGACATCCGGCTCCTTTTTGATTGCATACCGGACGATCCTCTTTGCCCTCTCTCCCAGGCATTCCTCTATCATCTCTGCCCATCCATCGTTCCGGGGCACCAAGATCATGAATCTTTCTCTCTCCGCGGACTGCCCGCCGGAGGGCGGATCTCCTCCCTGCATCCCGCTCCCTCCCGCCATCACTGCAAGAATGAATTCTCTGTAGGGCCTGCCAGCCAGAAAACAAAAATCCCCCAGCACCGCCATGGCAGATACCGGTTCTTCCCGCGGATCCGCATAGATCTTTCCCATCACACCCTGCAGGCAGGACCAGACCATCGTCTCCTGCCATCCCTCAAACAACGGGACTGCCTTTTTTGTCTGTTCCAATTCCCTGATCATTTTTATCCTCCGCCGCTGCACTATGCCTTCCGATATGGTTTATCTCACGATACACGCCTGTTTCTCCGGACACTGTCGTCATCTCTGCCGATCACACCACCATGACAAGCGTCCCCAGTCCGATCAGGACACAACCGATAAACGACTTCACAGTAAACTGCTCATGCAGGAACACAAAAGCGAGCACCAGCGTGATCACCACACTCAGCTTATCGATCGGAACCACCTTTGACACCTCACCGATCTGAATCGCCCTGTAATAACAAAGCCATGACGCCCCCGTAGCAAGTCCTGACAGGATCAGGAAGAGCCAGCTCTTTCTGCTGATCGATGCCAAACCGCTCTGTGCCCCCGACAAAAACACGATAGCCCACGCCATGACAACAACAACTGCCGTCCTGACAGCCGTAGCCAGATTGGAATTCACTCCCTCTATCCCGACCTTTGCCAGTATGGACGTCAACGCCGCAAAAAACGCGGACAACACTGCAAACAACAGCCACATATCCCGCTTCCTCCGCACTATCTCAAAAATCCTGTCAGCAGCAGCCGTCCTGATTCCAGGCGTGCCGCCGCTTTCTTCTGTCCTATAGTCTTTTCCATATTTTATTATTTTATCATATCCATCGCAGCTTTTCTATCAAAAAAGCGCCTCCTGATCCCGCCCGGGGAAACACTCTTTTTCACCAGTCCGTGCTCTTTCCACGGTCTCTGAGGGCGCTGTCGTGATCCGGCATCTTTTATGCCTGATCGCCAGGCTCCTGATCAGCCATTCACCCGATCAGCGATTCTTCTGTCCAGCGATCTTTCCGATCAGTAATTCTCAGCATGCACTTTAAATCTTCTCCTTTTAGAATTAAAATACCGGAAAAAAGAAAGGCAGTATATCACATTTTATTTTATGTCAATTAACTGTTGCTCACTATTTTTTCTTATTATTTAATATTTACTCAATAGCTTTTTCCTTCTATATCCGTTATCCTATACTAAAGGCAGCTCAAAACCGGTCCCGCCCAGAACAAACCGCTGCATGCATTGCAAGCGTATTGTCCCGGCTGACAGAAAATGCTTTGCAGGCACACTTTTATCAGCTAACGCCCAATATTTCCCGGCAGGCATTACCTCAGTCAGCATTCAATGCATTGTGAGTTTCAATATTATGTCAACCATATTGAGTGTTTCGCGATTGATATTATGTCAACTAAACGTAGTCCGTCCGGCTCGTCACCAGTTCTGTTTAGGACGGCTGTCTCAGTCAAAGTCAACACTCCCGCTGCTCTGCAGACAGCAGGGCATCAAGCCTGCAACGCTGCAGAGCAGCGGGATATGCGGCCAATGTCATTTAGTTCATGATACCACGCCGTGAGAAAAATAAGGGTCTCCTTGAGTATTTTATTTTTCTCGCAGCTGAGTTATGGTGCTAACTAAATGACATTGGTGCCCGCGGGAATCAAGGAAGGAGATACTATGGAAATCGGGAACGTCATCAGAACATACAGAAAAGAACTCGGACTGACACAGGCGGAAATGGCACAGCGCCTGGGCGTCACCACCCCCGCCGTCAACAAATGGGAAAACAATAACACACAGCCCGATATCAGCCTCCTCGCGCCCATCGCAAGGCTTCTTCACATCACCACAGACACGCTCCTGTCCTTCAGGGAAGAGCTCACTGAAGAGGAGATAACGCTTTTCACACAGGAACTGAATCAAAAGCTGGAAAACGAACCTTACGCGGAAGCCTTCGCCTACGCCAGAGAAAAAGCACAGCAGTATCCGGACTCTGAGATGCTTCTCTGGACTTTTGCCGTGCTGCTGCATGCCAAAATACCGGGGCGTGATATTTCAGATGTGACAGATTATGATGATCAGATAAGCCGCTGGTATTTAAAAGCACTTGAATCCGGGGATTACTCTCTCAAAAAGGCTGCCGCAAACTCCCTCTGCAGTTTTTATATCCAAAAGAAGCAGTACGAAAAAGCCGAAGAATATCTGAATTTCTTTCCTGAGGACGATCCCGAGCGGAAAAGGCGGCAGGCATTCCTGTACAGTCAGACAGGGAAAAAAGAGGAAGCGTTTAAAACCTATGAACGCCTGCTGCTGACCGAGTTAAGCAGCCTGAAAATGGTGATCACCGAGCTGCGCATCCTCTACATGAAAGACAACGACCTTTCCATGGCGCATAAGCTTGTGGATCTTGAAAGCGGCATCGCCGCCCTCTTTGAGATGGGCGCCTATCAGAAAGCCTGCGCCGGACTGGATCTGGCGACCGCGGAAAAAGATGCGGAAAAAACTGAGCAGATCATGCGCACCCTTCTGGATCACTTTGATACACTCATGGATTTTACCCGCTCGGATCTGTACCGCCATCTCTACAGCACCCCTCAGGAAACAGCGCCGGAATTCGCCGGACATTTCCAAAAGGAACTGACTGAGGGCTTTCTGGATGAAGATGCCTACGGGTATATGTGCGGAAATGCGTACTGGGAAAGCCTAAAAGAAAAAAAACACAACAGAAATTGACCGAAATGCCCTCCCCTGCGTATTCCATATAAAGAGACGAAAGAGGTGATGGCTATGCAGGACTCCTCCCCGAAAGCAGCCTGTGAAGTGGAGAAAATGATAACAGCATACGGCGACATGCTGTTCCGCATCTGTCTTGTCATGCTCAGAAATAAAAGCGATGCCGAGGATGCCGCGCAGGAGACCGTGCTGAGATATATGTTAAGAGCGCCCGCCTTCGAGAACGCGGAGCATGAAAAAGCATGGCTGATCCGGGTTGCCGCCAACCAGTGCAGGGATATCCAGCGCTTTTCACAGCGCCATCCGCGGGCGGCATTCGATGAACTGTCGGAATGCGTTTCCACCCCGGAGAGCTGCGGGATCATCGAAGCCCTGATGCAGGTCCCCGAAAAATTCCGGATCGTCATGCTGCTTTATTATGTGGAGGAATATCCCGTAAAAGATATCGCGGAGATGATCGGTAGATCCGCCTCCGCCGTAAAAATGCGGCTCCGAAAGGGCCGTATGATGTTAAAAGAAATCTACAGGAAGGAGTATTTATAACATGGACCACACCCGTCTGAAAAACGCTGTACTGGAAATCCACATGCCTGAGGATATGAAAAAACGCCTCCTCGAAGGAGCCGTCTCAGGTTCTTCCTGGCAGGCTTCACGTTCTGCTTCCGCAAATACAAAATCTGCCGCATACAGGAACCATGCCGCTGCAGGCACAAAGTCTGCCGCTTCCAAAAATTCTGCCACTGTGAGCGCAGAGCCCTCCACCTCCACAGACCGCTCCCCGGCACGCGCAAAATCTGCCGCTTCCTGGGCAAAGCCTGCTGCCGCCGTGCTTGCCGTTGTGCTCTGCCTTACCCTCACCCTGCCCGTGCTCGCCGCCGCTGTTCCGTCGGTCTATGATCTGATCTACCGCATCTCCCCGGCGACGGCACAGTTTTTCCAGCCGGTCCAAAAGAGCGCTACGGACAACGGTATCAAAATGGAAGTCGCATCAGCCTATATCCACGGCGACACCGCCGAGATCTGTATCACGATGCAGGATCTGACCGGCGGACGCATCGATGGGACGACAGACCTGTACGACAGCTATGACATCCATACCCCCTTCGACAGCACCGCCCGCTGTGAGCGCATCGGCTATGATCCGGCGACAGGCGCCGTCACCTTCCTTGTCACCATCACCCAGACGGGCAGTAAAGATATCGCAGGGGATAAGATCACCTTCTCTGTAGGCCGGTTTTTGAGCCATAAAATGGAATACAGCGATATTGCGATCCCCATCGATCTGACGGCGATACCCGAAACCGCCGAAACCAGAGAAGTCTCTCTGACCGGTTTCTTCTCAAAAGACTGTGAAGATATGCCGGATACTTTCCCTGCCATGCTCCCCGGCGAGCCGGACGAAGCGTTTGAGGTGGAGGGCATTGACCTGACAGGCATAGCATATATCGACGACAGCCTCCACATCCAGACCGCCGTGAAAGATTCGCTCTCCAACGACAACCACGGCTATTTCTATCTCGTTGACGCCGCCGGAAATACCCTGCACGCCGATGCAGGCTGCTCCTTTATCGATGAGGCCTCCGGGGTGCGCACCTCCTATACGGAGTCCGTCTTTTCCATCAGCCGGGAGAAACTTGCGGACTGCACTCTGCACGGCAGTTTTACGATTTCCGGCATGTTGACGGAGGGGAACTGGAAGGTGACTTTTCCGCTGGAACATGATGGGGAAAAATAATCACAATTCCCGAAAAAAGTGACAGGGTATCGATCCCTGTCACTCCACCAGCCTCCTGTAGTCCCCGCGGTCAATAACCACCCGATAACCGACAGCCTCCATCCTGCGTCTCAGCGCCCTCAGCGCTTCCCCGCTCTTCATCACCCCGCCATCCGACTCCGCCTTCCCGTCATACAGCGCATACTGCCCCCGAACCCGCGCCGGCGTCAGATTCGGCATACAGACATTCGCGCCAGAGAGCATCCCCAACTCCAGCCCCCCGGGATGTATAGTTGCCAGCGCTGTAGTCGCGGGCAGCAGCACATCCGGCAGCATCAGGCGGATCACTCCCAGCAAAAACAGCGTCAGCTCCAGGCTTCCCGCTCTCTGATCCCCGAAGGGCGTATCGCGCTGGGGAAGAAAAGGCCCGATCCCCACCATCTCTGGCTGCAATGCATGGATGAACAGAAGATCCTCCGCCAGATGCTCAGCCGTCTGTCCCGGCGAGCCCGCCATAAACCCGCAGCCCACCTGATAGCCGATCTCTTTCAGATCATACAGACAGCGCTTTCTGTTCTCCAGCGACATGGATGCCGGATGGAGATATCGGTAATACGCATTGTCCGCCGTCTCATGGCGCAGAAGATACCTGTCCGCCCCGGCGTCAAACCATCTCCTGTAAACCTCACGCGGATGCTCCCCCACCGACAACGTGACAGCGCAATCCGGGTGGTTTCTCTTTATCGCCTCCACCAAAACCGCGATCCATTCAGGTGTGCAGCCCATATCCTCCCCGCCCTGCAGAACAAAAGTGCGATACCCCAGTCCATGCCCTTTTTTACAGCACGCGAGAATCTCCTCCGCCCCCAGACGGTAACGCCCGATCCTGCCGTTTGAAGCGCGGATGCCGCAGTAATAACAATCATTTTTACAAACATTCGTGAACTCGATCAAGCCCCGGATAAACACATCTTTTCCGTAATGTCTCTCCCTTGCGCGCCTCGCCCTTTCAAACAGCTCCTCCGCCGTCGCCGCATCGCGCCCCGAAAGCAGCCCCATAAATTCTGAGCGGGAAAGAATCCTCTCCCGCTCCAGTTTTTCCAGCAATATTTTCCGCACAGTTTTCTCCATGTACACTTCTACTTAAAATACCGAACCCCCGCCTCAAAGATTCTCAGGTCCTGATCGCCATAAATATTGACCGCGACCCCGTCCCCGCGGCGCTCCGCGTGCGCCATCTTGCCGAGGCACCTGCCGTCCGGCGAGGTGATGCCCTCTATTGCGCGGTAGGAACCGTTGATATTGTACTCCTCGTCCATGGACACATTGCCCTCTATATCCGCGTACTGGGTTGCCACCTGTCCGTTCGCGAACAGCCGATCAAGCCACTCGTCATTTGCCACGAAACGCCCCTCCCCGTGGGAAGCCGGGTTCACATAAGTCTTTCCTGGTTCCGCCAGTGACAGCCAGGGAGATTTGTCGGAAACCACTTTGATGTACGCCATCTTGGAGATATGGCGGTTTATCGTATTGAAGGTCAGCGTCGGGGAATTTTCATCCTGCCCGACGATCCCGCCGCAGGGCACAAGCCCCAGCTTGATCAGCGCCTGAAAACCGTTGCAGATGCCTAGCGCAAGTCCGTCTCTCTCATGTAACAGTTTCTGCACCGCCTCCCTGATCTTCTCATTCTGAAAAGCCGTGGCAAAGAACTTCGCGCTGCCGTCCGGCTCATCCCCCGCGGAAAAGCCCCCGGGGAACATGATGATCTGAGATTCCGCGATCGCTTTCTCAAACACCTCCACGGACTCCCGGATATCCTCCGCCGTCCGGTTCTTAAAGACTTTTGTCACTACCTGCGCCCCCGCGTTTCTGAACGCCCGCTCGGAATCATACTCGCAGTTCGTCCCCGGGAAAACAGGGATAAAGACGGTGGGCCTTGCCACCTTATGTTTACATACATAGACGGAATCCGCTCTGTAGACAGGGCTCTCCACTTTGGAACCATCCTGCACGGCTTTATAAGGGAACACCTTATCCAGCGGTTTCTTCCACGCCGCCAGTGCCTCGTCCATGGAAACTTCTGCATCGCCGAAGACAAACGCCGGCTCTCCCGTCACTTCCGCTATCACGCGGTAATCCACATTCAGATCATCCGCCATCTTCTCAAGTTCTTCCAGCCTTTCGGCGTCCGCCTCCGCGGCGATATTGCCCAGCCCGCAGGCAAAAAGCTCCTCTATATCCACTTTATCCGTATCAAAGCGCACGCCAAACTTATTTCCGAAAGCCATCCTGGATACCGCCGCGCACAGCCCTTTCGCGTCCACCGCATAGGCGGAAACCAAAAGCCCCGCCCTGATCAGCGCCGTAATGCCGTCATAAAGTTCCAGTACATTGACATAATTCGGCACATCGTACTCATCCACATCTATCTTAAAGTAAACCAGCTTATTCCCCGCCTTTTTTAACTCCGGCGTCAGGATATCCTGTTCCTTTGCCACATCCACCGCAAAAGAGACAAGCGTGGGCGGCACATCGATATCGTTGAAAGTGCCGGACATGGAATCCTTGCCGCCGATGGAGGGCAGTCCAAATCCCACCTGGGCGTCATACGCCCCTAAAAGCGCCGCGAAAGGCTGGCTCCATCTCGCCGGGCTCTCACTCATCCTGCGGAAATATTCCTGGAAGGTAAAGCGGATCTTCCGGCTCTCGCCCCCCGCCGCCACGATCTTCGCCATGGACTCCGTCACCGCGTAGATTGCCCCGTGATAAGGGCTCCAGGAGGAAACTTCCGGATCAAAGCCATAGCTCATCAGCGTCACAGCGTCTGTCTTTCCCTCCAGAACGGGAAGCTTCGCCGCCATCACCTGCGTCTCGGTGAGCTGGTATTTCCCGCCGTAGGGCATCAGCACGCTGGAAGCGCCGATGGAGGAGTCAAACATCTCCACCAGCCCCTTCTGGGAGCAGACATTCAGATCTGACAGCTCTGTCAGCCATGCCTTTTTCAGATCTCCCTCCTGCAGAGCCTCCTCCACCGCAGGGATCGCCGTCTTTTTGAGCTGATTCTCCTCCCTGGAGGGAATCGCCACCTTTACGGACGTCTCCTGATGGGCGCCGTTGGTATCGAGGAAGGCTCTGGCTATATTGACGATCTCCTTCCCCCGCCATTTCAGGATAAGCCTCGGCTCCTTTGTCACCTCCGCCACCACAACGGCCTCCAGATTCTCCTCGGCGGCATAGGCGAGAAACTCTTTCGCACTCTCCGGGGAGACCACCACCGCCATACGCTCCTGGGACTCGGAGATCGCAAGCTCCGTGCCGTCCAGCCCGGCGTACTTCTTCGGTACTTTGTCGAGATCCACGATCAGTCCGTCTGCCAGCTCTCCGATCGCCACGGAGACACCGCCGGCACCGAAGTCATTGCACTTTTTGATCAGCCTCGAGACCTCCTCCCGTCTGAACAGACGCTGGATCTTGCGCTCCGTGGGCGCGTTGCCCTTCTGCACTTCCGCCCCGCAGACCAGAGTGGACTCCTCCGTGTGCGCCTTGGAGGAACCGGTTGCGCCGCCGCAGCCGTCCCGCCCCGTCCTGCCGCCGAGCAGGATAATATAGTCGCCGGGATCGGAATTTTCCCGTATCACATTTCTCCTCGGCGCAGCGCCCATCACCGCGCCGATCTCCATCCTCTTCGCCACATAGTTCGGATGATAGATCTCCTTCACATAGCCGGTGGCAAGCCCCACCTGGTTCCCGTAGGAGGAATACCCCTTTGCCGCGCCCCTCACCAGCCTTGCCTGGGAAAGTTTTCCTTTCAATGTCTGAGCCGCCGGCAGGGTGGGATCTGCCGCTCCCGTAATTCTCATCGCCTGATAGACATAGCCCCTGCCGGATAAGGGATCTCTGATCGCGCCGCCGAGACAGGTCGCCGCGCCGCCGAAAGGCTCGATCTCCGTGGGATGGTTGTGAGTCTCGTTCTTGAAAAATACCAGCCACTCCTCCGTGACGGGACCGTCACCGTAATCGATCTCCACCGGCACCACGATCGAGCAGGCGTTGATCTCATCGGAAACCTCCATATCAGGGAGCTTTCCTTCCGCCCGCAGCTTCTTCATCGCCATCAGCGCGATATCCATCAGGCAGATGAACTTATCGTCCCTTCCCGCGTAGAGCTCCTCCCTTGTATCGAGATAGCTCTGCCAGGTCATCTCGAGGGGTTCCTTATAGTAACCTTCGCCAAACTCCACTTCCTTCAGCTCTGTCGCAAAGGTGGTATGCCGGCAATGGTCAGACCAGTATGTATCGAGCACTCTGATCTCCGTCATGGAAGGATCTCTCTTCTCCTCCCGGAAATACTTCTGAATATGCAGAAAATCCTGAAAGGTCATGGCAAGGTTCAGAGAAAGGTAGCGCTTTTTGAGTTCCGCCTCCGCCTCCTCCCCGAAGCCCTCTAAAATCTTTACATCCTCCGGCTCCTCATAGACCGCAAGAAGCGTCTCCGGCTTCTCCATCCCCGTCTCCCTCGAATCCACCGGATTGATACAGTAATTTTTGATCTGCTCAAACTCCTCGTCGGAAACGCCGCCGAGGATCATATAGGTCACCGCCGTGCGGATCACCGGCTCCTCGTCCTCTCTCAAAAACTTCACGCACTGCAGAGCGGAATCCGCCCGCTGGTCAAACTGCCCCGGCAGATATTCCACGCTGAACACCTTTGCCCCCTCGGGAATTTCCAGCTTTTCCTCATAGTACACATCCACCGGCGGTTCCGAGAAAACGCTCCTTAACGCCGCCGCGTACACATCATCGCTCAAGTTTTCCACATCATAGCGGATAAACATTCTGACATCTTCCACGGAATCGATCTGCAGATAGCTTCTGATCTCCTCCTTAAGCTGCTTTGCCGCCGCCGCAAAAGGCGCTTTCTTTTCCACATAAAGTCGTTTTACGTTTCCCATCTCTGAGTTATTTTCCTCCTTAACATAGAATGCGCCTCAGAACCTAAAGATCCTGAAGCACCCCTCTTCATTTATCAGTCTTCTGTCACAAGTCCCTGCATGACCATATACAGTTCATTATCGATCGTCTCCCCCGATATCCCCATTGTCACGGATGCTATTTTCAGCCCCTCCAGCACATACATGATATTTTTCGCGGCAATACGGGCATCCACATCATAAAATTCCTCATTCTCTATCCCCATTCGGATCAGCTTCTCCAGCATGGTCACACCCGCCATAAACTGCTTCTTCAAAATCGAATTCTTCGGATTGGCAAAAGCATATTCATAGGCGGCAGCCGTCAGCGTCTTTCTGCTCCGCAGTATCTCCTTCTTCTGTTCCTTTAAAAACAACGCCAGAATCTCCGCCGCCGCGGCATCCTCTCCGACACTCTCGGCAAACACATCATCCGCTTCCTCCGACTCCGCCGCCAGCACTTCCAGAAAAATTTCTTCTGTACTCGAAAAATATAAGTACAGGCCGCCTCTGCTGATCTCACAGGCCTCCACGATATCCTTCATCGTCACGCTGCGGAAGCCTTTCTCCACAAACACTCCCTTCGCTTTCTCCAGTATATATTGTTTCTTTTGTAACGACCGTTCTCCCATATCTGCCTTCTCTCCCAATAACTGTACCGATCCCGCCCTGATCCTGATGACTCCGGGATCTGTCCCCTTCTATAACAAACATCTCCACAGGCTGACGGGGCATCAGACCTGCAGAAGTTCTCTCAATTTATACAATACTTCCAGATATACACCGTTCTCCACTGCCTCCGGCCATAAAATGCTCTTTGTCATACCGCCCAGCACATATCTGGAGAGGATGCCGGACAGCAGTTCCATATCCCGCAGTGTGGCTTCCCGGACCGCTTTTATCTCCTGTTTGACACCCCTGATCCTGTTTCTGTTGTATACATACTGATAGTTGCGGTTCATGAAGCCGGTCCCCCTCGCCGTTTTTACAAAGGCGAGCAGTGTGGAGTCGTACACCGGAAAAGTAAACGATGTCTTTTCCACGCCTTCCCCCTCATAACTGTTCATCACTTTCCCGCCGCGTTTTTGCTCCAGCCAGGGAATATAACGCACAAGGAGCTTCGCGTCCGGCTGATACTGCTGTATGATATTTTTTCTGAGATCGATGTCCGCCTCATGCGGATTATCCTGTATCAGCATATAGAGTCCAGGCTCCTTTCTCATGTTTTGCGGACTCCAAACTCATGCTTTTTCGTGCAAGCACGAAACGCATGACCTTTGAGTCCTGGTACTATCATATCAAAAAAAAAAGAAAAAGTACAGAAAGACTTCACAAAAAAGTTGCTAATTAGTATAATGAAGAAAAAAGTTTTTATTAAAACAGATAGGAAGGTATCATATGGCATCAAAACGTATCCCTGCGGGGCAGACTTTCATACAGGCAGGACAGGCACTTGAATGTTTCTGGTATATCACAGAGGGGAGTATGCAGGCGCAGTTTCCCGGAGGTTTTATCACTCTGGAGAGAGGAGATATCGTCGGCATCTGTGATTTTAATAAGCAGGCCCACTCTCTTTCTTATCAGGCGGTTACAGACTGCATGATTATTCCTTACGGTTCTCCCGCCGTGCTGATCAGGACAAAATTCTTTGAGGAGCATATCGATAACCGCACGCGGTTTGCTGTGACAATGAACCGATTCGTGAGAAAAACACTGGAAAAGTACGCAGTCACCTGGAGATCCTGCAAGCAGCTCTACGACTTTTTGAGTTCTTCCTACACTTCCTACCAAAAGTTGTGTGAAGAACTGCATATCGTGATCAAATCGCTCCCGGGCATTGAATCTTTAGAGCCCATGGACAGCGATCTTACACCGGCGATGTGGCAGACTTCCTACTATGCGGGTCTGCACAATATCCTGCTAAATAAAACGGCGGCTCCCGTTTTGCAGGAAAATCAGTTTGTTCCCGGTTATCTGTACCACGCCATGGGAGACATTCATGCTCTGCTTCAGAAATTTCAGTCCGTCTTCGATTATGCCAAAGAAATCTCCTATCTGCTTCTCAATGAGGACAGACTGGACTTATTCGATTTATTTACAGGCATCTATTTCCGGATCGGTATGCAGCATCCGAAAAGTTCCGCGATCTCTCTCGCTATAGAGACCATCTGTTCCCATGTGGAAAAACAGCCCGGCATCCCTCCGCACCTTGCCGAGGGCAGGCTGCAGGAGTATCATTCTCAGATAGAAAATATGAAAAAACTGATGGATAATCCCGCTATGTCCGATATTCAGGCCGATTTCCAGAAGGATTACTCCCTGCCCGGAAAACTGGCGGGTTCTGTGGATATTATACTGGAATACGCGGACTGCGCGCCCGATGTCACCAGCGCGGTCAAAAATGCACTGGCTTCCTACAAGCAGCTTCCCGATAAAAATGCCACCACGCCCGAAGTCATGAAACTCAGACAGACTCTGACAAAGTATTTTTATCAGATCTATACTGCCGCCTTCCAGGTCAGCCTGGCGGACGAAAATATCCCGCCTGTATTAAAGATGTTCTTCAACTTCGGCTATATGGACGCGGATCTCTGCGGTATGGACAACGCCTGCTATCTGTATCAGAATGTGCAGCACTATTCCGGCTCCGAGGAGCACGGCATCTACACCACCCACGAATGGCTGAAAGCTGTCTATGAGGGAAAAAAAGAGCCCAGTATCAACGAGCTCGATGTGGACTATGAAAAGCATGTCCAGTCCCTGAAAACAGAAGGGAGCATCAATGCGGAAACGGCAAAGCAGATGCTGGCGGACAGAGCCCAGAAGGTACTGTTCGAACTGGAGAATATGTTCCCCAGGGCAAGCAAGATCACAAGCGGCAAGCCCGCTGTATTCTGCCCGATCCTGTCGGAGCATGAATTTATCCGCCAGCCCGAGGACGCCCTGCTCTACCCCGACCTGATCGTCAAGGTTCTGGAATCCATCCGTGAGGCGGACTACACCGTCTTTGCCAGAAAAAACCTCACCATGCTCTCCCAGAAGGAAAACATCCACGACTTTTTCAACGTGGAGATCATGCCGGACATTATCCTGATGCCGGTGATCGGTATGAGAGGCGCCATGTGGCAGGAGATCGTAGGCAGGAGCCGTATGACCGCCGCCCGCATGATGCTGCCTATCTTCCAGCTTGAGGATCTCCAGAAAGTCATGATACGGATGATCGGCGAGTACCGCTGGGAGATGTGCAAGCGCGTGCAGGGCGCGAGATGGAACGATGTGACCGAGCCATCCCTCACCAGCCTGTACTACGACTTCCTGCAGTTCTACCGCAAAAATCCGGAACTCTCCACCGACACGAAGGAGAAGATCAAGACCGGCCTGCAGAAGTGCAAAAACAACTTTAAGGAATACTTCCTGAACGATTACGCCACTTATATCCTGTTCGAGAGCAAGGGGTCGCCCCATCTGACCAAGAATGCCCGGGCCATTTTGTTCAGCCAGTGCCCGCTGTCCGCGCCGATCCGCAAGACGCTCTCCTCCAACCCTATCTACCAGGAACTTCTGGAGGCGCACAGCAGGAGTGTCGCGGAGCGCTGCAAGAAGTTGGATAATTTAAGCAAGAAGCTGATCGCCAAGCAGGAGAAAGTACCGGAGGTGCTGGATCAGGAGATTGCGTTTACAAAGAGGTAATTGATTTATATTTAACCATATAGGACAGCAGGAGCGGCTATACGCTCTTACTGTCCTGTTCGATTGGATCAATGTAAATTTTCAGATCAACAGCTCTTCCAGCCTGTCAATGATATCCTCCGCAGATTTCCGGCATTCTATCTCATGCGCCATATAAAACAGTGTAACGCCCCGCAGCAAAGCTGAATGTGTCCGGAGGACACATTGGTATTTACGCTCTCGCGGCAGTCGCCAGCGGATATCCAAGACGAACAAGTTCGCCTGCAGGCACGGCTGCATGGCTCGTTGCCCGCGGAAATAAACGGATCATTCGTCATCCCCCCGGATCATGACACCACATTTACCAGACACACACGCTCAGGCAGATTCAAGCCTCCTCCTGTCTCTGCCGTACACATAACCCCTCTCTCTTCTGTACACCAGAATATAGCAGACCGCATACATGCCGAATGCGGATATCACATCCACTACGCAATGCTGCTTCAAGAACAATGTCGAGAGAATGATCAGTACGCTGAACATCCACAGCCCGGCGACGAAGCCTTTCCGCCTTCGAATATTCTCCTGCCTGCAAAGAGCAATGCTGTTCATGACTGTCACATAGACATGCATGCTGGGCAGAATATTGGTCGGCGTATCGATTCTGTATAAAAATCTTACCGCCTCAACAAACACAGTACCCCCCCGTTCCAGCTGCGGGCGCAGATCCTGTCCGTTGGGATAGAGAAAGGATACCAGAAGAAATACTGTCATCCCCGCACAGAATGACAGCACATACCGCCTGCTCTCCTCATAATCTTTACAAAAGCATACAAAAAATACGGATGCCGCCGCTATGTAGATAAACCACAGAAAATAGGGAACAATAAAATACTCACAGAAGGGAATCTTCTCATCCAGTTCCGATGTGAGCAGATGTACTCTCACTGCCCTCCTCTCCAGCCAGAAAAAAGCCATCTGATAAAAGAGTCCGTACAGCACCATAACCTGCAGCAATGTATTTTTTCGTAAATATTGAATACCTTTCCGGATCACTTCTCCTGTCCCCTTCTCCGTTTTCCCGCCGTAAATACTGTCCGCCCCCTCACGGGCAGGCAGCGATCAGTCCTCCCTGTCGATCGCGGCGCCCTGATACACATACTGCATCTCGCTGATATAGTCCGTCATATTGTCGCCATTGTACTTCTCCGCGAAGACTTTCAGGATATATCCCTCCTTGTCATACTCGGAGGGCCAGTTGATGGCTATCGTGCCGACGCCCCTCTCCGTGGCGTCCACGAGCCTGTCGTAGCCTACGATCTCCCTGTTATGCTCCGTCAGAAGGACAGCCGACAGATAGCAGTTTCCCGTGGAATACAGCTCTTTGTAATCAAAACAGAGCGCGCCGCCGTCCCGGCGTATGTTGCTGATCTCCGGCTCCCTCATACCGTTGGGATTGGTCTTTTCGTCGTAGGGATTTTTGATCGTCAGCTTCCAGGCGTCCACCTCCTTCTCATAGACCGGGCGGATGCCGTTCCCGTTCTCAAAAGCGGAGTCCTTTCCGCCCACCGCCGCGCTGATAAAGGCGATATTTCTCAGATCCACCATATTCATACTGCCGTCCGTGACAGACTGTAAGTCCATCACCCTCTTCCTGACACCTCTGTCATATCTGTAGGCGTCCGTCACCCGGTAGAGCACAGGCGGCACAAGAGGAAGCGGATCAGCCGTCTGCGTCTTATCCTGCCAGGCATAGCAGTCGCTGTAGACTACATAATCCCCCTCCCAGCTCTTCGCTGTCACGACCGGATCTTCGATCCCCTTTGTCCGAAGCTGTATCGCCATCTCGGGCGCCGCCTGCACCGCAGGTCCCGGCGCCATCCCGGCAAAGACCGCACCGCACAGCGCCGCCGCCAGTAACCTTCCATATTTTTTATGGTCTTTTTTCATACTCATCTGATCCTTTCCATCCTGTTTCAATACCGAATCTATCAACCCGGCAACATTCTCCACTGTATTTACCTTTATTTACTCTTTTTTCATAAAAGCAGTCAGGCGCATCTGCCACCTCTTGTACGACATAATTTCAGATTTCATATCCTGTTTTCACCTGACTACCTCTCTCCGTATACTCTCCAGCAAAAACCCCCTGATCTGCTCCGGTGTACACTCGCTCGGTATATTTTCTTTCACACCCACATAATACGTGATATAATCAAACAATTTCCCCGACAGGACGAGCACGATATATTCATCCGGAAACTCCTCCTTTAACTCACCCCCCCGTTTTGCCTCTCCGACGATCTCAAAAAGGCGCCCTGCCATGCCTCTCTCCCTCTCCCTTTTGAAGATGGGATAAAAGAAAAAGATATTGCAGATCTCCTCCAGCGCCTCCTTCTTTAGCCTTGCCATGATATCGTCCAGCAGATCAAACAGGCAGCCCATCTTTTCCATAAAACCGCCACGGCGGGAGAGTTCTTCCTGAATGCTTACCGTCCACACTCTCTGATAGTGGTCCAGCGCATCCATCAGAAGTTCCTCCCTGCTCTTAAAGTACTCATAGGCGGTTCCCTTGCCGATCCCCGCCCTCTCCGTGATCTCGGAGACCTTCATCTTCCTGATCTCTCTGCCCTCCAGCAGAAGCTCTATGACTGCTTTGTACAGAGCCTCCACCTTCGGTGATAATTTTTCTTCCTGATTCATCTTTTCAATGTCCGCCCCTCTTTGTTTTCTTTCGCTGGTTACAGGAAAGCCCTCCGGCTTCGCTGTTCCCTCTGATGTTCCTCACCCGGATACTCCCCATGCATCCGGTTCTGCCATATACTTCGCAACAGTGAAACCCGAAAGTATCACTGTCACGCATTTTTTCTTTTTAATCCTCCAGTTTCATCTCTTTTTTCCGCTCTTTTTTCTCCTTCCGGCGCTCTTTTCTCCCCTGCCTCTTTTCCTTCCTGTTTCTCTTTCTGTCCTTCTTCGCCCCCTTGTCGATGATCAGATAGATCGTGGGGATCAGGATCAGCGTCAGCACCGTGGATACCAGCAGGCCGCCGATGATAACGAGCGCCATGCCCTGCATCATCTCTCCGTTTGTCCCGAGAGCCAGCCCCATCGGGATCATGGACAGGATCGTTGTCAGGGATGTCATCAAAATGGGACGAAGCCTGATAGCGCCTGTCTCGATCAGCGCATCCTCCACCGGCATCTCCTGCTTTAACTGGTTGGTGGAATCCACATACAAGATACCGTTGTTCACCACAATACCCATCAGCATCAGAAAGCCCATCAGAGAGACCATGCTGATCGTGGAATTCGTCAAAAACAGGAACATGAACGAACCGATCAGCGCGAACGGCACGCACATCATCACCATAAAGGAAAATCTCGGTGACTCAAACTGTATCGCCATCACAAGGAATACCAGAAATACCGCCGTCAGTATCGCCTTGATCAGTGTGTTGAACTCCTCCATCATCATCTTTGTCATCGCGCTGCTCGCCGGCGAGACCGTATCCGGGAACACCGTATTTTCCACGATCGCATCGATCGCCGCCTGCGCCTCGTAGTAGCCGTCGGATGTGGTCGTCGCCGTCAGTGATATCTGATACTGCCCGTTCTCCTTATAGATCTGCTCCTGCGCCTCCTCATAGACGATCTCCGCGATATCTCTGAGCGGCACCGTCATGCCTGTGGGCGTCATGATATTCAGGTTCAGCAGGCTGTTCATATCCTCATAGGCGCCCTCCGGGTACTCTAACCTCACCTCGTACTCGGAACCCTCACGGGTCACGGTCATCGCCTTTTTTCCACCGGTGGCATTTCCCACCGCCATGCCCACCGTGATCGGCGTCAGTCCGTACTGCATGGCGCTCAGTTCATCCACATCGATCCTGGCGCGGATGCTGTCGCCGGATGTGGAATTATCCACCTTCACAACGCCGTCCACTTTCAAAAACTGTTCTTCCAGCTCATCGGCGAAGGCTTTCAGTTCATCCATATCCCGCCCCTGCAGGCTGATCCCGTAACTGCCGCCGCCCATCATGGAGCTCATGCTGGATCCTGAGGAGGAGACCGTGATATCCATGCCTGTCATCTCCTTTGCCAGCACATTCCATTCATCCACTATTTTTACCGTGTCCCGGCTTCTGTCCTTTTTCAGGTAGGCACTGATACTGGCATTCGTCCCGCTGACGGAGTAGGAATAGTGTTCCACATCCTCGTCCGTGGACACGATCTGCACCCACTCCTGCATCTGTTCGTCAATGCTTTCAAGCCTCGTTCCGGCTCGAAAGTTTACGGATATTCCCACCGTTCCCTCATCCGCCGAGGGCATCATCTCCATGTTGAGCTGTGTGCCCATGGCAATGGACAAAACCACCATCAGAACCGTTGCAATGATCACAAGAAAACGCTTGTTCAGCAGTTTTCTCAAAAGCTTTTTATAGCCTCTGACCACTATACGCAGAAATTTATTCATCGGAATATCTTTCTTCTCCACCGGGCGGAATCTGGAATAACACAGAGGCACCAGCGTCAGCGCCACGATCAGAGACGCCAGCATCGCGAAGACGATGGTAAAGCCGAGCTGTACAAACAACTGCCCGGAGAGCCCCTTGCTGACCGCCAGAGGCACATACACCACGATCGTCGTGATGGTAGAAGCGATAATGGACGATGTCACCACTTTGGTTCCCGCCAGCGCTGCCTCCTTGAAGTCAGGCTTTTTCTCCTGCATGCGGAAACAACTCTCGATCACGACGATGGAAGAGTCCACCATCATACCGATGGCTATGACAAGGGAACCCATTGTCACGATGTTCAGTGAATACCCCATGGCATTCATCAGGATCAGCGTCACAAACAGCGACACCGGCATGGACGCCCCCACGATCAGTGATGCTTTAAAGTCCCCGAAGAACAGAAACAGGACGACCATCGACAGGACGATGCCCAGAATGAGCGTCTGCCCCACCGACCAGATGGAATCCACGATACTCTCGCTGGCATCGTAGGTGATATCGAAGGCGATCGACGGATTATCCGCCTTGATCTCCTCCAGCGCCTCCTTGACATCGCTGCAGACATTCACCGTGCCGTAGCTGCTCTTTGTCTGGATGCTGATGCTGATATCTTCCTTTCCGTCATACTGGCTGATATAGTCGGATGATTTGCTCGCCATCGTGACGTTCGCCACATCCTGCAGAGTGATGACGCTCCCCTTTCCCGTCGTGAGCGGTGCCTTGCGCAGCTGCTGCACAGTGTTGTAATCCTTGCCTGTGGTGATCGTCATATTCTGTTTTCCCTGGGTGACTGTCCCCGCGGGATAACTGAAGTCTATTGTCGCAAGCATCTGGGAGATGCTGTCCATGGTCAGGCCGTACTGATTCATCAGCGTCTCGTTCAGCTCCACTTTAATATATTCCTCGCTGCCGCCGCTGACCTCCACCTGCGCCACGCCGGATATTTTTTCCAGCTCCGGCACAACGGATTCATTGATGACCTTCAATAAGTCGACATCTCCGACTTCCGTAGCCGACAGATACATGTTCGGCATACTGTTCATATTCATTTCAATGACGGTGGGTGTATCCACATCCTCCGGCAGGCTTAAGGAAGCCGTATCAAGCGCCGAGCGCAGGTCCGAATAGCATTCGTCGATATCCACGCCGTACTCATACTGGAACAGTACCTGACACACATTCTCCATGGATATCGCCGTCACATCCTCCACACCGCTCAGGGAGGAGCCCGCATCCTCTATGACCTTCGTCACCAGTTCATCCACCGTCTCCGGGTCCGCCCCCGGATACATCGCCACCACGATCAGCATCGGCATCTCCATGCTGGGCGTCAGCTCCAGCTTGAACCCCAGAAGGGAGGAGATACTGAATACCACCAGCGCAAACACGATCAGCACACAGGAGACCGGGCGCTTTAAAGCTGTTTTAGTCAAATTCATATGCGCGCCCCCTATTCTGTCTTCGTGCTCTCGTTGTCTGCAGGCGCCGCTTCATCCGCCGCATCCTGTGTATCGCCGGACTGTGCCGGATTCTCCGTGTCCGCATCCGCCTTCTCGTCTGCCGCATGCAGCAGTACACCGCCTGTGAGCTGCGGAGACCAGCTTGTGACAACGATATCGCCCAGGTTCAGGCCGCCCGTCACCACAATATTGTCGTCGTCAAAGATTCCCGTCGTGATCGGCGTCTTCACCGCCCTGTTGTCCACGCTGGTGTACACATAAGCGCCGTCATTGTCGTAGTAGACCGCCTCATAGGGAATGATCATCGTATTTTCCGCGCGGTAGGTATCCGCACTGACTTTTACGGACACGCCGCTGGGAAGTTCCGTACCGTTTGCCGCCACGCAGGCCTTGATCTGGAAGAGCCCGCTCTGGGGATTGACCGATGCGCCGATCTCGGTGATCTGCGCTGTGTATGTATCGCCGTTTCGCTCCAGAGACACTTCCTGCCCGATGGAGAGCGTATTTTTTACCGCTTCGCTGACCTGGAAGGTCACGGTCATCGTATTGTTATTGACAATGGTGTACGCCGGATTTCCCTGAGCCGCCATCCCGTTGACATCCACGTTTTTGCTCTCGATCACCCCGGAGACAGGGGCTGTGACCGTGCAGTAGTCCAACATCATCTGCGCCGACTCCACGCCCAGCGCCGCCTGGGAGATGCCTGTTCTCAGAGTTTCCTCCGTATTGGCTATGGTCTGGTCGAGCTGCTCTTTCGTCATCTCCGCCGTCTCGTCCGTCAGATCCTGCCCTTCCTGGGCTGCGTGGTAGCCGCTCCTTGCGGTGAGATATGCCTGATATGCCTGATCTCTGGCTGCCCGCGCCTGGCTGAGCGCCGATTCCGATATGCCGCTGTGGTTGTTCCCGCTCACATCTCTGGGGGCGTTGTCATAGGCGGACTTTAATTCATCATAGGCATCATCCGCCGACTCGTAGGCATCCTTCGCCATCACATAGGCGATCTGCGCCTGCTCGAAGCTGCTCTTGGACTGCAGTTTGCTGCTCTCAAGCTGCAGATCTGTGCTGTCCTGCTGATTGAGCAGCGTATCCATCTGGGAATCCGCCGTCTGCTGCGCGGTTTTTACCTGGAGCTGTGCCTGCTCTAAACTGAGTTTTGCCGCCTCGTCGTCTATCTTAAAGAGGACATCCCCCGCCTGTACGGTATCGCCCACTTCAAAAAAAGTCTCCGTCACAGTCCCCGCCGCAAGGGGAATGACCATCACTGTCTCCTCCGGCGAGATCATCCCCACGAAAGAGTTTGTCAAAGTGATCGTTCCCGTTCCGACGCTCTGAGTGCTCACTGTCACGGCTGTCTCTTCCTCGGTTATGGCTGCGGCCTCCTCGGCTGCAGCACCGCACCCGCCCAGTACCATCGCCGCGATAAGCATCACTGCGATCCCTGCTGCTGTCTGTTTCCTGATTTTTTTCATGCTGCTCCTCATTTCCGCACGGACCTTCCCCGCGCCTTTTTACTGTAAAAGTCTCAACCTTTCATCAGGACTGCGCACCTGCTGCACTGTCCGTACACGCACCATGCAGCCTGCTGCATGTGTGCATTGAAGTAACTAAACACCCACTTTATTTATCCTGGTACAGTTACGGCTGTATAGGCGTTTGGTTTATGATTTCTCCGGCATACCGCACCCGCGGCTTACAAAATATGTATAGAAGCGGCATTTTACTCCGCCGCCGACTATAAAATTCCCTGTATCTGCCGAAACCGACCGGCTGGTCGGTTACCATGTTTGATTATACGCTTTTTATTCTAAAATACAATAAACGAAATCTTAAAAAAACTTAAATTATCCAAACAAGCGGCAAACAGCCCTCTCTTCCGGCTATTTACCGCTTCTCACTTTCCTGATCTTTGTCTTGATCCTCTGCAGGGCGTTGTCCGTCGCCTTCGCCGTCTTTCCGAGGACTCTCGCGATCTCTGTATAACTCATGCCTGTCAGGCACAGCTCTAACACCTGTTTCTCAAAGCTGCTCAGTTCCTGCTCTATCGCCAACTCCAGGCTCTCCAGATTTTCCCGGTCTATCACCATATCCTCCGGATTTCTGCTGCCCTCCGCCACCAGTTCCTGAATCAGTTCCGGGTAGCCTTCCTCCTCAGCTCCCGCCTGACCGCCGTACAGCGAGACATAGGAATTGAGAAAAGAATGCTTCTTTCTCCCAGCCGCCTGCACCGCCGTATAGATCTGCCTTGTCACACACAGTTCCGCGAAGGTGTAAAAGCTGGCGTCCCGCCCCGCGTCATAATCCCGGATCGCCTTGAACAGACCGATCATACCCTCCTGCAGAAGGTCCTCATGGTCCGCGCCTAAAATATACATCGCCTTGGACTTTCTGCGGACAAGATCCTTATATTTCTCAATGATATATTCTGTTACCCTGTTGTCCCCGTCGTGAAGCCGCAGGATCAGCTCCTCGTCGGAGAGGAATTCATAGTCGTTGTACATGGTATGATATTCTACTCCGCAGTCCGCCGGTCCTCCAATTCCCCTATGCCGTCGCATTATCGTCATCGACCGGCTCGCATCCTGTTCAGCCGCATACTGCATATGCCGCTTCTTCGTCTTTTATGCCTGCTACATCCCCTCTGCCTTACCACCTCGTAAGCCAGCACTCCCGCCGTCATCCTCTCTGCCTCACCACCTCGTAAGCCAGCACTCCCGCCGCCACGGAAGCGTTCAGGGAATCGATGTCCCCCTTCATCGGGATCGCCGCAGCCATATCGCAGTTCTCCCGCACAAGCCGCCCGACGCCTTCCCCCTCATTTCCAACCACAAGCCCGATGGCACCTTTCAGGTTCAGGTCATACATCCTGGTCCCGCCCATGTCCGCGCAGACTAACCACAGCCCACGCTTTTTCAGTTCATCCATCGTCCGCACCAGGTTGGTCACTCTCGCAACCGGGGTATAGTTCAGCGCCCCAGCGGAAGTGCGCGCCACCGCAGCCGTCAGCCCCACGGCACGGTTCTTCGGAATGATCACACCGTGGGCTCCCGCCAGGTTCGCCGTCCGGATGATCGCCCCCAGATTGTGGGGATCTTCTATATTGTCCAACAGGATAAAGAACGGATCTTCTCCCTTCTCCTTCGCCGCCGCAAACAGATCTTCCAGTTCCGCATACTCATAGGCGGCCGCCGTGGCGATCACGCCCTGATGATGCCCTGTCTCCGAAAGCTGGTCCAGCCGCTCTTTTGCCACAAACTTCATAAAACAGCCCTGCTTTTTCGCCTCCCGTTTGATGGTCATCACAGGACCGTCCTGACAGCCGTCCAGCACATAGAGCCTGTCGATGGGTTTGCCGCTCCTTAGCGCCTCCAGCACGGCGTTTCTTCCTTCAATTGTGTATTCATGATATGCCATAGTTTGTCCTCATATCCGGGCAGACAGGCAGGTCCGCCTCCCGATCAATATTTATCATTCACTACCTATTATCCGCTTTACTTTAAGGGATTGCCCACAGTCAGTTTTTCTGTAATTTAAATATTCAGTTCGCACTTTTCGAATCCGAACTTCAACAACTCCAGCACTCTTTCCATCCGCCCTGCCAGATACAGATACCCAATTAACGCTTCCAGCGCCGTCGCCTTCCTGTACTCGGACAGCGTGGCATTTTTTGCTTTGGTATGGGAATGCGCGTTCCTGCCCCGCCTCAAAATATCCGCCTCCTCCTCCGACACCTCGGACAGCAGCGCTTCATAGATACTGCACTGCGTCCCTGCTCTGGAAAATCCGGCGGACTCCTTGTGGAGCTTCTGTGGCTGCCTGTTGCCCCGCTCCACCACTATGGTGCGGATAATGAGCTCGTACACGCAGTCCCCGATATAGGCAAACGTCAGCGGGGAAAAGCTTCGGATATCCTGCTTACTGCAGTCAAAACTGTCGAGGATCCCCTGTGGCAGTATCACGCCCTTCTCCATTTTACGCCCTCTCTCGTATCCTCCAGCACGATCCCTTTTTCCAGAAGTTCATTCCTGATCTCGTCGGCACGCGCAAAGTTCTTCGCCTTTCTGGCATCCTGCCTCTCTTTGATCAAAGCCTCGATATCCTCCGCCAGAAGCTCTTTCTTCTTCTCCACGATCAGTCCACAGATGTCCGACAGTAAAACGATCTCCTTCTTAAGCGCCGCCAGGTATGCCTTCGTATGCTCCCCTTCCGTATTGGTGTTGACAAATTTCACCAGTTCAAAGATCGCGGCGAGGGCATCCGCCGTGTTGAAGTCATCCTCCATGGCTTCCTCGAATTTTGCCGCGAAAGCCTTCGCCTGCTCTTCCAGTTCTCTCTCTGCGGCGCTCTCCTCTCCCTCCGCCGCGCTCTGCATCAGGAAGTTCAGATTTTCCACCGCCGTGACGATCCTGTCATAACCGTTCTGCGCCGCCTGCATCAGTTCGGCGCTGAAATTCAAGGGGCTTCTGTAGTGCGCAGAGAGCATAAAGAACCTCAGTACCTGCAAATCATATTTTTCGGAAATATCCCGCACCGTAAAGAAATTGCCGGAGGATTTGGACATCTTGTGATTGTCGATATTGAGGAACGCATTGTGCATCCAGTAGTGGGCGAAGGGCTTCCCGTTCGCCGCCTCGGACTGTGCGATCTCGTTCTCATGATGAGGGAACACCAGATCCTCACCGCCCGCGTGGATGTCGATCTCCTCGCCCAGATATTTTTTGCTCATCACCGAGCACTCGATATGCCAGCCGGGCCTGCCGTCGCACCAGGGCGACTCCCAGTATGGCTCCCCCTCCTTCTTCGGCTTCCACAGCACGAAATCCAGCGGATCTTCCTTCTGATCCTCCCCGGAGACAAGGAGCGACCTGTTTCCACCCCTCAAATCGTCCAGATTCTTGTGGGACAGCTTGCCGTAGCCCTGAAAGCTTCTTGTCCGGAAATATACCGTGCCGTCCGCCGCCGCGTAGGCATGTCCCTTTTCGATCAGCGTCTTGATCATCTCCAGCATACCGCCTATCTCCTGCGTCGCCAGCGGATGGGTGGTCGCCGGTTTTACGTTCATACTCTCCATATCTTTTTTACACTCTGCGATATATCTCTCGGAGATCACGGAAGAGTCCACGCCCTCCTCTATCGCCTTCTTAATGATCTTGTCGTCCACATCCGTAAAGTTGGATACATAGTTCACATCATAACCCTTGTACTCCATGTACCGCCGCACCGTGTCAAAAACCAGCATCGGACGGGCGTTGCCGATATGGATCAGGTTGTATACGGTGGGCCCGCACACGTACATGCTCACCTTCCCCTCCCTGATCGGTACAAACTCTTCCTTCCTGCCGGATAATGTGTTATAGATCTTCATGCTCTGTCTTCTCCTTTTTATGTGCCTGTACTGCCTTTCTCAAAGTTTACGCTTCAGTTCCCGCAGCTCATCCTCCAGCCTCAGCAGGTGGTTTGTGAGTTCCGCGTTCGCCTTCTTTAATCCCGCGATATCCTCCTGCACCGGATCGGGCAGGTTCACCTGGTCCAGCTCTTCCTGCGGGAAGTTCTGCTTTTTCCGCTTCACCACATGTCCCGGAACACCCACCACCGTAGAGCCCGGCGGCACCTGCTCCAAAACAACACTCCCCGCGCCGATCTTGGAATTGTCCCCGATGGTAAAGGACCCTAACACTTTGGCGCCCGCGCTGATCATCACATTGTTTCCCACGGTGGGATGGCGCTTGCCCTGCTCCTTGCCGGTGCCGCCCAACGTCACGCCCTGGTAAAGCGTCACGTTGTCCCCCAGTATCGCCGTCTCCCCGATGATCACGCCGTTTCCGTGGTCAATAAACAGCCCCTTTCCGATCTGCGCCCCGGGATGGATCTCAATGCCGGTCTTTCTGACGCCCCGCTGGGATACCCACCTGGCGAGAAAATAATGCTTTTTTATGTACAGTTTATGCGCCAGACGATAGTGCAGCATCACCTTGAAACTGGGGTACAGAAACACTTCCCAGTTGCTGTGGATCGCCGGATCTCTCTCCCGTATGATGTTGATCTCATCCCGAATATTTTTGATAAAACCCATGCTGGAATTTCCTTCTGCTCCTTATCACTGCTTTTAGTATATGTCGAAACCGGCAATTGCGCATCTGTCTTTTCCGTTTTTTATATCCCCTTCTCCGAAAACGCAGTAAACCGTCAGTCAGAGAAAACAACGATCTGCACCAAACCACTCTTCTCTTTCGGAAAGCAGTCCTTTCAGATGCGCCAATTTTTCAGTAAGGACTTCTGTTCTCTCTGCGGCATCGATATCTCTGTAATCGATAAAAGAAATCCACTCTTCCATATTTTCACTTATATCATTATAAAGATATTGACAAATCGTCAAGATAACTCAATTCATACACAGACGTATTCTCCAGTTGAAAATGGCTCCAGCCATTGACAGGCTTTGTCAACATTTGCTTTTCCCCCTTCTTCACGCCCCGCGCTTCGGGCATCCCGCGCACTCCCCGCACCCGGAGACGTTTTCAGCGTGCAGTTCCATCGGCGTCGTCAGAAGGCAGATTGCTTGGGCGGAGATCCCCTCGCCGCTTCCGGTAAACCCGAGTCCCTCCTCCGTCGTCGCCTTCACGCTGACCTGTATCGTCTCAATCCCCAGCGCCTCCGCGATATTCTCCCGCATTTCATCGATATGGGGGCGCATTTTAGGTGCCTGGGCGATGATCGTGGCATCGATATTCTCAATCAGAAAAGTGTGCTCTGTAAGCAATTCCCCCACTCTCCTCAAAAGTACCATGGAGGAAATTCCCCGGTAAGCCTCATCCGTATCCGGGAAGTGTTTCCCGATATCCCCGAGAGCCGCCGCCCCGAGCAGGGCATCCATAACCGCATGCAGCAGCACATCCGCATCGGAGTGCCCCAAAAGCCCTTTCTCAAAGGGGATCTCTACGCCGCCGATAATACATTTTCTGCCATCCACCAGCCTGTGGACGTCATAGCCCATACCTATCCTCATGTATTTCCTCCTGACTGCCTTGACCTTCCGCGTATTCCATGGTTACAGTGTACGACATGATCTTCCGCATCCTCTTTTGCCGCAACTTCCTGTACCATGTTTACCCGATACGTACTTTCGTGACCTCTCCTGCCTTGATTACCCGACATATATTCTGCCGCAGCTTTCTGTCACGGCTGCGCACTCTCCCCCGCAGCGCCCGCCTGCCTCGGTTTTCTCCTGCGTCTTCTGTGGCCCCCGCCGGTCTTTTTCACTTCTTTCTCCGACGACTCCGCTTTCCTGCGCCGCTCCTGCTCCCTGCCGCCTTCGCCGCCGTAGCCCTTCTTCCTGCCCATCAGCGAAAACTTCTTACCGCCCCTGTGGCACTCGTCGCACACCGTGAAGTTGCAGCCAAAGGGCAGCGGTTTTCCGCAGTATTTACACTTCTGAATATAATCTTTTTTATTTTTCACAAGATACCGCATAATGGTATCTTCCGTCTTCTCCCGCTCTCTGGCAAGCCTCTCCGCATCCATCTCTTTTCCCAGCCTGGTGGAGAACTGATGGTAGAGGTCCAACATCTTGTAAAACGTCTCATATTTCATGATGCCCTTGTCGGTACACATGGAAAGCGCCGGAAAATGGAGCGATACGTCCGCCGTGTACGTCTCACAGTAGTAAAGCCACAGATCCACGATATCCCTGTTTTTGATATCGATGGAACAGGTCAGCATGCGGTAGAGCGTGCGCTTGTCCTCGAAACCGTCGATATCCTTGCGCTCCTTGTAAGCCCGCTCGTAGAGAAACAGCATTTCGTCGATACTGATCTTCTCAAAGGGCGGCGAGGGCTCCACCGATTTCCAGACCTGTAAGATCGTGTCCAGGGGATCTTCCATATCCAACAGCACATGGGGGAAACCGAGGCTCACCCTGGTGATCGGTTCCTCCTCCTTGGCGTAGCGCTCTCTGATATACTCGAGCTCTTCCTCCCCCGCCGCGCTCACATAGCCGGTCTCATAGATGCCGTACCGCCCGGCGCGCCCGGCGATCTGCTTGATCTCCGGCACCTCCAGTTTCCGCTTCTGATGCCCGTCGTACTTTTCGGTCTGCACAAAGACGATCCGCCGCACAGGAAGGTTGAGCCCCATGCCGATAGCGTCCGTGGAGACCACCACTTTGCTCTCCTTCTCCGTAAACAGCCTGATCTGCCGCCTGCGGATCTCCGGCGGAAGCGAACCGTAGATCACACTGGTGCGGATGCCCTCCCGCTCCAGGCGCCCCGCGATATCCAGCACAGCCCGCTTTGTAAACAGGATCAGCGCGTCTCCGTCCTGCACATCCTCCGGAAAATGAAACGCTTCCTTCTCGCAGACCAGATTTGTCATCCGCTTATAATGGTTGACCTCACTGCTGTCGCCGCACAGGGAGATCAGATGCGTCACAACGTTCTGCGCCGCCGGGCTCATACAGACATGGATCTCCTTCGCCTTCACCCCCAGTATCGCCCTGGTCCAGGAATGCCCCCTGTCCTCATCGGCTATCATCTGCGCCTCATCAATGACAACAATGTCATATTCTTTCTCGATATCCAGCATCTCGATCGTGGAGGAGATCACACGGCTGTTCTCCTCAAAAATATACTCCTCCCCCGTGAGCATACTGCAGGGCACGCCCGCCTCCATCATCCGCTCATACACTTCCAGCGCGAGAAGCCTTAAGGGACCGAGATAGGTGCCGTTCTGGGACGTCTTAAGGCGCTCCAACGCCTGATAGGTCTTGCCGCAGTTGGTAGGCCCCACATGCAAAATAAAATGCCTTTTCATGGCGAGGGCTTCCTGGAACTCCGTCTCCGGGTTCATCGGCACCATGTCGATGATCTCCCCCCGGATGCCCACATCGGCGTAACTCTTACTCAGTTCCTTGATCGTCCGTCGGCAGATCTCAAAGGGCAGTTCCGTCCGCAGATACTCCAGAAACTTTCCCGTGATGATCTCCGCTTCGCTCTCCGTCAGCTCCGCCATATCCAGGCGCACAAGTTCCGGCAGAAGCATATCCCGGATCTCCATGATCGCGATCTGGTTTTTCTCCCGGAACGCGTAGTAGCTGACATTTCTGACCTGCCTGTGGTAATCCTCCAGCTTCGCCTTCTTTATTTTTGCCGAACCGGTCTTTTTTAATTCCTGAAAAAGTGTTCTGACTCTCTTTTCATAGGAACTTTTCCCATCGTTTTTCTTCTTTTTTAACTTTAACGCGCTGTCTCTGTACTGCGCAAAATAAAACTGTACCAGCTTGTCCTGTTGTACCATATGATCCTGCTTTCTGTTTTTTATCCTAAAATGCATGAAAGCCTTGAAATAACTTCAAGGCTTTACAGTAGCGAGAGAGAGACTTGAACTCTCAACCTCCCGGGTATGAACCGGACGCTCTAGCCAGTTGAGCCATCTCGCCATATATCATACAGATCTTTTGTTGTAAATGGGACCTATAGGGCTCGAACCTATGACCCTCTGCTTGTAAGGCAGATGCTCTCCCAGCTGAGCTAAGATCCCATTCTATAAAACTTTTCCACAGTTAAATAATTCCAAAATTATCTGACTGCCTTGCTAGTATACAATTAAATATGCCTGCTTGTCAATAACTTTTTTCAGAAACTTAAAATATTTACATGACATCAATCATAACTCACACAGTCACTCCGCCCCGGTTCCTTTCATATCCTGATACAGACAAAAGAGCACTCTCACTCCTGATCTGCCAGACCGTTTATATCCGCCAGCCAATCTGCCCATGCATAGTCCTTAAACCAGTCCGAGACAAAAAAGCCATTACCATGAGATGTTTCCACCAGAAACACAAATTCTGAAGGTTTCACATAATAATGATCCCAGTTCATATCATACGCCTCCAGATAGGTTTCCACAGCTTCTGCATCTGACGAACCCTCAAATCCGCATGACCAGGCAACTATCTTTTCCGTGATCCCGACATCCGCGAGATATGCTTTTTCTCCGTTGTCTCCCATATTTATATTGCAGCACTGCAGGACTCTTTCTCCTCCGTACCCTGTCGCCTTTGCCCTGAACACAATACTGATCAGTCTGCTTGTCACACAGGTTATCTCATAATCCGCCTCCACCAGTACATTTTTATCTATTTCCTCATATATGCTGTCTTCCAGCTTTCTTACCGCCTCCAAAATCACATCATTCGCATTCTGTGTCATCTCCGGCCTGCCCGGTATCTCTATGCACGGATACTTAATCTGTACGACAGTTTTTCCGATATCATCCGACTGACTGTAATATTCCGGCACCTTCGTATACGGGTCTGCGGAGAACACTGTTTTACCGTCCGAACCCCTCTCGCTCTGACACAGTCTCTCTCCCCAGATATACTCCAGATCCTGCGCGTTTTCTCTCAGGGACAGATCAACATACGCCTCTATTTGAGGAGCATCGTCACACCCTCCCACCAAATACAGGTACTCTATACCCTTTTTTGCTAATTCCAGACTGGTATAATAGGCACGATTCGAACCGAAGGATTCCTTTCCCATATCATCCAAAAGGGGACTCTCCAGAGAGGATATCTCTCTGACTGGACTGAACCCTGCTATCGTATAGGGAAAGTCTTCCGCATCTATAAATGGCTTTATCTCACTATCTTCCGGTCTGTAAATTCCCATTCTGAAGCAGACGATCTTCCCCTGACAAGTCTGCACTGTTATCCCGTAAGACTTTATCTCATTTCCGTCTCTCACAGGTATAACTGCTTTCCAATAATCTTTTGTCCTGAGTTCGCTCGGTTGGTACAATGGTATTTTCGTCCGCTCAATAAATTCCATAATGGGGAGATCCGCGTAATCCATCAGATCGATCTTCTGCTTTCTCTCCGCACCCTCATCTTCCGGAATATCCGCACCTTGAAACTCCGGCTCTGCCTCCCCGCAGACCGCCTCTCCCTCCGGCACGGCATCTTCTGCCTTCCCGGGCACAGTATTATCTTCTGTATTTCCGGCATTCGGAATGTCTGCTGCCTCAGGATCTTCCTCCTCACTCACCGCAGCTGTCTCCCGCCCCTCATGAAAACCGCACGATACAAACAGCAGGCTGGCAAACAGCATACCCACAGCAATAACTCTTTTCCTCATACAACTCGTCTACATCCTCTCCGGCGCCGAGAACCCGAGCACCGAAGTACACTCCTCCATCACCCGAAGCGTCAGCGCGATCAGCGCGATATAGGCGGATTTCGCCGCCTCATCCTCCTGTGTCAGGATCTTTGTCTCGTGGTAAAAATGGTTGAACGCATTCGCCAGATCATACATATAGGCGCATACCTTGTGGGGCGCAGTCTCCAGGTAAGCAACCTCCATCATCGCGCCGAAACCTGCCAGCGCTTTCATCAGATCCTTTGCGGACTCATTCCCCGTCACGGCAATCTGCGCTTTCTCCACACTGCCGCCCTGCTCCCTGTACTTATTTAAAATGGATTTGATACGCACCATCGTATAGAGCAGATACACGCCGGTATTGCCTTCCGATGAAGTAAATCTCTGAATATCAAAAACATAGTCTTTGGACGCCTGATTGGAGAGATCGCCGTACTTCACGGCGCTGAGCGCCACGATCTCCGCTATCCGCTCCGCCTCTTCCCTTGGCATCTCCCTGTTCTCAGAAATCTTCTTATACATCTCCGCATAAACTTCCTCGAGCAGATACTCAAGGCGCATCACGCCGCCGTCTCTCGTCTTAAAAGGCTTGCCGTCCTTGCCATTCATCGTTCCGAAGCCCAGAAACCTGAGCTCTGTCTCCGGCTTTACCAGCTTCGTCTTTCTCGCGCAGCGGAATACCTGTTCAAAATGGAGCTCCTGCCGCTTGTCCACCACATAGATGATCTCGTCCGGCGCGATCTCTTCCATCCGCTCTTCGATCGTCGCCAGATCCGTCGTATCATAGAGTGCCGCTCCGTCGGATTTCAGGATCATACAGGGCGGAATCTCCCTCGTATCATCCTCCTTCGCCACATCCACCACAAGCGCGCCCTCGCTCTCATGGGCATAGCCCTCTCTCCTCATATAGTCCGCCATGCCGGGAATCCGATCCTGCACATCGGACTCCCCCTTCCAGAGCTCAAACTGCACATTCAGGCGGTCATAATTTTTTTTCAGATCCGCCACCGAAACCTGCATAATATGATTCCACAGCGCGCGGTATCCCCTCTCGCCGTTTTGCAGCTTAAAGGTCGCCTCCATCGCCTGCTCTTTGTACGCCTCATCCGCCTTGGATTTCCCGCTTGCCGTGGGATAGATCTCCTCCAGTTCCGCGATCGTAAAAGGGGCCTCCTTCGGATATTCCCCTGTAAAATTCTCATCAAAATAGGGCAGCTCCGGTTGTCTCAACGACAGCTCATAGATGATCAGCCCCATCTGCAGTCCCCAGTCTCCCAGATGGATATCGCCCACCACCTCCGCTCCCGCATAGCGGCAGATCCGCTTGACGCTCTCTCCAATGATCCCGGAGCGCAGATGTCCCACATGGAGCGGTTTCGCCACATTCGGCCCGCCGTAGTCTACGACGATCTTTCGCCCGCGCCCCGGCTCTCCTGCCCCGAATTTCTCTGTCGTCCCCATCTCCCTCACATAGGACACCAGAAAATCTTCCTTCACTTTCAAGTTCAAAAAGCCCGGCGCCACAGCCTCCGCCTCGGAAAAGACAGCGCTTTCCCGCAGTTTTTCTGCCACATCCTTCGCGATCATGATCGGCGCCTTATGGTACTTCTTCGCTCCCGCCATCGCGCCGTTGCACTGATATTCACACAGGTCAGGCCTGTTGGACGCCGTCACCCTGCCCAACTCCTCCTCGTATCCAGCCTCCGCAAATGCTTTTTTCACTTCTTCCGAGATAAGTTCCAGTAATTTTTCCATATGCTCTCCTCGTTTTCAGTCATACTGCCAAAACACCGATCCTGTATAAAACCGGCTAACAGCTTTTACAGATATTTCTCTGCCTCCTCCGCCGAATTGTATTTCATGGCTATATGTTCCAATACTTTATTTGACATATCCATGATCGTACATCTCGTGTACTCACTGATCACTTTCCGCCTGCACAAATCTTCCAGTCTGTTCTTGATCTGTTCATATTCCTGTTGTAATGCAAAGAGCCGGCTTTCGTCCTTCTCATATTCCTCAAACCTCTTTTCGTGCGAAAAAATATAAAACGGTATCAAAAACAGCAGCTCTTTCTCAAAAATCTCCTTTATCGCATATTGCCCGGATTTTTATCACCGGAATGATCAAACTGCTGCAATCATTCAACAGCGTTCTGAACACATCGTCATCAGGCGTACTTGTTATTCTTGTCTTTTCCATCTATATCTTTCTCTTTCTACATATTTTACCACTAATGCCTGTACTTTAAAACGGGAAATTTTATCTTTTTCCAAATAACATGGCAGATCAGCCTTTAGGCTTCACTGCTGCATGCGCTCTCCGAACACACTATACACACAAAATCAGCCTGCCGCCAAAATCACTCCTCCTTGGCCGCTCTCTTAGAAAATACACACCCGCAATAGTTCTGCCTGTACAGATCGTACTCCTTCGACAATTCTATAGACCGTTGATATCCTCCCCTCTTTTTAAAATCGGAGGGAAGCCAGGCAACCCCATATTCCCCGGCAAGCCTCTCCCCGATCTCGTTGAGCTTCGCCGCATTTTTTAATGGGCTTATGGTCAACGTGGTAGTAAAAAAATCAACCCCCAGCTTTTTTGCCTGCTTTGCCGTCTCCCGGAGCCGGAGCTCATAGCACCGAAAGCACCGCTCACCACCCTCCATGCAATCCTCCAGCCCTTTTGCCATATCCAGAAAACAGGACGGTTCATAATCCCCCTCTATAATTTTTATTTTGAAGGGTTTTCTCTTCTCCGCCTTCTGCCTCTCATCCACTCTCTTTATAACGCCACCACTTCCGCTCTGTGCGCTTTCCCATTCCTCCGCCTGACGGTTATATGCCCCGATCAGCCTTATCTCCTCCTGTACCCGCTTTTTATACTCTTCCCGCTCTGTGATATTCGGATTATAGTAAAATACCGTGATCCGAAAATATTCCCGCAGGTATTCCATACAGTAACTGCTGCAGGGCGCGCAGCAGCTGTGTAAGAGCAGTCCAGGAGGGACAAAATCCTCTCCTTCAAGCCCACACAATATTTTTTCCAGTTCTTTCTGATAATTTCGCGGCGTTTGCATATATAACTTCATTTCCCTCCGATCTGATCTCTGAAACACCGCCTCGTATCACTCTGATACAAAGCCTCATACGTTACGTTTTCCCTGTGTCCGCTGCCTCATTCATCGATTTCCTTTCCAGAAAATTTCCGGGATCTGCCCTTCTGCTGACCGTCACATAAAAACTTCGATGACATATACATGCTTTTCTCATCCTGAAAAATATAGTCTTAATATAAACTGCGTAAATTTTGACCGAGAGGCCGGAATTTTAAGATTTCAGAAAACAGCTTACAGGGGCAGTAGGAATCGAACCCACATCGATGGTTTTGGAGACCACTGTTCTACCTTTGAACTATGCCCCTATATATGCACAGACAATTTTTCCCTGGCACGCAAACCATTGTAACACATTCCATCTCTTTCCGCAAGCACAATTTTTAAGAAAATATCCGCCTCAGTGTAGGATTACAATACATGTGTTACAACTGAATATTTAAAAAGCAGAAATACCT
>CAJUDM010000015.1 GCA_910584915.1 uncultured Lachnospiraceae bacterium
GGAGAGCGATACGTTCGCAACGTATAGGTCAGGGGTTCGAGTCCCCCTATCTCCATTTTTTCATGCCCTGAAAACGCTGTAAATATGCGGTTTTCGGGGTTTTTTAATCAGATTTCCCTCTGTTTGATCCACCACGCCTTTTCTCTCATATCCAGAGAAAAGCTGTCCTGCACAAATTGTACTATATCCCGATCTGCTTTTCCGTTCTCCTTTTTATCCTTGAATACTTCCAATTCTTTTCGCAGTTTCTCCGCCATCTCACTGTGGTCAACTGTTTTGACCAGCCTGCCGCCGTCAAATATCCATTCTGTCAAAACCTTATAAGCCCATGCCCTCTGATACCCCATATGGATATAATACTCCCGCATAAAATCCTTTCCTGCAAGAATCCTTCCTGTATACTCCATAAATATATTTATATTTTTATAAAGATGATGCCCCATATACTTAAAATGTTTCCCGTCATCACTCTCGGGACTTATACCGTTTATTTTCGGATAACAGTCCTCCTCCGAATTGATATACAGATTTTGAAGTGTGATACCCTCCGAGGAGATCCGGTAATCACACCAGTATCCATTCCAGCACGCCGTACAGCATGCAGCCGGTTTTATCCCGTAGTCTGACGGATCAAACTGTATGGAGTTGCTGATCGCAACAATAGAATAATGATCTCCTCCATATAAAAACCTGTCTCCAATCTGTGCTGTCATAATATTACCCTCCTCATACAGCGCATCTATCCCAACAGTACATTTCCTTCAGCAACACAATCCTCTCAACAGTACATCTCTTTCGATAGTATGTCTCCTGGCAGCATCTTCTGCGCATTCATCACTCGCCGGTCACATTGATCTGACACATCTTCATCGTCTCCAATGCAGCCTTGTGCGTCTCTTTCGTCACTCCCGCGCAGCAGCCTGCATCCACTGTGATCTCCACATCAGGAAACATCGCTTTCAGGATCAGCGCGTTGGATACTACACAGATATCCGTGCAGAGGCCGACCAGTTCTATTTCCTCAAAACTTCTCTCATCCCAGTGAGTCCAGCCGAATGTCGGTTTATCGATGCAGATGCTGTCTGGCACTTCCAGCCCCTCAGCGATCTCCCACCCCTTCGTGCCATAGATACAATGCTTTACCGGAAGCTTTTTCCCCTCCGGCGTATCCAAATAATTTTCCTGATGGGTATCCCTTGTAAAAATGATCTCATCTCCCCTGTCCCGGTATTCTCCGATCTTTCTCTTCACATGATCAACGATCGCCTGCGCTTCCTTTGTCCCCAGAGAGCCGTCAATAAAATCATTTTGCATATCTACTACGATCAATGTCTTTTTCATACTGTTTCCTCCTTATACCTTCCTTCATATTATTCTGGACAGAAGATCCATCCCTCATTTTCCGTAATTATATCGCCAAATTTCTACTCTTACAATAAAAATTTCTTACATTATCATTTTTCAAAAGAATCATTGACAGACCATCTCTGATTTGATACAATAAATCTCGGCAATTCGAAACAATTGTCTGCAGGCTGCTGTGGCTCAGTCGGTAGAGCGTCGCATTGGTAGTGCGGAGGTCACGGGTCCGATTCCCGTCAGCAGCTCTTGCCAAATATAGCTGGAAACCTTGATTTCGCGGGGTTTTCAGTTTTTTATTGCCTCAAATTTGTAATGACACATGATTACATTTTCATATCTTTCACCCTATCTCCCGCACTATGCCCTCGCCGTCAATCTCTACTCCAACGGAAATATCCTCCAGATGCTCAAACAGTTTTTTTGCCTCTTCTCCCTTCAACATCCTTGTCCGGCAATCTTCCTGTTTTGCCGGAATGATCTGCACCTCCACCTGACCGGAAGCTATCTCTGTATTTCTGTTGTCTCCTGACAGATGAAGCCGCAACAGCATCGTGTCCAGTGATTTATCATTGAACCAGAAATTTCCCAGACTGTAAATAATGGGATTGCCCTGATAGAATTCCATCCCCTGCAGACAGTGAGTATGGGCTCCGATCACAATATCGGCCCCGGCATCAATATACTCTCTTCCCGTGGCCATCTGCACTTCTTCCAATTCCTCGCTGTACTCCGTTCCCCAATGTACAAGAGCCACAACGTAGTCCGCCCGCTGGCTTGCCTGTCTTATCTCCTCCAGAAATAATTCCGTGTCATAACAGCGCAGAATTCCCGCATCCTCCTCCGTCGCCTGAGGAGTCATCCTGAATTTTTCTGCCCGGGAAGCTGCCACAAAGGCTATTTTTATCCCATCGATCTCCCTGCAGGCCGGCGTCATCGCCTCCTCCAGATTTCTTCCCGCCCCAACATAATCTACGCCAGCTCGAGACAGCGTATCCAGGGTATCTTCCATTGCCTCCGCTCCGTAATCATAAACATGGTTGTTGGCAAGCCCGGCAATATCAACGCCCATCTCCTGAAGCATCGCCGCTCTCGCCGGATCTGCCCTGAAAGTGTACATCTTGTTTTCCAGCGGCTGCCCTCCGTCACTGTAGCAAAATTCATTGTTGACCCAGCACACATCGGCGCCGCGCATCAGTCCGAGTAATTCCGGCGCAATATTATTTTGCAGATTCTCTCCCCGTTCGATATAATTCTGCATGACAGCACAATTGTCATCAAAACAGATATCTCCCGCAAAGGAAAGCACAATATCATATCCTTCCGGTTCTCCGGGCGATCCCTCCCCCGCTTCGAATACCTCCGCCTTTTTATCTGTCTGTTCCTCAGGGGCATCCGCTTCCCCCGCCCCTGCATGCCCTTCCTCTCCCTTCAGATCAAGCTGTCCCTTCTCCTGTGCCGCCTTCTGCTCCGCCGGCACGGGAACATCCTGGACATCATCGGACCTCCCCATAAATTTCATACCAAAAAGCACAGCCGACAAAATCAATCCGGCAGCAGCAATATACTTCACGGAGCCACCGTGCAGCCTCTTATTGTCCTCTCTCCCCGCTCTTCCCATAACCTATCCCTCTTTCAGGCCGTTCTCTGCCTCCCGGTAAAGTTTTCTGTACTGTCCCGGTGTACACTGCATACTCTTTTTAAATATTTTTCCGAAATAACTGGTGCCAAAAAATCCACAGGCAAAGGCAATATCCGTGATCGTCCGCTCCGTATCCCGCAGCAGGCTCGCCGCCCGCCTGACGCGGTAGTCCATCAGATAGGTGAAGGGCGTTGTGTTTAACATATCCTGAAAACATCTCAGGCACTCCCGCCCGCTTATATTCGCCGCCGCAGCGATCTCCTCTAAAGATATTTTCTCACTGTAATGATCTCTGATATACAGCATCATCTTTTTGATGCGCTCCTCCCCCTGGGAACTCACCACTCTTTTTGCCTGCACCACAGGCGCGGCTTCTCTGCATAACAGGCACCACATGGAGGACAGATCATTGCGCACCGTAAACTCATAGCCGTACTCTCTCTGTTCCGCCGCGTCGTAGGAATGGCGCAGCAGTTCAATGATCTTTCTCTGTCTCGCCTCCGCGGGACGGAATACCAATGCCTCCAGCTCCCTGCATTCAATTACGGGGGTAATATATTTCTGTTCAAACACATTTTTATATCCGCCCGCTAAGAGTTGTACATCAAAAAGCTGATTCAGGGACATCGGAGACACCCCCGGCAGCGGTTCCTTATAGTGCAGCATATTGGAATTGATAAAAGCGCCCTCCCCGGTGTGAAGCGCAAAAGAATGATTGCTTGTATCCAGCCGTATGCCGCCCTGCATTACCCACATAAATTCCACATCTGCGTGCCAGTGCCAGGGCACATACCCGCCCGGCTGGCGCGCCACTTCATCACAGTCGAACATATGGGGAAATCCCTCCACCGGGTGCGTCACATCCTCCTCCAGATTCTCATTCAGCCGCAGTCCATATATCACAATATCGCCACCTCCTTTCCAGTATTGGCCGTATAGTTCTATATTTTGTCTGTATTCTTATTTTTTTCACGCCTTTTTTTCTATATAATCATATCATAAACAAAACAGGGATGCCACCTGAAAATACAGACTGTGAAATATCAGTGGTCTGTCACAAAGCACCCTGCAACAGACAAAATAACTTTTGCCGCAACAGATAAACATATTTTAACCTGTCGAGAGGAGGAATCTATATGAAGATCTATAACATCAACAACACCTGCAGCTTTTTTGAGAAACTGGCAGCATGCCGGGGAGAAGTAGAATTTGTGAATGGGCGAAACGGCTCCCGGACTCCCCTGACAAATCAGGGCATCCAGGAAAACCTTCTTCCGCTCTCTCTGATCAACGGAAAGATAAACGAGATCGAACTGATCTTCCACAACCATCAGGATTTCGACAGCATTTTCCGCTGGGTGATGAACAGGGGGAGTATTGCCTGCTGAAAACTTTCTTTCTTCATGAAGGGGCTGCCGCAAAAATCAGTAATTCTACAATATGCATCCAATATCTGAAAGTATTGGCACTATATACTGCAGGAATCTGCTGTTTTGCGACAGCCCCCAGGATTTAGAGCGGGATTTTGAATATTTTCGATGCTGTCATAAACAACGGTATCGCCACGATAAAAAATACCACTGCCGCTGCCGCATAGCGCACGATAAGCAGTACAAAATTATGGCTGTAATCCCACTCGTCATCCACCATATAGAGCGAACAGGTGCTTTCCGCATGATATTCGCCGCATATTTCCTCCAAAGCGTCAGATGCCCTGCCGCTTGTTACTTTCTCTCCGACCGGCATGACTGCCGTATCCCCTTTCGCTATCGCTTTCTGGTGAGGGACCGTGAGCTGCGCCAGGATATAAGAAGAGTCCTCCAGTTCGATCAGACAGTATTCCCTGTAATTCTCCGCACCTTTTGTCAGCAGACTGGACATGTCATCTATCACTTCCGGATTGCTTGTGCTTCTCCCGCCTGAGTAGTTCCTCGCATCCACCCAGGGTTTCCTGCCGTATACCCCGGTTCTCACAACGCTCTTCGGGGAGACAGTCACATAATCGCCTTCCCTGAGTTCCTCAAACGCGGCGGCGGAAGCGATCAGAGGGATATCCTCCCCTGCGGTCCTTCCGGCATAGGACTTTGTTGAATCCGCCTCAATCTCATCCATTCCCACAGGCTCTGTCTCTGCATTCAGGAATGCTTCCGGCTGAAACCTCACATAAAATAAAAAGGCGACTATGAAAGCAGCTATAACCGCGCACATCAGTACTGTCTTTTTTTTGAAATCATCCATGTCTTTCCTCCTCATATACCATTATTTTTCTTCTGCATTTTTTATCGGCTGATCTGTCACTGTCTGAAATTCACTTCAAGATTCATGGTCTCGCGGACTGTCATCTCAGGATTCATCTCTATGAGCCCCTGCAAACTCTCCAGCGTCACCGCCATCCCTTCCGGCAGCGTTTCCGGATGACGGATCTCCTCCGCCAGTTCTGCCGCATATTCTTCAGAAATTTCTTCACCCATACGATATCTTCCCAGATACAGGACGCAGGCGATCAGAACATTTTCCTGTTCATATTTCTCCGCCTCCGCGAACATAGCGCCGGTATAATCCATATATTTTGTATATTCTCCAAGGTCGATCTCTCCCTCATAGGCACCCGAATATTCCTGACTGTAGTTTCTGTCCATAACCTCCTTCATCGTCATATTATCCCGCCCGGCCTGGACGAAGATCGTTTCCGCCAGCATCCGCACATCCTCCGGATGCTCATCCGCATATTGAGCGCCGTCCCTGATCTCACCCCCTGTATACTTTCCTTCCTGTAGAAGCTGATTATCCGCCTTGGACAACATGGTATACAGCATCGCCGCAGTGGCAGCCTCATGTTTTCCTTCCTCATCTGCCGCCTCGTAATCCTCCGCATACCAGTCCAGATAACGGTCATAATACCGGTTGATGATCATATTCAAAGGCTCCGGCTGATGATCCGGATCACATCTGCCCTCAGAAATAAGCTCCCCGGCCGCGGGCTCCCTCCCCTCCAGTACGGCGATCGGATCGCTCGCATAGGAAGTCATCGTCCCCTCTTTCGGATTCTCTGAAAAAATCCGCAGATTCCAGGATTTTTTATAATGGTCCGGCAATTGGACCGATACGATTCCCTCAGATTCCGAATCGGTTTCAATGAGGCGTCCGTAATAACGGATATTCTCCTCACCGTCTGTTATCACCGCAGACAGATACTGGCCGCTCCCGCAGGACGCATTGCTGTAAGCCATCGTGCAGACATCGCCCTCCAGCCGGATATCGCTGATCGTAACATGCTGCGACGCAGAGGAGAGAACAGAAACCCATTCCCCTGAAGGGTCACCCTCCAGCCGGGTATCCGCCAGCACCGGAGAAGGCGGCCGGTTGAGATTAAGTGACACATCCCTGGTAAATACAATGCTTTCTCCATCGAGATAAAACGCCGGACGAACAGCTTTCTCCCCGTAAACTTCTCTCCTGTCCTCCCATTTTATGATCTCACCGCTATCCGCCACATAGACATCGCCGCCGAGCTCGGACAGCCACCAGTCCTCATCATAGCTCCTCTGCAGATTCTCCTCGGAAAAGCCATAATCCGCTGAAACAACATCTCTCCACAGAAGTATGAAAATTTTATCTTCCGGCATCTCCCATGCGCCGTACTCATATTTATAAAGCATTGCATCCCGCTCCTGGGGCATAAAAGCGGAGGAATAAAAATCCGTGTTGAGATACTCACGGACGACGCTGTTTTCCCAGTGAACATCGACATATTCCTCTTCCGGATCTTCCCTCATATAACTTATTTTGCTCCACTCTTCACAGTAGTCCTCCGGAATATGGTCCGCCAGCAAAAGAATATCATACTTACTCAAAACACGCCATTTTATTCCGCCATACCAAAGGCAGTCGCCATTCCAGTCTTTCCCCTTTTTATAAGACGGAGAACGGACATACTTCATCCCCGGAGACAGGCCGTATGGCCTGACAAAAAAGAAATGATAACTCAAAAATACACACAGCAATAATACGCCCAAAACCATACATATTATTTTAACGGCTGAGACAGCAGAAAACTTTTTTCCGCATCCATTTTCCTCCATGATGCCTTCTCCTTTGCATTTTTACAGAGCTCTTTCCTGTCAAAACATTACACCTGCTCTATAGGTATTCTATAGGAAAAGGACCGTTTTCGTAAACAGGATACGAAAAACGTGTCCCTTTCCCGTTCCCATCTGCCCATTTCGTGCCATTAGCGCGAAAAAAGGAACACATTAAAAGAGCAGGTCCGCGAACCTGCTCCTGCAGTAAAACTATTTTTCAATATTCAGCCATATCTCACAGATCAGCCGGTTCTTTTCATTTCTGTAATGCATTGTCCCTCCATAGGAATCCACACATCTCTCAATATTTAAAAGCCCTATTCCCTTTCGGTGCTCCGCGATCATCCCGTTTCGTATGGGGACTGCTTTATCCGCGCTGTTTTCCACTCTGATAAACAGCATTTCACTGCATCTTTTTAAAAACAGTCCGACATACCTCTCTGCACCGCACTCCCCCGCCGCCTCCATCGCATTGTCCAAAAGATTTCCAAACAATGTCGTGATATCTATGGACTCCATAAAATCCACATCCGCGGCAGATACATCCAGCCTGAACAAAATCTGACGCTGATCCGCCGTTCTCGATTTATCAGCCAACAGGCAGCTCAGGATCGGATTGTCCACATACTTTACCGGCATCAAAGGCCTCAGCATATCATCGATCTGCCTTGTATAATCCAGCGCCTCTTCCCTGTTTTCTTCATACAGAGCCTCTATCACGGAAATATGCTTTTTCACATCGTGGAGTATGGACAGCGCTTTTACATAAGTATCCTTTTGTATCTCATAGTTCACAAGCCGCAGTCTTTCCTGTTGCTGCATCATATCATTCTGACGTTTGTAGAAATTTCTTTCATCCTGAAATTTCATAAAATACAAAAGGAACATATTGGAAAACACAATACTCCCCATAACAACGGTCAAAAGCGCCGGATGTTCCTCCCCTGAAACCGACGCTGTCACCAAAATATTGACCATACCGTAAAAAAACATGGCGATGTATAACAGATATTGAGATGGAGTGCGGACCATCCGTTTTCTCCACAATTTCATAAATAGTACCTGGTAGAGAAACAGCATGACCATTTTTGAAAATGTATATTCTATACTTTTGAGCAATTCCGCGTTTCCCGGCGTGATCTCCAGGGCTTCCATCAAAAAATCGATCAGATAAACACCCACCGCTTCCGTCAGGCTGAGTATCGTAAAAAAAGCGCCGGACTCAAATATCCTCATCACATTTCCGCTTATCTTCCCCTCATAAAACCGGAAACTTATCCCGCCTATCATGGCCATATTGGCTGAAAGATTGAGGAGCGGATTCATCAGCGTATTCACAGACATGACGATCACAACATAAACCGCCGCAAGAACAGCGTACAGGTATCTGTTTCGATATCTTCTTTCATATTTTTCATCCCAGAACCGGAACATCACAAAAACGACAACGATGCAGGACACAAAAGATGAAAACCAGAGCATTATTTTATACATCTTATCACACTACCTTTTTACCGGATTATAAAAAAACTCCCCCATTCTCTCCTTAAAGACAACACTGCGTCTTTGAGAAAACGGAAGGCAATCCCCGTTTTGCAGGATCAGTTCCCTTTTTCCCATCTTTCGGATCTTATCAAAATTTACCATGATCCCCCTGCTGCATGTCTCAAAACCAAAGGGACGCATTCTCTCCTCCAGTTCACCGAATATGCCCGGATATAAAAAAATGCCCTTTTCTGTCACTATTTTAAGTAACCGTTCCCTTTTTATGCTCTCAAAATAGACGATATCCCGCACCGGCAGTCTCACGACCTGCTTTTTTTCCTTATCCTCCGGGAATATCCAGCTGGCATCGGGAAAAGAAACCCACATATCCTGCAGATCTTCTCTCGTCCTCAAAAACTCTTCCATCTGCTTCTCCAAAAGATCTCTCTCCACAGGCTTGGTCAGAAAAGCAAAAGCGTGGGACTGATTGACCGCATTGCCGCACTCTTCCCTGAGATATGTCTGAAAAATAATCTTTGCATTCCTGTTTTTCCAGTACAGTTTTTTCCCTATTTCGATCCCATTCTCTCCCGCCAGCCTGATATCCATAAAAATAAGGTCGAAAGAGACCGGTGAATCCAATAATTCTTCCCCGGTCTCAAACGCCTGAATATTGCAGCGGAGAGAGAAACGTTCCATCACATCTCTGATCAGCTCCTGCATTTTACATAAATCTTCTGCCTCATCATCACAGACTGCTATCTGCAGCATACCGTTTCCCCCGTTTTAATCTTTTATTCTCGCGAACAATGAGCCAGTCGCCGCACTCCATGCTGACCCCGATCAATGTGAGCCTATCTGAGACTTTCGCATCAGCCTCTTCCCCTATTCTTTGCGGGAATAAAAGCATGAGACTGATGGAGCGCATTGCTGTACCACATGTCAGTCTCTACTCCCTGCAGCACATCTTTCTGCTCTTCCTCAAAGATCATAGTACATCGCAAACTCTGCCGGCGTCGGGATCTCCCCCGCCTTCTTCGCCTCCGCACGCTTTCTCGCCGTCCAGACATCGATCAGCCTCTCCGGGAACACGCCGCCCTTTGTCAGATAGGCGTGGTCCGCCTCCAGCGCGTCGAGCGCCTCCTCCAGACTCTTCGGCAGTCCCTTGATCTTCTTCTGTTCCTCGGCGGATAAAGTATATAAATTAAAGTCGTAGGGTCCCCAGCCCATGGCGGCGGGATCGATCTTCTTCTCGATACCGTCCAGTCCCGCCATCAGGATCGCCGCATACGCGTAATAAGGATTTGCCGTGGCATCCGGGTTTCGCAGCTCAAACCGCTTTGTCTCCGGGGATTTCGCGTAAGCCGGGATCCGGATCACCGCGCTCCTGTTGGATGTGGCATAGCCGATGGTCACCGGCGCCTCATAGCCCGGCACCAGCCGCTTGAAGGAATTGGTGGAAGGATTCGTGAAGGCGCACAGCGACGCAATATGCGTCAACAGGCCACCGATAAAATAATGCGCCGTCCGGCTTAAGCCCGAGTAGCCGTTCTCATCGTAGAATATCGGCTTTCCGTCCTTCTTCAACAGCATATGTACATGCATGCCGCTGCCCGCCTCCTGATAGATGGGCTTTGGCAGGAACGTGGCGGTCTTTCCCTCCTTCGCCGCCATATTTTTGATGATATATTTGATGATCATCGTATTGTCAGCCATCTCGGGCATATCCGCCAGCTCCACCTCGATCTCCATCTGTCCCGGGCCGCCCACTTCGTGATGATGGTATTTTACCTTGATGCCCCAGTCTTCCATCTCCATACAGATGCGGCTCCTGAGATCGTACCCCACATCCTGGGGAGCCGCCACATGGTAGCCGCCCTGATGAGGCACCTCAAAACCGTTGTTGCCCGGATTGTCAAGGCTCCTGTTCCACGCCGCCTGCTTCGTGTCGATCCGGTAGCCGCACTGCCTCGGCGATACCTCGTAGCGCGCCGAGTCAAACAGATAAAACTCAAACTCCGGCCCGATGATCATGGAATCCGCGATGCCGCTCTCCCGCATGTACTCCACCGCCCGCAGGGAGACATTCTTCGGGTACTGATCGAAGGGCTTATTCTCCTCCTTCCCGATCACGCAGACGTTCCCGCACATCGTGAGCGTCGGCACCTCCGCAAACGGGTCCACATACGCCGTATCCGGGTCCGGCAGAAACACCATGTCGCTCTTCTCGATCGGCGCGTACCCGTAGTTGGAACCGTCGAAACCGATGCCGTAGCGGAACGTATTCTCGTCGAACCGCTCCACCGGTATCGTGATGTGCCGCCAGCGCCCATCGATGTCCGTCATCTTGAAATCGATCATACGGATCTGCTTTTCCTCGCACAATTTCCTGATTTCTTTGCTCTTGTCCATAACTTATTCCTCTCCTTATCCCTTAGTATTATTGAATGTTGTTATGTCCTCTTACCATCAGAAGCAATATAGGCAAATTTTGCCCCAACTGCTTCTTTTACCAAATTTAACTTCTATTTTTGTAACTCTATCTTCTGTAGTGTACGGTCACAGGAAAGAGCTCAAGATAATCCATTTAAATATTCATCAATATATTCTATATTTTTATCATCTTATATGAAACAATAATAAAAATCTGCTTTCAGTATATCATAAACTCGCAAACCCGCGCTTTCAGCTCTTTCTGTCCGATTTCATCGGACGTTTGCTCGTTAATGTCTACAGAAAAGCAAATGTCCGCTTCGCAGCCACTTGCTTTTCTTTTGTGAACATTATATCATCAATATTGTGACAAGAAAAGTATCATTTCTAACTCGTCTGCGGTCCGAGGCTTTACACCTTTCAGTGAATCTATTATAATATAAGCGAATCAACAAGCATAAATAACAACAGAAAACAGGTGATCCTATGACCGAAAAAGAAGTAATCCAGAAAAGCATTGAAGAATTTTCGCGTCTTCAAAAGTATATGATCCTGACAGATGATAAAGATTCACCGGCATATAAAGAAATGTATGAAAGATACATTGACCTGAAAACAATACTGACGGCTTCCGGTGTCAATGTAACCGAACTTGACAGAGTGAAAGCATAAACCAAGACTCCACGCAAAAACGAGGTTGAACTATGGACAGAAAAGCAATGGCGCAGGAGACAATAAACATACTAAACCGGGGATACTATGAACCAACCGTCAAAAAGAGTGCCGGACAAAATGCGCAAAAGCGGCAGATTACCATAAAAGACGCCATGGAGCGCTCCATAGAACGCAGTTTCCTGATCACTCCTGACGAGGGAGAGAACATTCTTGAAAAATATCATGCATGCGCAACATGCGCCGGACCGGAGATAAGGGTTGAAAATATTTCCACGATAGGAGCTGTCCGCCTGCTGGCGATGGAAGGGAAATCAGATATCGGCGTGCTGAACTTTGCCAGCGCCAAAAATCCGGGCGGCGGTTTCTTAAACGGGGCAAACGCTCAGGAGGAAAGCCTCGCCGTATCCGGCACTCTCTATCCCTCCCTGACAGCACACGAAGAGTACTACAAAGAAAACCGGGCTAATCCATCGATGATGTATCTGGACTACGCCATCTATTCCCCGGAAGTGGTATTTTTCCGCGACGAGAGTTTCCGCCTGGCGGAAACACCGGTGAAAGCTTCCGTGCTGACTCTGCCGGCAGTCAATATGGGGCAGGTGCTTTTAAAGGGAGAAAACGTACCGGAAGCCAAAAGGGTGATGCGCCGGAGAATGAAGCTGGCTCTGGGGATCTTTGCGGAACAAAAGGCAAAGCATCTGGTGCTCGGCGCCTATGGATGCGGCGTATTTCGAAACGATCCCGCCGAGATAGCTCTCTGGTGGAAAGAACTGCTGGAAGAGGGGATGGGACAATACTTTGATTCCGTATTTCACGCTGTCCTGGACAACTCAAAAGAAAAACGCTGCATCCGGGCATTTCAGGAGCGGACTTTGGTGTAAAACCGCCGAAATTCGCCCCGGTGTCCCGAATACTATATATTATTCGGGACATTTTACAAGTCAAAGGCAGATAGTTCCGGTCATGCTGCTCATTTTCCTACTCCCTTTCCCCATCCTTTTTCTTCCGCACTATAAAATATACACCAGCGCCCACACTGATCACAGCCACGCCGATCACAGCCATCAACCACATTCCCCACGGCTGTCCTTCCTGCGGGTTTTTGTCTGTCGCTGTCCCGTTTCCGGCAGTCCCGCCTTTTTCGTCCGGCTGTGCGGATTCCGCAGCGCTGTCTCCTTCTTCCCCATCCCCGTCTATCTCGATCACGTAATCGGACGCATGGGTAAAGGCAAGGGACGCCGTGCCGTCTGCCGATACCTCGTCCGCGCAGATAAATTCAAGCTCCCCGGTGTTTTCGTTGTAGTAGTACAGGCTCGCGGTATATCCCGCATTTTCCCTGCCCAGGTCTATCGAAAGCACTGCTGTAAAGCCGAACTCCCCTTCATAGGCGAGGCTGATCTGGATGCTGTAACGCTCCCCGGTGACGTTGTTCACGATGTCAACCGGCACGGTGTCTACACCCGTCTTTACGGAAAAGTCAATATCTCCTGCACTGTCCGGGGATGTATTTCCCGTGACGCTCTTTCCGTCCACGCTCCAGAGGATGCCGCTGCCCATGTCGAAGGTGACGGTGATGTCCTTTCCTTTGATCCTGTCAAAAATATCCCGGGGTACCACGGTGGAGCCGTTCATATCCACGTTGATCGTGCTGCCCTCCTGCGCCTTTTCCTCCTCGGCGCGGATCACATCCCAGCCGATCTTGCCGTCCGCACCTTTGATGAAGGGCTGTCTCGTCCCCTGCATGGACACTCCTGCGCCGTTTTTCTGACCTGCTGTATTTCCATTCCCCGGATTTGTCGGTGCTTTCCCTGTCCCCGGTGCGGCTCCGTTCCCCGGATCGGTGTTTTCCGCTGGCGGGATCACGGGGCTCTGCGGCGCAGTATTTCCGTTGACCGGATTTTTGCTTCCACTGCCCTTTCCGCCGCTGTTCCCACTGCCGCCGGAATTTCCGCCGCTGTTGCCGGAACTACCCGAGCCGCCGGTGCTTCCGCCGCTGTTGCGGGTATAGTCAGCCTTTACTGTCACCGATTTCGCCGGCATGGTAAAGGTCGCCGTCCTCGCCCTGCTGTCGACAAAGACGACGCCGTCTCCACTGCTCCAGCCGGTAAAGGTGTAGCCGCTCCTGTCATGTGCCGTGACCGTCACGGTGTCCCCCTCGGCATATTCGCCGCCGCCCGCGCCGTCCGTCACGGTGACGGTGTAAAGGCGTTCCACGATACGCAGGGTGCCGTTTACGTAGGTGATCCGGTAACTTCCGCCGTTTCGCAGGGTGCCGCCGCTTATCGCGATGTCATATTTTCCGAGGATATTCGTATTCTGCGCGCCGGCTGTCACAGCCGGAGCTGTCGTAAAGGTATCACCGTTCACCAGGCCGTCCGCCCGCCAGGTCAATGCAGGCATGGGATTCCCCTTCGCGACAGTCTTGTTTTCGGCGGTCACGGTCAGCGCTTTTTTCCCAACAATAACATACCTGTCTGCGGAAGCCTCGTTGTAATCGCTGTCCCCCTCTTTTACGGCGGTGACGGTGGCTGTGCCCGCCCCGACAATGACCGCCCTGTCATCCTCTATGCGGATCACCTTCTCATCAGAGCTTTCATAACTGACCGCGCCGCCGCCGTTTCCGCCGGTGGTTTTCAGGGTGATGGCGGCGTCGCCATAGGTTTTATCCCCGATCGCATCCAGGGAGAAATTCTGCTGGTTCTGCTTCGCCGCATCAAAGGTGAATTCCCGGCTCTCAGCTTCCTTATAATTGCTGTCGCCTGTATAAACCGCTTTTATTGTATACGTTTTATCCGAGAGCCCGTTCCATGTGTAAGATGCCGTGCCGTCACTGTTTAACGCGGCTGTCCCCAGCTTCGTTCCCACATTGTCCGTGCAGTCTACGAATGTCACCGTTCCTGTGGGGAAAGCGCCCGCGCCTGCCTTTGCCATATCCACGGTGAGCACCGCCTGCCGGCTGTCTTTGCCGCCGGAGAGCGCCGCCCTGACGCTGACCGCAGGAACCGCCTGCTCCACTGTGACTGGCACCTTTTTTGTCACATCTGTGATCGCCTCATAGTTTTGCTCCGTCTCTTCACTCGCTGTAAATACGACCGTATAGCCGGTGTTATTCACAGTCGGCACCGCGCCGCCGCTTTCCCATGCAAATGTACCGTACTTCGTACTGCCGCCGGTCAGGGCGCTGTCAGACAGCCTTTGCCCGTAGGTGATGCCGCCCGCCGCAGGATAAGTGATCGCCGGAGCGGACGCTTTGTCGATGCGCAGAGTCAGCCACTCAGACACGGCGGCTTTATAGTTTTCCTGCTCCGCAATGCCCGCTTTGATTTTGTATGTTCCGGCATTGGTCGGCAGGGCAGAACCGGAATAATTCCCATATTCATAATGGATTGCTCCGCTATAGGTTTGATTATTTACCAGTGTCACAGTCGGTTTAACGTTCGCGGGCTGACCGGTGTATGCCACCGTTATCTCGTCTTTTGCCCATGCAACCGTGGGCGCGGCTTTTTCGATAGCAAATGTCTTTTTGACCGTTCCCGCGTAAATTCCTTTGCCGGTGACGGTGATCTGAACCGTTCCGGCATTGGTGAAGTCCCGGGAACTATAGATAATATCGTAATCTGTCCCCTCTGTCAGAGACACTCCCCCACCCTTAACGGTTATGGTCGGTTTCTGTTCCGCGCCGTTGTAGATGGCGCCCGCCGCAGACAGTGTCACCATGTCCGCCGTCAGCGGATCGGGAACGACCGTAACCTTTACCGCCGTCTCCGCCCCCGCCATGTTGTTGTTCTCAACGAATTTTACAGTCAGGGTAAACTTCCCGTCCTGCCCTTTTTGTCCCTGCCTCAGCACATCAGCGGCAGAGACGGTCATGGTGTAACTGCCGTCCGCGCCCGCAGACGCCGCTTCGGACACCTGCGTACTATCCACAGACACCGCCATCTGTCCCGCAGCCGGCTCTCCAAAGCCGCCCTGCAGGCGAGCCGCTTTCCTCGGAGCCGCCCCGGTCGCGGTGGGCGTTGCCCTGACGGTGATGGTATCGCCGGCGGTGAAATTGGCACACTCTGTGTTATCTTTATAGGTTTTCGCAACGCCGCTCCCGACAAACTGTGTGCCGGACTGCCGGAGCGCGATGGTTTTCATAAAAGTATTCGCACTGTCACTTTCATTCGTATAAGTGGCGGTATAGGTCAAATCGTCTGTTTTCGCGACTTCCACTTTCCAGCCGCTGACCGCGAAGGTCTTCCCGCAGAGCGTGATCCCGCCGTCAACAGCAACCTTTCCGGCAATTTCCTCCGTCCTGTCCTTCCCGTTGTAATAGATGCCGTCGGGGACAGAGACCATATCCTCCGTCAGATTTTCGGTGGTGAACGTCCCGCCGCCGGTGAGGGTGCCGCTCCCGGACAGGCTTGCGCCGGCGGGGATATGCAGGGAGCAGCCCGCGGGGACAGCGTAGTTCCCGTCAAGGGTTACATCGCCGTACACAGTCCCCGCGCCGTTCTCAAAGACGATGCCGGTGGTTTTGGTGACGGCCGCTGTGCCACTGGCGTTCCCGCCGTTGCCGATGGGGTCGCCTGCATAGTCGCCGCTGGCGTTCCCCTCGCCGCCTTTGGCGTCCACAATGCCGCCGGTAATATTGACAGTGCCGGTGCCGCCGGTGCAGGTAACGGTGTTTCCCATAAATTCAGCGCTGTACCCGCCGCCGCCGCCAATGCCCGCGGCATAGATACCTCCCACGGCGGTCACTGTGCCGCCGCTGATGTTGACAGTGCCGCTGCCGGACGCATAGTTGGCGCCAATGCCAGCGCCGCCGCCACCGATACCTGCACCTCTTTCACTGCCTGTAGCACGAACTGTACCGCCATGAATGGTGATATTCCCGGTGCCGCCATTTGTTTGACCACTGCCGCCGCCAATGCCGGCTCCGCCAGTAATATCCGAATGAGACGTCGCTGTGATGCTGCCGCCGTAGATGGTGATGCTGTTCGCGCTACCGCCGTTCTCGCCACCGCCGCCGATGCCCGCGCCGGTGGTATTCCCTTCGCCGCTGTCAGCGGTGATCGTGCCGCCATAGATAGTGACAGCGCCGCTGTCGCCACCCTTTCCATAGTTAGTAGAACCGCCGCCGATTCCCGCGCCGCCCAAATTCGGCTTACCTAAATTATCATTCGCAACGCCGCCGGTGGCGTTGATTATGCCGCCATGAATAGTAATGTTGCCACTATCAAAGGAGGTGGTGCTTCCGCCGATGCCCGCGGCGGCATAATAAATATAGTTCTCCCTATCAACGACACTGGCGCCGGTGGCATTCAGCGTGCCGCCGTTTTCGGACTGGGCATAGATGGCCAGACTGTTGCCGGTGGTCACCACAATGCCCTTTTCCGCGTTCAGGACGCAGCCGTCCGTCAGGATCAGGTTTACCGCGCCGCTGACAGTGACAGGTTCTGAAATGGTGACAGAGCCGTTCACCGCATACCAGCCCGCAGTCCATGTGACCGCTCCGGCGCTGTCAGCAACAACCGTACAGTTTTCGGCTGTCTTCGTGGCAAAGGCCACTTTGCTGCTGCCCCCGTCCCAGGCTGCCTCCCGATAATCGACGGAAACCTCTCCCGCCGCCGGGTCAGAGTCGTTGGCTCCATCCAACACCTCCTGCAGCGCATAACAGCGTGATAAGTCGATCTCGCCCTGTTCGTCCTCGGCCAGTTCCCGATAGAGCGCAAGGATCTCCTCAAGCTGCGCCTGCACCCCGTCCGCATTGTCCGACCTGATATCCGCCGCATCCGGCAGGGCGGCGATCAGCTCCTCAACAGGACAGATACGGCACTCATAAGTACACGGGCTCCCCTCACCGTCCTCCGATTCCGGTATGTAACCGCAGGTATCATCATGCTCATGATGGCAGTCCAGCCTCTCCGCGGTACTGCCGTCTTCTTCCTCCACCGTCCTGTAACAGTCCTCCGTATGCGCATGGGCACACTCATGCCCCGGCTCCGCTTCTTTATAGCCACAGTCCCTCGTATGCGACCTGTGGTGAACGCAGGGGCCCGATACGGATTCTTCCGCATACGCCCATGCAGGGTACAACCCCACGCACAGGACCAACGCCATTATGACGCTCAAAATTCTGCGTGGTATTATGATATCTTTCTCCCTGCTTCTCTTTTTTCTCTGTTTTCCTGTGTTTCTCATGTATGTACTACCTCCTGTTTTGCATAAAGCAGACTCAAAACCACTCGCTTTTTTTATGTGTTTTCGCTGTTTTTTTCTTCTGCTTTGACTGTATTTCCGTCCTGAAGGCTGTGGTTTTAAGTCTGCTTTTAACCACTCGCCGAAAATATTCTCTATCTGCGCCAAAAATCACCCGCGCATGTACGCAATGTCATTTAGTTTAATACCTTAGTCCAGCCGAGCGGAACATAAAATGCTCAAGGAGCCCCTTAAAAAGCGTCGGCACTTAGAGAATGCGAGATTTTCACAGAAAATTTCGCATGAACTTAGTGTCCGCTACGCTGTTTCACAGGCTCTTGAAAAACAGAGCCGGCGAGAGCGTGGCGCCGGAGTATTTTATGTTCCGCTCGGCGTCCGGCACCAATAACTAAATGACATTGCGCATGCCTGTTTAGTCCATTTTATGAATTTTTCTCCATTTTTCCAGTACCAAAAATGCACAAACCCGTTCAAAACTCGTACTTGACAAATTCTAGTTTATATGATTTCAAAAAATCTGTATCCTGCCTGACCGGCTGTGATGGAGAATGAGAAAACAAAAAATACTTGAATCCTACCCCTGAATATGTTATATTAGACATAAGAAACGGGAAAAGCCATAGAAGCGGCTCTACCCCGAATTGTGATTTTTTACCTATTTTACAATAGGCAAGCCGTCACTACTCGTAATAGTGGCGGCTATTTCTTTTTTCCCTTGTAAATCTGATAAATCAAATTAGCAAGGGCTACAATGAGTATACCTATCTGAATCAAGTCCTGATATGTAACATACATTGAATCGCCCTCCTTTCTTTCGTCTGGAGGGCTACTTTGAACCCTCCGAAAAATAAGAAGGGTAAAGCCGCCTTTGGCTCTATGGTTTTCCCATATCGAAAATATAACACAATTTCCGCTATCGGACAAGCTGTTTTACCATAAATCAAACAGTCCCCGGATAAGCGCTATTATAAGCAATATAAGTGCCAGCTGAAAGGGATATCAAATTGACATTTCTGTAACTTTACCCTATACTGTTCGGAAACAGGGAGGGATTTCGCATGGAGGAACTAAAACTCGCGATCTGCGAGGACGATAAAGAGGAGCTGGAACGGCTGACGCGCCTGGCAGAGACAGCGCCGGTCCCGGTCAGTGTTACCGCCTTCGAGAGCGGCGAGGCGTTCCTCAAAGATTACCTGCCGGGACGGTTTGACATGATATTCATGGATATCTACATGGGCGGGATCTCCGGGGTGGAGGCCGTGCGGCGGCTGCGGGAACAGGAGCCGGAGCTTCCGGTGGCATTTGTCACCTCCAGCAAGGACCACGCCCTGGACGGCTACCGCCTGAAAGTGGCAAAGTACATCGAGAAACCTGTGACAAAAGAGGATATGGACGGTGCCATCGCCCTTGCGGCGCAGTGGAGGGAGCAGGCGTCTGTGGAAGTGGTCCTCCAGGGGAGAAAGCTGTCGCTGCCTGTAAACCGCCTTGTCTTTGCGGAGCAGCGGGCGCATTATCTGCTGTTTTGTTTTGAGGGCGGCGTGACCAGACAGGCAAAGGGCAGGCTGGACGAGCTGGAGCCCCAGCTTGCCGGGTTTCCCTTCTTCCGCAGCCATAAGAGTTACCTGGCAAACCTCTCCCATGTTGTGGGCATCGACCGGGAACTGCTGTTGTTCCGCATGAAGGACGGGCAGGGCGCCTATATCCGGCGGGACCGCCTGAAAAAGGCGAAGGACGCCTGGGAGGACTGGCTGTTCGCCCAGGCAAGGAAGGGGGACGGACTATGAGAGTACATAAAGCCAGACGGTCTGCGGCAGCGGCACTGTACCTGCTCTTTCTGGCGCTCACCGCACTGCTGTTCGGCGCGGCGCTCCTGTTCCGGCAGGAGGCGAAAGCGCGCGGCGATGTGGAGACTGTCTCGGACTGGCGCATGGACGGCGAGCGCATACGGCTGCCTGAAACCTTATCCTGCCCTTCTCCCCGCACGCCCCTGACGCTGGACGCCCAAATCTGCCCGGAGCCCGGGGATTACCTGTATCTCAAGGCGGTCTACACACCCGTGAAGCTTTACGCGGACGGACAACTGATTTTTGAATACGGGCAGGATGGGGACTTCCCGGCATTCCTGCTGGACCCGCCCACAAAGACGGCGTTAATCCCCCTGCCAAAGGCGGGCAATGAGGTAACGCTCACGCTGGAGTACCTTTCTCCGTCCCAGCGAAGCACAGCCGCGCTCCATCCCCTCCTGCTGGGCAGCCCGGCGCAGATCGTCGCCCGGCTGTTCTCGGAAATGGGGTTCTCCCTGTTTTTTTCCGTGTTCCTCCTGGCGCTGGGGCTGATCATGGCGTTGGTCTCCCTGATCTTCCTCCGCTTCGGCAGTCCGGGGACAGCCTTTTTCTGGCTGGGGCTGTTCTCTTTTTGCACCGGCGCATGGTCCTTCGGGGAGTGCAACCTGACAGGGCTGTTCCTAGAAAATGCGCCTCTCCTGTACCTGATGGCATTCCTGGGGCTGTTCACCTTCGCCATCCCGCTCCTGCGCTTTGTCCTGGTGGTGCTGCGCCCCCACGCCGGACGGTTTCTTGAGGCGCTGTGCGCCCTTATGGCTCTCTGCGTCTGCGGGGCGGCGGCGCTGCAGCTTTTTGGCGTCGTATCCCTGTCAAAGAGCATGTACCTGTTCCATATCCTGACGCCCGCCTGCCTCTGCATCCTGACAGGAACCGCCCTTCGGGAGAGCATCCGCTTTGAGAATCGGATGGCGCGCAGGCTCCTTTTGCCCATGGCGGTGCTGGCGCTGTTCGCCCTGCTGGAAGTGGCGAATTACTATCTGTTCCGGTTAAATGTGCAGAAGTCTTTTTTCTTCCAGGTGGGCATCCTGATCTTTGTGACAATGGTCAGCATCCGGTGCGGATACTTCATGGCGGAGACGCTGGCTCTGCTGGAGGAAAACCACAGGCTGGAGAAGGAGCTGTCGCTCCTGGAAAGGCATGCCAGGATGCAGGAGGAGCATTACCGGCGGATCACGGAGACCGCCCTGCAGGAGAAGCAGCAGCGCCATGACTTCCGGCACCACATAGCCGCCCTGCGCGGTCTGCTGGAAAAGGGGGAGACGCACGCGGCGTCAGCCTATCTGGACGCCCTCGCCGCGCCGTCCACAGGGGAGAGCCTCCCGTCCGTCTGTCAGAACGAGACCGTCAACGCGGTGGCGCTCCACTATCTGAACATGGCTGTAAAATCCGGCATCGCGGACTGCTCCATCCGGCTCGAGATCCCGGAGGATACCGGCGGCGTCCCCGCCCATGCGCTCTGCATTGTGATCGGGAACCTGCTGGAGAACGCGGTGACTGCCTGCGCCGGGGCGGACGCGCCCTTTATCCGTATGCGCGGCAGGCTTGCGGACGGAATACTCACGATCGTCATGGATAACCGCTATGTCAACATAAACAGGACGCCGGAGGGCGGCTTCCTCTCCGGGAAACCGGGCGGCGGCATCGGGCTTTTGTCCGTCCGCTCCATCGCGGAGAAGTACGGCGGCGGGTGCCGCTTTGAGGCGGCGGATACCGTATTCTCCTCCTCCGTGTACCTGCGGCTTTTCTGAGCCGCGGTGCGGGCTGAGTGGATGGTTGTGCCGGAGCACTGTGAACCGTCTCTCCTGTTCAAACCGCCTGCGCCGGCTCAGTTCAGAGAGATTTCCGCCTCCCGCAGCTTGCGGTAGAGAACGGATATCTCCATGCCGCAGTGCTCCGCCATCTGTTTCCCCGTGATCTCCCCACCGCGCCAGCGTGCAAACCAGAGTTCAAAATCCCCCGGCAGTTCCTTCTTTTTCCTGCCGAACCGGACGCCGCGGGCTTTGGCGGAAGCGATCCCCTCCGCCTGGCGCTGGCGGATGTTCTCCCGCTCCAACTGTGCCGCAAAGGAAAGCACCTGCAAAGTCAGGTCCGCGATAAAGGTCCCTAACAGGTCCTTGCCGTAGGTGGTGTCCAGAAGGGGCATGTCCATCACCCGGATGTCCGCCTGCCTGTCCTTCGTGATGCTGCGCCACTGCTCTATGATCTCCTGATAGTCCCGCCCGAGGCGGTCGATGGATTTGACACAAAGCAGGTCGCCGCGCCTTAAGCGTTTCATCAGCCGCCTCCACGCCGGGCGGTCAAAATCTTTACCGCTCTGTTTATCGATATACAGATTCCGCTTCGGAATCCCGAGCGGCGCCAGCGCGTCCAACTGGCGGTCAGTGTTCTGGTCCTTTGCGGACACACGGATGTATCCGAAAATCTGGTGTTCCCTCATGATGGTTCCTCCCATATGGTTTTCTTTTGATTGTATGGGAAAAAGGGAGGGTTTGACATGAGATTTAAAATACATTAATGCAAACTCATCACGCAATGCAGAAAAATCTTGAAACTTATTCCTCCATATGCTAAATATAAAAAAAGGGAAATCCAGAGAAGCGGCTACCCTCAAAAGCTTTTGACTAACACATTGTGTCAGCCGTCACTACTGCGAATAGTGGCGGCTATTTTCTTCCCCTGAAAATCTGATAGTTCCCGGTCTTATAATCCCCATACCCGAAATCTCATCCGATTATCCAAAAAGAACTGCTGACTACAGTCCTCTTTCCGGCATACTCCTGCCCTGTATTTTGTTTAGTACACCTATGACCGACACGCCATATCAATATTATTCCTCCCGCAGCCTCTCCACGATACTCCTTCTCCCGATCCTCTTCCACGCGAGCACCGGCACGAGCACGGATGCCAGCACGAGAACCGGTGTCATGATCACAAAGGGCAGTATCTGAAAGCGATACTCGAAAAACAGGATCATATTGTTCATCGCTTTCAGTATGACATACGACAGGATGCTCCCCAGCACAAAACTCACCGCGCCGGAGGCCGCAACATAGCTGATTCCCTCAAAGATCAGCGTTTTGCGCAGCTGTCCGCCAGTCATGCCGATGCTCTGCAGCACGGCGAACTCCCGCCTCCTCGAGATCACCTCCGTGATCATGGCGTTGGTGAAATTCAATATGCCGATCAAGGCGATCACCGCGGAGAGGGTGATCCCGATCGTCGCAATGACCATCACCATACCGCCAAACTCTTCTCGCAGAGACTCTCTGCTCACATAGCCCATCTCAGGATTTCCCTCCGTATAGGCGTCAAGCGCCGACCGGAAAGCATCCTTCTTCTCCTCCGCCACCTGATAGGATACCGCAAACAGATCCGCGTATCCGCTGTCCTTCTCTATCTCCGACAGCGGCAGCACCACATCGCAGGCGTTTGCATAGTATCTGTGGATGTTCATGCTGTAGGGGATGCGGACGATCGCCATCACCTCGTACTCTTTCTCGACGGGATTTTCATACGCCACATCCACAACCTCGCCAGACGCATCCCTTATCTCGCGGACACTCGCCTCTTCCATATAACTCCTCACCGTCACCCTGTCACCCGGGCGATAGATATGTTCCTCCGGCGGCAGTTCCTCCTCCCCCAGTATCGTCGTCAGCAGAATGTAATCCCCTGTCATAAACTTGTCAATATCCAATGTCCCGTCCAATACCTCCAAACCTGAGAGCAGCTCCTCGCTGTAGCCGTAAAATCTGCCGCCAAAGTCCGCCTCGCCCCCCAGCATCTTCTCCAGATCATGCACCGACCAGGCATCCCGCCTGAGCTTCTCCTGTGCGTCCAGCTCCCTCAATTTCTCCATCGCCCCGTCGTCGATCCGCAGGAAGGTGCGGTACTGCATCCACATTTCCGCTTTTCCCTCGACGCCCTCCTGCTCATCCGCAAGCGCCAGAAACTCCGGCGCGATCTCCAGGTCGGCGCTCCTCGCCGTGCCGGATGCCACATTGATATTTGCCAGCAGAAAATCGCCCGCGATCCGATTCCCTATATAACCGTCCACCTGAAAACTCCCGACGGCGGTCATCACCACTGCCAGAAGTATCATGCTCAGGGAAATTGCGGATATCACCGCCGTAGTGGTGCGCCTGTTCCTGCCCAGATTGGCGAGCGCCATGGAGAGGGCACTGAAATGTCCTCTGTCTCTGTTTCGCCGCTTTTCCCTTCTGTCCGCCTGTTTCTTTCCAGTCATCTTCACGCATCCCAGAGCAGGCTCTTTCTCTCCGCCTGGTTCTGCGTATCCCGGCGCCGATTTTTTCTCTCCGCCCGGCTCTGCGTATCCCGGTGCCGGCTCTTTCTCTCCGTCCGACTCTGCATATCTCAGCGCCAGATTTTTCTCTCTGCTCCTCTTCGCATGCCTCGCAGGCGATTTTTTTATTCCACTCGACTCCACATATCTGACCGCCTCGATGGGAGAAACGCTTCCCGCTATCTTCCCCGGTTTCCTGCTGCTGAGAAAGACGGTGAGGGCGGAAAATAAGGCGCCGGCTATAAAGATCCGGGGATCACACCGCAGCGCAACAGCAGCCTCCCGCTGCGAATCCGCTATGCTGAGCATAAACGGCAGCGCCACCCTGCCGACGCCGAATCCAATAAACAGACCGATCGGAATACCGATAACCGAAAGCAGAAATGCCTGACGCCTGACGAGAGCGCGGATCTGTCTTTTTGTCGTCCCGATGGTTTTTAACAGGCCGTAAAACCGGATATCGCCTACAACGGATATCTGAAAAATATTGTAGATGATCAGATAGCCGGTGAGCAGGATGACGATGACCGCACCGAGCAGGATCGTCAGCGTGAGCGGGTCCACCGCCTCCGCGCGGCTGCTCATATACGCCCAGTTCACCCCGTATGCCAGCTCCTTCTCCGGCTCATATCCCGCATTTTCGATGACCGTCCGTATTTTATTCTCCAGATCATTGGAATCTTCAAAGAAAAAATTGCCCGCATACAGCCCCACGCCGGCATCCTCCGGATGGATCTCCTTCCACGCCGCAAAATCTTCATCGGTATATCCGCCCTTTAAGTCGATCCAATAACTCTCCGACACAAAGAGCTCGCTGGCATGGGCGATGGCATCTCCCTCATACCAGCCGCACACCACAAATTCCTCCTCCACTGTCTCCCCCATAAAGGTAAACCGCAGCGGTATTTTCTCCCCGATCGCACAGGGCAGCTTCAGCTCATCGAAAACAAACGTGTCCACGATGATCTCGTTGCGCTCCGTCGGCATACGCCCCTCCTTCAGCTCGATGAACAGATCAGACAGCGTATCCTCCTTTGGCGTAAAGCGGATCTCCGCCTGCCGTTTTCTGATATTATCCGCCCTTCCGAGATAGATCGTATAGCTGCTCTTTGCCACCATCGGATCTTCCGCTGTTTTCTCATACTGCTCTCTTGTCGCCGCCTTGATCCCTGCGTGAAACCGCCCGCCTACCTCCCGCATGGTCTCCTCCTGCGCCGCCTGCATGGCGCCGCTTGTCAGCGAAAAGACTGCTGTGAAGAGAATTCCGGTGAGGGCGATGGCAAGGACCGCAAACACATTTCGCATCCGGTTGTTTTTCAGGCTCCGCCCGGACAGCCTGCGGATGGAGGCTCTGTTATTGTTTCTCATGCGCGCGCCTCCCTCCTGTAATCGTTCACGATCCTGCCGTCCTCGATGCGGATCACCCGGTCGCAGAACTGCGAGAGCGCCTCATTGTGGGTGATCATCACGATGGTCTGATGGAACTGCTCGCCGGTCAGCTTCAAGAGTCCAAGCACCTCCTGCGTCGTCCTGCTGTCCAGATTTCCGGTGGGCTCATCCGCCAGGACGATCGCCGGCTTCGTCACAAGGGCGCGGGCGATCGCAACCCTCTGCTGCTGTCCCCCGGAGAGCTGTCCCGGAAGATCGTCGAGCCTTCTCTCAAGCCCCAGCGTCTTAACGATCCGGTCGAGGAACGCCTTATCCACCCTTCTCCCGTCCAGTTCCACCGGCAGGACGATATTCTCATAGACGCTTAAGATCGGCACCAGATTGTAACTCTGAAAGATAAATCCGATCTGCCGCCTGCGAAAGATCGTCAGATCATTTTCATTCAGTTCAAAGATCTTTTTCCCCGCCACCTCCACCGTGCCGGATGTGGCATAATCCAGCCCGCCAAGCATATGCAGAAGCGTGGACTTTCCCGAGCCGGAAGTTCCCACCACCGCGGCAAACTCCCCCTCCTCTATGCTCAGGTCAACGCCGTCGAGCGCCTTCACCCTGACGTCGCCCTCGCCGTAATATTTTTTGAGATTTGCTGTTTTGAGTATCTTCATATGACTTTCTGTTATCCTCCTGTTCCGGCTTCTGTTCCGCACAGGACCTTCCGGTCCCGGGCAGAGAGACAGATACCTGCATCTGTCGTCGTAACTCCATTTTATCAGACTCCTCTTACAATATCCTGACAGGAAAACAAAAAGATATGACAATTTTGTCAGAAACTCAAACTCACTTCGCCTCAATCAACAAAAACAGCGAAAAACGGCTCCCCGCCCCTTCCTTTGAAGATACGGTGATGTACCCTTTCTCCTGCTTTAAAATAAGCTGTGCCAGATAAAGCCCCAGCCCGCTCCCCTCCTGCTGTTCCACCGCCTTTCCGCGGTAAAAGCGCTGAAATATCAGATGATACTCGCTCTCCGGGATGCCGATGCCCTCGTCCGCGATCGTGATCCTCCCGTAGATATCCAGCACCGTCAGTGTAATTTTTATACTGCTGTTTTCCGGGGAATATTTGATCGCATTCTCCAGAACGTTCGACATCGCCTCCGCCGTCCACTTCGGATTGTGCCACGCACGAAGATCACGAAACTCTTCCGTGATCAGTTCGATCCCTTTCCCGGACGCCTGCGCGAAAACAGACCCCACAGCCCTTGCGATCGTCCCTCTGATCCCGGTATATCCGGCGTCGAAGCGGATCATGCCGTTTTCCAGCCTCGAAGCCTTCAACAAATCCGCCATCAGCCACTGCAGCTTTTGTGCCTGCTCCCTCGTGCGCGCTAAAAACTCCGCCCTGCTCTCCTCCTCAAGCGAAGGCTCCTGCAACAGCTCCGTGTTCATGACGATATTGGCGAGCGGTGTCTTGAGCTGATGGGAAAGATCCGAGATCAGCTCCATGACCTGATTCTTTTCTCCGAGCGCCTGTCTCTCCTTAAACCGGGCGTCTGCAAGAATGCGCTGCAGCTGACTGACGATCCGGGATTCCCTCGTCTCCTGCACATCCGAATAAGAAACCTGATCCTTCTCTTCCTCCCCGCCGTCCATACTGTTCCAAAAACTGTCCAGGATCTGATCCATCCGCCTCCACTGCCGCAGAAAATAAACCGTCTCCAGAAGGATCACGGCAAGGCACGCAAGAACGCCCAGGGCGAGCGCCAGAGTCAACGTGTCTGTTGTCAGCAGTATACCCATCCCCTGCGGCGGCTCATCTTCTGCCAACAGCACACCTGTCCTCCGCAGTAATTCATCCGCCCCCATCACCCTTCCTCCCACAGATAACCGATTCCCTGGATCGTGCGGATGCGGTCTTTCCCCAGCTTCCTGCGCAGGCGGCTCACATTGACGGACAGCGTGTTCTCCTCCACATACGCGCCGCCCTCATCCCAGACATACCCGAGGATCTGCTCCTTCAGGAGCGCCTGATTCTTGTGTTCCATGAAATACTGCAAAAGCTTAAACTCCGTCATGCTCAGCTCCATCTCCCGCCCGCCGCATGTTACCCGGAAAGTCTTTAAGTCCAGCACAATATCCCCCGAGACAATGGTGTGCTCCGCCGCCTCGTCCGCATCCCGGTCCGCCGCCCTTCGGCGCAGGATATTCCGAAGCCTGACCTTTAAGACAGCCACCGAAAAGGGCTTGGTGATGTAATCATCAGCGCCGCTCGATAACCCCATGATCTCATCCGTCTCCAGATCCCTCGCCGTCAGCATCAAAACGGCGCACCCCGCTCCTGCATCCTCTCTGCTCCGTATCTTCTCACAAAACGCAATGCCGTCCCCGTCCGGCAGGTTCAGATCAAGGATCACGGCATCCGGCTTCTCCCTCTCAAAAAGCCCGTATCCCTCCCGCAGCGTTCCCGCGCCGAACGTCTCATATCCTTCCTGCTCCAGCGCAAAGGAAATCCCGCGGTTTAATCCCGCATCGTCCTCTATGATCAGTATCTTCATATCCTCCGTCCTTTCCCGCCTTCAATCAACCGCTTTTTCAACATCACTGCGACAACGCGCCGATAAAATAAAAACCATTGGACCGATTCCCGTTCATGGTCGTGAATGTCAGATGTTTGTATTTCAGCTCCGAAAAGTCCCGCAAAAGCTTTTTTATCCACGCCTCGTCATGGTGTCGGCACACCGCGCCCTCCGGCAGCGCGAATACACCGTACCTGCCGTAAACATCCCTGAATTTTTCATAGCGCGAGAGATTGCGCTCATCTGTGTTCAGCAGAAAATCATTCACGTACAAAATCCCCCGGGGCCTCAGCACTCTCCTGATCTCCGACAGCAGTTCCTCCTGCTCCCTGTCCGTCCGTATGCAGGTCAGGACCGCAAACAGGATCACAGCGTCAACGCTCCCATCCGGCAGATCGATTCCCGCACCGCGCTTTACCCGCAGGTCGAGGTAAGGGAACTGCCGCTTCCCCCTCGCGATCATGCCCTCCGAAAAATCGATGCCGGTCAGATCACGATATCCGCAGCGGTACAGCTCGTCAAGCGTCCTCCCGTATCCGCAGCCCACATCAAGGATACGGTCCTCCTTGTTGACAAACTCAGAAAATTCTTCCGCCTGAAACGGAGTGGTGAATTCCTTCTTCTCCGAAACGCTGTCCCAGTATTCTTTCTGTTTCATATTTTTCATACGACTTGTCCCTTTCTCGCTTTTGGCAAAATTGCCTTTTATAAAAGTGCTGCAAAAATGAGAGAAATCTTCCCAGCCTGCATATCAAAAAAGGCGATGCCTGTCTCGCCTTTTTGCAGCCTCCTTATAAACCTGTTCATCAGTGCGTGCTTTAAGCCACCCTTATTCCCAAGCGGCTTTCCATAACCTCCTTCTCTGCTTCTTCCAAAAATTCCACACCCCATATCATTCGATATTCACATCCTCCGCATCTGCTATTTCCTCTTCACTGACAGCTAAATCCTTCATAACAGCTTCAAATGATAAAGCTGCCTTCGCACCATTCTCCTCTATGCGCTTATTTGCTTCCAGTAAGAGAAAATAGTCTTCTTCAATCTCTGTTAACCTTGCGTACTCTTCCGGCGAAAGAATGATTGCCGAAGGCTGGTTATTCTTCAAAACAATCAATTCCTTCTCAAAATGAAGTCTGTCAAATATCTTTGCCGCCTGCCCCTTATTAAACTGCGAAATAGGGATCAGGCTCTGTAAAAAACTTGTTGCAATCGCCATAACCAATACCTCCCTGATCGTTATCTGCTATTGCTATTATATGTGAAATGCACAAAAAATCAATGCATGCGCCAAAATGCAACAATAAATATTCATTATAATTTTACACTATATTATCATTTATATTTTCCACTTTACAAAAAATTAAACACCGTAACAATTCCCCTCAAAACAGCATCTCACACCCTCCCAGCCAGATACCGCTTCAACAAAAAAGCCAGAAAATAGGGAAATGTATAAATATCATTTTCAAACCCGATATTCCCCCCGGTAAATTTAATGCCGTACTGAATATCCTCATACTTGTCGGAGCGGATCAATTCCTTCAGCGATTTCGCCCGCCCGTTTGTCGCCTTCACCTCGACCGGGATCAGGTTCCGCATCGTCCTCACAAAGAAATCCTCCTCCAGTGTGGAGTCCTCTCTCTTATAATAATACAGGCCGTAACCGCTCTTTACGAGCGCCTCCCCCACCACGTTCTCATAGAGCGCCCCTTTATAGACGCCGAGATTTTTGTTGGCGCGCAGATCCTCCTGCGCCTCCTCGTCAAGCATCGCCACGAGCAGGCCGCTGTCCGCGAAATAAATCTTGTACTTTGTCTCGTCAAAATTGCCTTTCAGCGGAAGTTCCGGGTAGTTCATGCAGTGACAGATATTGACCATCCCCGCGTCCGCAAGCCACTCGATACAGCCCCTGTAATCCTTGAATCTCGCGCCGGGAGCCACCTTCGATATCTGAAATTTTTTGTTGTCCTTGGCGAGCTGCACCGGGATCTGGCGAAACACATTCAGAATCCTTCCCTGATCCAGCCCGCCCGCATACTTTCTGACATCCTCCTCATAGTCCGCAAGGAGTTGTCTCTGTATCCCGAGAGAACCCTCAAAAGTCCCTTTTGCGATATACTCCCTGAGCACCGCCGGCATCCCGCCCAGAATGCAGAAATCCAGAAACAGCCCCTGACACAGAGCCAATTCCCCCTCGCGAAAAGGTGTAAGCTCCGTCATATGCGCAAACAGATCCTCCGTAAAAGAATCATCATACCCCTTCGCCCACAGAAATTCTTCAAAGTCAAAGGAATGCATCCGGTAATCCTCTTTATAGCCGATGCTGTTGCTCTCGATCCTGCCATAGTTGATCCCCAGCATGGAACCGCTGCAGATCACATCGAACCTTCCATCCTGGCAGAAAAATTTAAGCGCCGTCGCAATCTCCGGAAACTCCTGCAGCTCATCAAAAAAGAACAGCGTTTCCCCCTCCGCAAACTTCTTTGACGGATCGATGCGGGAAATATTTTTGATGATATCCGCCGTCCTGTAACCGTCTTCCACGATCCGCTTATACTTGGGCTCCTCCACAAAATTGATCTCCACGACCTGTCCATAGTTTTCCGCGCCGAACTTTCGGATGGACTCCGTCTTCCCGATCTGCCTCGAACCTTTCACGATCAGCGGTTTTCTGTCGGGGTTCCGTCTCCAGTTTTTTAAGAAATCATCTGCTTTTCTTCTCAGGTAAGCCATATTTTCCCTCATGCCCTTCCCTCCCTTTCTATGATCAGTATATGCCGTTTTGGTCAAAATATAGCTGCATCGCAAAAAATTGAGGGAATTTTTCTTCCATTATACAAAAAAATGAGTGAATCGTCCACTTTTTCTCACAAAAAATGAGGGAAATACTTTCAACTCCTTTTTCTCTCCTCCTTACCGCTCATCACCAGATAAAGCGGCGGCATCAGAGACAGTGCCAGCACCGTAGAGGTACAAAATCCACCTATCATCACATATCCCATTCCTTTCACCAAAACTGTCCGCTTCGGTCGACGCAATAATCCGGGGAGAATCTACCAATTTTTAGTCTCTGACAGTTGAAACGGAAACGATCCCGCAAAATCAAGCTTTTTTAAAGCTGAATTTCATTGCAGGATCGTTTCCTTCTTTTTATAACCTCTATTTCAGTGCGCAAAACCCCTTGTTTCATGATGTAAAAACCGATGGTATCTCATTAGGTTCCGTCCGATCGCATACAGCATGAACTCTTTATATACTTTATCTGCAGACCGATAGTTGAAGCGCCGGAAATCCTCGTTCCCTTTGATATCACCGAAATATCCTTCAGTCCGGATAGAACGTATCTGCTGTTTCAAAATCCCTTCCTTACTCTGGATATTTACGTTGGATACTTCCCGCAGTTCTTCCCAGCGTTCGTTGATCTTCATGGCTTTATTCTGGCCTGGATTCTTTTGGACATTGTATTGATAAAGACATTTGGATTTATGCTCACAGCCGTATACCTCTATCATCTGGGTATAATCAATTTTAAGGGGCTTAACTATTTCCCGACAGCCCCTTTTTTACCATTTGTATTCCGTCTCGGGACATCCGGCAATATGCCCGCATCCTGCCACCCAGGCACAGAATGCCTTCCCGTCCATCCGCCTCGGATCAGTCCAGAAATTCCACCTCGCCGCTGTCGATATGGTAAAGGGCTCCGCACACCGTAAGCTCGCCTTTCTCTACCAGTTCTTTCAGGCTCTCCCGGATTGCCGCCACACTGTTTCTCACATTCAGGCAGCTGGCTTTCGTCGGATCCTTCTCTTCGCCGATCGCCTTTTTGATCTCATCGGTTATGTATTTCACAAAACCGCCGGGATCGCTGCTCACCGCAGCACCCACCGCGCCACAGTTTGTATGGCCGAGCACCACCGCCAGTTTCGTTCCGAGATGCTCCGTCGCATACTCAACGCTGCCCATCTGGTGATGATCCATCACATTTCCCGCCACACGGATCGTAAACAGTTCACCGATCCCCGCGGAAAAGATGCTCTCCGGAATCACTCTCGAATCCGAACAGGTGATCACGGTCGCATAGGGGCTCTGACCGTTTTCACAGGTATACTGCCTGATCGCGGGAGAAACATCCCCCGGATTTGTTGCCGCCGCCAGATAACGCCGGTTTCCGTCTTTCAGCTTTTCAAGCGCTTCCGAAGCGGATAAATTTTGATGACTCATATGCGTTTCCTCCGTTTCTTATCCTGTACCGGCCACAGCTGTCCGGTACAGTCATCCATTCATCGTAACTTCAGTATAAAACATCTTCCCCGATGATGCAACCCGGAAATATCCGTTTCAAGATGGTGCGGTCTGCCATGCCCGTCTCCATACCGTCCACCTTTTCCTCATTCAGTATCACACTTAAAGCTTTCTCCTTGCGTGAGCGACGGCTATGCCTCCCATGCCCAGTGCGCCGGCGCCCAGAATAGACGCCAGTATTATCCAAAAACCTCTGTCTTCCCCTTCTTCCGCGCTCTCATAATCACCGGCGGTCTCCTCACCCTCCAACTCCTTCACAGCCTGGGATACCGGATTGCTTTTCTGCTCAGGCTTCTCCGCATCCTCTCCGCCGTTTTCCTCCGCGGACGCCATCGCGTCATACTCTGTTTCGATCCCTTTCTCTGTCTCCTGCCGCACGGCGCTTTCCTTTTTGCCTCCATTGCCCGAAGGCGTCACCGGCGTCTGGTTTTTCTGAGGCGCCGCTTGCGCCCCCGGTGTCTGTGCCGCAGCAAAAGGCGCTGCCGCCTGCCCGGCTGCCGGCGCTCCTGATGCGGCGGGAGCCTGATTATTCTCCTGCTTTTTGTCGGAAGATTTGGAGGAACCTGAGCCGCCTGAGTTTCCGGAAGAGCTGCCCGAACTCCCGGAGGATGAGCCCGATCCGTTTGAGGATGAGGAACCCTGTGCCGCCTGAGATTCCTGTTTCTTCTCCACAAAAGTCACTTCCATGATATTCTCGTCATATTCCAGATCGCTGTAGGAAAGCTTTACACTCATGGACGCCGGGTTTGTCACCGGGATCTGTTTCCCCGACAGGTTGATGCTGTCAATGCTGTAACCATCCTTCGCCTTCAGTGTCACCGTCCTGGACTTATCCTTTTCCAGTCTGCAGATCCTATCCTCCCCTGCGATCTCGCCGCCCGCCGAATTCAGGAGCAGGACTTTTTTCTCCGCCGCAACGATACCGTTATTTTTCACGGCGGCTACGGCGTAGGGGCTGAAAGACTTGCAGGCGATGACCAGCCCGTACTGCGTCACAACGCAGGGAATCTCCTCCACATCTGTGATCTTCCCGCTTTTATCCTTTATAAAATGGTACGCCTTGTAAGTCACGCCCTCGGAATCCGCTCCGTAACCCGCCGGAAATCCCACCGACATGCGGATGCTGCTGCCGGTCCCCACCACACTTTTATTGCACATCAGCAGGTCGATATTGTAGGTGGCGCTCTGAAGGACCGTGTCGCCCTCCGCCACTATCTTCTCCAGCATCTCCTTCTCTTCCGCTCCGCTCGGGTCACTCACTCGCAACACCGGCTTTGACGCCACGATGGTCACATTGCTCACTTCCTCTTCCAGTTTTTTGCCGGAATCGAGCACCCACCCTTTGCAGGAGAGGTCCCCCGGCTCCAACAGCTCCGGTTTCGCAAACACGTTAAAGTAGTAGCCCTGAGGCCTGAAAGCACAGATCGATACCGTTTTCTTCACATAATAAGAAAAAACATCCGGGGCCTTCCAGCTCCCTTTTCCCCTGAGCCCCGTAACCTGGAAATCATAGCGGGCATAATTATCCGCCCACATGGTGCTGGGCGTAAATTGAAAGGTTACCGTCCGCCTGCCGTCCCATTTAAACTCTTCGACCTTACAGTGATCGAGCGCGCTGGCGCCGTCCTCGACCGTAAGCTTATAGCCTGCCTTCTTCCCGTCGTACTCCTCCAGGTCCTCGTTGAACACGGCTGTTACCGAGTAGGTATTTCCCATCAGAAGAAAGCCTGTGGAACCGGGCGTCAGGCTTTTTGCCCAGGGCGACGGCACAAAATTTCCCTTCGGATTTTCCAGTTTTCCCGTGGATACGATCAGATCCTTTTCCGTTCCCTGAAAATTCCAGTTCTTCTCCAGCTCCTCCGCCGTCAGATTATCCCCGTAAAGCGGTCCCTCCGGCGCCACCTTTGTCACCGCAAACTCAATATAACGGCTGTTGCCGTTTGCCAGAATCAGGGCGTCCTTCAACTGGGGCATCACAAACGGTTTCGGATCGGAATACCCCCATCTGCCCTGCTCATCCTCCCCTGTCCCCGGCATATACTGATAAAAGCGGGAAAGAATATAGATCCCCTCTTTCCTTGCCGCCTCCTCATATCCCATGCCGTTATAACTCACTTTAAAAATACCGGCCTCCCTGCCGTCCTGCACGCCGTCCTTATATCCCACACGCAGTCCGTCCTTGTCGAAGACCACTTTATATCCGTCGCTGTCCGTCTCTCCCAGCTCGGAGGAGCTTCCACTTCCCCCCTCCAGCGCCGGGTAGGTAAACCGGACTCCCCCGGGGGACATCACACCGTCCGGTATATGATGCTCCTTCATCACCGGTCCCTCCGCCAGCAGATAGGTATCGGCGGCGATGCTGCCGCTCATGCCGTCGTTCGCCGTGGCGTCAATGGCATACCACTTCCCGTCCAGCTTCACATAGTTCCACATATGCAGATTTTTGCTGCCGTCCGTGTCCTTATAATAGCCCTGCACCAGAACGCTCTCCACGCCCAGGGAGTCCAGAACGCTCTTCAATCCCCTGGCATACCCCTCACAGAGGCTCTCCCCCTTCACAAGGGCGCCGTAGGAAGTTCTGATATGCCCTTTATTTCCCGCACTGCAATTATGTTCCAGTTTATATGCCGTACCCTTTATCACGGCATTGTGCGCCGCGATCACCTGTTCCTTCACCGCAGCCGCCTTTTTCGCCTCCGTGACGATCCCGTTCACTCTCGCATCCTGCTCTTTGATGGCGCTCTCCACCTGCTCCCTGCCGGTGAAGCCTTCCGTATAATAGGTATCTTTCTCACCCGCAGCCCCCAGATAAGCCGTATAGCCGTCCGCCGAGTTTCCCTCCACCGTAACAGCCAGCGCGGAAAAATCCACATAAAAAATATCCGGATAGTCCGCGTAAAAAGCATCCCTCGCCGCGCCGAAGGACTTTAGCAGGCCGTCATATTTCCCCTCATAAGACGCAAGCTTTTCCTTTGTCAGATGCCCGTTTTCCACCAGACCGTAACGCTCCGTACCCGTCTTGAAAATCCCCTGTTCATACATCTCAAACATGGCATCATAGATCGGCTTCGCATCCCCGGAAAGCTGGCTATAATAGTACCTCACATTCTTTGTATTTGCCGCCTCCGCGCTCCCGCCGACACCGGCCAGGCAAAGAGACACCGCAAAAAGCACAGCCAGAAAAAGTACCGCTTTTTTCTTTCGTTTCATACTTTTTTCTCCTCTTTATCATAATGGTCAGTATTTTAAATAGTAGCATGGGAAATCATGATACGTCAAGGCTGCGGATCCGTCCGTCTGTCCGCGGCCGCTAAACCGCAGACAGAATATTGACGCCAATGCCGGGAATAGGGCTGCAGGCACTGTGGAAGATCAACATTTCCCGCCCTCTCCCATCATCCTGCCCAGTTTCCTCCGCACATGTATGTAGGCGGGGATCAGGAAGGCATCCGCAAGTATCCACGCAAGGGGACTGGCAAGGCAGGCGCCTGTAAATCCAAGGTACGGCACCAGAAGAAGCCCTGCGAGAGCCCTCGCCACCATCTCGCATACGCCTGCCAGCACTGCAAAGGCGCTGAAACCCATCCCCTGTATCATAAAACGTATGATATTGACAAAAGCGAGCGGAATGTAAAACGCGCTCATGGTCAGCAGCATTTCCCTTGCTCCGCCCATGATCTCCGCGCCGCCGTCATTCACAAACATAGCGATAAAATTATTTCCAAAGAAAAACAGGACCGCAAAAGCTGCCAGCGCATATCCTATTCCCAGGAGGCTGCAGGCGCGCAGCCCCTCCCCGAGCCTCTCCAATTTCTTCGCTCCCACGTTCTGTCCACCGTAAGTCGCCATCGTAGATCCCATCGCGTCAAACGGGCAGCTGAAGAACAGGCTGACTTTGCCTGCCGCCGTAACCGAAGCGACCGCCACGGAACCTAAAGAATTCACGGAAGTCTGCAGGATCACGCTGCCGATCGCCGTGATCGAATACTGCAGCCCCATCGGCACGCCCATACCGCAGAGCGTTTTCATATGGCTGAGATTCACCTTCCACTCATCCTTCGTGATCTCCAGGATATCAAACTTCTTTTTCATATAGAACAGACACAGCACCCCTGAGATCAGCTGGGAGACCACCGTCGCGAACGCCGCCCCCGCGATTCCCATATGAAACGTCAGGATACACAGAAGATCCAGCCCGATATTCAGCACGGAAGACAACAGTAGAAACATGAGGGGAGTCCTGGAATCCCCCATGGACCGGATAATGCCCGACAGCAGATTGTACAGATAGGACGCCGGAATACCCAGAAAAATGATCACGATATAAACATAGGCATACTCAAATATATCCTCCGGCGTCTTCATCCAGGTCAGAATATTTCTGCACAGCAGCACTACCACCGCCGTCATGACTACCGCAAACGCCCCTGAAAGCCACATACTGTTGGCGATAAACTGCCGCATGCCGGAAAAATCCCTAGCGCCGAATTTGTGCGCGACCGGAATCGCAAAACCGTTGCATACCCCCATACAGAATCCGATGATCATAAAATTGACAGAACCTGTGGAACCCACGCCGGCGAGCGCCTTCAACCCCAGAAACTGTCCCACGATGATCGTATCCACCACGCTGTAGAACTGTTGGAATAAAAAACCAAATAAAAGCGGCGTCGCAAATCCCAGGATCAGCTTCATGGGGGAACCCGCTGTCATATCCCTCGTCGAAGCCTTCTGTAACTTTTTCTCCGCCTCTGCGCCGCTTTCCGCACACAGCCCCTTATCTTTTCTGAAAACAATCGATGCCGCACTTCCTGTACCCATCTTTTACCGCCTCCGTATTCAAAGTCAACAACCCCGCTGCAAGCAACGGGGCATCAAGCTTGCAACGCTGCCGAGCAGCGGGGTATGTGGCCCTCGCATCATTCTCCAAATGTGCATGCGAACATACCCGCCTGGCTCGTTGCTCGCGGGAATCAAATACGAGTATATACACATTCCCGCAAAATGAACAGTACCATTTCTCACAAAAAAAGCAGGTACCGAACCTGCTTTTTTGTTATTTTGTATCTATTTGTCCGGAGCTTATCCGTATCATATCCGAAACCGGATACGATATCTGAAAAACGGGCAGAAGAATGTTCTTCTCCACTGCTCGCTGCGCAGGGCGCACGCTGCCTGAGCAGCAAATTCCTCTGTGCGCCCCTGCGCAATCAGGCAGGGAAGAGCCGTCTTCCCTGCTCGTCGCGCGACCCGTGCGCCGCCCTGGCGGCATATTTCCTCTGCACGGGTCTGCGCATAAAAAAAGAACCCTGCCGACAGGATCCTTTTTTTATGCAGAAGAAGGGACTTGAACCCTCACTGTATTGCTACAACAGGCACCTGAAGCCTGCGCGTCTGCCAATTCCGCCACTTCTGCGAACCGAACAAATGTTATTTTACATATTTCCCGTTCAAATGTCAATACCTAATTTTATTTTTCTCTCTTTTTTTCGAGAAAATTTTTCCTGCATATTCAGAATCCCCTCCTGAATCCTGCTCTGGATCTCTCTTTTTGTCATCTGGCCGGTGATCTCAAAAAGTTCCCGGATGATCTCCTCCGTCTCATCTTTCGTCTCCTCGTCCATCTCCTTCAACTCCTGTAAGATACCGGTCAGGCTTTTCTTCCAGTCGTTCTTAAAGTCGATCAGATTATCCGCCTCCGATGCCCCGAGCACCCGGAACAGCACATCAGAAAACCGTCCCACCTGTTCATCGTCCAGGCTCAATATCCAGTCCGTCACCGCCGTATCCATAAGCCTGGCTCCATTTTTCAGATTTTCCCTGTGCTGGAAAGTCCCGTCTTCCGGATCCACCACCCATGTATAGGGATTATGCTGCCAGAGCCCATAGGAACTGCTCTCGACCACATTGTAGGAGTCCCCGTGCTCTAAAAGCATTCCCACCAGGGAAGAACCCGGCAGGATCTTATTCACTTTGTCCGCTATCCGCTCATACTCATACCGCTCCAGCACCTGCGGTTTAAATCCCGGTCCGTCATGGCTGAACACCTGTATGATCCGCTCCTGCAGCACCGCAGAACTGCTCATCGCCGCAAAAACAGCCAGATTCCCGCCCTTGGAATGGCCGCCCAGATAAAACTTTCCGGACAGATGCCCCGCCGCCTTCCGCATATACCTCGCCGCATAGAGCTGTCCTACCACAGGCTCCGAAAAAGCCAGCGTGAAATCCTCCTTCCAGCCCACCAGATTCTCATCCGTACCGCGGTAAACGATATAACAGATCTGCTCCCCCGCCGCATCCTTCCCCGGAAGACAGGTGACAGCCGAAAACTGGATCTCCATCTCCTTATCCAGAATATCTACATAATAGTTAAGCTTCAATTCCGCGAAACGCCTGCTATTCAGGACTGCCTCCACCAGCTTCTGATTATCCTCCCGATACCTTTCATCCGCAAAGATCTGTTCCTCATGTTCTCTCACAGCGACCTCTTTAAAGGACACAAAATCCTGCCCGTCCTCCAGTCCGGGGATCAGATTTTTCATCTTCAGGTAGCTTAGTTGACATAACACCAAAGAATCCACCTCGCTGAATTCCCTCTCCGCAAAAGTATATCGAAAATTGTTTACATAATCTATAATATTCCCCATCGGCAGATGCCCCTTTCATCATACAGCATAAGAAGACAGTGCGCTCTGTTTTCCATACAGTGACATCTCAGCCCCCTTTTAAAAGCGTCAGATCGCGCCTGCATGGATAAACACATCCTGCTAAAGTCAGACACAACAGCTGCTCAATACAGTACCCCGTCATAATAGGCCAGCAGCTGCTCCACCACATCCCCATAACTTGCGATCCCCTCCTCTATTCCGTTGATCTGCAGATTTGTCTCCAAAAAACTGCGGGATGCCTGCCTGACAGTCCCGGTATCGATCACAGCCCTGCTCTCCACCTCTTCCCAGGCTTCCTTTGTCAAAAAAATATTATCGCTCTCCACAAGCGGACTGCAGCTCTCATACATCAGATACGCCTCCCTGGAGTGCCCAAGGCTCTCATACAGATCTCTGTTCAGATAATCCAGTACACTCAGATAACCACTGTAACGAAAGAACGCATCCTCCGAAGACGTACAGGCGAGATATCCGATAAAGTTGGCGTCATCCTCATATATAAAGCCTTTTACATGGGAAAGTTCATGGCACAATGTGGATGGCACATTGGCGATATACATCGTCCCGTTGTAGTTTGCCTCCATCGAAAACGGAAAGTAATAGCCCATCATATACTGCTGACTGAAAAATCCGGAAAACGCCAGTTCCTTCGGCACAGGATAATAGCCGCCCAACAGAGGATATTCTTCCCCCAGCCTCCTCATCTCAGCGATGGCGCGCTGTTTCATGTCCTCCTCATATACTATGTGGCCGTTTTCATCCCGTCCCATTGTTTTCGCCAGTTCATTGCACTGTCTCACCACATGATCCCTGACAAGCGCCAGTTCTCTCACACTGTACTCCCGCTCCTCACACTGCATATAATTTTCCTGAAAGCTGCTGCAGTGATAAAGAACGAAACAGTTGATTGACATAATGACGGCAACCACACCCGTTATCCACAGCAGGCTGTAAAAATATGCGGCTGTAAATTTCACAAACCCGGATTTTCCCCGGTCCTGATCCGTTTTGACGCGCGTCCTCTCCGCTCTTCCCCTATCCTGATCCGTCTCGCCGCGGTTCTTCTCCGCTCTTCCCCTATCCTGATCCGTCTCGCCGCGTGCTCCCTTCGAACTTCCTTTTATCCGGGCAGCAATCATCCTCACCAGAGCGATGACAGACAGAGACAGTGCCCCCATCGCAAGGAGCACAGCAAATATCAGCAAAAGTTCACCCACCGAAAAGGGAAACAGGCTGCTGATATGTCCCTGTATATATTGCGTCACATGAAATACGCTTTGACGCATTTTATCGCCAAAGCCCTCTTTGCCACATGACAATACATTTATCACAACCACCAATACATAAATTCCAGGCAAAAACCAGTTTTTTCTTTTTCTCATTTACACCGCCGTCATATAGCTTATGCAAACAATTTAATATTCATGCATCAGATTTGCCAGCGTTTCCTCGCCCCAACTATAGTCAAACAAATAGTCCCCCTGAAACATTTCTCCGTTCTTCTCAGGTTCCACCAGATATGTGTAATAATCACAATCCACTTTCTCTTTACTGATATGACAGCTCCCTCTCGTTGTCTGAAATAACTCCGTAATCCCCTTTTCCTTCAACGTCCCCTGCAGATTCATAACCGCTTTTCTATAGAGTTTTTTCACTTTTTCATCATAAACCCTCTCAGGCCACAGCTTATCTATCACTTCTTCCATGGATACATTGCCGCCGCACCTGTCCATACACAATGCTAACAACTCCTTCGATTTCGCATTCTTAAAATAAAGAACCTGACCATTTAAAAACAGATCAAAACGTCCGAACATCCGCGCACTCAGACTCTTTTTCTGACGTCTGGAAAGCAGCAACGCCCTTTCCACCGCATCCTCTATATCATTTCTGTCATAAGGCATCAAAATACAATAATCCGCTTTCATTTTTATAACATCCACGATCCGGCTACTGTCACCGATCATATAAATAAGTACGATACCCGGACAGATCTCCTTAAGCCTCCTCCCCAGCTCAAGCCCGTCCATCCCCGGTATCTCTGTATCTAAAAGCGCAAATTCCACTATATTATTTTCAGCATATTCCAACGCTTTATCCGCATCTCCAAAGCTCCCTGTAACGTCGACTCCCCCGATGTTTTCCATTTCTTCTTCCAGTTCATGCCGTATTAGTGATTCCCTGTTCACTAATATCGTTTTCATCCACTGTTATCTGTCTTCCATCTTTTAGTAAATAAAATTCCGTTATACCGTAATCAGACTTATCCCTCCATTACTTTGTATATTCCGGATTATTTTATAACTGTAACAATAAAAACAGATCAATTTGCATTTTTTACTTATGCATTATTTTTTAGGCCTTCGCTTCTCTTTTTCCTCCCGCTCGGGTCCCTTCTGATTCCCGAGTTCCGAAATGTTATCTATCATCTTCTCTATCATCATCTTCTTCAAATACACATCAAAACACAGCAGACAGATAAAGGAAAACATCTTAAGAAACTCCTGCCCCTCCTCCGGCGCCTCCTCAAAAGTTCCCTCCGCCTTTCTGAATTTTCTGATCACATCTTTTTTTAACAGATCGATTCCCTCCTTCTCCATACTGAAAACCTCTCTGTAAATATCCTCCAGCTTAAAATCCTTGTCCTCCCCAAAATACTGTTCCGTTAAAGGCTTCATCAGTGTCTGGATATCCCCGATCGACATAAAGCCCTTAAAATAATAAATAAAGATCAGAAGCAGCATATGCTCTCTGGAATATTTTTTCTTCTCCGGCGGCGGCATCAGATGATTTTTCACATAATTATTGATCATAGTCTTTGTCATGATCTTATCATCCTCAGGATTGCGGCTCGCCGTTTTCAGCCGCTGCTCCATAAAAGTTGTCACCTGGTCCATATACAGTTCGATGTTCGGCAGTTCCTCCGGCCTGATATGTTCCGTCCTGTCCAGGCTCTTGATAATACTGTTCAGCAGATCATGCATATCTATGGTCATATATATTCTCCCCCTGTAGTGCGCGGCACGATTTATGTTATCGCAGTGCGTACCCGGAAAATCTTCGATTTTCCTCATTACAGGCGTTCGCCCTATGAAAAATGCGGGGGCAGTCTTCTTACATGTAAGCATGACGAAAACTGCCCCTGCATTTTTCGCACTGCTTTCTTATAGTATATAGTTTTCATTACTAGATGACAAGATCTTTTACACAAAATTTATGACTTTCTGATATTTTGCCCTTTACGAATATTACTTTCGTATGCTAAAATAATATCAGTTTAGGACTTTAAAATTTTATTGTATGAAAGTGTAGGATGCCATGAACAACAAATTAAAAAATGCCGCTGTAGATTCCCTCTTTGAAGCGATTCTCCATCTTCAGTCCAAAGAGGAATGCTACAACTTTTTTGAGGATCTCTGTACGGTAAATGAACTGTTATCCCTATCTCAGCGTTTCGATGTTGCCGCTATGCTGCGGGATAAAAAAACCTATCTGGAGATCGCTGAAAAAACCGGCGCTTCCACTGCTACCATCAGCCGGGTAAACCGCTCCCTGCACTATGGCAACGATGGCTATGAACTTATTTTTCAGCGCATCGAAGACGAAAAACATTCATAGCATAAACAGCGGACAGCATGTCCCATAAACTGTCCCGCATGAAAAGAGAAGGTACAGAAACATCTGTCCTCCTCCTTTCTTTTCGTTCTTATGTGAAGCTGCCTCTTTCCTTATTGAAAACTGCGCCTGCTTCCATCGTGCTATCTCTGCACTCTCGCGCCCGCACCTCCCATGATCGCTTCCACTTCCTTTTTGCTCGCCATCGTGGTATCGCCCGGCGTCGTCATAGCCAGAGCACCGTGTGCCGCGCCGTAATTCACAGCCAGTCCGGCATCCCCTGTCGTCATCAGTCCGTAGATCAGCCCGGATGCAAAGGAATCTCCGCCGCCTACCCGGTCCATGATCTCCAGCCCTTTATAATCCTTTGCCTTGTAGATCTCTCCGTCCGCCCAGCAGATCGCACTCCAGTCATTGACTGTCGCTGTCTTCACCTCCCTGAGCGTAGTCGCGACCGCCTTGAAATTCGGATAGGTCTTTGCCGCCTCATTGATCATCTTCTTGTAACCGTCCAGGTTCAGTTCCTTCAGATTTTCATCATTCCCTTCGATCTCAAATCCGAGACACGCCGTAAAGTCCTCCTCATTGCCGATCATCACATCCACATACTTTGCCACTTCTTTGTTGACTTCCTGCGCTTTTTCCTTGCCGCCGATAGCGCTCCACATGGAAGGGCGGTAGTTCAGGTCATAGGATACCACCGTGCCATATTTTTTCGCCGTTTTGATCGCCGCGAGGATCGTCTCGCAGGACTGCTCGGAAAGCGCCGCATAGATGCCGCCGGTATGGAGCCAGCGCACGCCCAGCTCACCGAAAATATGATCGAAATCAAAGTCCTCCGGTTTTGCCTTGGAGATCGCGGTATTCGCCCTGTCGGAGCATCCCACCGCACCGCGGATGCCAAAGCCCCGCTCCGTAAAATTGATGCCGTTTCTGCAGACGCGCCCGATGCCGTCCGTCTTCATCCATTTGATCAGGGATGTGTCCACGCCGCCCTGCAAAATAAAATCTTCCATCAGCATCCCCACTTCATTGTCAGCAAAGGCAGTGATCACGCCGGTCTTTAATCCAAAACATCTGCGCAGCCCGCGCACCACATTGTACTCGCCGCCGCCCTCCCAGGCTCTGAACTGCCGCGCCGTGCGGATCCGCCCCTCGCCCGGATCAAGCCGCAGCATCACTTCCCCAAGGGAAACCGCATCGTACCGGCACTCGTTCTCCGGCCTTAAATTTAAGTTCATATTTATTCCTCCATTCCAGTTATACTCCAACTCACAAACGCTTCGCTTTTTGTTCTTATCCCTCGCTCTCAGCTCGGTCTATTCCAGTTCCGCATCCGTCTCCGCACCACACTCCAGGAGGACAAAATCACAGCCGCTTTGCGTCTGCAATTTGTCCTGTGCGCTGCTTCGACTCCTGCTGATTCCAGTTCCGCAACTGTCCTTCCAGCACACATATTCCCGAGGACATATTCCCGAGGACAAATTTCCATTTAATTTAACGGGAACCTTCTCCATTTGCTAACGCAAATAGAGAAGTATCAAATAACTTCACCTGACGGTTCAGTTATTTTCTACTCGTTTGCCAGCGCCACCGCTTCCTTTGTCAGTTCTCTGATCTTGTCGAATTCGCCCGCCTCGATCATATCCTTTTTCACCATCCAGCTTCCGCCGCACGCCACGATGGGCTTGCACGCCAGATACTCTTTCAGGTTCTTCGCGCTGATGCCGCCGGTGGGCATGAATTTCAGCCCCACATAGGGCGCGGAGAGAGCCTTGATCGTCGCGATGCCGCCGAACTGCTCCGCCGGGAAGAATTTAACTACTCTCAAACCCCTCTTTACCGCCTGCGCCACTTCTGAGGGCGTGATACAGCCGGGGAATACCGGGATCTCTTTCTCCAGACAATAATCCACGATCTCCGGATCGAAACCGGGGCTCACGATAAACTTTGCGCCCGCCTCCACGGCGCTGTCCACCTGCTCCGTCGTGAGGACCGTGCCTGCGCCCACCAGCATGTCGGGATAGGCGTCCGTCATCGCCTTGATGCTGTCCTTCGCCGCCGCCGTCCGGAACGTCACCTCCGCGCAGGGAAGCCCGCCCTCACAGAGCGCCTTCGCCAGCGGTGCCGCATCCTTCGCATCCTCCAGTACCACCACCGGAACCACCTTAAGTTCCGCAATCTTCTCTTCCATCTGTCTGCTCATAACCTAACTCCTTTTCTCATCATATTTTATGGCTTTTTGATTAATCCATATAAGCCCCTTTCATCGCACTCACCGCATGCTGCGCATACAGTTTCAAAAGCCCTTTGCCGTACTTGGAAGTAAAGCCTTTCCAGTTCTTCCTTCTGTCTTCCAGCACTGCCGCCACTTCCGCCTCGGACATCTCCTGTCCTTTTATGCCGATGATCGAAAGCTTCCTCGCCTCCACATCCAGTTCGATGATATCGCCCTCTTCCACAAGCGCGATGGGGCCGCCTGCCGCCGCTTCGGGAGATACATGCCCCACAACCGGACCCCTGGACGCGCCGGAAAACCGTCCGTCTGTGATCAGCGCCACGCTCGCCGCAAGTTCCGGATCGGAACAGATCGCCTCACCTGTGTAGAACATCTCAGGCATACCGGTCCCTCTCGGTCCCTCATAGCGGATAAAGATCGCGTCGCCGGGTTTGATCTTCTTCTTCAGCACGGCTTCGATCGCCTCTTCCTCGCTGTCGAAAGGCTTCGCGTTCAGTTTTGCCTTAAACATCACCTTCGGGCACGCCGTGTGCTTGATCACCGCACCTTCGGGCGCCAGATTGCCGCGCAGGATCGCGATGCTGCCGTCCGTCCCCAGCGCATGGTCAAAGTCTCTGATGATATCTGTGCTCTTGATCTCCTTGCCGATCACCTTGCTCTTCTCCCGGAGGATCTCATCACAATGATCATAAAAACCGTTCCGCTTCATCTCCTCCAGATTCTCCCCGAGCGTCTTGCCCGTCACGGTCATCACATCCAGATGCAGCACATCTTTGATCTCTTCCATCACCCTCGGCACGCCGCCCGCATAATAGAAATACTGTGCCGGCCAGTCGCCTGCCGGACGGATATTGAGCAGGTAATGAGCTCCTCTGTGCAGCCTGTCAAAGGTGTCCGCGTCGATCTCAAACCCGAACTCATGGGCGATAGCCGGGATATGCATCACCGCATTCGTGGAACCGGAAATCGCCGCATGGACCATGATCGCATTCTCAAAACTCTTCATCGTCACGATATCGCCCGCCTTTATGCCCTTCTCCACCAGTTCCATCAACTGTTTTCCCGCCCTGTAAGCCGCCTCTTTTAACTCCGGCGCGGTCGCCGGCATCAGCGCCGTACCGGGAAGCATCAGCCCCAGTGCCTCCGCCATGATCTGCATCGTGGAAGCCGTGCCCATAAAGGAGCAGGCGCCGCAGCTCGGGCAGGCATGCTGTTTATAATATGTAAGCTGCTCTTCCGGGATCTCGCCCCGCTCATACTGAGCGCTGAACTTGCCGATCTGCTCAAGCGTCAAAAGTTCGTTTATCTTACATGCCGGATCGTTCTCCACATACTCGGGCGTCACCACTGTCGCTTCCATCACACCGCCGGTCACAACGATGGCGCTCATCTCTTTATTGCGCCCGATACTCATCAGCATAGCCGGCATAGCCTTGTCACAGCTCGCCACAAATACGCCTCCGTCAAAGGTAGTAGCCCCGATCTGCGCCTCCACCAGATTGACGATCGCATCCCTGTGCGCCAGGGAATAGTTGATGCCGTCATGCCCCTGCGCCATACCGTCGCACATATCCGTGGCAAAATAGCGCGCCGCCTTCCCACCGCCTTCATCAACGCCTCTGACAGCCTCCTCCACAAACGTATCAAGATGCCCCGAACCCGGATGGGAATTGCCGTAGGTGCTCTCCACAATGATCTGCGGCTTCCCCAGATCCTCCACCTTCCATCCCATCCCCATCCTCAGGGGATCCATCTCAGGCGCAATCTTCCTGATCTCCTGACTCTTATACATAATCTACCTCCTGCCAATACCTTATTATATTTTTCCTTTTTTACAAACAATAACCCTGTATGATGTTACCATTCCGTCCCGGCGTCCTGCGTTCATCCCTAAACATCATACATAACCCCTCTCCGGATCGCCTCTCTCCTGAGTTCCTGACTGTTGTACGTCAGATGCATCAGCATCATATCCTTCGCCCACTGCGGATCCCGGGCTTCCAGCGCTTCCAGGATATCGCGGTGCTTTGCCACGGACTCCGGCGTCGCCTCCCTGTGGGTGTACTTGATAAACAGTTCCACCCCCTGGCGCAGCACCGGTATCAGCTTCGGCATCACCAGATTACCGCAGCTCTCCGCCAGCCAGACATGAAACTCCACATCCACAACCGCCCTCTCCATCCTCTGTGCGGAAAGACGCTCCATCTCATCACACATCTCCCGCAGCCTGTCGAGTTGTTCCTCCGTCATACATTTTGCAGCCATGTAAGCGATCTCCGGCTCCAGCAGCATCCGAATTTCATGCAGATCCCAGGTCAGTTTAAACTGATCCTGAATCAGTTCCAGTCCCAGCGGATCACCCGCGAGCGGCGCCTTTCCGTCTGACACATAAGTGCCGGAGCCCTGGCGCACCTCAATTACATTTCTCGCCACCAGAATTTTGATGGCGCCGCGTATTGTACCCCGGCTTACACCCATGCGCTTTGCCATCTCCATCTCCGTCCCCAGGCGATCCCCGGGACGCAGATGGTTTTCCTTGATGTACTCCATCAGTTCTTCCAGAATCTGTTCAGTTAATGTGGCTGCTCCGTTTAAGTCCTTCTTCATACTGCTTCACTCACTAGATCGTAATCTTTCTGTTTCTCGCCGTCACCTGCCACCAGCCGGCAAGTTTCCCCTTCGATACCACAGGCACCTCCGGGTACAGCGCACTGGTCGGGCAAACATGGACCGGGATCGCGAACAGCACATCTCCCACCTGCGGAATATTCCCCACATGTTCCTTTGGCACTTCCACTACCCAGTGCTCCTCGTTCTGCAATACGGTCCTCGCATACTCCATCCCCGCGATGACCGCCCTCTCCGGGGAGGGATCTGTAGCCACCGCTTTCGTCCCCATATCCAGCGTAAAGGTGTTGTTGCCCTGAACGCTGACCACTCTGGTCAACACCGCCGCCCCGGGCACGAAATCAAGGTCAGGGTACGCCTCCCTGTAGCCCGCATCCTGGATGATACAGGTCCCCGGGCTCACATATTCCTCATTCAATTTCAGATGGCAGGGGAAAGAAGGCGTCCCGCCCATGATCAAAATACCGCAGTCGAGCCCCGATGCCAGAATATTCTCCTTGATCTTCGCGATCTCAAGGTCCACCGCCGTCACCTCGCGGTTTCGGACTTCATAATCGGTCTCATGCCGGTGCCCGTCGTAGCAGTGCAGCCCGCGCATCACGATCCCGGGAACGGACGCCCAACTTTTGTAAAACTCCTCCACTTTGTCCATCGCTACCCCGGTCCTGTGCTGCCCGGTGTCCACATCCATCAGAAGGTTCACCGGACGCTTTTTGCCGAGAGCCGCCCTGCCGATCAGCTCCACCTGCTCCGTGCAGTCGGAGATCGCGAAAAACTCCGTATTCGGATAAGCCCCCGTCAGATGAAGGAAACGCTCAATATTCGGTCCCACAAGAGGGTACGCAAGCGTCACCTTCTTTGCGCCGGCATCCCCGCACATCTCCGCCTCCGCGATGGTGGCGCACTTGAATTTATCGATCCCCTGCGCCATCATCATTTTCACCACTTCTATCATTTTATGGGTCTTCACATGGGGCCAGAGGCGCTCTGTGCCGCCCGCCAGCCCGATCATCTTTTTGACATTATCCGCAATAATATCCTTATAATATACAAGCTGGGGGGATATCACGCTCTCCTGCCCCTCAAAAGTATACCTATGATCATTCATATTCCACCAACACCTCGATCTCCACTGCAATACCGCCCGGCGTCGCGTTCGTGCCGATAGCCGTCCGCGCGGGAAGTCCCTTCTCCTCTCCAAACAGGTCCAGAATAAGCTGGGAACCGCCGTTGATCACCTGAGGCTGCTGCACAAAGTCATCCGCGCTGTGCACAAAGCCGAGCACTTTCACAAAACGTTTGATCTTATTCAGATCCCCCAGTTTTGCATCCAGGTTAGCAAGCAGATTCAGCACACAGTTGTACGCCGCCTTCTGTCCCTCCTCCAGCGTCAGATCCTTTCCGACCTTGCCGATCACATTTTCACTGCCGATCGCCGGGCCGCAACCGCTGCAGTAGAGCAGCTTGTCGCCGAACTCCATGACCGGCGTATAGATTCCGCCCTTTGCCGGAGGCTCCGGCAGTGTAATTCCCATCTCCTTCATTTTAGCGTATACATCCATTGTTTTAGTCCTCCTGTCGCTATTTTTTTATATAATTTAATAATTATTATCGGGAACCTTCTCAATCAAGAGAAGCTTTGCTTCTCACTACAGGGCGATTTGCTCTGCAAGTAGCACTGGTTCCATTATGCAAATCGAGAAGCAACGAATAGCTTCGCCTTGCGGCTCCAACGGGAACCTTCTCAATTAAGAGAAGCTTTGCTTCTCGCTACAGGGCGATTTGCTCTGCAAATTGCACTGGTTCCATTATGCAAATCGAGAAGTAGCGAATAGCTTCGCCTGACGGCTCCAACGGGAACCTTCTCAATTTGCTTTCGCAAATCGAGAAGTAGCGAATAGCTTCGCCTTGCGGCTCCAACGGGAACCTTCTCAATTTGCTTTCGCAAATCGAGAAGTAGCGAATAGCTTCGCCTGACGGCTCAGCTATTCTTTATTCTTTATTCGCACAGCCATTTCATGGCTTTGCGCAGGCGCTCCGCCTCCTCCGGGCAGTCCTTCACGAAGGGGCTGTGATAGAGATCCTGATAGAGCTTCTCCACATTCTCCTGCGTCGGTTCGATACCGATATCCTGCAGCGTCAGCGGCATGTTGAACGTCTTCATCATCTCCCTGAGCGCCGGGATCTGATCCTCCTGTCCGTTGAAGGAAAGCTGCATACACTGTCCCACAGCCACGATCTCACCGTGGATAAAGTCCTTCGCCTCCTTTGTGAAGTGCGTGCGGATCAATTCATAGCACTCATGTCCGAGCGCCGTCTGTCCGAATCCCTTGCTGCAGCCGCTGATGATGCCCGCCACCGCGATATTCAGATAGGCGATATCCTCCACCGCCTTGGTCAGCTTCTTTTCCGCCACATCCTGCACCGCCTGCATACCCCGGTTTCTGTAAGTCTCCATCGTATACTTCGCCAGTGTAAACGCCGTCACAAGCCCCACATCAAACTCCTCGATATCGATATGGTCATGTCCGTTCTGCATCTCCACCATCTTTGACATCCCGTCCAGGATGCCGCTTGCCACATACCGCGCAGGCTCCTCCGCGATCACATCCATATCCACAAGGATCGCGTCCATCTCAAAATTATGGCGCAGGCTCCCGAGCGAAGCGCCCTCCTCCGTATACATCACGGACAGCGGCGCAAAAGCCGCACAGGTCGCAATGCTGGTAGGCACCTGCACCACCGGCATATGTCCCCTCGGCAGGGCGAGCTGCACGCCGCCGTAATAAGCCGCCGCCTTGGACTGATCCATGATCCTTCCGCCGCCCACGCCCATGATCACATCGCAGCCTGTCTCAATCGCCTTCGCCGCATGTTCCTTCGCCTTCTCGTAGGTATTCTGCCCCGGATAGATGGACAGCTCGTACGCCATACCGGCATCTTTCAGAGCCTTCTCGATCCGCCCCTGTGTCGCCTCCCACGCCCGCGGTCCTGCGATAATAAAAGGCTTCTTCCCGAGCCTGCCGACTTCCTCGGCGACCGTCTCTAACGCTTCCCTCTGCTGAATATACCGTCCCGCACCAAACTTATAGGCATTATCCAGCTTAATCTCATCCAACGTCCTTGCCTCAGCCATGAATTTTCTCCCTTTTTTGTTTTAAATTTTGTGACAATGATCTGCTCATCAATTTTTGCCGATACCAGCCCGGAGGTTCATATCCCTGGCGCAACCCTGCTAAACGCCGGCACAATTAGCTAATGCGAAATTTAAAAAGCTAAATTTCACATGGTATTACACGAGCTTAGTGTCCGCTGCGTTTAGCCCGGAGTGAAAACGTGTTGCAGAAGGGATATGAACCTCCGGGCGTCCGACACCACTACTCCGCGGTCAGCAGCACCCCATTGTGAGCCTCCCCAACCCACTGATCCTTCTCGATCGTCAGCTTTCCGTTGAGGAACAGGTAATCCAGCCCGTCCGCCATCTGCGCCGGGTCCTGGAAGGTGGCATGGTCGGTAAATTTCTGCGGGTCGAACACCAGGATATCCGCAAAATTCCCCTCCTTCAGCACGCCTCTCCCCGCCAGCTTCATCCGCTCCGCAGGCAGCCCTGTCATCTTATGAATGGCTTCCTCCAGCGTATAGAGATGCCTCTCCCCCACATACTCTCTGATCACCTTCGGGAAGGCGCCGTACATCCGCGGATGAGGCGTATCCGTCGCCGCATAGATCGCGTCGGAGATGATATTAGAATAAGGAAGCTTCGCCACCGTGTCGATATCCTCCTGACACATACTCATATTGATGATCGCCGTCTTGCCGTTCTCCTCGTGCATCAGCTCCGCCGCCAGCGCCTCCGGATCGGGATAGCCGAACTGCTTCGCCGCATCCGTCACCGTCATCCCCAGCATGGGCTTAAACTTCTCCTTTGTCACACCACTGATTATAATACGTTCCCAACCCAAAGTCACGCAGAAATTATCCCAGTCATCGTAGGGCTTCCTGCTGCTTACCCGGAACTCCTCCACGCCCTCCGGCGTTCCCAGACGCTCCAGTGCCTTCGTCATATCGCCCGCCACAAACACCGGCGGCAGCATGGTCGTCAGCGCTGTGCTTCCGCCCTCGTAAGGGTAAAAGTCGCAGGTCACATCCTGCCCATCCGCCCTCGCCTGCTCGATCAGCGCGATGGCCTCATGGATCTGTTTTTTCCAGTTGTTTACGCCGCAGCTCTTAAAGTGGCTGATCTCCAGCGCGCAGCCCGCCTTCCTCGCGATCTCGATCACTTCCCGCACGCTCTCCACCATGCTGTCGCCCTCTCCTCTGATATGGGTGGTGATCACGCGGCCGTACCTTCCCACCGGCTCCAGAATATAGGCAAATTCATCGGTGCTCGAGTAACACTCCGGCAGATACATGATTCCTAACGATACACCCACCGCGCCCCGCTTCATGGCATCCTCGATCAGCGCCCTCGCCGCATCCAGTTCCTCCTTCGTGTAGGGCGTATCCGCGAACGCCTTCACCGTGATCTTTACAGCGCCCGTGCCGATCATCGTCGCGAAATTGACCGCCAGCGGCGTCTTTTTAAGCGCCTCCAGGTACCCCTCATAGGTTCTCGGCAGCCCCAGCTCCATAGGCCCCAGCACCGCCTCGTCAAAATCGTACATCTCTCTCGCCCCGGCGTCCGTCTCCGGGCAGGGCGTCAGGCTGATCCCGCAGTTTCCCACCACCGTCGTCGTGATGCCCTGCGCCAGCTCCCGCTTTCCGAAAAGCGGATCATTCAAAGGCTTCGCGTCACAATGCCTGTGGATATCCACAAACCCGGGACAGACCACTCTTCCCTCGGCATCTATGACCCTGTCGGCTTCCGCCACGCCCAGATCGCCTATCTTCTCAATTCTGTCATCCTTTATCAGCACATCCCCGGAAACGCCCGGATCGCCCGTGCCGTCATAGATCACTCCATTTTTTATCAATACTGTGCTCATAACCGTTCCCTCATATTCTTTTTTTTTACTTTTTCGCTCTGCCGCATACAGGAAGCCTCCCAGGCATCTTTGCAGTTCTCCGGCATTCCGGCTGCTCTGTCAGGTACACTATCTGTTACCGTCTTCCCCCTTCCGGCCTCCTGTCATGTTAACAAAACAGGAGTGGAGAAAGCCTCCACCCCCGTATAAATGGTAAATTTATTCAATTATTCACTTTCTGTCTCTCGTATGGCCGTAACTTTCTTACTTACCTGCACGGGCGTCAAATACTGCTTTCACACGTGCTTCATCCGGTGTCTTATCCTCAGGAGTAACAAGGCTTACGATCACGCCGAATATCAGGGAAATGATGGTAGCCGGAACTGCCGCCCCCCCAAGTGTGGAATCTACCCAGCCGCTGATCGCGGGAACAAGCAGATAGAGAATACCAAAACCGGTACCGGATATGATAGTCGCCATGCCGCCCTGCCAGGTAGCGCGTTTCCAGAAACGTCCCATGAACATGCAGATCGCAAGGCCGGGAAGAAGGGAACCTACCACCTTCTGGATGTATGTAATAACGTCATTCACAAACAGAGTGATCAGGAAAGCCACGCCCAGAGTCACAACGAGAGCGATCCTGGAATACTTCGGATAATCTTCCTCTTTGATGGTCTTGCCGGTCACGCTCGGATATACGTCCGTCAGAAGGATCGTGATACCGGAGATCGCGTCGGAGTCACCGGAGGACATCGTAGCGGACAGGCCTGCGATCATCAGCACCAGGCCGAATACAGGACCGAGCACATGGGTTGCCATGAAGGAGAACGCATAGTCTGCGGAATCCAGAGTCACACCCTGGCCGTTTGCGATCGTAAATGCGCTCATACCGATGATAGCTGTCACAAAGCTCCAGAAGAACAGCATGATACCGGATGTGAGGAACGCCTTGCGCGCCGTGCCCTCATTGGCTGCCGTATAAATACGTGTACGGTGTGTGGGTGTACCGATAACACCCATGTAGGTGGACAGAACCAGTGCGATAGCCGGCATAAGCCCATACTGTGCCAGGCCGTAGAAACCCATAGCGCCTGGTTTGCCGACCGCTTCAAATGTAGATGCGATATTGGCATATCCGCCCGCCGCCGGAATAGCCTTGATGGCGATCAGCGCGAAGCCTGCAACGATAACGCAGAACTGCACCGCATCCGTCACAACCACTGCCAGGTAACCGCCGATGAATACATAAACCGCGAAAGCGAGCACAGTGATCACCTTACAGATCACATCGTCAAGCCCGGTGATATAAGCGAGGTACTTTGAACCGCCGTTCATATGGTTGCCGAGCCAGATGATCTCAACGATAAACATCATAAATCCCATTGTCTGACGGATGATCTTCTTGCCGCCGTAATAGTACTGCGCCTCCTCCGACATGGTCAGGAACTTCTTGTCGCGGATCTTGACGAACATCAGCATGGAAAGAATACCTGTACATGCGCCCAGGCCGTAGATCGCGCCCGCCCAGCCGCCGTTGTAACCGTTGGCGATCGCGCCCATGGAAGAACCTGTACCGATCATTGTTGCGCCTACAGTACAGAAAATAAGGAAGAAACCAAGGTTTGCACCACCTGTCAGGAAGTTAGAACCGCTTGTTTTTCCTCTGGTTGATAACACGCCTACCAGGATCATCAGAACAATGTAGGCGAGGAAGCCGCCGATAAACAACGGCACATACTTAGGATCCAGCATAATAAATCCCTCCTCTTGAAATTTAGTATTATTGTGTATACCGTATTTTTTATATATCGGTCCGACATGTTTTCGAATCTTCACACCGTGCCCGCCACACAAAAAATACGGCAACGGCTGACAACTTACGGTCGTACAAGTTGTCTAACCAATTCAATATAAATTTAATCTACCATTCATTCCCATGTTTGTCAACCAAAAACGGTTTATCTTTCATTTCGCAGTGATATTTTTACGTTATGCACAATTTCTAAGTTTCATTTTGTGCATTTTGTCAGATTGCTTTTGTCCAACAATGTTATATAATAATCTTGATTATCATTATTAGACAATTCGAAGTTCATTTTAATATTTATAACGATATTCCGAAAATATTTTTCAGCCTCGTGTTTGTCTATCAACTTTATATTTTGTTTATTTTTGTGGTTCTGCTGTACTGTACGGAAAATATTTTTTCCGGTATTTTTTCATCAGGCCTGTCGGGATATGCAAAACTATAAATACCATATAAAATCATTTCTATCATAAAGGAGGAATTCTGTCATGAAAATCATGGAAGTCAACACTTACACTGTCCGTCCCCGCTGGGGTTTCGTGGAGATCATCACGGACGACGGCATCACCGGCTGGGGCGAACCCGTACTGGAAGGCCACTGCAGCACCGTCCTCGCCTGCGTGCAGGAGATGAAGGATTATCTGATCGGTGCAGATCCGATGAAGATCGAGGATATCTGGAGCACCCTCTACAGAGCGGGCTTTTACAGGGGCGGCGGCGTGCTGATGAGCGCCATCTCAGGTATCGACCAGGCTCTCTGGGATATCAAGGGCAAGGCTCTGGGCGTACCTGTGTACGAACTGATGGGCGGCGCCTGCCACACCAAGATGAAAGTATACAGCTGGATCGGCGGAGACCGTCCAAGCGATGTGGGCGCGGCTGCCCTCGAGAAAAAGAACGCCGGCTTCAAAGCGATCAAGATGAATGCCACCGAGGAACTGCAGATGGTGGATTCCTATGATAAGGTCGACGCGGTGTTGGAGCGCGTTGCGGCGATCCGCGAATCCTGCGGCAAATATTTCGGCATTGCCATCGACTTCCACGGCCGTGTGCACAAACCCATGGCTAAGATCCTGGCAAAGAAGCTGGAAGAATTTGATCCGATGTTCATCGAGGAACCTGTGCTGTGCGAAAACATGGAATACTTCCCGGAGATCGCGGCGGCGTGCAACATCCCCATCGCCACCGGCGAACGCCTCTTCAGCAAGTATGACTTCAAGCGCCTTCTGCAGACCGGCGGCGTGGACATCATCCAGCCTGACTTAAGCCATGCCGGCGGCTTAACCGAAGTGAAGAAGATCGGCGCTATGGCGGAAGCTTACGATGTGGCGCTGGCACCCCACTGTCCGCTCGGACCGATCGCTCTGGCAAGCTGCCTGAATGTGGACGCTACCTGCTACAATGCGGTGATCCAGGAACAGAGCATGGGCATCCACTACAACGTGGGCAAGAGTGTGCTGGATTATGTAAACAACAAAGAGGATTTCGAGTTTATCGACGGTTATGTAAACCTTCCGAAACTCCCGGGACTTGGCGTGGATGTGAACAAGGAACTGGTTCTCGAGGAAGCAAAGACAAACCACAACTGGAAGAATCCTGTCTGGAGACATGAGGACGGATCGATCGCGGAGTGGTAATTGTTAACTTTTTTGATACTTCAATTTGCATGAAATCAGTCAATATTGAAAATATAGGTTAAGACAAAAGTGGCCATATAAGAGTAAACTCTTCTGTATGGTCACTTTTATTATTAACAATAAACTTCTGCAAGCTGTTTGCCGTCAGGTTCTTTGCCTGTCTGTCATTATACGCGTCATTTTCAGCGGTCACGTGAATTCTCTACGGTAACCGCACAAGAGAGATTAGCCCCGGCAGCTGTCACTCTATCACCTTATACACCGCGGTTCCATAAGCCGGCAGCACGCAACGCCCTCTTATCTCTGTCTGCTCATACATAAACAACATTTTTTTATTCAACATGAACTCTATGGGCTCCTTCTGATAATTCAGCACAAAAAGGTACTGCTCGCCATTTTTTTCGCGCATAATCACCTCCGCTGTTTCCGGTGCCTGAATATACTCTCCGAAGGGCTCTTTTATATTTAAGAAATCAAACAATGCTTCTACATTCTCTGCGTCAAATGTTGCCCCAAAATGCAAAACCCGGCCTTTACCCACAAAATGACAAGTCAATGCTGCGGCGTCTGAATAATAACTGTTTCCATAAACCGCCAGAACCTCTGTTCCTTCCAACGGTGTTATAATATCATTAAATAAAGGCATTGGAATCCTCTTACCGTCAAATTCCGCAAAAACAGGCTCCTCATTCGGACTGACAAATGTAAAATCACGGATGTCCGTACCTGTTAGATCTGCCAGTAATCCTGGCTGAGGAAGCATCACACATCTGCCATTCATATCTTTATATCCGGAACGGCATCCGATCACCAATATTCCACCCTGTTTTACATATTCTTTCAAGAGCGCCGTCCGCTCCTCTTCTATCATAACTGGATGCGCATAAAACAGAACAGAATATTTTGTCAGATCAGACAGTTCACTATTCTCCTGAAGATATACAACATCATAAGGCGTATGAGTAAGCTGGGAAGCTTTAAAAATGCCAAGTTCACTGGCTCTCGACACCCTGCCATGCCATACATCAACAGAAGCATCCCATTCATTATCATAATCTTTCACAATGGCAAATGCCGCTTTGTAATCAGAACCACACACAGGATCCAAAGTCTTCAGCTTTCTGTAAAAATCCTGAACCTCTTTATATTTACGATTGACACGATTATCGTAATCCAGAATTCCATGCCAGTAAATCTCAGTTCCAATAGTACAGGTTCTCCAACGGAAGAATGAAATATAATCCGCCCCATGAGCAACGCTCTGCATTGCCCAAAGGGTAAGCTGTCCCGGTCTTGGGGACGGTGCTTCCATTCTGGTTGTCCAGCCATTTCCTCCCGACTGCTGTTCCATTATGCCAAAATGTGGACAGACAGAACGAACCTCCGCCAAATTTTGAGACCATTTTCTATCATTCAAATCCTCACTGCCAAGCGGATCCCGATCCAGTCCAAACGCAAAATCAGGATAGGAATCATAGCAGTAAACATCCAAGGATTCCTTTGCCATTTTATGGTTATCAAGATTCCAGAACTTACCATTTGTAGTAATGTAATCACCGGGTTTGATATATTTCCGAATAATCTCCGCCTGCATTTTGCAAAAATGGCGGGCACTTTCTGAAATAAAACGAATGTAATCCAAATGTTGGTGAGGATTGATACTCTTATTGACTACCGGGCGAAGTACATAAACCTGATTCCAATCTGTATAAGTCTGGTTCCAGAAATTTGTTCCCCATGCCTCATTTAATTTTTTCAAAGTACCATACTGTTTTTTCAGATATTCGCGAAATGCTGCAGAATCTGCCTCTGCATAAAACTCATTCACTTCACAGTTTATTTCATTATCAATCTGCCACCCCACAATCGCCGGATGTTTTCCGTAATGGGCAGCTTCTCTTTCCACAATCCTTGCACACAGCCTCTGATAAACTGGCGAATTATAATTGTAATGTCTCCGTCCCCCATGCCGGAAAAGAACGCCATCCTTAGATGCATTTAACACCTCCGGATATTTCTCTGTCAACCATGCCGGAGGTGTCGCTGTGGGTGTTCCGAAAATCACTTTCATCTGTTTATCACTGCACAAATTCAAAAAATCATCAAAAAAGTCAAACGTAAAAACACCTTCCTCAGGCTCTACTTTACTCCAGGCAAACTCCGCAATACGTACAACGGAAATCCCCGCTTCTTTCATATGATCCAGATCGTCTGCCCAAAATTTCTTATCCCAGTGTTCCGGATAATAACATGTTCCCATAGTCATTTCATTCCACGTAAATGTTTGTTTTGAATTCATTTCGATACCTCGCTCAAATAAAATAATTTCTATGCTCCATTACTCTTCTCTACCTGCCTTCCGCTATATCCTTCCCACTACCTGGCGGATTCGGAACTTGCACCCGTTGGAAACGTACGCCGTCTTGCGCACGCAAAAAGATTCCAGAAGATATCCATCTTCCGGAATCTTTTTGCGTGCACAGGCTTTATCCGCAGAGCACAGGAATATTGATCCGCACTCAGATCAAATTGCTGATCTATCTCTGCACCCTTCCCGACGCATTGCCGCCCGCAAGGGAGAGCACTTCCGCCTCCGACATCAGGTTGAAGTCGTGCTCGATGGTGTGCTTTAAGCAGGAGGCTGCCACCGCGAAGTTGATCGCATCCTGCTGGTTCATGCCTTTCCTCAGGGCATGGATCAGCCCGCCGCCGAAGGAATCGCCGCCGCCCACACGGTCCACGATATGTACCAGATATTCCGGCGAGAAGCACGCCTGTCCGTCCTTGTAGAGCATACCCGCCCACTTGTTATCCGTAGCGGAGATGCTGCCCCGCAGGGTGATCGCCACATACTCGCAGCCGAAACGCTCGGAGAGCTGTTTTGCCACACCGATATAGCCCTCACGGCTGATCTTGCCTGTGTTGATATCGGTGCCTTCCGCGTGGATGCCGAATACGTCCGCCGCATCCTCCTCGTTTGCGATGCAGACATCCACATAGGGCATCAGCTCGCCCATGACTTTTCCCGCCTGCTCGCTGGTCCAGAGTTTCTTGCGGAAATTCAGGTCGCAGCTTATTTTAATTCCCTTCGCCTTCGCCGCCTTGCAGGCGTCCAGGCAGATCTCGGGATTTTCACCGCCGAGAGCCGGCGTGATGCCGGTGAAGTGGAACCAGTCCGCACCCTCGAAAATCTTATCCCAGTCAAAGTCCTCTCTCTTCGCCAGAGCGATGGAGGAGCCGGCGCGGTCATAGATCACCTTGGAGGGACGCTGGGAAGCACCCTTCTCCACAAAATAAATACCGAGACGGGGACCGCCCTTCACGATATCACTCGTGTCCACGCCAAACTGACGCAGGGAGTTGACCGCGCTCTGGGCGATATCGTTGTCGGGAAGTTTTGTCACAAAGGACGCCTCGTTCCCGTAGTTCACAAGCGATACGGAAACGTTCGCCTCGCCGCCCGCGTAGGAAGCCTCAAACCTTCCCGCCTGTACAAACCTCTGATATCCCTCCGGATTCAGACGCATCATGATTTCTCCGAAACATACTACTTTAGACATTTATGTACCCTCCTAATTTTAGTTCTATCAATACCCGAACTCACAAACGCTTCGCTTTTTGCTCGTATCCCTCGCTTGCAGCTCGGTCTATTCCAGTTCCGCAGAATCCCGCTCAGCACATCTTTCATGCAACTCAATTTTCAGCCGCTCTGCGTCTGCAAATCGTCTTGTGCGCTGTACATATATCTGCTGTTTATTTAGTTACTACGCATTCTTAGCGTTTGTCACAAATTCACGCGCCAGAGCCGTGATCTTGTCGAACTCTCCGTTCCTGATCCACTCAGCGTTCACCAGATTGCCGCCCACGCCCGCTCCGATCGCACCCGCGCGGATAAACTCCGCTATGTTCTTTTCGTTTACGCCGCCCACTGCCAGCACCGGAATGTGGCTCATCGGCGCCTTCACCGCTTTGATATAAGCCGCGCCCAGATTGCCCACCGGGAAAATCTTCACAAAATCAGCCCCCGCCTCATAAGCCGTCTCGATCTCAGAGGGTGTCATGGCGCCGGGCATCGTCACAAGCCCCTGTTCTTTCGCGTAACGGATCACATCGGAATTTGTGGACGGTGTGATGATATAGAGAGCCCCCGCCTCTTTTGCCAGGTCCACCTGCTCCTTTGATAACACCGTACCTGCGCCCACCATCACCTTGTCAGGCAGTTGCTCGCTGATGGCGCGGATCGCATCGGTGGTCGCCTTAAAATGATCTGTGCTCTTCTGGTTGAATGTGATCTCCACCATGTTGATGCCGCCGGCGCAGAGCGCTTCCGCCAGTTTCACACAGTACTCCGGTTCCATCCCGCGGACAATAGCGATCAGCTTATTGTCATACACATTCTGAATGATCTCTTCTCTGGTTGGTTTCATACCCCATTACTCCTTTCTCAGTTGGATGTTTGTTCGTATATAAGAATACGTTCTTATATTGGAACGACCCATGTCTATACGCTACCATAAACTACCGTATTTGTCAAGGTATTATCGATGAAATATGCGGGAAAATGGTAACAATTCAGCATTTGACATTTTCCTGTTTCCCGTGTTATACTCTCCTCGACAACCAAATAGCTATCATGTCTTCAGGGCAGGGTGACTCTTGTGAAATTTCCATTTCACAAGCCAGAATTCCCGATCGGCGGTGACAGTCCGCGGGCGCGAAAGCGCGGGGTCTGGTGAAATTCCAGAACCGACGGTATAGTCCGGATTAAAGAAGGTGTATTGAAATTGTCAGAAAAACTCTGACTGTTTGTTTATGCACTCTTTTTTGTCCAAACGCTCTGTTGACATTTTCGATACACCTCCGCGGAATTTTCCGACATATCCGGGACCGGACAGCTTCCCCGGTATACAGCAGTTTTCCTCATTGCCTGTGGCAGCAACACCTGAAAGACAACTATGGCTCTTTCAGGTGTTTCTTTTTGTGGTTTTGTATCTGCGCGCGGCTGATGCACGCCCATGAACTATTGAGTGTAATACCCCGCAGCAAGCTACGAGGCATTACACCCTCGCGGCAGTCGCCAGGTATTCGCGCAAGCACGGCTACCTGGCTCGTTGCCCGCGGAAATAAAATTCTATCACAAGAGCCGCGCGGAAAGAAGGTAAACATGAATCACGACAAAACAAAAAAACTCACCACAACAGCCATGCTCTGTGCGCTCGCCTACGCCGCGGCAGCCGTCGGGCGTATCCCTGTCGTACTCTTTTTGCGGTATGACTCCAAAGATGTGATCATCACGATCGGAGGACTCATCTTTGGTCCCCTCACAGCACTGACGATCACAGTAGTCGTTTCCCTGGCGCAGATGTTCACGATCAGCGGCACAGGATTTTTAGGATGTCTGATGAATATTATCTCAAGCTGCTGTTTCGCCTGCACCGCCTCCTTCCTCTACCGGAGAAAGCGCACTCTCTCCGGCGCCGCGCTGGGACTCTTCTCCGGCATGCTCTGCCAGGTACTTGTCATGATGCTCTGGAATTATCTGATCGCACCGCTCTACATGGGATATTCCAGGGAGGCTGTCGTCGAACTGCTGCTGCCCGCATTTCTGCCCTTTAATCTGATCAAAGGGGGACTAAACGCGGCTATCACTATGCTTCTATATAAACCGGTGGTCACGGCGCTCAGGCGGTCGGGGCTGATCGAACCGGCACGGGATGCAGGGAAGGCGCGCATCCATATCGGAATTATACTGACAACTCTGTCAGTTATTGTCATATGCGGGCTGGCGATCCTCGCCCTGCGCGGATAACAGTATAACCCGCCGGGAGGAACATGAGATTTCTCTTCCTTTCCTCCCGGCATCCGATGCCCTCAAAACCCCTGCGGCAATTCCCCACTTGTATCCTCCGCTTTATCCTGTTAGAATAGGGAATAACCTAACTGCAAGATCAGGCACAGGAGAATCCTCATGAACAATACCGAACACCGTTCCACTTCCAGAGTCCTCGACATTCTGGAACTGTTATCACAAAAGCGCACCGGCTGCACGATGGCGGAGATATCGAGATATTTAGAAGCCCCCAAGAGCAGCCTGTTTCCCATTCTGCACACAATGCAGGACCGTGGCTACCTTCGTCTCGACGGCGCATCCCAGTGCTATCTCATCGGACAGCAGGCATTTCTGACCGGCAGCGCCTACGAGAGCACAAAACCTGTCTACGATTATATCAACGGACTCATGGAGGGGATCGTCAGGGAATGTCAGGAGACCTGCCATCTTGGCATCCTGACAGGCGGCAGTATTCTCTATATCGCGAAAAAGGAATCCCCGAATCCGATCATGCTGCGCTCCCATATCGGGCAGCGCCTGCCCGCCTACTGCACCGGCATCGGCAAGGCTCTCTTGTCCGGGCACAGCAGGGAGCAGATCGCCGGGCTGTACCCGGAGCCTTTGAAACGCTATACCGAAAACACTCTCACCAACCTGAACAGCCTCCTTGCAGAACTCGCTGAGACAAAGAAAAGCGGGTTCGCATACGAGCACTCCGAGCTGACAGAAGGAATCTGCTGTGTGGCGGTGCCCCTGTGCTGTCAGGAAAAGGTGATCGCCGCACTCAGCGTCTCCATCCCGGAATTCCGCGCCTCGGAGGATGCGCTCTCCCACATCAAAACGCTGCTCGCAGGAAGCCGTGAGGATGCCGAGCACTATTTTGAGGAATTCCACATCTACGAAAGCCATGCTCTGTACTAGTACAGCACTGATGTCTGTGTCAGTACCGTGCAGAGGAAGTGCGCAGTCCTGATTAAATGTTGAGACTTTTACAGTAATATAACGTCCGCATCAGAAAGGAATATCAAAAACCATGCCCACAGAAATCCTGCTTCTCGAAGACGACGAAAGCCTGCGGCGCGCCATCAGCGTGAAACTCGCCAAAGCGCAGTATCAGGTGCATACCGCGGCGGACATCAAAACCGCCCTTTCCCTGTACCACCGTCATCATATGCCGCTGATCCTCTGCGATATCAATCTGCCCGACGGAAGCGGGCTCAATTTCTGCCGGCAGATCCGCCTTAAAAGCAGCGTCTATTTTCTGTTTCTGACAGCCTGTGACACCGAACAGGATATGATAAACGGTTACGATGCGGGCGCCGACGACTATATCACCAAGCCCTTCTCCCTCGACGTACTGCTCTCAAAAGTAAACGCCCTGACGAAGCGCCTTGCGCCTGACGATACGGAACATGTGATACGCTCGGGCTGTATCGAACTGCTGCCGGAGGAAAACCGGGCAAAGAAAAACGGCAGGTATCTGAACCTGACCGCCACCGAACAGAAACTCCTCACCTGTTTTATGCAAAATCAGGGGCATATCCTGTCCAGAAACCAGCTTCTTCAGGCAGTCTGGGATATCGACGGAAATTTCGTGGACGAGAACACACTGGCTGTCAATATACGCCGCCTTCGCGAAAAGGTTGAGGAGGATCCCTCCCATCCCGCCCTGCTGAGAAATGTGCGGGGACTCGGGTATATCTGGGAGAGCCCGAAAGAAAACACTTCCATCCGATAATCACAGGCTGAAACATCACCCCCGGTACACAATGTCGTTCACTCGATGAAAGCCGACGCGGAAGTTAAGGCATCCACTGCGCGAGATACCAGATACACCGATGACAATGCTGACTCTTCAAACCACACTGCCCGAACTGATAAAGCGGCTCACCGCCCATACAGACCGATATCCGGAAACGAGGACTGCCATGAAAAAACCCCTTATCTTCTATATTATTGCACAGACGGCAACCGCCATGATTTTTCTCTTTCTCGCCCTCACTCTCACGAAAGGCCTTGCTTTTGATCAACTGCACACCGTTCAGAATCTGGCAGGCGCCGTCCTTGCGGATTTTCCGGAAGCGGAATCTGTTTTTATGGATGCGGTTCAGCACAAAACCTCCGGACAACTGATCGCCGGAGAACAGCTCCTTGCGCGTTACGGGTATGATGAGACGGATTATGCCGTCAAAAATCCGCTTTACCTGCGTTTTCCCGCTGTCTGCACCGGTATCGCTCTGCTGTTTTTCACAGTCTCCGTTTTATTTGCCTGCCTTTATCTCTATACCGGCAAAAAACAACAGAACGCCAGAGAAGCCCGGCTTCTCTCTCTGCTTGCGCGCTGTCTGGACGACGACTACAGCTTTTTATCCCGCCCGGAGGAACTTTCCGCGCTGTCTCAGGGTGCTTCCCGGAGCGCTCTCCCGGAAACTTTCCGAAAGCTGGCACAGAAACTGCAATTAAAAACAGAGGCACTCGCGGAGGAAAAGGACCATACAAAAGCTCTCGTCACCGACATCTCCCACCAGCTAAAAACACCGCTGAGCGCGCTGAAAACCTGCTTTTTAGTTTACATGGAAGCCGATACGCCGGAGGAAGCCGAAGAATTTCTGCACAGATGCCGGACGCAGATAGAAAAACTGGAAAATCTGACCGCATCCCTGCTGCATATTTCCCGGCTTGAAAATGCCATGATCCTGATACAGCCAAAACCGGCGTCCCTGACGGATATCCTGATCGAAGCCGTGGAGGCCGTCTACGAGAAGGCCGCCGCAAAACAGATCTCCATCGACACCGACGATTTTCAGGATATCTCCCTGACGCTGGATCAAAAGTGGACCGCGGAAGCCCTGTCTAATATTCTGGACAACGCCGTAAAATACTCCCCAAAAGAAACCCTGATCCAAATCCGGGTGCAAAAGTTGTACAGTTTTGTCAGGGTGGAGATCGAAGATCAGGGCATCGGCGTCCCGAAGGAAGAATACAACCATATCTTCGGACGGTTCTACCGCGGAAAAAGCGAGACCGTACAAAAAACCGAGGGCTCCGGCGTGGGGCTCTACCTCTCCCGGAAGATTCTGGAGGACCAGGGCGGCACTTTATCCGTGAAGCCCGCCCGGCTTAAGGGGAGTATTTTTGTGGTGCAGCTTCCGGTGTGAGTGTCAGCCGCCTTATCACTTCCCCATAATTCTCCGCCCTGTGCGGGAACATACAATTGGAACAATCCTTGATCTTTTTTCCGTCCCGCTCTCTGTACACGGGATTTCCCGGACAGTCCTTTCTTGTGTACAGAGGACAGTAACAAAACAGACAGTTAAAATCCCCGCTGCTTTTATGGCAGGGAAAATACTTGCATTCCCTGTTCTCAAAATAACGGTACGAATTTTCCATATCGGCTCTCCTCCCACTGTCCTGCTTATAAAATGTACTGAAAACTCTCTGAATTTTCCCGCTTCTTCTCTCTTCAGACCGGGATCAGCATCCTTATCGCCGGCGCAAAAAAACCGATCAACGGAAACAGGATTCCAATGCCGCAGAAAAGCGCGGACAGCTTTCTGTCATGCCTCTGTACATACGGCACGTAAAATATCTCAGGATTCTCCGGCGCGTAATACAGCTCCACCTCTTTCCCCACCGTCACAGGGCAGGTGCCGTACCCGCTCCTCGACCTCACCCGGTATGTCTTCTCCCCGACCCGGAACTCATACTCGGGATAGTAGTACCTTTTATGCCCTGTGCGCACGGTCATTCCCTCAGAGATCACCCTGGCGCATGTCGGCATGACCGCAGACTCTCTCTCCTTCAACATTCTGCGGCGTATGCGCATCCCGATAGCGAAAAACACCAGCGGTATCAGCGTAAATGCGGCATCCGCCGCTCTCTCCTCCATGCCCGGAACCGTATGGTAAACGACAGCCTGATAAAGGATGACCACCGCAAATACCACGCACAACAGCGGCCAGAAAACGGCAAGCCTGCGCCATCTTTTCAGTTCACAACCGGAATCCCTCCGCCCTGTCGATGTTTTCATATGAATCCTCCATGCTGCCAATACCTGCAAATTTGGGCATCAGCACAAATTTGTCTGTGAAAAATTTATTTTTCACAGTAATCACCTGTTCCCTTCATTTTCCTTATATACAAATAAAATAACAACCCTATTATAGCAATTATAACACTGCCCCATCTTCCATTTCATAAAATTTCACTAAACTTTAAGTACACAGAGGATATCCCGGGTTTCAAATCATCTTCACCTGAAGAAAACCTGAAAAAAACATCCGGAAAATCTTTGCCGCCCTTCAACATGTCAATTGAGTACTCTGCTGAAAAGTAGTATAATAGCAGTTGCGAGTGAGGTGATAGAATGTTACGTATAGCCATTTGTGATGATGACAACAATGCAGTCGCAGCGCATAAAAAAATTGCGGAAACCTGTTTGATGCAAAACGGCAGCGCCGGGAAAATAGATACCTACACTGCCAGTGACAATCTGCTCTGCGATATTACGGAAGACGGATTTTTCTTTGATCTGATCCTGTTGGATATAGAAATGCCGGGAAACTCCGGTATGGAGATCGCAGAAAAAATAAAACCCTGTCTGCCGAATGTGAAGATCATTTTCATTACTTCACACATGGAATATGCTATAGACGCTTTTGAGCTGTCCATTTTTCGATACGTACCGAAAAATGATATAGATAAGCGTCTGTTCTCCGCTGTGCGGGACGCAATTAAGCTGATCGAACTGGAGGACGGAAAAGCCTATACGATTCAGACAAACTGCCGTCTTGAAAAAATCCCCTGTAAAGAGATTTATTATATTGAACGGGACGGAAAAAACGCGCGCATCTCCGCTGTCTGCGGAATATCCAGGGTGAGGAAAAGCCTGCAGCAGGTTTATTCAGAGCTAAACGCAGAGGAATTTATCTATATCGACCGGGGCTGTATTGTAAATATGATACACATTATGCAGATCAAAGATGGCATGGCTGTTCTGAAAAACGGTGTGTCACTCCCCATAAGCCGCACACATTTACAGGAAGTTAAAGCACAGATCAACGATTACTGGGGGGCGCACATATGACAAATCCGCTTATTTTATTTTCTGACTTCAGCGCAGGCAGTGTGCGCACTATTGCATGTCTGTTCCTGATTTCCCGCCTGCTCTCAGCAGGGAAGCCTCAAAGAAAAAGTATGACAGCGGTTTTGATCGGTACGGCAGCTATTTCCGTCATGCTTTTTGTGACAGATCTGTCAGGCTTTTATCGCATGATATCAGAAACTGTTTTGATCGCAGTCTGTGCCCGCCGTTTCCAGGAAGCAGATCTGCGGATGAGCCTGTTTGTCGGAATTTTTTATGAGATTGCCGCTGCATTCTGGCAGTTTCTCTGTGCCGCATGGCTCGGTGTGATATTCCGTTCCCCGGCTTTTTCCGACTGCCAAACGGGATATGGGCAGATCGCGGTCTGGTTTTTCCATCTGTCGCTGATCCTTTTAGTATGGTACATTTCAAGACGCCCGGATATGGCCGGCAGAGAAGCGTTCCGCTTTGCTTCCGTGATCGCCCTTATCGGTTTTGCGGCAGTTATCACCTTATCCGAGCAGACTGTCCTTATGATTGCGGACGATACACTGAATATGTGGACGATCCTGGCGGTCGTTTTAATGATGTCCGTTCTGGTGTTCAATATGAACAGGCAATACGAGGTGGAAAAGGAACTGGCAACATTAAAATCGGAGCAGGCGGAGCTGTTGGAGCGTGATTATACCGCCCTGAACAACGCTTATGCGGTCAACGCAAAACTGTTCCATGATTTCCACAATCATATCGGCGTGCTGCGTCAACTGCTTTCACACGGTAAGCCGGATGAAGCAATCAAATATCTGGACGGGCTGCAGGCGCCTGTAAAGAAAATGACAGATACGGTATGGACGGGCGATGAGACCGTGGATTATCTCATAAACAGCAAAGCGGCGGAGGCAGCGGAAAACAAAATAGAATATCAGGTGGAAGTGGAATTTCCCCGCCGCACAAATCTCAAAAGCGCAGACCTGTGCGCCATACTGGGGAATCTGCTGGACAATGCATTGGAAGCCGCAAAACAGATACCGGCTTCCGGACAGCGATCGATCAGGCTTACCATTCGCCGTATCAATCATATGCTCATTATAAAGGTGGAAAACAGTTTTTTTACGCCGCCCATAAAGCAGGACGGCGCACTTAAAACTTCAAAGACCGGGAACGGGTTGCACGGATGGGGATTAAAAAGCGCCCGGACTGCCGCCGAAAAATATGACGGGACGCTGCAGACATCCGTCGCAGATCACACATTCAGGGCTGTTGCCGCTTTATCCTATCAGGGTGTATCCGTCGAATGAAAAATTGCTGCAGGCCGCGGGACAGATGAAATGCCCCGCGGCTTTTTCGCGGTCAAAAACCAGCCGTTTGCGGACACTTCCGCACAGCTGCACTTTTTGAGTTATGATACAGACACAAACAAATAAGAACTCATTCGAGGAGGTAAAAATAATGCGTCATGTATATATTCGAGGATTGTTAAGTCTGATTTGGCTGGCAGCGGCCATTGTAAGCGGCATATCAGGCAACTTTGAAATAGCTGTTCTCTATGTCATTTTAGCCGGAGCGTTCCTGTATTCGGCTTACGCCACATGGAAAAAAGAAAAAGATAATGGGGGAGGACAATAAAATGAAGGAATCTCTGTTGACAATAGACAATTTAAATGCGTGGTATGGCAGCGGAAAAACGGTACTTCAGTCACTCTCTCTAGAACTGACTGAGCATGAGGTTGTGGGATTGATCGGGTTAAACGGTTCCGGCAAAACGACATTTCTGAAAGTGCTGTCCGGCCTGCTCCCCACTTTTCGCTCCGACGGTATTCTGTTCTATGGACGCCCCATAAAATGCAGGGAACGGGATTTCAAACTTTGCCGCTATACCGTGTTTGCTGAGGACTACTCCTTTCAGTATTTTACCTTTCGGGAATACCTTTCCTATGTATTCTCATCATATAAGAAAAAACTGCCGGATGTCTCCGAACTGACAGAGGGATTTCATTTTGAAGATTACACGGATATCCTGCTGAAAGACCTTTCAACCGGCAGCCGGAAAAAGGCTTTTTTGATCACTGCATTCGCCTTAAAGCCGGAACTGCTCCTGCTCGATGAGCCGGTGAACGGACTGGATTTCGAGAGCACGGAATATCTTTATAAGCAAATTGCCGGTTACAAAAAATACGGTACAGTCCTGTTTTCTTCTCACATTTTAGAAAGTATCACGCTGACATCTGACCGTGTGTTTATCCTGAAAGACGGGCAGATCCGTCAGGCCTTTGAAAACGGACAGCTCAACGCCGCGGACATTCGGGAGGCTCTGCTCTATGAAAATGATATTTAAAGCCTTTTCCAAAAAATTATTTGGCACAAAATATGAGATACCGGCACGGACGGTCTTTATCTGTCTGATTCTGTTCCGGGGATTATATATTACCGGTTTTCAGGTTCGAATTGCACCTTTTATTTTGTATTTTACGGTGAGCGCTTTTACCGCAGGCGCGATGTGGCGGGCTCTTTCCTCGAAAGATAACGCCGTTGACATGCAGAATATGATCATGCTTCCGTTTGAGAGGAGAAAATTTGTTTTTTCCTATATAGCTGTGATGGGCATTTATACTTTTCTGACAAAAACGTCTGTTCTGCTGTCGGTTTTACTTGCCGTATCGGTATGGGGCCGGACAGAACTTTCAGGCAGTATTCTCTGCGCCGAAAACGCGATCCTTATGGCCGCCGCCATCTTCTCTCTGAAAAAATATCGGTATGCGGGAATTCTCTGGCTCTCCGCCGTGTCTGCCGTTATCTTTCGGGGTTTCGATAAACCGTGGTTTATCCCGGCAATATCGGCAAACAGCGCTCTGGCGTTTCTGATGCTGGTGCATGCTGACGGATACGCTTTCTATCTTCAGGAAAAAAGCGACAGCCCGGCTGTAAGAAGATATAAACATCCTGCGATATGGGTCTATTTCTACCGGTATCTGAAAAGTCATACGAATTATTTGATGAATACTTTGATCATGTGGTGTGCGGCCTGTGTATTACCTTTATTTTTCAGACAGATGGACAGCCTGTCTGCTATTCCGATCGGCTTTGCGATCCTTTCCCTGAATACGCCTGTCTGCATTTTGTTATCCTGTGATCACGCTTTAGATCAGGCAGTGCATTTTCTGCCCGGTCAGAAGAAAATTTTCTGCATCCCTTATTGTGTATTTATCTTCCTGTGCAATATGACCGCAGATGTGATTTTTCTTTGCAGCTGGCAGCTTCAAACAGGCGGGATTACCATTCGGATGACCGCTGCCGCCGTCTTCTTTGCCCTGCAAAGCGCAGTTTTTTCCGTTCTTTTAGAATGGTTTTGCCCTGTCCGGGGGTGGAAAATTGAGAGCGATCTGTGGCATCACCCGCGAAAATACATTGTCCCGGCAGCCATGCTCTTACTGGCGGGAGCAGTAGGGACCTTGCCAATGACAGTATTTGTACTGATCATTTTGCTGGCTGTTGAGATTGCCGTATTGCTCAGCCGCTGCCTGAAGTGCTGAATGGTATTGAGTGCCGGCCTGATAAAAAGCAGTCAAATATAAAAGCGGGTTTGTAAGCTTCCTGTAAGATTTCCGCGCTATACTATATAAAATAACACTGACAACTGACAGGAGGTTTTATCCGATGACACCCATTTTAGAGACAAAAGAACTCTGCAAATTTTACGGCAGCGGCGATAGTCTTGTGAAAGCCGTGGACCACGTGAACATCCAAATATCGCGGGGCGAGTTTGTCGCCATCGTCGGCAAATCCGGCAGCGGCAAATCGACGCTCCTCCATCTGCTCGGCGGATTGGAATATCCCACCTCCGGCGATGTCATCGTGGACGGAGAACATATCGCAGGGCTTTCCGAGGCGGAACTTGCGCTTCTGCGCCGGCGCAAAACAGGCGTTATCTTTCAGGCATACAATCTGATCCCCTCCTTAAATGTCCGGGAGAATATCGTCCTGCCTCTTGGGCTCGATAACCGAAAAGCGGATGAGGCGTTTATCCTGGATATCCTGAAAACACTGGATATGGAAGAGAAGATAAATGCTCTGCCGAACACCCTCTCCGGCGGCCAGCAGCAGCGGACCGCCATCGCCCGGGCGATCGCCGCAAAGCCTTCCATCATTCTTGCGGATGAGCCCACCGGCAATCTGGACTCAAGGACCGGCGATGAAGTCATCTCTCTTTTAAAGCTCTCCGCAAAAAAGTACGGACAGACGCTGGTGGTCATCACCCACAACGAAGATATCGCGCAGATGGCGGACCGGACGCTCATACTGGAAGACGGGAGGATCGTAAATGCATAACTCATTTCATCACACAATACGCTCTCTCGCAAAGAGCAGGCTCACATACAACAAAAGCCGCTCCGTCCTGACCGGCACCGCTATCATGCTGACCACCATGCTGCTGACCGGTCTGGCCACCGGCGGGCTGGGCGCCTTCGATATTTCCCGCAGACAGGCTGTGGCACAGGGGAATTATCATGCGGTCTTCGAGGGGCTCTCAGAGCGGCAGCTCGATAAACTGAGCCATCATCTGGATGTGGAAGCGCTGGAGGCAACCATGAACTTCGCCGCGATCGTCTACGATAAGATGGATGGACACCTCAGTTACACCACCACTTATAAGGAAGGAATCTATCACGGGACTGGCAGCCTGACTGCTGGGCATTTTCCCGAAGCGGCGGATGATATCTGCGGTTCGCCGGCATTTTTTGAGCGCATGGACACCGATGCGGTGATCGGCGGTAAGATCACCATCCCCTTCCGCCCGGACGGCAAAGGCGAAATACAGCGGCGGGAATTTACGATCTGCGGGCTGCTCGATCAGGTGGATCTCTCCACCGCCCATATCAGCGAAGACCGTCTCTCCTACGGCGCCATGATCTCCGAAGCGCTGACGGATGAATATTGTACCCCCGGGGAAAAAGAATACTCCGCCTTTGTGCGGGTGTCCGGCGAGGGAAGCCTTTCCCCCGAAGAGATGGAAGAAAAACTCAAAAAAACTGCCGCGGATATCGGTTGTCCCGAGGATACCGTTTTTATCAACACGATATATCTCGTCGTCATAAGCAGCCTTGGGAGCCAGACGCTGATCGCCGTCATCGCCGTCGGCGCGCTTATCCTGTTTTTCTCCGCCCTTGTGATCTACAGCATCTACTACATTTCTGTGGTCACGGATATTCAGGAGCTGGGCAGGTTAAAGGCGCTGGGAGCCTCCGGAAGACAGGTAAAGCGCCTTCTTGTGACAGAAAGCATGATACTTTCCGCTATCGCCATCCCGCCGGGACTGATCCTCGGTTTCGCCATTCCCGCTCTCGCGCTCCCCGCCATAGCATGCCATATTGAAAGCTATGCGCCGATTGCCTTCGAGGCAGAGTCTATTCATATGTTTTCGTTGCCGGCACTTATCTGTGTGATACTTGCCATACTGCTCACGGTCCGGATCTCCATCCGGAAACCCTTAAAGACCGCCGGAAGGATCTCTCCCGTGGAAGCCATCCGCTACCAGGAAAGTTCCGCCGGGAAAAGCACAAGAAAAGGGCACCGCAACATAACGCTCTTTTGGCTTTCCCTTGCAAACCTTTTCAGAAATAAAAAGCGCACCATTGTCACCCTCACGACCATGGGGCTTGGCTGTGTCCTGTTTATATGCCTCTCCGCCGTCCTCGCCAGCATGGATGCGGAGAATATCGCCAGAGCCAGTCTCAGCGAGGGGGATTTCCGCCTTGCATTGTCCTGCAGTTGGAACGATGAAACCTACCCGGAGAACAATTTTGATTCCCTTCAGCAGGAAAATCTGTTTGACGATACTCTTCTGCAGAAAATCCGGGGGATAGAGGGCGTGAAGGACATAAAGAAAACCGGCTATGTGCTGGCGGGCGGCAATCCGTCCATTCCCTATTTTGCCGGGGAACGCAAAAACCTTGGCCCCGTATCCCGGAAGGAGATGGAGAGCCTTCAAAAAGATGTGCTCTGCGGGGAGATCGACTATGATAAGATGTTATCGGAAAACGGCGTCGTCTTTACCTCCGACTGGATGTGGAAAAATGCCGGGCTCACCATCGGGGATACCGTTGCCCTCACCCTCTATGACGGCGACAGACAGATCCCCTTTACCGTCACGATATCCGCCGTGGTGCAGACGCAAAAAGACTATGACTGTTTTATCCTGCCGGAAGAGCTGTGGAATGCGCTTGACCTGCATTATGATACCACACACGACTTATTTGTCTATGCGGACCGCTCCGCCTATCCGCAGGTCAAAACCGTCCTGCAAAAGATCGCCGACGAGAGTGAGCATTTTATGCTGTACTCCATCGACGAAGAACTTGAACTCGGCAGGATGAGCGTAGCCATCTTAAAACTGCCGTGCTACCTGATCCTGATCATGGTCGCCGTCATCGGATGCATCAACCTGATCAACACAATGATCACCGGCATTGTCACAAGAAAAAGGGAATTCGGCGTCCTCCAGGCGATCGGGCTTTCCGGCCGTCAGCTTGAGAAAATGCTCTTCGGCGAAGGGCTCTTCTTTACCGCCGGCACCCTGCTCATCGCGGCGACGCTCGGAAACCTGTTCGGTTATCTCTTCTTTACATGGGCAAGGAATCTTCGCATTTCCGGCGTGTGGGAATACCGCTATCCCCTCCGTGAGACGCTCGGCCTCGCCGTCCTGCTGACCTGCGCGCAGCTTCTGATCACCGTCATCCTGCGCAGACGGATGCGCCGGGAGAGCCTGATCGAGAGGATCAGGGGAGGGGAGTAAATAAGACAGAGGCGCAGAGTTGTTTTATATGCTCCGCGCCTTTGTCTCTTTTTTATCTTCTGTTTCTGTTTATTCTCTTATCCTGTCAATCTCTGCAAGGTTTACGCCCGAACCTGACAATATAACTTTCCATTCAATATACTACTCTTTCCATCACACAACTATGATGCTTATCGGCGCTGTCCTTGTCGTAGTTTATCCCCCCAAGCGAAATCTCACCTTTATAGCCTTCCAGCACCTGTGTATAATGTCTGTCCTTTAATTTGCTGTATGGCGCTCTCCGCTGTTTTTCCGTATTTTAACTCAACTACCATCGCCGGTTTTCCCGCATGGGGAAGCGGTAAAAATACGATATCCGCGATCCCTTTTGTACCCCGCTTTCATCTTCCTGTTCCAGACATACGCCTGATACCCTAACAGAGCTGCCATACCGATCTTTCCCGCCATATGCACCGTCGTCACCACAAAGCCCAGATCCGTAAATCTTGTAAATCTCTGCATATAACCGTATACGAGATATACGATCGTGATAACGCAGATCCCCTCCACCAGACCAAACAGTATCCTCTGCTTCCTCTGTCTGAAAAACAGCAGGATGCAGGCCGCAAAACAAAACGGCAGGGCAAAACCCGTAAACCACCCAACGATGCCGATATAACCGTTGCTCTTTATCTGCATCTCAGCGAAAGACGCCAGAAACGATATCGCCACAAATACATACGGCACACACATAATGATCCCCGTGGCCGCTGCCGTCAGTTTATTCCTGACGGACAGGATAAGCCCTTTCATCGCCGCGATAAAATACGCGATGCGGACCAGATCCGAAGCGATCGTCACAAGCGTTATCCCCCCCGCCGGCGTACCCGCTATCCCCTCTCTCGGTCCGAGCAGTCCATACACGCTGAACAGGCACAACAGCAGATAGATCATCGCCGCCACCGCGTACATAGCAGTCTGTACGATATTCTCCACCGGCTTCGCGAGAACCGGTTCCTTCTCGATATTCTCCCGCAGCTCCTCCCCCGACAACAGCTCATCCAGAGTGACATCCAGTATCCTGGCTATCTTTTTTGCCGTCAGAAGATCCGGATGTCTGGCGCCGCACTCCCAGCGCGAGACCGCCTGCCTCGTCACATAGAGTTTTTCCGCCAGCGTCTGCTGCGTCATCCCCCGCTCCTCCCTGACCTGTTTTACCTTTTCACCAAATTCCACTTCCGTTCCCATCATAAAATGCGCTCCTTTCCGTTCTTTCATTGTAGTCTGCTCTGCCCTTTTTGGAAAGAAACACTGCATTTTTTATGGGGAAACAGTTTGGTGACACGGATCTTATTCCTTCTCAAACAGCGTGATCCCGTCCGCATCCTGCCGGAAGCTGTGGAACATCACCCAATCTATCCCGGATTCCCCGAAAACGGAAACCGCCGCGTCCAGAACTGCCTTCAGATCCCAGGCGATAAAATCCAGATAGCCGTAGTAGATACCGGAGGCGCCGCCGATAAACGCGAATCTGTCCGCTCCCGCCATTTCTTCTATTTTGTCCGCCATCTCATCCCTGAAGTCCAGTATCTGTGCGCTTCTGTCCTCCCCCTGAAAACCGTACAGCGGATAGCAGAAGTACCCCGCCGCGATGCCGTCCCTGTGGAAAGTATCCATCATACGGCTCTCCCCGCGCCAGAACTCATTTAAAAGCGGAAGAAAACCGCAGGAGCCCACATACACATCTCTCCGCAGGCCGTCCTCCGCCTCCTCGTCGGGCTTCATCTGATATCCCGCGTACATCTGGCAGTAACGCTCCGCATCGAACAGCTCCTCCCTTGTCAGAGAAAGCTGCCCCATAAAATGCGGAAGCAGTTCGGAGAGCAGAAGCGCCTTCTCCTCCTTCGGAGCCTGCAGAAGCTTAAGTTCGGAGATGTACTTCATCTCCGTCAGCTCTCCCATCGCATAATCCAGCATCGTGTAGACGATCCAGTAGGCATTGCTCTCCCGCTCCGGCAGAAGCGGAAGGAGCTTCTCGCAGTAGACAGAAACCTCCGCCTCCTTCCCCGCCCACGCGGTCCAGACCTGAAAGTCCTCCGCGCTGACCAGATCCTCCTCGATTTTAAGCTGAAAATCCCCGCTCTTTTCATCCCGCGCCTGTCTGCCCACAAGGATATTCCAGTGCTCCAACACTTCCCGCGGCGCCTGCCTCTTAAAATAGGTCAGCGGAAACAGTCTGGACCAGTCTCCCTCCAGATTCAAGATCAGGTCATATTTCCCCTCATGAAATCCGACCTCGGCGTACACTTCCGTGAAGACGTGGCACAGCAGGATCTCCAGCTGCTCGCCGATCTCCTCGCCGCCCGCCCGCTCATCGATCAGCCGCCGCAGCTCCGCCTCCTCCTTCAAAAAATGCTTCCATCCCTCCCTGACACGCTCACTGAAGGGTATCTCAAACAGGGGAAGGCTCTTGTCTTCCTGATGGTTATTGTCTGCCATGTTGTTTCTCCTTTAAATATGGTTTCGCACCACGTATTTCATTTGTCATTATGGTTTGCCGGATATTGGAGTAATAGAAAGCGTATATCCCAACGGCGCTAAAATTTTAAACAATGTATCAATTTGAGGAGTTGATCTCATGCTTTCTACCCTTGCGATGGCCGGCTGTTTTACCCCGCTTAACGCAGCCAGTTCTCGCTGAGACAAACCTTTTTCTTCCCTCGCCTCAATCATTTTACCAATCAGCGCCACCTGAAAATTGATCTGTTCTCTTTCCGCATCGCTCACCCTTGTCTTATCTGACATGTATTCTGCAAAAGTATTGACATCTTTTCTCATCTTTCTCTCTGTTAGCCCTGGCGTTTTTATCTGTTTCTGCTCTCTTCTGTAATTCATCCAGATAATCAACTATTTCTGATCTCCCGGTCTTATCTCTATAAAATATAATATCGAACATTTTCCCCTTCTTTTATTATGATAACTTATTAGTTATCTCCTGTCAACTTTCAATACATACACTATGGCTGAATAATCCCAAACCTCACCAACGCCTTCCAGATCCCGTCCTCCTCGATCCGGTTCGTCACATAGTCCGCCGCCTCCTTCGCCGCAGGCTCTCCGTTTCCCATCGCCACGCCGATTCCGGCGAGCCGCAGCATGCCAATATCGTTCTCCGCATCCCCGAAAGCGATCGTCTGCTCCGGCGTAATTCCCAACTCCTTACAGACTGCGTGAATGCCCTGCTCCTTCCCGCCGCCCGCCGGCAGGAAGTCCACGACACCCTCTCCCCACCTGGTCAGCCTGCAGTCCGGCAGGAGCGCGAGAAGTTCCCGTTCTTCCCCCCTGTCAATATAAGGCACCGCCTGCAAAATTTCCCGTCTCTCCAGATCCCCGATATCCCGCAGCGGCGGCACCGCCGTTCCGATTCCTGCCTGTTCCTTTTTTATCCTCTCATCCACCAGATTGCAGTACATGGCATCCTTCTCCAGAAAGATACAGCTTCTCCCTCTCCGCTCCAGAAATTCTCTCAGGATCACGAGCTGCCTCTCTGTAAAGCAGTTTTGCAGAATACAGGCACCATGCAGCTCACAGAACTGCCCTGTCAGCCAGATTCCGCCGTCGAAGGTAAGCCCCGGCAAAATATTCTCCTCCTCCACCTCCATGGGATGCCGCCCTGTGGACAAAATGCAGCATATCCCCTTCTCCCGGAGTCTCTCGATCGCCGCCCTTGTGCTCTCTGGTATGATATGGCTCTTCACCGCCGCCAACGTGCCGTCTATATCAAAAAATGCGGCTTTTATCGCTTCTTTTGTCATCTTTTATGCTCCCGCCTTTCTCTGTTCTACTTCCGACCTCAACAACAATGTGCTCTTGGGAAGCCGCTTTACCGGATGAGGCTTTCCCTTCTCTATCAGCTTCTCTATATTCTGCCTGGTACAGTACAGCAGATCCGCCGCCTCCGCGCTGGTGATCAGATTCCGCTCCGCAAATTTATAAAAATCCCCGGCAGTGAGCAGGATCTCCTCCCCCACAACATACGCCATATCTGATCCAGATGCTTCCCGGGCAGGACCTCATCCAGCCCGAAAAGGATCGACTCCCATTAATAGTGATACTTCTTCTTCTTTGCCGCCAAAAACACAACCGAGATCAGGCACGCCATCACCTCCGACACAGTGACCGCCCACCAGATGCCGTCGATCCCCAGCAGCAAAGGCAGAATCAGCACCGCTCCCGTCTGGAAAATAAGCGTCCTCATAAAGGAGATCGCCGCCGATATACCGCCGTTGTTAAGCGCTGTAAAGAACGACGAGGCATAAATGTTCACGCCTGAGAGCAGATAAGAACAGGCAAATATCACAAAGGCGTGCTCCGTGATTGCCAGCAGTTCCTCATCATATCCCACGAAAATCCCCGATAGCACAGAGGCACTCGCCTGGGCGGACAGCATCATGACGATACCCGTCCCCGCCATCAGGAGCAGGCTCTTTCGCAGAAGGCTCTTCATCTCCCCGTGATTCCCCGCCCCGTAGTGGTAACTGACGATGGGCGACGTCCCCACCGCGTAGCCGATATAGATAGCAAAAAAGATCATCTGGGTGTACATCACCACGCCGTACGCCGCGATGCCGTTCTCCCCGGCGTATTTCATCAACTGGAAATTGTAGAGCATCCCCACGACCGACGCCGAGATATTGCTCATCAGCTCAGAGGAACCGTTGCCGCAAGTTTTTACCAAAACGCTTACTTCCATTTTTGTTTTTGTGAGCTGCAGCAGGCTTGTGTTTTTGAGCCAGTGTTTTTTCTGCGTTTTTTTCCGCTGGGAATCTTTTTCTCCGAACGTACTGTCTGTTTCATACCGCTCAATATCGTTGCTGACTGATGCCCCGTCCGCATGATGCCACTCTTCCTTCTCTTTCAGAAGCGCCCTGTCCGCATGACCGGTTTCTCCGCCATTGTCGCCTGCTTCCCGTTTTTGCGCAAAATAGAATAACGGCAGTACGCCGCCCACACACTGCCCGAGCCCAGACGCGATGGCTGCGCCCGCCACGCCCCAGTGAAGCACCGCGATAAACAGCGCATCCAGCACAATATTCGTCATGCCCGCCGCCACCGTGATCCCAAAGCCCAGGTTCGGTTTTTCCGCAACCACAAAGAAGCTCTGGAAGAAAAACTGCAGCATGAAAGCCGCATTGAAGGCACTCATAATAATGCCGTAGGTCATGCACTCCTGTATCATGCCGCCCTCCGCGCCCAAAAACAGAACGATGGGGCGCATAAACAAAATGCTGAGAGCCGAAATCAACACGCCAAGCGCCACGGTAAAGCAGATCAGCATCGTAAAATACCGGTTTGCCGTCTCCCCTTTTTTCTCCCCCAGGGTTTTCGCCACCAGCGCGCCGCCGCCCGTGCCGATCATAAACCCGAAGCATCCCTGTATCATCAGGTAGGGCATGATCAGATTGACCGCCGCAAACGCCGTCTTGCCGACATAATTGGAAACAAAAAAACCATCTACGATGCCGTAAATGGAAGTAAATATCATCATCGCAATGGTCGGAAGGGAAAAGCGCAATAACTTTTTATAGGTAAAATGTTCCGATAACTGTATTCTCATGTTATAGTACCTCCTTTTTCGGGAATCTCCCGCATATTCAGCTTAAAATTATCTGTATATTTTTTATATAATTTCATAAATTCCTCCTGTTCTCTCTCCGACAGACTGCCAAGGGCACTCTTTTCCGCCTCAATAATATGATCCACTGTCTCCTCGCAGAGTTTTCTTCCCATTGAAGTCAGCAAAAGTCCCTTACTCCTCCGGTTTCCTCCAAAGGTCAGCGAAATATATCCTTCCGCCTCCAGTTTTTTCAGCGCCGAATTGATCGACTGCTTCGGCAGATAAAAGCTGTTGCAGATTCCGCTCTGTACCGGCTCCCCATACTCTGTCCGCAGATAATACAAAATCCAGAACGCACACTCCGACAGCCCGAACTTTTTTGCGATATCTCGATAGATCTCATCGTTTTCCTTTGTGATATCGTTATACTGTTTTAATCTTGCATCCAGCGCCCCTTGCTCCATCTGTTTTTCCTCTTTCCTATTGCGTTTCGCCGGCCGCCATACAACAAGCGGACCAGCCGCGATAAAAAGTCAAACAATTATACAGACATAACTGTTGTCTCCATTGCCCTCGAAAACAAACCGTCCGTAATCAGACTTTTTCTATTATAGTCCGATTACGGATGATTGTCAAGAGAGAAATTGATCATAAACTGAAAATTAATAAAATTATATAAAGAAAATTTTAATGCACAATACCCCTCATTAGATGTAAAATATACTCATACATTCCATGACCGATTTTTGATCCGTCCTCTCTCGTTTCTCAAATGCAGGTTGACCAGGAATTTGGCTTTCAGCCGTCCACCTATCAAAATACGGAGGATATCACTTTCGAATGAACTGGAATGTATCTTATCTGCTCGAAGCCCTGGACGACCTTCGCAAACCTGACGGCAGTCAGAAAATACTCGTCCGAAAAGCAATTCAAAAAGTCTGCTCTAATCCACTTCCCGAAACAAAAGGCGGCTGCGGAAATTTCTCGGACATAAAAACCAAACAAATCTGACCGGTTTTCTGAAAGTAAAACTCCGGGGTGCCGGCATCCGCATTGTCTACCAACTGATACGCACAGAGGATCAGATGCTTGTTATCGTCATCGGTGCCCGGGATGATGAAGAAGCTTACGAATATGCTCAGAAACGGATTCGCAAGTATAATTTATGAGAAGCTGCGCGGGCAGCCATAAGTTAACGAACGAAATTACACAGCAATTTTGTGAGTAATATAAACTTACAGAAATCTTTTGGGGAACTGCCTTGAACTACGAAACCATCTTCTTCTTTCTCTGCCTGTGTATCTTATCTCTGATCGCTGTGATCTGTTACCAGCGCTTCTCATACCACATCGGCATCCGGAAAGGCATGGAAATTTCCCTTGTGCTGCTGATTTTCCATAATTTCCAGGATCACTGTCCGAACAGTTCCTTCTACCCGTTAAATCCGATACTCTCACCAGGCGCAAACTCATAACCTGCACGGTGCCATCCGACAGCTTCCCCGTACCTTCCCGCCTTCTCCACAAAAGCTTCCACGAACGCGGGATTTGACGGATAATACAGGTGGGGAAAACCCATCCAGTGCGTTTCATCCGCGATCACACAGGGGTATGTCCTCCCCGAAACCGGTTTCACCGCCACTGCGTCCCTGCCGTTATCCGTACTGTCAAAGTAATGGAACTCATGCCCTCTTATCTCCGTATTTTCCGGCAAAAAATGACCTCTCTTTTCCCGCACCTCGACATAGCCGAAGCGCACGGATTTTCCCGTATTGCGGCAATCAGCCTCTATCACGCCCGCCATATCGTGACGGACGCCTTCCTGGTCCGTCAACGCCCTGTGCAGATACAGGAAACCGCCGCACTCCGCCACGATCGGCATCCCACTCTTTGACGCCTCCCTGACCGCCCGTCTCATCTTCTCATTCTCGCTGAGCCTTTTTGCGTACAATTCCGGATACCCCCCGCCGAACAACAACCCGTGACAGCCATCCGGCAGTTTTTCATCCCGCAGAGGAGAAAAATACACGATTTTTGCCCCGCACTCTTTCAGCAGCAGCAGATTATCCTCATAATAAAAACAAAAAGCCTCATCCCTCGCCACCGCGATCTTTACGCGATTCTCAGGCTCCCGCGCTCCGCCCGCCGCATTTTCCTCTTTCGATCCGGTTTCTGTTTTCGTTTCTGCTTTTTCTCCGATGCCGGTGCCGTCTCTGAGTGCAGTCCCCTTCTTCCCTTCTTTCGCTCGATAACGCTCTTCCTCCACAGCATCTGATACATCCTCTTCTATTTTCTGCTCATCCCTCACCGTATCCGCCTCATCCGCCTCCGGTTCCTGCTCACTCCCCACCGTATCCGCCTCACCCGCCTCCGATTCCTGCTCACTCCCCACCGTATCCGACACACCCGCCTCCGGTTCCTGCTCACTTCTCACCACCTCCAACTCCGGCGCACTCTCCGCGATCTCCACAATCCGTTCAAGGCAGACTGTCTCCGAAAACAGCTCCGCCGCCGCCCGCAGCTTCTCCCTGATCCCATCCACCTCATCGGGCAGGATCAGCCCAAGATGCCGGCTTTCAACGCATAAGTCCTCCTTTTCCGGCAGATACCCCGACACCGGAATATGCAGTTCCTCCTCTATCAGCGGCTTCATGGTCCCGTAAAATCCTCCGGAAATCCGGTTCAGCACGATTCCCCGAATCAAATGTTCTCTGTCGCCGGCGAGAAAACCTGCGAGCAGGGAGATCATCGAACGCCCCATTCCCTTCACATCCGCCACAAACAGAATCGGCGTTTTCGTCACCTCCGCCAGATGGTAAGACGAGCCCTCCTGCCGCACTCCGCCCAGCCCGTCGTATAATCCCATGACGCCCTCCAGGACCGCAAAATCCGTATCCTTTCTGCCCTTCAAAAACAGCCTTCTCGTCTGTTCTTCGCCGGTAAAAAAGGTATCCAGATTTTTCGCCGGAACGCCGATCACTTTCTCATGAAACATCGGATCGATAAAATCCGGCCCGCACTTATAAGATACCGCCTGACAGCCCCTGTCTTTCAGCGCCTTAAGCAGCATACAGGTAACCATGGTCTTTCCGTTCCCGCTCCCCGGCGCGGCGACCATTATCCTTTTTATATTCATGGCTTCCCCTTCTTCCAGTTCCTCATCTGTTTTTCTACGTTCCTGTACGGCACGGAAAATATCTGTCTGCTCTGCACATTTCCCCGGAGCATCTTCCGGGCTGATACTGTTTCAAAACCTTCCGCATCACCCTCGCGGCAGTCGCCAGTAGATATCCAGGGCGAACAAGTTCGCCTGCAAGCACAGCTACCCGGCTCATTGCCCGTAGAAATCAAAGGCACATATCCACACCGGATTTTCAGCCTGCATCAGGCGGTGCGCCCCCGCCTTCCGCGCCCTGCTCACCTGCATCTGCACGATCTCCTCTCCCCTGACCGGATACAGCTCTGAGAGCTCCTTTATCTCACAGACCGTCTCCATGCTGACCGCGGTGATGACGATCCTCATCTTCGGATTTTTCTCCAAAAGGCACGATACAATTTCCTTCAGCCTGCCGCCGCTCCCGCCGATGAACGCCTGCGTCGGCGCGGGCAGTGCAGACAGTCCCTCCGGCGCCGCCGCTCTCACCACACTGATGTTGGACAGCCCGAACCGATCCCTGTTTTTTTCGATCAGCGCTGCCGCCTCTTCCCTCTGCTCCACCTCATACACCTGTATCCGGTCAGAGAGACCGGCGACCTCCACGGCGACAGAGCCGGTGCCGCCACCGATATCATAAACCACAGCCCCCTCCCGCAGGCGCAGCTTACAGATACAGACTTCCCGCACTTCCTCCTTCGTCATCGGAATCTTTTCTCTGATAAACCGTTCGTCCGGAATGCCGTGAGTCAGCCTTCCCGCCTCCGCGCACGGATTTTTGATCAGACAGGTATACAACCCCTCCTCCGTCATCTCCGTACACGCGAGAGGCGTGCGTCTCTCGATCCGCTCCTCCTCATAGGACAGACGAAACCCCGTGATGATCTCACATTCCGGCATATCCGCCTCGAGCAGCGCCTTCCCCAGCCGCCTGATATCCCCCACTCCCGAAGTCAGCAGGAATGTTTTTCTGTTTCTTTTTATCCGGTTTACCACATCGCCGCCCTCTCTCCCGTGCATACTGCAGACGGCGGCATCGTGATAGCTCTCTCCCGTCCGCGCCGCCATGTACGCGACCGACGATATGCCCGGCAGGATGCGCACCGATGCCTCCAGGCGTCCCTCCCGGATCTCTCTCTCAAGCGCTCTGTGCAGTGCCGGACAGCCGCTGTAAAATCCGCTGTCGCCGGAAAACAGAACGACTGCCCTTGCGCCTCCCGGATATCCCTCCGCCCCCTGCATATTCCGCAGATATGGGATGATCTGCTCCTCCCGGTAAAAGGGATGCTTTTCCCGCACGCCCGGAAAGCCCGCCAGAAGGCGCTCCGCCCCAAACAATATATCAGCCTCTCCGACCGCTCTTTTCACTTCCCCCGTCAGCCCTTCTTCACTCCCCATGCCGATACCCGCCAGAACGATTTCCAACGGTTTCCTCTTCCGAATCTTCCTTCCGAACAACCGCTCCAGTTCATCGCATACCTGTTCAAAAGAACTGCCCTCCTCCTCCGGGCGCCCTATGACAAACACCTTCGCCCCCACCTTTTCCGCCGCCCTCAGTTTTTCCGGATATCCCCCTGAGGGACCGCTCTCCTTCGTCACCAGACAGGAGATCCCGTACTGCTCCATGACCGCCTCATTCAGCTTCGCCGTGAAAGGCCCCTGCATCGCGATGATCTGCTTCCCGCGGATTCCCTGCTCCATACAGTGGGCAAGGCTTTCCGTGCCGGGCAGCACTCTCACATACAGCCTGCTTCTCACATACTCCTTCCGACAGTACCGGGCAAGCTCCCTGCTGCCGGTGGTCAGAAGGATATTTCCCGCGGTATCCTCCAGCGCCCGCGCGCAGTCCTCGTCCGTCTCAAAATAAGTCACGCCGCTCTCCCGCCGCCCGGTCCCCTCTCTCTTTAACCGCAGGTATATGACATCCCTCTCTGTGCCGCTCTGTGTTCCCAAAGCCTCTTTTATATTTCGGGAACCGGCGGCAAAAGGAGATTCGCCTCCCTCCGGCGATTCAGTTCTCAAAGCCTCTTGTACATCCGAGCCGGCGGTAAAAGGAGGTCTGGCTCCCTCCTGCGGCTCTGTCCTCAAAGCCTCCTGTATATTCCGGGAGACCTCCCGCGCGAAGGGATGCGTGGCATCAACAACAAGCCTGTACTGCCCCTCCTCCACAAACGCCCTGATCCCGGATCTGTCCATCCGCCCCCGGCGAACATGCACAAGGGGATGCTGCTTTAGCACGACCTCCCCGTACTCCGTCGCCACGCAGACCGTATGCTCTATCCCCGCCTCCGCCAGCAGTTCCGACAGCTCTCTCCCCTCCGTCGTCCCTGCGAACAGGACTGTCCTATATAACCGTCTCTCCTCCATGCCTGTACCCCCGCTTTGTCACTAACCTGCCGTCTATGATCTCCGATGCGGCATTCCCGATAAATACCGTTGTAAACATATTGACTTCCCTGTCCTGCAATTCCCCCAGCGTGCAGACCTCCGCCCGCGTCCCCTCTCTTCCGATATTTTCCACATAGCCGCACGCCCTGCTCTCCTCCATGCCGCGCAGTAAAATACCGCACGCCTTTTTCAGATAGTCTTTTCTCTTATGGCTGGACGGATTGTACAGAACGATCACAAAATCACCCTCCACGGCTGCCAAAAGCCGCCGCTCTATCGTCTCCCAGGGCGTCAGAAGATCGCTCAGGCTGACCGCGCAGAAGTCATGCCCGAGCGGCGCGCCGAGCACCGCCGCCCCGCTGCTCGCCGCGGTGACTCCGGCGACGACAAAAAGCTCCGTCTGCGGATACGCCCGCCCGATCTCAAACATCAGCGACGCCATCCCGTAGATCCCGGCGTCCCCGCTGCACACAAGCGCCACCGTCTTTCCCTTCTCCGCCTCCTCAAAGCAGATCCGGCACCGCTCCTCCTCCCGCCGCATGGGGGTGGATATCTGCTCTTTTGCCCGAAAGCGTTCCCCCAGCAGACGCAGGTATGTCGTGTACCCCACGATCATATCCGCCTCCTCCAGCGCATGCAGGGCCTCCCCCGTCATCATCTCCTCCCTGCCCGGTCCGATCCCCACGATATAGATCCTGTTCTTCATTCCAACACCCATGCCTCTCTCTCAGCCTGCGGTATTTGCGCCGCAGGCACAGATCTCTTCTCCAAATTTCCTTCCGTCAACTCCCAGACCGTCCCCGGCGTCCCTTTCACTCGATCACGCTTTCCAGTCCCTCTCCGCGATCGCAAGCGTCATCCCGTTTTCCGCCCGCTTCCGCATCACCAGCCTTCCCCCTTCCTCGCAGGCAGAGAGCGCCGCCCGCTCACACACATTGTCGACGCCCACCTGCTCCCGCACAAAGGCGGACGTGGTAAACTCTCCTTCCATCCCGCACAGCTCCCGCGCCGTATAAATCAGAAACGGAACCCTCTCCCGCCTGCACCATGCCAGGATTCCTTCCTCCTCCCTCTTTTGTTCGATGGAAGCCAGCGCAAAAACCTGCGCCGTCAATATATTGTTTTCCGCAAGCCTCTCCCCGAGAAAGGCACGGATCTCCTCGGCACTCTTTCCCTTTTTACAGCCGACTCCAAGGACATACATCTTCGGCGAAAGAAGAATGGCGGCGTCAAACTTCTTTTTCTCCGATGTGACAATAATGTCAACATATCCCTCCGGCGGATAAGGCATGATGCGCACGCCTTCCCTTTCCAGCAGACCTCCCTCATGTCCGGTCTCTATGGATGCCGTGATCTCCTCCCCCGCCAGCACCTTCGCCGAAACTTTCGCGATGCCCTCCCTGCCCTCGATCCCAAAACCGTTTTCCCGCGCAAACAGATCCACCGCAAATTTTCCGTTTATATCCGTCGCCGTTGTGATGACCGCCCTGGCGCCGATCCTCCGGGCGAGTACACCCGCCAGCTCGTTCCCTCCCCCCATATGGCCGGAAAGAATCGGGATAACATAATTTCCTCTCTCATCCATGACCAGCACCGGAACATCCCGCAGTTTATCCGCAAGATGGGGCGCGACCGCCCGGACGGCGATGCCGCAGGCGCCGATAAACAGCAGGGCACTTTGCTCCCGCATCTGCTGCCCTGCCCACTCGGCGACAGATGTCTCCACCATTCGGATATGCAGCTTTTCAGCATCCTCCGAGCAGCCGCCGCACTTTGTAAACAGCCGGACGGCAGGCGTTTTCTCCGCCTCCTCTCCCGATTCCACCCCTGATTCCCTCCACGGTCGCCCTTTCGGTTCCTTCCCCGGTTCCTCTCCTGATTCCTTCCCCGGTTCCTCTTCTAATTCCCTCCCCGGTTCTCCCAGTTTATCCGCAACACGCTTTGAGAGCATCATACCGGCTTTCGTAAAACTGATGATACTCAGTGTCATTTCCGTCATCCTCTTCTTCTCCCGGCTTTAATGTGTACGATCACTCCGCAGGGTTGATCCCTGCTCTTCCCTCCCGGAACGCCGTCGAGAAATCGGCGGCGTAGAGCCTCGACTTCCTGTAATGCCGGTGTGTGATAACATCCCCCACCAACACCAACGCCGTCCTGGTGATCCCGTGCTCCCTCGCGGTATCCGCCAGCGTGCCCACGGTGCACACATAAGCCTCCTCCTCCGCCCATGTCGCCTTGTAGATAAGAGCCGCCGGCGCAGCCTCCTCATAACCCCCGGCAATCAGCCTTTTGCTCAGCTCCCCGAGCATCCCCGCGCTCAGATAGACCGCCATGGACGCCCGATGCGCCGCAAAGCTCTCAATACTTTCCCTCTCCGGCACTTTCGTCCTCCCCCCCATCCTCGTGATGATCAGGGACTGGGAGACGCCCGGCAGAGTATACTCCAGATTTAAGGACGCCGCCGCACCGAAACAGGCGCTGACACCGGGACAACTCTCATAGGAAATACCGAGCCCATCCAGCGCATCCATCTGTTCCCTGACCGCCCCGTAGATACTCGGATCGCCTGTGTGCAGCCGGACTGTCGTCTTTCCCTCTCCCTCCGCCCGCCGCATGATCTGTATCACCTCTTCCAGCGTCAGCCTCGCGCTGTCATGCACCACACAGGACTTTTTCGCATAGGCGAGCAGCTCCGGATTCACCAGAGAACCCGCATATATAATGACGTCCGCCCTCTCAAGCAGCCTCTTTCCCCTGACTGTGATCAGGTCCGCCGCTCCTGTTCCCGCTCCAACAAAGTAAACCATTCTTCCGCCCCCTCGCTTTTTGCCAGTTCTCCGAACGCATTCGCATACAACACGCAGTCCACCCTCATCTTTCCCCCGGCTCTGTGTTCCATATAGTGACAGATGCGCTCCGCCGCCCGTTCCATGACCCGGTTTAATTTCCCGCTCTCCTCCAAAACCGGGATCGCTTCTTCCGTCGTCACACACTCCAGTATGCCGCGTATCCGACCGATGTCCACACCTTCTCTGACACTGAGCGCCGCAAGAAGTTCCATCCGGCAGTCCGCCTCCCTGGAGTGGGTGTTCATGATTCCCCCTGCCACCTTGATCAGTTTGCCGATATGTCCCGTCAGGAGCATTCTTCTGAATCCGAGTTCCACCGCCATATCGATCGTCTCCCCGATAAAATTGCTGCATTTTATGCTTCTGTCCAGATCGTAGCCATACTTGTTTTTCATAAACTCCATGCCGTAATTCCCCGGCGACACAGCCGCATAGTCAAATCCCTCCTCCCTCCTTAAGCACAGTTCCAGGCGGATCGTATCCAGGATCGCCTGGGAACTCATAGGCTCCACAATGCCGCTTGTCCCCAGGATGGAGATGCCCCCGGTGATGCCGAGCCTCTGGTTGAAGGTCTGTGCCGCAAGCTTCTCCCCTCCCGGCACAGAGATCTCCACCTTCAGGACGCCCTGATAATCCGTGATCCGGCATACCTCCAGCACTTCCCGCTCTATCATCTCTCTGGGGACATGGTTGATCGCCGCATTTCCCGGCGGCTGGTCCAGTCCCCTTCTTGTCACTCTTCCCACGCCCTCCCCGCCTTCAATGACGACTTTCCGCTCTCCGCCTTTTTCCCGACCCGTCTTTCGGATATCAGAGCTTTCTTCCCCGTCAATATCTTCCCGGACGCGGGAAACTCTGGCGCAGATCTTTGCTCCTGTGGTGATATCCGGATCGTCCCCTCCGTCCTTTTCCACCGCACAGCTCACAGCCCTCTCCCCGCGACGGATGTCGAGAATCTCTGCCTCATATAAAATCCCCTTCGGCGTCCCGATCGTGATCCTCTCCTTCACCTGTCCGGTCAACAGCATATATGCCGCTGCTTTCGCCGCTGCCGCGGCACAGCTTCCCGTCGTAAAACCATAGCGCATCCCGCTTTCCTCCCGGCGTATCCCGCCCTTTCTTCCCGGCACATTCCGTTCTTCCCGGCGCCGCCCGCCTCTCCCCCCTCCGACGTTCACTGCCTTCCGTCGCGCATCTGGTACAGGACAGCATTGCAGATCGCGGCGGCAATGGCACTTCCACCCTTTCTCCCCCGGTTGACAATATGCGGGATCTGTGTCTCAAGGATCAGTTCCTTCGCCGCCTCCACGTTGACGAACCCCACCGGGACGCCGATGACAAACGCCGGTTTCCAGTCCCTCTCCTTCGACATCTCATACAGCCTGATCAGAGCGGTGGGCGCATTGCCGATGGCAAAGATGACAGGCTTCTCCATCTGCGCCGCCTTCTCCATGCTGACCGCCGCCCGCGTCATCCGCCTGCTCTTCGCCTGACGCGCGACGTCCTCATCCGCCATAAAGCAACGCGCCTGCCCACCAAATCCCGCCAACACTTTTTTATTGATCCCCGCAAGCGCCATATTGGTATCTGTCACAATATCCGCGCCGCTTTTTATCAACTCCTCCAACTTCTCCACCGCCCCCTCGGAAAAGCGGAGGGTTTCCGCATAGTCAAAATCCGCGCTGGTATGGATCACACGCCGGACAATGTTTTCTTCCTCCTTTGGAATGACAATATTCCTCTCCAAAAGCTCCCCTCCGATGATCTCGAAGCTGCGCTTTTCAATCTCCTCTGGTAATATATATTCTATATTTTTCATATATTTCTCCCTCTGCAATTCCAACCATAACATTTCTCCGGCACAGAACACTCAAACTAATGTCATTTAGCCGAACCTTTCGCCCAGCCGTAAAGAACCACCTACTTAACAACACTCCTCCAGCGCCCTGAGCAGCCGCAGATTTTCCTCCCGGCACTTTACCGCGACCCGATAATATCCCCTGCCGAGCCCTCTGAAATTCTCACAGTTCCTGATCAGGATCCCCTTCTCCAGCAGCCGCTCATATAAACCGCGCTCCGCTTCCCTCTCCTCCCTGTGAATCAGTATAAAATTTGCCGCCCCGGGATACACCCAAAAACCTGCCCGCCTTAATCTCTCCTCCAGAAACGCCCTCTCTCTGCTCACATATCTCTGTGTCTCCGCGACAAAAGCCCCCTCCCCGGCACAGGCACATCCCGCCTCCTGCGCAAAACAGGAGAGATTCCACTCCGGGAGTTGCGCCGCGATCTTCGCGAGAAGCGGCTTATTTTTACAGATCAGATACCCCAGCCGCACCCCCGGGATCGAAAAAATCTTTGTGAACGCCCTGACCAGTATACAATGGTCAAATTTCTCCAACTCAGAGATTACGGAACATCCCCCGGCGCAAAACTCTATAAAACATTCATCCAGCACGACATAAATTCCCGCTCTTTTACAATGCCGCAGCAGATCCATAAGCATCTCCCTCTCCATAAGACTTCCCGTGGGATTGTTGGGATTTGCGAGAAATACAAGATCAGTATCCTCCGTCAGCACACTGTAAAAATCCTCTGTCACCTGAAAATTGTTTTCCGGTTTCAACTCATAATACAGGATTTCACTTTCCGCTGTCCCCGCCGCATATTCATACCCGTAAAAGGAGGGAACCGGTATCACGGTCTTCTTCGGTCTGATCCCATGGACAATAGCCATAAAAAGCTCCGACGCCCCGTTTCCGAAGACAAGATACTCTCCCGGCACCCCGATCATCCCGCTGACCGCACTCTTCAACGCCTCCGCCTCCATGTCCGGATACCTGCCGCACTGCTCAATTGCCCTGCGCATCGCTGCCTTAACCGCCTGCGGCGTCCCCAACGGATTTGTATTGACCGAAAAATCGATTTCCACATGGTTCCTGTAAATATCACCGCCGTGCACAATCATGTTGCCTATGGTCCTTTCGTGATTTCTTTCCGCGGAGAGAGCAAAAATCATCAGACACAACAATAGCAGACACAGTATTTCACCGAGCCACGCTGCGCCGTACATCAGGCGGTTTGCCAGTCTGATGTCCTCCCGCGCCGCTCTGCGCATTTCCCCGCCGATATATGGCTTTTTTACTGTCTTTCCGAAATAATCCGCATCTCCTCCGAGCCTGACTCCGAGGGCGCCGGCACATACGGCTTCCGTCTGTGCAGCGTTGGGGCTTGCGTGGTTTCCACGGTCCCTTCTGTAAATGCGGACGGCTTCCCTGCCCGAGAGGCCGGGGAGGAGAAACGCCGCAAGCATCATCAGGCAGGCGCTGATCCGCGCCGGGATATAATTGACCGTATCATCCAGCTTTGCCGCGGCTCTGCCAAAATACAGATACTTCTCATTTCGATAGCCGATCATGGAATCCATTGTGTTTACCGCTTTATAGAAAAAACCGAGAACCGGTCCGCCGAGAGCCAGGTACAGCATCGGGGCGATCACACCGTCCGATGTATTTTCAGCCACCGTCTCTATCGCCGCCTTTGCGACGCCCTCCTCATCCAGCCGCTCCGTATCCCTGCCTACGATCATGGAGACAGCCCTCCGCGCCCGCGTAAGATCCCCCTCTCTCAGACACCGGCAGACCTTCATGCTCTCCACGCTCAGGCATTTCGCCGCAAGAATCTGATAGGTCATCAGGCATTCCGCCGCCATCCCCGCATAGGGGTGTACGCTGTACAGTGAAAAGAGCAACAGCCCCGATACCGCTGTGACGAAAACCGGAACCAGCACTGCCAGCTTTACTCCCTGCCAAAACTCCCTGCTGTTTTTTAACTCCCGCTCCTTCATCTCCGTTCTTTTTTTCGCATAGTCAGCCTCATTCACATCCCTGTCGCCCTCTTCTCTCGACTTTCCATCGCCTGCTCCTTCTTCTGTCTTCCCGGCGCGCAGCCCCTTCTTTATCTTTCCGCCGTCTGCTCCTTCTTCTGTCTTCCCGGTGCGCAGCCTCCTCTCCATCTCCGCGATCAGTTTCCCGATCAGGCGCACCGGATGAGGCAGAAACGAAGGATCCCCAAATAGTTGATCCAGCAAAAATCCCCCGAAAAATGCGATCACATGATACCTCATATCTCCCTTTCTTCCCTGATCTTTATCCCGGCTTTCAGATCCACCCCTTCGCTGCCCTGCCGCAGGGCGTATGCCCTCCAACCCTCCAGCCTGCACAGATACCCGCCGCCGTTTGCGCACTGACAGTCAAAATATTCCCTCTCCCCGTAAGAACTCAAAAGCGCCATGATCGTTCCCCCGTGAACGATGAGCCCCGCCCGGATATACCTTGCCTCTCCCTCTTCCATCGCCCGCAGTATACCGCACATCCTGCGAAACCCTCTCATGCACCGTTCGATAAACGCCTCCCTGCTCTCTCCGCCCGGAAAGGCTCCCGCCCCTCCTCCATCGATCCACGCCTGATAGCCGGCGTCGTCCTTTAGCTCCTCCCAGTTCTTATACTCAAACCTGCCGAAATCCATTTCCTCCCACTCCGGAATGATGACAGGCTCTAACATTGGATAAAGGATACCCGCTGTCTCCGTGCACCGCTTCATCGGGCTTGAGAACAGACAGTCAACCCTCGGATAACGATTTTTTTCTCTGTATGACAACAGCCTCTCTATTCCCCGCTCCGAGAGAGACTCATCCGTCTTTCCCAGATACCGGCGCTGTATATTCGCCCGCGTCTCACCGTGGCGGATAAGCGCCAGCATCATTTGATCCTCTGCCCGATCCCGCATAGCACCCGCTCCACCTCCTTCGCTCTTTTCGCCAGCCGCACCAGTATCCTTCCCGTCCGCTCTCTGTACTCCCGCTCAAACGCCTCCATCGGCACGATCCCGTTTCCGATCTCGTCGCAGATGATGATACAGTCCTCACAGCGCGCCAAAAACGCTTCTATCTCCTCCTCCGGACATCCCCCCTCTGACAGGCGGCTCCGCACCCAAAGATGAAGATGATCGATCACGACCGTCCCTGTGCCGTTCCACTTATCATCCGGTATAACGCCGTCCCATACCGTCTCGTCCTTCAACTGATATTTTCGGAGCACATACCGCCGTTTTCCCTGCGCACAGCCGCCTATCACCAGTTTCATTCCCATACCTCCCATCTTCCCTGCACAACAAAGAGTCCGGCTCGTCGGACTCTCGCGCCGGAGCGCGGCTGCATCAGCAGCCATATTCCTTTGCGCGAGTGCACATCCTCGCGGAGTGTTTTTTTCATAGGACGCAGTTTCCTATGAAAAAATAAATATCTCAGCCGCTGCCGCCGCCGCGATCACGCATCCTTCACAGCACACGACAAAACAGCCCGCCGTATCGCCGGTAACTCCCCCGAACTCTTTTCTGCTGCGGTAAAAATAACAGACAAACGACAAAAGCGCTGCCCCCGCGACAAGGGCTCCCGCCGGAAGCGACGAACAAAGCATCACACCGATACACACCGCACCCTCCAGGCACAAGACAGCCCTCACCACCCTTTTCGGAGCGCATTTCACAAAAGAAAAGAGCATTCCCTCCTTCTTTGCAGGGGGAAACGAAACCGCGCTGATCCCGCACAGGCACCGCGACAGAAAAAATCCGCCGCAGACGATCCTCTGCAATTCCCGCCTCTCTATCTCTGACAGAGCGCCCAGACAGATAAGCCCGTATACCGCCAGCATAATGACGGCATAGGCGCCGATATGGGAATCCTTTAAAATCTCCAGTTTCCTCTCCCTCGGCTGATAGGAATGCAGGGCGTCCATAGTATCCAGAAACCCGTCCAGATGGATCCCGCCGGTGATAAAAAGCGGGATCGCCGCCCCCGTCAGAGTGCGGCACAAAACGCCGGCGCAAAAACGATCACACAGACGCATCCAACAATAGAAACAGACGCCGATCACCGCCCCCACCCACGGGAAAAAGCAAAAGACATACTTCATGTCCTCCTCCCTCCACTCAAACTGCGGAACCGGAATGCCGGAATAGAGGGAAAACGCTATAAAAAAGGATTTCACTATCCGCATATGGCCTCCTTACTGCACTTCTTCACATTTGCCGGACGCTAACGTCTCACAGAACTGCACCAGGGCACTTTTTTCTGAATCAGTTCAGGCATCATAACATCGGTTCAGGCATTTATTTCATGATCCTTTACAGGCACCGGAATCCCCGCCACGACCTCCACCACCCTGTCCGCCAGCGCCGCCAGCTCACAGTTGATCCTTCCCATGGCGCGGATATAATCCATCGTCGCACTTTCATACAGGATTCCGTCCTCAAACACATTGTTGCTGACCACGATCAGGTGCGTTGTATGTTCCTTTATCCTCTCTATGCCCCTGATGATATCTTCCGCGGCGTCCGCCCCGGATCTCGGCTGTGCTCCCGCAAACATCTCGTTCCCCGTCAGATTGGAAACGCACTCTAAAAGAACAGTACGCCTCCCTTCTCTCATCCCGGAGAGCGCCTTTTCGATCCGGACCGGCTGCTCGATCGTGTAAAATCCCTTTCCGCTCCTCTCCGCTCTGTGCCTCCTGACTCTCCTGCGCCCCTCCCCGTCAGATACCTGCATCGCCGCTATATAATATTTCCCGGTATGCTTTTCCGCAAGCCCGCACAGGTTCTCAGAATCTCCAAGTGAAACATCTCTGATGTTCCCCTCATCCTCCACATACTCTTCTTTGCTCCCGCCCGGATTCACGCAGCCATCGGGCAAAACACTTTCTGTTCTCTTCCCATCCTCCCAAAGCCCGCAGGCGAGTTCCTCGGCGTAAGCGGATTTTCCGCTGCCACTCCCCCCGATAACCAACACCATCATACCCCGCCGCCATACCTTTCATATTGTTCTACCTGTATTTCCGAAAAGGAATGCCCGCCCTGATATACGGACAATGCCAGATCCAGAAGAGACAGCATCATCACCGCTCCCGTCCCCTCCCCCAGAGCCATCCCCGCATCGATCACGGGCTCCATATGCAGCGCTTCCGCCAGCTTTTCCGCCGCCGGTTCCTTTCCCCTGTGGGACGGTATCAGATACGCCGCCGTCCCCGGCACCAGCCTCTGCGCCAAAAGCGCCGCCGTCATACTGATCACCCCGTCCAGGACCACCGGGATATGAAATATTCCGCCGCCGACACAGAGTCCCGCAAGCCCCGCGATATCAAACCCGCCGACGCTCTCAAGCACCCGGAAAGGTTCCGCCTCACAGAGACGGTATCTTTCGATCGCTTCCCGGATGATCTGCTTCTTACGGAAAAGCTTTTCATCGCTGAGCCCGGCTCCTCTCCCTGTGACCGCGTCGGCGTCGCATCCCAAAAGGGCTGCCGCCACAGCGCTGCTGGTAGTCGTATTGCCGATCCCCATCTCGCCTGTGGCGAGAATGCGGTACCCCCTCCGCTTACAGTCCGCCGCCATCTCTATCCCCGTAAAAACCGCCCTGAGCGCCTCATCCTCTGTCATGGCAGGTCCTTTTCTGAAATTCGCTGTGCCGCGGCTGACTTTCCGGTCCAGCACCCCCTGTATCGGTCTCTCCTCCCTCATCCCGATATCCACCGGGATCGTGTCTGCTCCGATCAGCGCCGCCATTCTTCCCACCGAAGAGAAGCCCTTCGCCATCTGCCCTGCCACCGCCGCCGTCACTTCCTGACCGGACTGGCTGATGCCCTCCTCCACAATGCCGTTGTCCGCGCACATAATGACGACCGCCTTCTTTGAGATATCGATCTGATCCGTTCCGAGGATCGCGCCGATACGCGCCGTCAGTGTCTCAAACCTGCCGAGCCCGTCAAGGGGCTTGGCTATCCGGTCCCAGTTTCGCAGCACCTTCTCATATATGCTCCGATCCGGCGCATCCACCGCCAGCCCCTGTAATGTCTTCAATGTTTTCTCCGCCTCACTGCCTGATGCGCGCTTCCCTGAGTGATCCATAAATTTTCTCCATATTCAGATATTCCGACAGGATATCCGCCAGTTTGTCATACTGCTTTTCCTTGTACTCCCTGTAATCCTCACAGCATCCGTGATCCACGGCAATTCCCCTTCTCTCCGCCAGCGCTCCCAAAAGGACGGAAGCGACGGCACCCCTGTCAAAAATCCCGTGCACATAAGTCCCGTACACATCGGGATGATCCCCCGTCACAAAGACCTGCTCCTCCTTATCCCCCTCCAAAATGAGGCTCTTCCCCATATGTATCTCATACCCCTCAAAGGAGAGCCCTGAGAGCGCCGAAAAAATCCCTTCCGTCCGATTCACTTTACCCCGGACCTGACGGCGCACTTTCTCACATTCCAGCCTCGTTGTGACCGGCAAAAGCCCCATCCCTCTCATACTTCCGCCCGTCTCCACGCCCTCGGGATCCGTGATCTCCTCCCCCAGCATCTGATACCCTCCGCAGATGCCGCAGATCGGTATCTTCCCCGCCATATTTCCGACAGCCCGCTCTATGCCGGTGCGCCGCATCCATGCGAGATCCTCCATCGTGTTTTTGCTCCCCGGCAGAAAGACCAGATCGGGACAGCCGAGCTGCGCCGCGGACGAGACGAAACGCACCGATACATCCCGTATCTGTTCAAACACGTTAAAATCCGTAAAATTGGAGATCCTCGGATAGCGGATCACCGCGATATCGATCGCCCCCCGCTCTCTTTTCTCAAAACGCCCTGTGAGGCTGTCCTCATCTTCCAGCGCAATGTCCATATAAGGCACCACCCCCGCCACCGGAATACCGCCTCTTTGCTCCAGTATCTCAATGCCGGGATCGAGCAGGGATATGTCCCCGCGGAATTTGTTGATGACAAGCCCCCTCACCCTCGCCCGCTCCTCCTCCCGGAGCAGCAGAAGCGTCCCCAAAAGCTGGGCAAAGACGCCTCCCCTGTCGATATCCCCCACAAGAAGCACCGGCGCGTCCACAAGCTCCGCCAGCCCCATATTGACGATGTCATTCTCCCGCAGATTGATCTCCGCCGGGCTTCCCGCCCCCTCGATCACGATGATGTCCGCCATCTCCTCCAGCCGATGGAACGCCGCCGTGATATCCGGAAGCAACCTGCGCTTATAAGAAAAATATTCCCTCGCGCTCATATTTCCGAGCACCCGCCCGTTAACGATCACCTGGGAACCCGTGTGGTCCGTGGGCTTTAACAGAACGGGATTCATGCAGACAAGCGGCTCGATCCCCGCCGCCTCCGCCTGCATCGCCTGCGCCCTGCCCATCTCAAGCCCCTCCTTCGTCACAAAGGAATTGAGCGCCATATTCTGGGACTTAAAGGGCGCTGTCCTGTGTCCGTCCCGCCTCATGATCCTGCACAGCCCGGCAGTTATCAGGCTCTTTCCCACGCCCGACATGGTCCCCTGAACCATTATCACTTTCGCCATCGTACCCCTCCTGCCCGCTTACTCAATGTCATTTACTGTAAAAGTCTCAACCTTCAAGCAGGACTGCGCACTTGCTGCGCTGTCCGTACACGCGCCATGCAGCTTGCTGCATGTGCGCATTGAAGTAACTAAACGCCCACTTTTATTTATCGTGGTGCAATTCCGGTTGCATGGGCGTTTAGTTAAATCTTTCACCTAGCCGCGTCCCTCTCACGGCGTCCGGTGCCGCTAACTAAACGACATTGGTCGCTTCCCTCTCACGGCATCTCTGATATCCATCTTACATAGGCGAGAAATTTCTCATCCCTCACGACGCCGCCCTCCTTCAGTCCGTAGAGCCTCCCTATAAAATCGACCTCAAAAATTTCCTGCGGCGTACCGTATCTCTCAATGTACTCCCCTTTCAGACAGAGTATTTTGTCGGATATGATCTTAGCCAGTTCCAGTTCATGCAGGGACATGACCACCGTCAGCCCTCTCTCTTCCCGCATCTCCTTCAGAATCGACAAAAATTCCAGCTTGTACCTAATATCCAGAAAGGAGGTCGGCTCATCCAGCACGATGATCTCCGGCTCCTGGCAGAGCGCCCGCGCCAGCATCACCCGCTGTTTCTGCCCGTCACTGATCTTCTGGAAATCCCGCCCGCCGATATCCGTAATGCGGGTGAGCTCCATCACCTCGTCCACGATCCTGTTATCTTCCTGCGACAGCACGCCAAACCAGCCCGTATACGGATAGCGCCCCGTCGCCACCACATCCCGGCAGCTTTTCATTTCCGCCCGCACTTTCTGCGTAAACAGGACCGACATCTTCTCCGCCAGTTCCTTTCTTTTCATCTCCGATACGGACGCCTCCCCGAGGTACACCACTCCGCCGAGCAGCCCGAGCTGCCCCGCGATACTCTTTAAGACCGTCGATTTCCCGGCGCCGTTTGGACCGATCAGTGTCAGGATCTCCCCCTTCGCCAGCGCGATATCCATATCCCTTATCAACGACTGCCCCTCATAACCCACACACATTTTCTTCGCTGTCAGATAATACTGCTCCATCACGTGAACCCCCTGCCGCCATCCCTCCTGCCCATGACCCACAAAACCACCGGCGCTCCGAAGATTGCCGTCACGGTGCTGATACTTAACTCCGTCGGCGCAAGCATTGTCCTTGCGAGCAGATCGCAGAACAGACAGAAGACACTCCCGCCCAGAAAACATGCCGGTATCATCAAAATCGGCTCCGTTGTCCCGAGAAGCCTTTTGACCAGATGCGGCACCGCGATCCCCACAAAGGAAACCGGTCCCGCGAACGCCACGATACACGCCGACAGCAGGCTGGAAAAGATCACGATGCCCGCCCGCAGCAGCCTGAGATTTACGCCCGCGTTCGCCGCGTAAACGTCCCCCAACTGATAGGCGGCAAGCGGTTTTGACATCAGAAAAACGAGGAAGGCAGTCACCGCCACTGCCGCCGCCATCACTCTCACATTCTCCCAGGTCATCCCCGAAAAGCTTCCCCTCGACCAGTTGTGGAGATTTACGATATCCGCATCATCCGCAAAAGTCACTGCCAGCTCCGTGAGTGCCGAACAGATATACCCGATCATCACCCCACTGAGTATCAGCATGGACATGCCGGCAGTCTTTCGCGAAACCGCAAGGACAAAACCCATGGACAACAGAGCGCCCACAAATGCCGCCCCGATCATATCCGCCGACGTCACCCTGACCGCCCTTCCCATCAGGAAGATCATCACAAGCGCCACCACCATCTTTGCGCCGGAAGAGATGCCGAGAACGAAAGGCCCCGCTATCGGATTGCGAAAAAAAGTCTGCAAAAGATACCCCGAGAGCGCAAGCGCCCCGCCGAGGATCAAAACTGCCGCCGCCCTGGGCAGCCTGATATCCCACAAAATCCGCCGGGCAGCCTCCGTATCTTCCCCGCCTGTCAGTGTCCGCACCACTTCCGGCAGGGTTATCCTCACACTCCCGATGCAGATATTGAGTATGAAAATGCCGAGCACACAGACGCCAAGCATACAAAATGCCGCAATATACCTGTACTTTCTGTTTTGATACTTTTGATACATATCACCTATCCCTGCTCCAGATGAAAAAGATAATGCATACCTTCCGTCTCCCCCGAGAGCATCGCATGGATATCTTCCGTCAGAAAACCGATGGAGAGCGGCTGCTGGTACATATCGTTTGTCGTGCACCAGACATTTCCCTCCCTGACCGCCTTAAAGTCCGTCAGCACTCCGCATTTATCCAGAAGTTCCTCCACGCTGAAGACGCCGCCGTCGATAGCGCTGTTATAGATCAGAAAATCAGCGTCCTTCGCCCCGGCATAAAACTCTTCCACCTGAATATTCACAGTGGAACGTTTTGTATCCGCGTCCCCCAGATCCTCAAACACATATTTTCCGCCGGCGAGCTCGATCATCTTCGGCACATAGTCCGACGGCTGGCGCACCTGGATCATGCCGTTTGCGGTGACAAAAAAGAAGGCGACGGTCTTTTCCGTTTTTTCCTCCGCCTCCACCCGCGCAAGGATCTCCGTCTGCTCCGCGAATATCTTTGCCGCTTCTTCCTCCCTGCCTGTCAGCGCCCCGTAAAACTTTATCCACTCCGCTCTGCCGAGCGGATGGGACTCATAACTGGAATACTCTATCATGACCGGAATGCCGAACTCCTCCAGCTTCTCCATAACCTCCGGCGAATGGGATATCATCATGTTTTCTATGGCAAGCGCGCAGCCCTCCGAGACGATCAACTCATAGTCCGGTCTGTTGTACTTGCCCGCATAGAGAATATCGCCCGCCGCCATCGCCCGCCTCGCCTCCTCCAGATACCAGCCGTCCTCCTTCTGCCCCGAAAAAGCGATGCTGTCCAGTTCATCCAGCGCGCAGAACATATCCATCGCCGAAGACGCCACCAGATAGATATCCTCTACGGGACGCTTCAGCGCCACGGTCCCCTCCCCCGGGTTTTGCGGCACTTCCTTATCCTCGGGCACGATCAGGAACTTCCTGCCGTCCATTGTTGTCGTGAGCCGGACATATCCGCCCTCATAGTAATCCACCGCAAAGTTCTCCGCGTACTGCAGCGCCAGACTGCCTTTATGGATCAGTTCCGGGCTGTTTTCTGTCCCGTTCTCATCCTCCGGACTGCTCTCGTTTTTTTCCCCGTCTCTGCCCCCCGCGCTGTCTTCGCTTCCCGCTTCGATCCCCGCCTCCCGGGTATCCACAGGAGAGACGGCAGAACCGCTGCAGCCGCACAGTCCCATCACTCCCGCCAGAAGCAGAATGACCATCCTTTTTCTTCTCTTCATCCCGTTCTTCTTCCTGTCCCTCATCCGGCTTCCTCTCCCGCATTTCCTCAACAGACAGACACTTCTCTCAGCCCTCCCCGTCTCCGGGTACAGCGCCCGCCGCACTCAGACGCTGCGGGCGGCAAAATAGTAACAGTGAAACCTAAAGGCTGAACTGTCACGCAAAATATCATTCCTGCGGGCGATGGAATGTCAGCGTATACTCGATCTCATAGGGTTTGCTCATCGCCACGGTATCCCCGATGACCTGCATCGGCTCATCGAAACAGAGCACCGGAATCTCAAACACAGAATCCCCCTCCGTATTGACGGGCAGATATTTTTCCCCGTCCACCAGCATATAGTCATAATTCGGACTGCTCCAGCAGACCGTGGCGACCGCCTTCCCGTCCGTGACACAGACGGTCACCGGAGACAGGATTTTCGCTTTGCCGCTCCCGCCCTCAAAGGTGAGCTCCAGGCTGTATGTACCGTCCTCCAAAACGCCGGTTTCCGTCTCCGGCGCCTTATCCTCCGCCGGCGCCGGATCCGAGACGCTGACCTTGTGATCGTACCATTTCCCCTTCGTTCCGATCAGCGCCAGGTCAAATTCCGTATCAAGAGCCGGAACCGGCACATCAAAACCATAGACTTCCTCTGTCGTGCCGTCGCTGTATGTGACGGTATCCTCCGTGGGCATCAACAGCACGGCGCCATCCTTCTCCGCATCCGCAGCCAGCCCGGGATAAAGATTTATGATCTTTTTCGAGCCCAGGGAAATATGAATGGACATCTCCCCGTCTTCCACGGTCAGCGTCCCCATACCGCCGCAGGCTTCATTGACGCGGAACATACTGCTGTCCGTCTGAAACCGCGCCGTATATGTCCCGTCCGGCAGTTCCGCCTCCTCCGCAGATGCCTCAATGTCCGACGTCTCCTGCTCTTTAGCGTCTTCCTCCGGCAGCCCGCCGGCGGAATCTTCCGCCCCGGAACCTGACAGATTCTCCTCCTGCTCCTCCGAAACATTTTGTATCCCCGAAATATTTTCCGTCTCCGGAGTATTTCCGGTCTCCTGCGCATTATCATCCCGGCTTCCGCATCCCGCAAGCAGAACCGCCGAGAGAAGAACGGCAAAGACTGTCTCTCTCCTTCTCAGGCTTTTTCTGAAACCTGCTTCCAAATTTATTTCCATACTCTTTTCTGTACTTCTGTCTGAATATCTTTTCATTTTCTTTTCACTCCTGCCCTGCAGTTACTCCTTCCCGCCGCACTTCACACACAACCTCTTTCGATCAAATCATTTATTCCCGCAAGAATCGAATACCCCGCAGCCCTGCTGCGCATCAAGCTTGATGCCCCATAGCTTGCTGCGAAGTATTTGACATTCCTTCCACCATCCGGTATATTTTACCAAACGGCATTCATTCACACTCTGCGGCAGAACCGGCTGTTCTTCTCTACTTCATCACCGCCGCAGTGTGCTCCACATAGATCTGCTGGATTGCATCGATACGACCCAGTCCCACGATCTGTGTTTTCACACTCTCAAAACTGCCGGACGCTTTGAATATGCTCGCCCAGGAATCTTCCTCTTCCCCCGCCATATCGTTGTTGGCATGGTCGCCGGCTACCACCATCAGCGGGCGAAGGATCACCTTTGTACAGCCAGCCTCCGCGAGAGCCTCCATCACCGCCTCACAGGAAGTCTCCTCAGGCTCTCCTTCCACCGTTCCGATAAACACGTTGTCATACCCCAGTTCTTTCATCTGGGACTGCATCTGGGTGTAGGAAACCTTCGCCGTGTGGGATGTGCCGTGTCCTAACAACACAAACGCCGCACCATCTTCCTTCGCCGCCTCCAGGCTGTCATACCCTGCGTCTCTTACCGCTTCCTCCGTCACAGCCTTCGCCACCGCCTCTTTGTCCGCGTTGATCACTGACGCGTCCGCGCCGACCTCCCCGAGAAGAGGCTCCGCGATCTTCACCGTCTCAAACTTGTCACGGTATGCCTCCACGCTCTCTGTCAGTTCATCGTACTCCGCGCCGTGCATCAGATGCGTGGGCTGTACCACCAGATTCTTCACGCCATTTTGGACGGCGCGCTCAAGCGCCTGATCCATGTTGTCAATGAACTCCCCGTCCCGCGCCTGCACATGGTTGATAATGATCTGCGCGGTAAACGCCCTTCTCACGAACCAGTCGGGATTTGCTTCCTGTATGGCATCTTCGATTCCTTTGATATCATCCACACGGCTGTCATTAAAGGAAGTGCCGAAGCTGACCACCAGAATCTCCTTTTCACCGATCTCATCCTGATTGCGCGGATCATCTTTTGAGGCGTCACCCGTGTCTCTGCTAAAATAGTCGAAATCGGCGTTTTCCCCCTCCACCAGTTCTCTCTGAGCATCCGTGAGTGCATCCCACGCCGCCTTTGCCTGTGCGCACTGCTCATCGGTATCCTCCGTCCTCGTCTGCACATAGATCGCATCGATTAGCGCCGCCACATTGTCCGCAGCCTCCTGATCGCTTCCGGTTTCCTCCCCGGCTGACGCTCCTTCCGCCTCCTCCGCGGCCGCCTCGCTCTCCTGATCGGACGCCGCGCTGTCACTTTGTTCCTCCGTCTGCGCAGCGCCGTCCGCAGATGTCTGTGCATCTCCCCCACAGCCTGTGAGCACCGTACAGCAGATCAGGGCGCCTGTCAATAATGCGGCAATACATTTCTTTTTCATGTTTTCCTCTCCTTTTCCTCTGATTTCACAGAGATCATGTGATTTGTGCACTCCTGTGCAGCCATGCAGGGAAGAACCATCTTCCCCTGCGCAGAACAAAGAGCTCAGCTTGCCGGACTCTCGCGGCAGTCGCCAATGGATATCCAGGGCGAACAAATTCGCCTGCAAGCACGGCTGCCCGGCTCGTTGTCCGCAGAAATAAAAAAATCCCTTACCGCCACGGTAAAGGATTCCTGCGCAAATAAACCTCCAAATTGCCTTTTCGGCAATTTGCAGTGAAAGACGTACAGCCAGTTACTCGTGGCATGAAACAAAAGTTTCCGTACAGCATCCAGGCAGGTCTCCCGACTTAAAGATCCAGATTTATAAACATTTATAAACCATCGCATCAGCCATCTTCCCGGGAAAATATTTTCCCAGTGATATGGCGGCGTCAGCTCTCTTATCACGGTGACGAGTTCGTACAGGATTTCCACCTGTTTCCCTTTTCACCAAAACCAATGCCTTCCGCATTGTTCTGACACCTGAATGCTATTTATGTAATTGTTCAAAGTATATCACATTTCTGACTGATGTCAATAAGGACAAATTTTCGTATTTGCCTTTTTATGATTTATTTGTGATCATTTGTATCTATTCCTCAATAACATCCTCCATCCCGTAATAATCCCACACCTCTGTCCCCCGGAAATATTCTTTGTCAATAAGGCAGGATTCCTGCTGCAGATCGTATTTCGACCAGACTCCCACCTCTACGCCCTCCTGTACTATTTGAAGAGATATGGAGCCCTCCTTTTCCTCAAAATAACCTTCAGTCGTATCCGCTTTCTCCCAGCGCTTTTCGATGGCTTCCCTGCACTGCTCTTTTTCCTCTGCTGTTATGGCTTCCCGGCTCAGCGCATCATTGGACCAGTCCTCAAAAATCTGCAGAAACTCCTCTTTTTCCAGAAGGCCCGGCACCGTCACATACTCGCCGCTCAGCTTATCCACCATGACCGGCATCCATATGCGCACCGTATTGTCATGCAATGGCCTGACATCCATCACCACCACTCCGCTGACCAGACGCCCGTTGTAAAAAACAGGATCTGCCTCTATACCGAGCTTTGTATCTTTGTCCTGACAGTATTGCGCAAAAGTCTGAACCAGCTCATACTCTTTCTCCCATATCAGGCTGTTGATACGGTGCTCCATCATCAAATTTTCACAGCAATACTGAAAACTGTCACTAAAATAGTAAATCCCGGTTCCATCCGGCATAAAGATATCTTCCCCCAACTGCCAGCGTCCTTCCCGATAATCCTGTGGTATATTGTCAGAAAAATAGTACAGCATTTTCGTCCTGCCGTAATTTTCAGTATCTCCTGCCAGCAGAGAATTATCGCCAGAATCTCTGTAATAGGAACGCAACATATAAAAATCCTTATACTCCTCATCATACTGAAACCTGAGCAGTGCGTTCGTAAAAGGAGAGCGCCCCACAAAATATTCCAACTGCAATATTCCCTCATCGACGAATGTCACTTCTGTCAGGACAAGCGCCGTATCCCAGTATTCGATACTGTCCGACAACTGTATCTGTTCATAGCCGCCATCCTCCGAGGATAAAAGCAGCCAAAACTCTGATGCATAATACTCTGATATCAGTTCATACGGACTCCAGTCCGTATATCGCCGTTCCTCCTCGTAATCGTCCGGATACAAAACCGCGACATAGTCCATCCTGCCGTCGCGGTTTAAGTCACTGACCGCAATATCAACCCACCCGTTTTTTCCGTGCAATAAACTGTACCCCGCCGGTTTATACCTCTCCACGATATCCACAGAAGCTTCACTGACCGGCAGCTGACAGTCGATCCGCCTCGCCTGCTCCCGCAGGAATGCGGCGATACAACTCTCCTTCTCCTCTGTCCCATCGACAAACAGCTTCTCCCCTCTATCGATCCGATACAGAAAATCCCCGCCGTACCAGAATTCCTGCGCCTCACCGCCTGTTTTCTTCGCCAAATACTGCTCCGCCTCCTGCCTGCGAAGTTCCTTCTCTTCCTCTATATCCGTCCTTCCGTCATCATAAACATAATCCACCCTGCTGTAGCGCAGTGCATCCTCATTCACAATATAGTCCGGCAGATCCTTCTCGCTTTTGCTCTCCGTCTGAAAGCTGAACCACAGACTGCCGTCCGAGAGAAGCCGGCACTCAAACCTGTGCTTCTCCTTCTTCTCGCCGTCTCTCATCACTATCTGAAAGGCGCTCGTTCCGCCCTCGCCGTACTCCGCCCGCAGGACACCGTAATAGGATTCGGAAAACATATAGACAGTACTGAGTTCTTCCCAATAAATGCCGCCATCCTTTTCCTGATCGCGGTTCTCGGTCAATTCACTGTTTCCCGACAGTTCACGATCTTCATACAGTTTATAGCTCTCCGACAGTTCACGGCTTTCGGACAGCATCCGGTCCAGTTTTTCTATGGAGCGGGCATATGATTCCCTTTGCTCCTCTAAAAGTTTATTCTCCTCCAAAAGAGCCTGCTCCGCACCCGGATTGCCTTGCGCCGGTTCTGTCTTTGCAGATTCTGCCGCTTCCCCTGCTCCGATGACAGCGCCTGACCCGTCTTCCGGCTTATTTCCCGCCGTACCGTCTGTTTTCCCGCAGGCAGTGGACAATAATGCGCAGAGCAGAAATACAACGGCGAAAATCCGTGTTTTTCCCGCGAGATGTCTTTTTAACATATTCTGCAGTTCTTTGTCTTCGTTGTGGATATCTCCGATCACATAGTGCATTTCCATCACCCTCTATTCCATATTTCCTCTATGATGCACTGATGTCTTTTAGATTCTTTATCATAATTAATTTCCACCGGTTCATCCGCCAACATCTGAGTGACAGCCTTTTAGGTTCCAGTATCCCACTCGTCCGCCAGGAATATAAATTTTTCTCCTGTCACCTGACAGATCATATCCAGACATAACGCCGGATCTTTTCCAAAATAATCATTAAAATTCACACAGATTACATTGTAGGCGTTCAAATGCTGATTTTTACCGGTTCCTTTCTTCTGTTTATACCTTATATCTTTTCTTCTTTTTTTCAACAACCATTTAGAAGAAGAATTGAAAGAAGCAGACTCCCCTGCCGGTTTATTTTCCTGGAACAGAATAATATCCCGGATTGCTCAGATCCCATAACTGACATCACTCATAAAACCGCTCCCCGCTCTCCAGACACATACATGCCAGCCTTCCGCTCTCAAAACCGCAGCCGCAGTCCATCATATAAACATTGCCCTTTTCATTGCGCCAAACAGATATATTTTCTTCATCGAGGTATCGCCCCGGAAACACGGCAAAATTACTTGTATTGCTGTGGCCGCAAAATGAGATATACCCCGGGAAACCATCCCTCGCAAACCGCTCGTAGTCCAGTCCGCCCATCAGATAATGATCCTTCTTTTTCCACTTTCCGGGCGGGAATGTCATGGCATGGGCAAACAGATAGCTCTTTCCCTCCAGTTCCAGTTTCTCCTGAAGGGGAAACCCGCTCACAAAATCCGCGAGCTGCAGCAGATCCACGGGCGTGAGCCTTCGCTGCAGCATGGCGAAGGACTCATACACATAAGGCCAGCAACCTCCCTGCTTCCGCTCCGGAAGCCCCTCGAAATATCTGATATAATCCGCCAGCCACTGATCATGGTTCCCCCGCACCACCGTACAGCGCTCTTCAAGTCCCAGAACCGTAAAATAAACGCCCGCCGGATTTGCATTCTCCCCGCCCCTGTCAAAGAGATCGCCCAACAGATAGAGACGGTCGTTTTCCCCGAAGGAAATCTTCTGTAACAGATTCTGCAGTTTTCTGTTTTCATTGTGGATATCACCGATCACATAATGCATTTCTCTCTCTCCCGCAAAATCTCTATATAGCGCTCAAGCATCCGCTGTCCAAACACAGCAGGGGCTCCCGCCCCTGCTGTGTTTATTTTACAATATATTTATCTTACTTTCCTCTCTTCGCGATCGTCGCGATATCCACAAGCGTCAGGCTGCCGCCCTGCCTCTCCTTGTTCTCCAGACTGGTCACCAGCGCTCTCGCTGTATCCATCGCCGTGATACAGTTCACACCGGTCTCGATGGCGTTGCGGCGGATCAGGAAACCGTCTCTTGATTTATCCCTGCCCTGTGTCGGCGTATCGATGACAAGATCGATCTTGTGGCCCAGGATCAGATCCATCACGGTCGGTGATTCCTGAGAGATCTTGTTGACTTTCCTCGCCTTCACACCGGCTTCGTTTAACGCCGCCGCGGTGCTCCTCGTGGCATAGATGATATATCCGAGCTTCTCAAAACGCCGCCCGATCTCGATGGCTTCGCCCTTGTCCGCATCCTTCACGGTGATGATCATCTGCTTGTACTTCGGCAGGTCCACGCCAGCCCCCAGAAAGGCTTTGTAGAGCGCCTCGTCAAAGGTGTCCGCGATCCCTAAGCATTCCCCGGTGGATTTCATCTCAGGTCCCAGGGATATCTCCGCCCCCCGGATCTTCTCGAAGGAGAATACCGGCATTTTGATTGCCACATAGTCCGCCGCCTTCTGCAAGCCCGGTTCGTAGCCAAGGTCACGGATCTTTTTGCCCAGGATCACCTCCGTCGCAAGATCCACGATGGGGATGCCCGTCACCTTGCTGATGTAGGGCACCGTGCGGGAGGATCTGGGATTGACCTCGATCACATAGACTTCATCCCCCACCGCGATAAACTGGATGTTGATCAGCCCGATCACATGCAGCGCCTTCGCAAGGCGCCTCGAATACTCCGCGATGGTCTCCTTCACTTTCTCGCTGACCGTGTACGCCGGATAGACCGAGATGGAATCGCCGGAATGCACGCCGGTCCGCTCGATATGTTCCATAATACCCGGGATCAGGATATCCGTCCCGTCGCAGACTGCGTCCACCTCCAGCTCTTTTCCCTGCAAATATTTATCTACCAGGATCGGATGCTCCTGAGAGTAGCGGTTGATGACCGCCATAAACTCTTCGATCTCCGCGTCGGAGATAGCGATCTGCATGCCCTGGCCGCCCAGCACATAGGAAGGCCGCACGAGCACCGGATAGCCCAGTCTGTTTGCCACCTCCTTCGCCTCCGCGGCGGTGAATACCGTGCCGCCCGCCGCCCTGGGGATCTCCGTCTCCTGCAAGATCCGGTCGAACAGCTCCCTGTCCTCCGCGGCGTCCACATCCTCCGCCTTGGTGCCCAGGATCGGCACGCCCATCTTCATCAGATCCTCCGTCAGTTTGATCGCCGTCTGGCCGCCGAACTGCACCACCGCGCCGTCAGGCTTCTCCAGCCTCACGATATTTTCCACATCCTCCGGCGTCAACGGCTCAAAATACAGCTTGTCCGCGATGTCAAAGTCCGTGGACACCGTCTCCGGATTATTGTTTACGATGATCGTCTCATAGCCCGCCCGGGAGAATGCCCAGGTGGCATGGACGGAACAGTAGTCGAACTCGATGCCCTGTCCGATCCGGATCGGTCCTGAACCGAGCACCAGCACCTTCTTTCGATCCTTCGTCTCCTTCGCCTCGTTCTCTCCGCCGTAGACAGAGTAATAGTAGGGTGTCTGCGCCTCAAACTCGGCGGCACAGGTATCCACCATCTTATAGGAAGCCGTGATATCATTCTCAAACCGTCTCTTCTTAATTTCTTCCGCTGTCAGTCCGGTGAGCCCCGCGATCACCGTATCCGGGAATTCCATCCGCTTTGCCTCCCGCAGCGTCTCCGTCGTCAGAGCGGTTCCCTCCCTCTCAAGCGCTTCCTCCATCTCGGTCAGAATGGCGATCTTATCGATAAACCATTTGTCCACCATGGTGATATCGTAGATCGTGTCATAGTCGATTCCCTTTCTCACAGCCTCCGCGATCAGGAATATTCTCTGATCGTCCACGATCTTCATGCGCTCGATCAGTTCCTCTTTAGACAGCGCAGAGAAATCATAACTCCGCAGACAGTCCACATGCTGTTCCAGTGAGCGCAGCGCCTTCATCAGCGCCCCCTCGAAGCTGTCGCAGATGCTCATCACCTCGCCGGTCGCCTTCATCTGCGTGGTCAGCGTCCGCTTCGCGGTCAGGAACTTGTCAAAAGGCAGCCTCGGAATCTTCACGACACAATAATCGATTGCCGGCTCAAAGCTGGCGTAGGTCTTGCCGGTGATCGCGTTTTTGATCTCATCCAGCGTATAACCCAGGGCGATCTTGGACGCCACCTTCGCGATCGGATAACCTGTCGCCTTGGAGGCAAGCGCCGAAGAGCGGCTCACTCTCGGATTCACCTCGATCACACAGTACTCAAAACTGGTCGGATGCAGGGCAAACTGCACGTTGCAGCCGCCGGTGATCTCCAGCTCATTGATGATATTGAGCGCCGCGCTGCGCAGCATCTGAAATTCCTTGTCTCCCAGAGTCTGGGAGGGCGCTACCACGATGGAGTCCCCGGTGTGGACGCCGACAGGATCGACGTTTTCCATGCTGCATATCGTGATGCAGTTGCCCATGCAGTCCCGCATCGCCTCAAACTCGATCTCTTTCCAGCCCGCGATACAGCGCTCCACCAGTACCTGCCCCACTCTCGAGAGCCGCAGCCCGTTCTCCAGAATCTCCTCGAGCTGCACCTGATTGTGGGCGATGCCGCCGCCGGAGCCGCCCAGCGTGTAGGCGGGCCTTAACACCACCGGATAGCCGATCTTCGCCGCGAAATCCACGCCGTCCTGAATATTCTCCACCACCAAAGAGGGCGCACAGGGCTCCCCGATCTTCTCCATGGTCTCCTTGAACTCCAGGCGGTCCTCCGCCTTTTTGATGGTCTTTGCCGTGGTCCCCAAAAGCCGCACATTGTGTGCCGAAAGGAAACCGGACTCCTCCAGTTCCATACCGAGGTTCAGCCCCGCCTGTCCGCCCAGCGTCGGAAGCACCGAGTCGGGCTTCTCCTTCTCGATGATCTGCTCTAACACCTTCACGGTCAACGGCTCGATATACACCCTGTCCGCAATATCTCCGTCTGTCATGATCGTGGCGGGATTGGAGTTCACCAGCACGACCTCCATCCCCTCCTCCTTCAGGGAACGGCATGCCTGTGTGCCTGCGTAGTCAAATTCCGCCGCCTGTCCGATCACAATAGGACCGGAACCGATCACCAGTACCTTTTTTACCTCCGGATTTCTAGGCATGTTCCATCCCTCCTTTTCTTTTGTCGATCATTTCCATAAATCTGTCAAACAAAAATCCGCTGTCCAACGGCCCCGAACAGGCTTCCGGATGGAATTGCACCGTAAATATATTTTTTCCCGTATAAGTAACTCCCTCACAGGTGCCGTCGTTGACATTCACAAACGCCGGCTTTGCCACCGTCTTGTCAAGTTTCTCCATATCCACCACATACCCGTGGTTCTGGGCTGAGATGTATACCTGCCCTGTCGCCAGATCCTTCACCGGATGGTTACCGCCCCTGTGCCCGTATTTCATCTTGAAGGTATCCGCCCCGGTCGCCAGCGCCATCAGCTGATGCCCCAGGCAGATGGCAAAGATCGGCACATCGCTCCGATATAATTTCTTTACTTCCTCTATCACCGAAACACATTCCTTCGGATCGCCCGGACCGTTGGACAACATAATGCCGTCCGGCTGATCCGCCAAAATCTCCTCCGCCGTCGAAAGTGCAGGGTAGACCGTCACCGTACAATCTCTTTTTGTCAGACAGGTGATGATATTGCTCTTGGTGCCGAAATCCACCAGAGCCACCTTCCGCCTGCCTTCGCCTGCGATATATTTTTTCCTGGTGCTCACCCTCTCCACCACCTTGCCGGGCCTGTAGGCTTTCAGCTTCGGCAGGATATCATCCAAAACAAAGTCTTCCCTCGTGGTGATCATACCGTTCATGGTCCCCTTCTCCCGAAGGATCTTCACAAGCGCCCTCGTATCGATACCGGCGATCCCCGGAATCTCGTATTTGTCCAGAAATTCCTGAATACTCATATCGCTGCGGAAATTGCTGGGCATCCTCGACAATTCCCTGACGATAAATCCGTCGAGACAGGGATGCGAGGACTCCATATCCTCCAGACAGACCCCGTAATTTCCGATCAGCGGATAGGTCATGCAGACAGCCTGCCCCGCGTAGGACGGATCGGTCAGCACCTCCAGATATCCCGCCATGGATGTGTTAAAAACAATCTCACTGATGATTTCCTTCACCGCACCGATATGCGTCCCCGCAAAAACGGTGCCGTCCTCTAAAATCAGAAAAGCTTTCATGCAGTATGCTCCTTTTTTAATAAGCCGCGTTTTCTGTTCCTCGCGGTATTATATCACAACTTGTTTCGTTTGTCAGTGAAAAAATAATATAATTTTATCTCTGCCGTTCTGTATCCCGCATACCCTGCAATGATCCCGACCACAATGCCCCCGAGAATATCCGTCGGATAATGTACATATAAATACAGTCTCGAAAACGCTATGGCGCACGCCAGCCCAAGCGCAGGTATCCAGAGTTTCCGCTCTCCGGTAAAATAGAGCGCCGAGGCGGAAGTAAAAGAAGCCGCCGTATGCCCCGACGGAAAGGAATAGCCGTGTGGCCTGTCCACCAGCAGTTGAATGGATGTATTCACATCAAAGGGGCGAGTCCTCGCAAACAGATGTTTCAATATCCCGTCACACAGCACTACATCAAAACAGAGGGCAGCCGCCAAAACCAGACCGCACCTCCTTGTCTTAGGATACGCCGCCAGAACGCACGCCAGCAGTATCCATATGAATCCGCTGTTTCCCAGCGCCGATATAAACGGCATCACCACATCCCCGAAGGGAGTCCTGATACTCTGGATCACATCCAAAATCCCGAAATCAAAGCCCATCATTCGTCAATCCTTTTCTTTCCCACCAAAGCCGGCAGGCGGAGAAAGAATATCCATTTTCCGCCTGCGTTCTCCTGTCAAAACAAACCGGACTACAACTGAAACTCCTCCAGCTCCTGCAGTCTGTCTTCATACTTCGTCCCAAGACACTCCGTGAACGCCGCCTCTTTTTTCATCCCTTCCAGCGCCGTTCCGGCATTCTTTATCGATGCGATCGTTCCCGCGCCCGCGATACAGCCGCCCGGACACGCCATGCCCTCCAGAAGATAGCCGTTATATTTCCCCGCCTTCGCCAGTGTCAGAAGCTTTTTGCAGTTCTGAAGCCCCTCGGCGTTCGCCACCTTGACTTCCCTCTCCGGCTCCATCTCCTTTATCACATTGACCACGGCTTTCGCCACGCCGCCGCTCGCCGCAAAGCCTCTGCCGTCCGCGCTGGCGCGCAAAAGCGGCTCACCCTCCGGCAGCGTTTCAAAATCGATCTCCTTCGCTGCGAACATTCCTGCCACCTCCTCGAAGGTCAGCACAAAGTCCACATAACTGCGGATCGTCCGCCTGCTCGCCTCCAGCTTTTTCGCCGCGCAGGGGCCCACGAACACGATCTTGCACTCGGGATTCCTCTGCTTGATCAGGCGCGCTGTCAGCACCATCGGCGTCAGCGCCATGGAGATGCACTCCGCCTGCTCCGGGAACAGTTTTTTCGCCATCATGGACCAGGAAGGACAGCAGGACGTCGCCATAAAGGGCAGCTTCTCCGGCACTTCCTTTAAGAAATCCTTCGCCTCCTCGATGGCGCAGAGATCCGCCCCGATCGCCACCTCCCTCACATCCGTGAAGCCAAGCGCCTGAAAGGCACTGCGGATCTGCGTATTCTTAAGCCCCTTGAACTGTCCCGCGATCGCCGGCGCCAGGATCGCGAACACCGGCGTGCTGCTCTTTAGCGCCATGATCGTCTGATAGATCTGTCCCTTGTCCACGATAGCGCTGAAAGGACAGCTCACAAGACACATCCCGCAGGAGACGCACTTGTCCTGATCGATCTCCGCCCTGCCGTACTCGTCAGATTTGATGGCTCCCATGCCGCAGGCTTTCATGCAGGGGCGCTCCTGTTTGATGATCGCATTGTAGGGGCAGGCGTCCAGGCATTTTCCGCACTTGATACATTTCTCCTCACCGATATGGGACCTGCCGTTCACCATGCTGATGGCTCCCCTCGGACAGACCTCCATGCAGGGATGCTCCAGACAGCCCTGGCATCCTTCCGTCACCATGATCCGTTTCTCCGGACAGGAATTACAGGCAAACTTTATCACATTGATCAGGGGCGGCTCATAATACTTCTCCTCGATCACACTCTCCTCCACGCCCTCCGCGATCGGCGCGTGTTCCGAGATCCTGCGCAGAGACATCCCCATCGCCACGCGCAGCCTCTCACCCACGATGGCACGCTCCAGAAAGATACTCTCTCTATAGGAAGCGATCTCTCCGGGAATGATCTTATACGGAAGTTCCTCCAGCTTCGCCGGATCGTCCCCCTCGTATGCCAGTTTTGCGATCTCCTTGAAAATAGAATGGCGGATCTCTGTCTTGGATGAATATAATCCTCTCATATGTAACCTCCCTTTCCGGTTCCGTTATGTGGCGGAACGCTTTGCTTTTCTCTGCTTTGCTATTCTCTTCTTTTATTATGCAATGAACCCTGCACCTCAATCAATCATGAATTTCATCTTCATATATAAACCTGTATTTTCCTTTCCCTTTTCCCTTTACCTCTATTACAATTCCCATATTTCTGAATTTCTTCATAATATCTTTTGAAACCGTATCTGTACAGCCAAGTATTTTTTTCACTTCCGGTGCACCAAACACCTGATTGGTAATAACTGAAGCATAGACATCCAGTAAATTTTTTTTCGTTTTAGCAAAATATTTTTGTTTTTCAATCATTGCAATGATCGTTTCTTCTTTCAGCTTTTCTATATCCAAATCCAACTTTTTGTTTTGAATAGTCGGATTTGAAGCACTAATAGTCGGATTTGAAGCACTAATAGTCGGATTTTTATCATTGAAAATTACTGTCTGCATTTGCAAATGCTATGAGAGGAATTGCAAGAGCTTTCGGCTCAATCATAACACTTTTCCGCTCAAATGTCTGCCGCTCTTCATTTTTTAATATTTCATCAATGGTCATTAATTTTTCCTCTGCAAAATAATTTCTGAACAATCAACTACCCCGGTGCAAACACTCAACTACAAAATCAGATCCCTGCTGTTTCCAATTCCGCATCTTTATCCCTGTTACTCCCTTTCAAAATCTATCCGCACCAACTTCTTCTCACCGGGCAACATACATTCCAAACTATTTATTTTATAGTAGTTTATTCCTGACATTATTTTTTCCAGCGTTTCTGTTTCCATCTGATGATGTACGCTCTCCAGCCTATCAAACACATGCATATACGGTGAATCCGACACCCAATTATCCTCCGTATTGATCTGAATAATGCAGGAAACATAGTTCGGATCTGCCTGCCGGATCACTTTTTGAAAACAGTCACAGCCTATATACTCGATCAGCAGATTTGCCACAACCAACTCCGCTTTTGGAAGCTTACCCGCCTCCTCTCTCAGATCGATGCGCAGACATTCCAGAATACCATTCAAATCCGGATATCTGTGAACAGTCTCCCTCAGATAATCCGCATTGACATCCACCCCGTATACTTTTCTGAACTTATCTTTCGAGACATGCTCAAGGCCGTTTCCTCCGGCAACCCCCAGTATCATAACACTGGAAACAGGATACGTCTCGAGCTGCCCCCTCATCATTTCATTCAGAGCCTGCAACTGCATGACCGAGTCGAGTTTCATATGATTCTCATAGTCCGTCAATGAGATATCTTCCCATGGGTTTTTCATCTGATTACCTTCTATCAAATCTTCTCAACTTCAATATTACTCTATGTTTCCATTCCAGATTTGGGCAAATTATTTAAATTTACCGCTTCCAAAGTCTGCAACTGCTGTACCACCAGCTTCCGAAGCAATTCCATCCTCTCTTTCTGTTTCATTCCCTGATTAATCAAAACGGCATTATAGCTTTCCAGATTCGCAAGTACCAGCAACTGATTCAGTGTTGCCACATCCCGCATGTTTCCTTTAACTGTCGGATTTTCATCTTTCCACTGCTTAGCAGTTCTTCCAAACAAAACTACATTGAGCATATCCGCTTCATTGGCATATGTATAAGATACCTGTGCAGGCGTTAATTCCGGCGGAATCAAATTATCCTTAATTGCATCTGTATGTATTCTGTAATTTAACCTGGAAATCTCTCTGTTTAAATTCCAGTTTAAAGATAAACGACTATTCTCATCTGTCTTTAATCTCCTGTAATCCTTCATAATATATAACTGAAATTCAGGAGAAATCCATGTTGCAAAAGACATCACAATATCACTGTGTGCATAAGTTCCGCCATATCGTCCTGCTTTTGAAACGATACCGATGGCTTTCGTCGCTTCAATCCATTTCTTAGGTGACATTGTAAATGCATTCGCTCCTGCCTGTTTTCTAAACCCCTCGAATTCGAGGGG
>CAJUDM010000016.1 GCA_910584915.1 uncultured Lachnospiraceae bacterium
AATATTTTCAGGGCTGCATTACTGTTTGGTTGTCAAGGTTCTTTCTGTGCTCTGCTGTCGTTTTTCCGTCAGCAGCAAAATCTATGTTACAGCCTATATCTGATTTTGTCAACAACTTTTTTTAAAATTTTCCAAAAATTTTTTTTATTCGTATTTTTTTCCAAAAATACGGGGTTTTCTACTGCAATTCCACTATCATGCTCTCATCTCCCTTTTTCATATGCAGGGAAAGGGAAGCTGTCTCCGTAATGCCCTCATCTATCTGTGTGATCAGGACATACTGTCTGCTCTCGCCAGCGCCTATCTCATCCTGCGCAAAAGCAAAATCGTTAAGCAGCATCGTCACAAAAGCCATACCTCCGATACCGTTGTCCCCATTGATCGAAAACATCATATCTTTGGAAAGTACATCCGCCACCGCCGTGTCACCCGAAATATTGGTCACCTTCAGTCTGACGATCAGCAGATTCTGTCCCGCTGTCGCATCCAGAGTCGGCTCCCACTCCTCCGTACTATCGGCAGCGTAGCTTTTTGCTATCTCATATCCGTCATAACTCACCTGAAACCCGTCAAGCCCGATAAAATCAGCGATATTCTCTGCCCCTCCGTTCTCCTGCAGCGAACCGCCTGTATTATCGAAGGGCTTTCCTGTCTCCGCCTCCGGCTCTTCTTCCTCCGGTTCCTTGTTCTCCAACTCTTCTATTTTTTTCGAAAGTTCCTCCAATCGCGCCGTCTCCGCCGCCGTATCCATCAATCTGGAACTCGACTCCCTGCTATGTCCAAGCGTCACATCCGCCGCATAGGTCGCGATCAGGGAAGCCTCCCCTTCCGTCAGTTCCGGGATAGCATTCCCGCATCCTGTAAGCAGACAAGATACCATGCCGAGTACCATGATTTTTTTTGCATCTCTCATTCTCATAATCATTTCCACCTTTTAACCTGTCATTGCCAGATCAATGCGATATCCCCGGATATCTTTTCCGCAATGCCCTGTATCTGAGATTATACCTCTTTTTTTTCATTTTGGCTACTGTCTTTCGCTTTTTTCAAACTCCGCCCAAAATTCCACGCCATTGTCATAGTTTGCCACGCCATACTCCCGATGCAGAGAATCCATGATCGCTTTCACAATGGAAAGCCCGATGCCGCTCCCGCCGTACTCCCTGGTTCTCGCCTTATCCACTTTATAGAATTTTTCCCACAGATGCGGCAGGCTCTCCTCCGGCACCGGTTCCCCGGTATTAAAAACGGACAGCCGCACAATATCACCCTGTTGCGTGATCTTCACTTCAACAATTCTTTCTCCGGAGAGATGGTGCAGGGCATTCGTAAAATAATTCATAAACACTTCTTCCACCTTGAATTCATCCGCCCAGACATACACCTTCTCCGGCGCACCAAGCTGCACCCTTGCGCCACTCTGCCTGATCAGAATTTCGGCAGACTGCAGATAATTTCTCACCAGCATTACCAGGTCAAAACGTTCCATTGTCACAGCATCGTTCCCCGACTCAAGTTGATTTAATATCAGGAGTTTTTTCACCATCGTATTCATTCTGGATGCTTCATCCATGATGACGTCACAGTAAAATTCCCTGCTCTCCAGATCATCATTTACGCCCTCCTTAAGGCCTTCCGCATATCCCTGGATCAGCGCGATCGGCGTCTTCAGTTCATGGGATACATTGGAGAGAAACTCTCTCCGCCTTTCATCGATCTGTTCTTTCTTCTCAATATCCTTCTGCAGCTCATTGTTCGCCGTCTTCAACTCTGAGATCGTTTTCTCCAACGTATCAGAAAGCTCATTGATATTCTTTCCGAGCACTTCCACCTCTGCCGCCCCGCTCCCGTCATACTTCGCGTCAAAGTCCAGCTGTGCCATCCGCCCTGAAATATTTGCCAGCCTCAGGATCGGCCTGGATATTCTTCTCGCCATAACATCCAGAATCAGAGAGCCCAGCACGATGACAAGCACACCGGAGTACAGCAAAAAACGGTTGGATATTCTCACACTCTCCTGAATACTTTCCATAGGAGTCCGTATCAGAAACAGATTACCGTTATCCAGCACTCCCCACATCTCCAGATATCTGGTCCCCATGCGGGGATCCTTCACGATCTGCATTGTGCTGCCCTTTTCCTCTCCGATGATCCTGAGATCCTGTTCCTCCTCAATACTCTCCCTGTTGAAAAAACAATCCATCAGCTGGCGCACCAGAAACTCTGCATCGTTGCTGGAACATTTAACGGTTCTGGAATCCGCGTCCAGAATGATCACGCTGATATTGTATTTGCTGCAGATCCGCTGCCAGGTGATATCAAATTCATCTGTATTCAATACCCCCTCATCCGCCGCATCATTGAACTGCAGATAGGCGTCATAAATAGAATTTTCCTTATTCCACAGATAATACCTTCCGAGGCATGCCGTATTGGTCAGCCAGCAGAGAAACAGAATAAATATCATTGTGAAAATAAATACAAAAGAAAACTGATTCCTGATCGTAAACTTTTTCCGCTTCATAATATAATAGTATACACGAAAAACAGCCGCTTGCAAGCGGCTGTTTTCCGAAAAAGGGTTGCTAAAGTTTTAATTAAACAGTTTTATTTGCACAGTTTCTTAAATTCGTCAGCCACAAACTGCACCTTTGTACCGATGATCACCTGAACAGCGGTCTTGCTGGGCCTGATAACACCTGCAACACCCGCGGATTTGATCTTCTTCTCATCCACCGCTGTGTAATCCTTGATCTCAAGACGAAGCCTTGTAATGCAGTTGTCAATAGAGGCAACATTTGCCTTGCCGCCCACGCCTTCCAGAATCAGGGAAGCAACCTGCGTATAGTCGTTATTCGCAAGAACCGCACTCTTCTCTGCTTCATTATCATCATCGTCTTCACGCCCCGGAGTCTTCAGATCGAATTTCGTGATCGCAAAGCGGAATACCACATAGAACACGATAAATGCCGCGATACCCAGAGGGATGATCAGCCATGTCTTAGCTGCAGCCGGCAGGGATGCGGAGAACAGAAGGTCCGTTGCACCCGCGGAAAAGCTGAAGCCTGCGCGGAAGCCGAGCAGTACAGTGATCGTTGTAAAGATACCGTATAACAGAGCGTACACAACGTACAGAGCAGGCGCCAGGAACATGAAACCAAACTCGAACGGCTCCGTTACGCCGCAGACAAATGCACAGATAGCTGCGGATGCCACAAGACCGATGGCAACTTTTCTCTTGTTTTCTTTTGCGCTCTGGATCATAGCTACTGCCGCACCCGGAATACCAAACATCATACAAGGGAAGAAACCGGACATATACATACCCAGTGACCATGTCACGTCAGCGGATGTCTCGCCTGCCCAGAAGTGGGACAGATCGCCAAGTCCGATGGTGTCAAACCAGAACACGTTGTTCAGTGCGTGATGTAAGCCTACAGGAATAAGTAAACGGTTCAAGAATGCGTAGATACCTGCGCCGACAGCGCCCATTCCCACGATTCCTTCGCCGATTGCGATCAGTACGCTGAAGATGATCGGCCATACAAACAGAAGTACAGCGGAAGCCAGAATGGAAACAACGCCCGCGATGATCGCCACACAGCGCTTGCCGGAGAAGAATGACAGCCAATCCGGAAGCTTCGTGCTCTTGAACTTATTGTAGCAGATAGAACCGATCACACCTGCCAGGATACCGATAAACGGGTTTGCAACCTTGTCAAACGCAAGCGTGTAGTTTACGTTTTCAGCTACAGACGGTCTGATCGTTGTAACAAAACCTGTATTTAACAGAGTTGTCATCATCAGCCAGGATGCCAGCGCTGCAAGGCCCGCTGTTCCATCATTGTCTTCAGCCATGCCTACGCCCACGCCGATAACGAATAAAACAGCCATGTTGTCAATAAGCGCCCCCCCGGCTTTCACGAGGAACAGACCGAGCAGATTCGCAAAGCCTGTGATATCGCCGCCCTGCATGGTTGCAGGACAGAGAAGATAGCCGATACCCATTAAGATACCACAGATGGGCAGGCACGCTACGGGAAGCATCAAAGCTTTCCCTAACTTTTGAAGATACTTCATAACTTTCCCTCCTTATTTTAACCCCTTTTTTATTTTAAGGCGGCCTTTGCCGCCCAAAAACCTATTTCGGTGAGATCTGCAGCACATCGTCTCCGGCATTTACCTCTTTCCCCGCCAGAGTTTCCACCGCCTTGTATTCGTCCGTATTGCAGATGACTACAGGAATGATGGTGTCAAGTCCTTCTCCCTTTATCACATCAAAGTCCGCTGTAAGGATCAGATCCCCCTTCTCCACTTTATCGCCTGCCTTCGCATGTGCTGTAAAACCTTTTCCCTTCAGGCTTACCGTCTCTAATCCCACATGGACCAGTATTTCGACACCCTCACTGGTCGTCATGGAAAATGCGTGAAGCGTATCAAATACCATACTGAGTTCGCCTGCCGCCGGCGCGCAGATCTTTCCATCCTCCGGTATGACCGCAACGCCCTTCCCTAAGATCTCTTCCGCAAACGTTGGATCATTTACCTCCGAGATCGGCACCGCTTTCCCTTTTACCGGAGAGCCGATCATGATCTCCTTGTTTTTTCCTTTTAAAAATCCAAACATATTCATCCTCCCTTTATCTGTTTTGCTTTTTACAGCTGATACATACTCTCATTACCCAGTCTATGCAATCTGCATATTTAATTGAGTCTATTGTATCATTTTATACATATTTTAGTCAATATACACTTCCATTCTTTTCCTTTTTGTGCAAATTAAAGGATGTTTTGTGCAAACAATCTCATCGTTTTTTGTGCAAATCAACAGAGCCGCCGCAAAATCAGCAACTCTACAATGTGTACCCAATACCTGAAAGTATTGGCACTATATACTGTAGGAATCTGCTGTTTTGCGACAGCCCCTCTGTCCGTATCTATTCTTATCCGTCCGCCTCCAGTTTATACCCCAGGCCCCAGATTGTTTTTATCAGGTCTCCTTTACTCCCCAGTTTGCTGCGCAGTTTTTTCACATGTGTATCGATCGTCCTCGCGTCTCCGAAATAGTCATAATTCCAGACACTGTTCAGGATCTTCTCCCGGGAAAGGGCGATCCCCCGATTCTCCATAAAGTAGACGAGCAGCTCGAACTCTTTGAAACTCAGGTCCACCTCTCTGCCGTCTATTGTGACAATATGGGCGGATTTATCCACCGTGATCCCGCCTGCCTCCAGCTTTGCCTCCGAAGATGCCTGCATGGTCCTTCTCAGGATGGCGCCCACTCTGGCTACCAGTATCTTCGGGCTGAACGGTTTCGATATATACTCATCCACCCCCAGTTCAAATCCCAGCAGTTCATCTCTCTCATCGCTCTTAGCCGTCAGCATGATGATCGGAACTTTTGACGCGCCTCTGATCTCCCTGCACACCTGCCAGCCGTCCATCCTGGGCATCATCACATCCAGTATGACAAGAGCGATATCATTCTCCGAAAAGAAGACCCGGATCGCTTCCTCTCCATCTGCGGCCTCCAGAACCTGATACTGATTTTTCACCAGAAAATCACTCACCAGTTTCCTCATGCGGCTCTCATCGTCCACCACCAAAATTTTACATGTTTCCATTCTGCCGCCTTTTCCCCGCGGGGCTTCCCGCCGTCATTCTATCCCCAGCTCCTGTTCTTTTTCTCTTACCGCCTTTTCTCTCTCCGTCAGTTCCTGTTCCCATGCCGCATATTTGTCAACGATGGCACTCCGATAGTTCAAAATATTCGGATTATTGCCGGTCATTGCCACAAAAAACATTCCCGCCACCAGAAGAGCCAGGATCACATTCAGGATGACCGAAACTGTAAACTTCGTCATTTCCTTTTTGGGTTTCTCCTTCTCCTCCTCCTTTACGGGCTCATAGCCGCTCCGCATCTTATTCTGCACCACATCATAATAGACCGGGATGGGTTCGATATCAAACTCCTCGACTCCCTCCTCGATCAGTTTCTCCCGCAGTTCATTCACAAACGCAAGCCCCACAGGAGTCTGAAAAGTCCGCTCATTAAGCGCCTTCCGGTACAATTGAAGGATCATGTCCGCCCCCTGATAATCCAGATGGCGTTTTAAATACCTCGCCTTTTTCAGTTCTTCTCTGGCAGCCGCCGCGTCCTCCTCGGACAGGAACAAAAAACCGTCTACGATATATTCTCTTTTTGCTTCCGTTTCCTTCGTTGTCTCCGCCATTTATACTACCTGCAATATTCTCTGAAATTCTCTGACATTAGCTTCGATATCCCCCTCAAAAACAGCCGAACCGGCCACCAGTATATTGGCGCCCGCCTCAAGCACCGCCTTTGTGTTGGAGGCCTTGACGCCGCCGTCCACCTCGATGTCCGTCTTCAGGTTCCTTTTTGTGATCTCTCCCCGAAGCCTTTTTATCTTTTCGTACATAGCGGGGATAAAAACCTGTCCCCCGAAACCCGGATTCACTGTCATCAAAAGTACCAGATCCAGATCCTCCAGCACATAGTCAAGCACCGATAACGGTGTCGCCGGGTTCAGCGCCACACCACACTTTTTCCCCAGCTGCCTGATCTGCTGGATCGTCCGGTGCAGATGTACGGAAGCCTCCGCGTGCACCGTGATCAGATCTGCTCCGCATTCCGCAAACCTCTCAATATAACGCTCCGGCTCCTCTATCATCAGATGTACATCGAAAAGCATCCTGCTGTTTTTGCGAATAGATTTTATGACCGGGAATCCGAGAGTAATGGATGGAACATACATACCATCCATCACATCGATATGCAGCATAGTGATTCCGCATTTTTCCACCACAGACAATTCCTCGCCCAGCCTGGAAAAATCCGCGGACAAAATAGAAGGTGCCAAACAGTTCATAATCTCAGCCTTTCCACACTAAAACAACGTCTTCTCAATTCTTTTCATCACATATTTGATCTTACTCTCCATCTCGTCCCCCAGGTCGGAAATCGCCTTCTCTGCCGCCTCCGCCTGCCACTCGTTGACGCAAAAGGTACAGCTGTCCTTTTTATCCCCGGAAAAAAATCCGGGCTTTTCCCATTTGATAAAATAGGAAATCCTCTCTCCCAGCAATGCCCTTTCAATCGCGGTCTTTACCGCCTTATCGCTCACTTTGCAAAGTTCGATCTCATTATTCACTTTTCCTTTGGAAAATTTTGATTCCACTACAGCTTTCCCCATGATGCAGCGCCCCTTTGTCCTTCATAAGAAATAAATATTCTCTCGTGAGTATATCTGCTCAATACCATATTTTCAGAAAACTCCCAAAAGCCTGAACAAATCACGCTTTTTAGGAGTTTCTTCATGGATTAGGCGGGAGTCGAACCCGCGTCCAAAAGCCCATTCCCTGTCCTTCTACTATCATAGCCAGTTCTTTGACATTCCCTCCGCTGTACGGGAGCTGACACCCTTACAGCTTCAGTAGCTTCATAGTACGCCCATATGCGCAAAGCTTAACATATGTCGTTTCCTGCTGAGTCGATGCCTGGTTCCTGATGTGCAGGTGCATCAGGTCAGACAAGCTGCGCTTAGGCAGCTAATGCTAATTTATTATCAGCGTTTATATTTAGGTTTGCGATTTGACGCATCGCCTGCGGATAGCTTCTCCAGCTGCAAGACCCCTGTCGAAACCTTGACTAACCCGGATGATGATATGTGGTATATCATCGAATTTATCAGGAATCCAAAACTATATCGTTTCCCTTCCCGTTCATTATAGCATACCTCTGTAGGAACGTCTACAGATTTTTGATCTTGAAGGATCTTTCGTACTCTCTCCTCTGATCCTTCCTGGCGATCGCCTCCCTCTTGTCATAGTTCTTCTTTCCCCTTGCAAGCCCCAGTTCCAGTTTCGCCCTGCCGTCCTTAAAATATACCTGCAGAGGGATCAGTGCATAACCTTTTTCCGAGAGCTGGCCTGAGAGTTTTCTGATCTCCTGTCTGTGCAGCAGCAGTTTTTTGGGGCGCAGCGGATCGCGGTTAAAAATATTTCCCTTTTCATAAGGGCTGATATTCATGCCGTATACATAGGCTTCCCCGTTTTCGATCTTCGCGTACCCTTCTTTGATGCTGCACTTTCCGAGCCGCAGGGATTTCACCTCAGTGCCGTGGAGCACCAGCCCTGCTTCGTGCTTTTCCTCTATAAAATAGTCGTGGTAAGCCTTTTTATTGTTCGCCACCAGCTTCATGCCTTCCTTTGCCATCATTCACCTCCGTGCAGCCATCCTCCTCTGCCAGCACAAAATCCACATACTTCGTCACTCTATCCGCTTTTTTGACTTTTACAATCAATCTCTGTCCCAGGGAAAAACATCTGCCTGTGCGTTCACCCGTCAGCCTGTAATTCTCTTCCTCATAGCGGTAATAATCATCTGTCAGGTCTGAGACCGAAATCAGTCCTTCCACCGTATTTTCCAGTTCCACATAGATCCCGAAAGAATTGACGCCCGACACCACGCCGGTAAAGCATTCTCCGATATGATCCTCCATATATTCTGCCTTTTTCATCTTTTCGCATTCCCGCTCCGCCTCATTCGCGCGGCGCTCCGTCAGGGAACACTGTTTCGCCGCCTGATCTAAGATCTCCCGGTAGTGCGCCTGCTTATCCTCGTCCAACTTTCCACGCAGATACTGCTTGATGATGCGATGGATCTGCAGGTCAGGATACCGGCGGATCGGAGAAGTAAAATGGCAGTAATACCGGCTGGCAAGCCCGAAATGTCCGAGGGACGCCGACGTATATTCCGCCTTCTTCATACTTCTCAGGGCAAGCCTGCCGACAAGGGCTTCCGCCTCGCTCCCTTCCGCCTGCCACAACAGCTTCTGGATCTCCTTGGGATGGATCTCCTCCCTTCCCGTCTTCATGCCAAACCCCAAATTCCTCATCAGAAACGCCAGCTTTCTGATCTTTTCCTGCTCCGGGCTCTCATGGCTCCGGTAGAGGAACGGAATATCCAGCCAGTAAAAATGCTGCGCCACCGTCTCGTTCGCCAACAGCATAAATTCCTCGATCAGTTTTGTGGCGGTATTCCTCTCATAGGGCTTTATCTCCGTTGGATGCCCTGTCTCGTCCAGGATCAGCCTGCTCTCCGGGAAATCAAAATCAATGGATCCTCTCTTCTCCCTGTTTTTCCGGAGTAACGCCGATAACTCTCCCATCTCTCTAAGCATCGGCACAAAGTTCTCAAACTGCTCCCGCAATATGTTATCGTCATCTTCCAGGATCCGCTTCACCGTATGATACGTCAGACGCGCATCCACCCGGATCACGGACTCCACGATCCGGTAATCTGTCACCGCCCCGCCTTTATCTATCTGCATCAGACAGCTTAACGCCAGGCGGTCCTCCCCGGCATTTAACGAGCAGATACCGTTGGATAGGGCTTTCGGCAGCATCGGCACTACCCGGTCCGGCAGATAGACGCTGGTCCCCCTCTTTAAGGCTTCCCGATCCAGTGCCGAATATTCCTGCACATAGTTGCTGACGTCCGCAATATGCACTCCCAGTTCATAGATACCGCCGCATACCGACAGGCTCACTGCGTCATCCAGATCCCTTGCGTCATCGCCATCGATGGTCACCATCATGATCTCCCGCAGATCCATGCGCCCCGCTCTGTCCGCCTCGCTGACGTCCTTTGCCACCCGCTCCGCCTGCCTCAGTTCCCGCTCGGTAAAGGCGTCCGGCAGTTCATAATTTCTGATGACAGCCAAAATATCCACCCCGGGTTCAGAGGCGTCTCCGAGAATCTCCACTATCTTTCCCTCCGGGCTCTTGTGCTCCTCCTTCGCCTCAGCGGTGATCTCAACAACAACCTTCCCGCCATCCGGCGCTCCGCCCGATTTTTCCTTCGGAACAAAAATATCCGCTCCGAGCCTCCTGTTATCCGGCACCACAAAACCGTAATTTCTGCTCTGCTGGTAAGTCCCCACGATTTTTCTGTTTTTGATCAGTTCTTTATTCTGAATCTGTATTTCCGACAATTTTTGCTCCTGTCCCCATTCCCGTCCTTATTCCAACGTAACTTTCCACGAAAGAAAAAATCCTGCCGCCGCAGGATTTTTTAACTCGTTTCTTAAAATCTTTTGATGTTCAGCACAGCCGCCAGCACGATAAAGAGTACTGCAAGGATCTTCGTAAATCTGACGAGATTCGCTTCCCTGGAACGTCCTTTATTCTTTCCCCAGTACGTATCCGAGGAACCGCTGATAGCGCCGAGCCCGGCGGATTTACCTTCCTGCATCAATACAAGTACCACCAGTGCGAGACAATCTAATATAAAAATCCCGGTCAATATATATCTGAGTATTTCCATTTCCTACCTCCTAATGTTACGCAAGACACAGTGTATCATATAAACCGGCTCTTTTCAACTGTTTTTCTCATATTTTCCTTTTATATTTTCTTTTTATATCATCAGGTCCGCAAAAAAATCCGTGTATCCTATCGTCTCTTCCTTATATTTTAAAAACCATGCCTTCATCTCGGGATATTCTCCCCCCGTATCCGACAATATTCTGTCAATATTATCTTCCCTCAGACAGCCAATCCCCGTAAACAGTTTATAGTATTCAGCATCCTCACCATGTTCCTCCAAAAGCACCTGCCATGTCTCATCCCAGATGCAGGCCTCACCGCCGGCATTTCCTCCCTCTCTTTCCGAAACATTCATCCCCGCGGTGTGCTCCCTGAGATAGTTTTCCAGTTCCTCCTTAACATCGTCTTTAAGCCCCAGCGGATATAACAGCCGCATATAGGCGATCCGAACCTTGCTCTTTCTTTTCTGGTTCAGAAAATAATCCAGATTATTCTCCTTACTGCCGTAATCCTCCTCACCGCAGAGCACCATTTTAGAGTAGCCGTCCTGATCTGCAGCCCGCAGGATCTGCAGCATTCTGGCATCCCACTGCCTCAGCCAGTCTTCCTCTCCGCACCTCACAGGCGAGAACAGATAGGGAGCATCCAAAAGAGTTACCGCCGCCGCCAAAAGCGCGCCGATGTCCCGATGTTTCCCCTCAACCGTGGCAAACCGTACTCTGCCGCACTCCCTGAAAATCCCCTTTCCAAAACGGATCTCCCGTCCCGGCAGACAGATCTCCCGCAGGCTGTCACAGTAGGCAAATGCCCAGTCCCCCACCTCCTCTATACTCTTTGGCAGCCTCACCTGCCGCAGGCTCTTGCAGGAGAGCATTGCCTTCTTTCCGATGGAGATAACTGATTTACATAACACCTTTTTCTCCGCCGCTTCTTCTTCCGTGCTCTCCCTTTCCTCCCGATCTTCTGCGGGAATCGCTTCCTTCGCGAAAGCCTTCCCCTCTATGTCAACCGACTCCGGTATGGTCAGGTAGATGTCCTCCCCCTCGTAGGAGACAACCTCCAGCCCCTTTTTGTAATCCTTTAATATCAAAACGCCTTCTTTTACAGCATAACGGTATTCCATATCTGCTCCTGTTCATCCGGCCCGGAAATTTCTCTGTCTCATCTTACAACTTTAAGGTATGGCACAAAATTCGCGACAGTCCGGCTTTCAGGTTTCACTGTCGACACCTTTTTCCGTGCCTGCAGCCATCCCGCCTTTCCGCTTTCCTGCTGCCCGCTCTCTATCTCCCATGTGTAATTGGCACGCCCCGCGGATCCCGCCCCCTGGTCACAGATCCAGTTTTTCGATCTCTTCCATAAATCTGCTCTGCCTTTCGGTGAGCATCAGCTCCTCGCTGTGCTTCTGATAATCCGGACAGCCAAAGGAAGCGATAAATCTGGCGCTGTCCTCGTTCACGGTAAGTTCCGTCACGAGGACCAGCATCTCGCTGCCTTCCTCAAAGGCCTTCTCCACAAATGCGAACAGGAAATGAAGCCTCCTGCCGGCGTCCTCCGTCCGTCTTTTTAAACCTGCCACTTCCTTCTGAAATCTCTCCCTGACAAGAATATATCCTTCTTCCCCTTCTATCCCGGTGCTCACCCGGATTTCTTTTTCCGCCTGCTCCAGAAAACGCAGGATAAACTTGTTCTTATATTGTTCTGCATCGGACATGGCTCCCGCCGCCTGCATGGAAGCGAGCAGTTTTTCTCTCGCCTTTCCCTGCATCTTGAGCATGTTGAGCAGCTTTTCTGTATCCCCGCAGCCGGACAGCGCCTTGAGCGGCGCGCGCAGTTCCCTCAGGCAGTCCGAAAGCCGCATAACCTCCCGGATCTCCCCCTGCACCCTGTCAAGCAGCATGCCCAGAAGGGAAAGCCTTTCATCAAACGCAGCGTCCTTCGCCTTCTCCACCGCCTTTTCGGAAGCCTCTCCCGAGAGGATCTCCTCCACTTTATAATCATCCTTATATTTATTATACAAATCATAGTATGCAGTAAATTCTTTGACGATCCTGTCATTGCGGAGATACTGTCCCACCAACGTCTCATCCACAGGCAGCCCCTCCTCCTCATAGAGCTGCAGGATCTGGGAGAGATCCTCCCAGCCTCTGGCTGTGATATAGGACTTCCCCTTCACCGTTGTCTCCACATGGTAAAAATCCTCTTTCTTCAGATCCAGATAGCTGACGACCGCATTATGTAATCCTTTTTCGGAGGCATATTCCTTCCATGTCGCATAGTCCGCCTCCACTTCCATGATCTTCAGACGGTCCAGCGTCACCACATCAAACTCCCTGACGGACTTATTATACTCCGGCGGATTCCCCGCCGTCACAATAACCCATCCCTCCGGCACACTGTGCCTGCCGAACACCTTGTACTGCAGAAACTGAAGCATCGAAGGCGAGAGCGTCTCCGACACGCAGTTGATCTCATCCAGAAACAATATTCCTTCCTTCAGGCCGCTCTCCCGCATCACCTCATAGACAGAGGATATGATCTCGCTCATCGTGTACTCCGACACATCATACTGTTTTCCCTCAAATTCCCGGTGGTCGATAAACGGAAGTCCCAGCGCGGACTGTCTCGTATGGTGCGTCATGGAATAGGACACCAGAGCGATCGACAACTCCTGCGCGATCTGTTCCATAATGGCAGTCTTCCCGATGCCCGGCGCGCCGATCAAAAATACAGGGCGCTGCCGCACGACCGGAATGCGGTAATCCCCGAATTCATCCTTTTTTAAATAAAGCCGTACTGTGTCTTTGATGCACTCCTTAGCCTGTTTCATATTCATATGCAGCTATCCTCCGCTTTCTTCGTCCTCTCTGTTCAGTATAAAATGCGATCATCCGGCTTTCCCGCCATCTTCCGCTCTCACCGGTTCCAGGGCATCCTCCAGTTCCTCCTCCTCCAGCACCACGGGCAACGCCCAGTGCGGCACGGCGGGACGCCTCTCATCCTCATTCAAAAACGCAAATATCACATCGTACGCCGGCATCCTCTCCGGATATACGCCGTAGCCGTCCGTAAAGTAGATCAATCCCTTTAAATTCTCAAAAGATTTCTTTTCGATCAGGCTGTCCACATACTCAAACACCGGCCTGAAATCCGTAGCGCCGAAGCCTGTCAGCTTCCCGTTCCTGATATACTCCTCAAAATCATCATCGCAGGTGATCTTCACATCGTTTTGTACCTCATTATCGCACTGTACGATATGGACGTTGACCTTGCTGAAAAAACTTTCCGTGTCCTTCATGATGGAGTAGGTCCTGCGCAGAAAGCCCTGCACGATCTTCCCCCGGCAGGACGCCGAAGTATCGATAGCGATCACAAATTCCCTGACCTTTTTGATATCTTTGTATTCCAGCGGTTCCACAAGAGGCATATTTCCGTAATGATCGAGCCCGTAAGTATAATAAATATAGTCAAATTCATCATCATTCGGCCGGATCTCCTCACCTGTCACCATAAAGCGGCGCAGAATATCACCGTAATCATAGCGGTCCTTCGTCGCCTCCGCCAGATTCTTTTCCAGGGAGTCAGAATTTCCGTTTTTCCCTGAAAATCTTCCCTTTGAGAATGTCTTCAGGTCCGTCTTGATCCGTTCGCTGATCTTTTTCCACTGTGCCAGAGATATCTCCATCTGCTCCGGCTGTGTCCAGTAAATATGTTCATCCCGGTGAAATAAAAGCCTGAAACCGGCAAGTTCCTCCTCGTCCGGCTGCGCCTTTAAAAAATACCGGTATATCTTTTCCGCTGTCAGCGCGCCGCACTGCGCCTTTAACGCCGCAGCCGCCGCCCTCCGCTCCGTATCCCTGTGCATCTTTAAAAAATGCAGGTTCATTTCCATCATCACATTCTCCACCGCTATATCCGCAGCGGCATCCCAGTATCTCATCTCCACATCGCCGTAGCGGAAGGGGTGATAGAAAACCAGGTGAAGCAGGCTGTGGAGACAGCATCGGGCAATATAGGCAGGCTCATTTTTATAACGGCGCAGCACAAAGGCGTCGTCATAACGGAAATTTTTTCCATCCGTCGCCACGCCCTTTAAACCCGGTTCCGATACCGGCTGTATCCTGGACAGCGCCACATCCAGAAACCGCATATTCATGATAATGCTGTCCCTGGACAGGCGCAGTACCTCCTTTGCAAGCTGTGCTGTTTTCTGCTGTTTCTTTCCGTTTGTCTCCATACTGTCCCGACCGCGCCGCAAAATATCCCGCTCCTGTCCGGTCTTCATCCCGCTCCCTTTTCTTTCGTGTATATCTTACCAGATTTTGTCCTTTTCGTACAGACTAAAATCAGGTGATCTCTTTTAGCGCATGCGGGTCAGCCGCCGTATTTCTCCGGAAAAGGATTCTCATACACGGAAACTCCCTCGAGTTCCTCCTCGATCCGCAGAAGCTGGTTGTATTTGCTCACTCTATCTGTCCGGCAGGGTGCCCCCGTCTTGATCTGTCCCGCGTTCACCGCCACGGCGATATCCGCGATGATCGTATCCTCCGTCTCGCCGGAGCGGTGGGAAATAACCGCCCTGTAGCCGTTTTTGTGCGCCATCTCTATCGCCGCAAACGCCTCCGAAAGCGTGCCGATCTGATTTACCTTCACCAGGACGGCATTTGCCGTCTGCAGGCGGATCCCCGCTGAAAGCCTCCCTGTATTTGTGACAAACAGATCATCACCCACAAGCTGTATCTTATCTCCAAGCCTCTTTGTCAGCTTCTTCCAGCCGTCCCAGTCATCTTCGTTTAATCCATCCTCTATCGAAACGATCGGATATTTCCGGCAGAGTTCTTCATAGAGAGCTATCATCTCGTCGGTGCTGCGAAGCACGCTCGCCTCCTTTGTGTCGGCGGCACTGAGCGCATCACGCCTGCTCCCGTGCAGCGCTTTCGTCTCCCCGGGAAAATAATACATGCCGGAATCCTCCTGATAGAGTTCGCTTGCCGCCACATCCAGCGCGATCTTAATATCGCTGCCGGGTTTGTATCCCGCCGCCAGAACCGCTTTCACGATATAGTCAAGCACTTCCTCCGGATTTTTCAGGGAAGGCGCAAAGCCGCCCTCATCCCCCACTCCTGTGGAAAGACCGTCCTTCACCAGAAGCTGCTTCAGTTTCTGATAGACTTCTGCACAGATGCGCAGTCCCTCCGCAAAGCTCTCAGCTGACACCGGCATGATCATGAATTCCTGAAAATCCACCGTATTGTCGGCATGTTTTCCGCCGTTTAGGATATTCATCATCGGCACCGGCATTTTTTTTGCGGAAATCCCTCCCAGATAACGGTACAGCGGCATATGCAGCGCCTCCGCCGCGGCTCTCGCCGTCGCCATGGAAACGCTGAGAGTGGCGTTTGCTCCCATCTTTTCCTTGTTATCCGTGCCGTCCGTTTTGATCAGGATATCGTCTATCTCCTCCTGGCAGAGCGCGTTCCTGCCAAGCAGTGCCTCCCGCAGTACGGTGTTCACATTTCTCACTGCTTTCTGCACGCCCTTTCCCTGGTAGCGCCCCTCCTTGTCCCTCAGTTCCACTGCCTCAAATCTGCCGGTGCTGGCACCTGAAGGAACCGATGCCCTGCCGGTATATATCTTTCCCGAAAGGGGATAGGGCGCCCCCACAGGAGCAGGACAGCCGCCATCCGCCCGCTCCTTATGGTTTCCGGCCGCCGCCTCCATATTCCTCCCGTTGATGCAGGGTCCCCCGAAAGCATCCTCGCCGGCTATAACGGTCACCTCCGCCTCCACCGTCGGATTTCCTCTGGAATCCAGAATCTCCCTCGCATGTACATCCATGATCCTCACTGTTACAGACATAAAAAACCTCCTTTAGAAATACGATTTGTCTTAGTATCTCCAAAGGAGGCCACTTTATCACAATTTTTGTACAACAGTTTATCACTGTCACACCAATCCCGCTGCATCACACTATAAAAAGTTTACTTTTCCATGAGCAGTGATTTCCCGGTCATCTCCGCGGGCTGTTCCTCCCCCATGATCTGGATCAGTGTGGGCACGATATCCGCGAGGCATCCGCCCTCTCTCAGGGTGTATTTCTCATCATAGTTGACAAGGATGAACGGCACCTGGTTTGTGGTGTGGGCTGTGAAGGGCGCTCCTGTCTCATAGTCCACAAGCTGTTCCGCATTGCCGTGGTCCGCGCAGATAAACAGCACGCCGTCCACGGATTTCACCGCATCCACAGCCCTTCCGACACATGCATCCACCGCTTCCACTGCCTTGATCGCCGCCTCTTCCACGCCGGTATGTCCCACCATGTCGGGGTTCGCGAAGTTGATGATCACCACATCATATTTACCGCCTGTGATCGCCTCGCAGAGCCTGTCGCACACTTCATAGGCGCTCATCTCCGGCTTCAGATCATAAGTTGCCACTTCCTTCGGGGAGTTGACCAGAATCCTGTCTTCGCCCTCGTTGGGCTTCTCCACGCCGCCGTTGAAGAAGAACGTCACATGGGCGTATTTCTCGGTCTCCGCGATCCTCGCCTGCTTCATGCCGTTCGCCGCAAGCCACTCGCCGAAGGTGTTCGTCACCGCGATCTTCTCAAAGGCAACTTCCTTGTTAGGAATGGTCGGATCATAGTCCGAGAAACATACGTAGGTGAGGTCGAGCCGTTTTCCCCGCTCAAATCCTTTGAAATCATCGTCGCAGAAGGATCTGGTGATCTCCCTCGCCCTGTCAGGGCGGAAATTGAAGAATATCACAGAATCGCCGTCCTGAATCGTCGCCACAGGCGCGCCGTTCTCCACCACCACGGTGGGCTTCACAAACTCATCCGTCTCCTCCCTGTCATAGGAAGCCTGGATACCCGCGGGACCGCTCTCCGCCGTCAGTCCCTCGCCCTTTGTCAGAGCGATATACGCCTTCTGCACTCTGTCATAGTTGTTATCCCTGTCCATCGCGTAGTAACGCCCTGTCACAGAGGCGATCTTGCCTACGCCGATCTTTGCCATCTCCGCCTCAAGGTCCTCCGCATAGCCCTTTCCGCTCTCGGGGGGCGTATCGCGCCCGTCCAGGAAACAGTGTACATAAACCTTCTCAAGGCCGTTGCGCTTTGCCAGTTCCAAAAGCCCGTAGAGATGCGTATTGTGGCTGTGTACGCCGCCGTCGGACAACAGTCCGAAGAAATGCAGCGAACTGTCGTTCTTCTTACAGTTATTCACAGCGTCCATCAGCGCCTTATTCTCAAAGAAAGTGCCGTCGTGAATCTCCTTTGTGATCCTTGTCAGCTCCTGATATACGATGCGCCCTGCGCCCATATTCAGATGCCCCACCTCGGAGTTCCCCATCTGTCCGTCGGGAAGCCCCACCGCCATACCGCTGGCATTGCCCTTCACAAAAGGGTACTCCGCCATCAGCTTATCCATCACGGGCGTCTTCGCCTCAGCCACAGCATTGTGCTCCTTCGTGTCGTTCAAGCCGTAGCCGTCGAGAATCATTAATACTACCGGTTTCTTACTCATTTTTCCTCTCCTCTTTCTCTGCTCTATATGATATATTCCCGCAGATACCTTGCCGGGAAGCAAAACCCTGGCTGTACCGCAGGATCTCAAACTATTTTATCGTCTCTCTTTTATTGCAGGTCTTCCACATATTTTTCGGAGACATACCCTTCGCCGCCGTCTTCCAGCCTGATATGATACCATGCCTCATCCACCAGCTCATAGTACTCATAGGTCTCGCCCTGCTTTGCCACCATCAGCACCTCAGATCCCTCTGTTGTCGGCTTGTTGCGGACATTGACATTGGACAGGATCTGGATTCTGCCCTGCGTTTCTCTCCCGCCGTCCCCGTTATCCTCACCGGAACCGTTTTCTGAATCTCCCTGATCCTCCTCTCCCTGTTCAGTCCCCTCTTCCGGCCTCTCATAACGGGACGGGCTGTTGCGCTGCCATAAAATGAACCCGACCGCCAACATCACAGCCACGACAACGATGCCCAGAATGACCGTGACAACTTTCATTCTTGCATCACCGGAATCCTCCTCGTCATCCTCGTCTTCGTCATAAGCCTCATATTCCCCGTAATCCTCCTCATAACGGGAACGCCTCGACGCATTTCTCTCCGCTCTTGCGGGCGCTCCGTAGCGCTCAACCTCTCCATCGTCCTCGTAATATGACGCATCGCTCTTTTGTCCTGATATATAACTCTCCTCCTGATAAGCGCCGGCCTCCCTCCTCTTTGGCTGGTGATAGCCGTCTGTATCTCCTGTCCGCGCCCGCTCATACCCGGGCGGCATCTCTGTCCCCGGACGGGAATAACCCTGAGGATCTCTCTGCTCCTGCCTCTCCCCCCGGGGACGCTTTACAATCGCCTGCTCCGCCTCCATCAGGATTCCCTGCTCTATCTGATCAAACGGGATGTCCACCGTTTTCTGCTGGCTTAACGGGATCTCATCATCCTCCGCCGCTGTTTCCACCGGCGCGCCGCATTTATGACAAAATCTTTCCTCATCCCGAAGCTGTTCACCACAACTTAAGCAGAAAATCGGTCCGCCGACCTTCTGCCCACACTTCACACAAAACGTATCCGTATCCAGTAAAACCGCTCCGCACTTCCTGCACCTCATCACAGTACCTCCTCGCTTACGGGGAACTTTCCGATCTACTCCGCAAATTGAGAAGTAGCACCGAGAAACTTCTCAATTTACTCCGCAAATTGAGAAGCAGCGAAAAGCTTCACATAGTGAAGCTTTTCTTTATTATAATGCTTCTTGCAAATTTTTACTACCCATTCCTGCCCAAAAATAAATGAATTTTTCCTAAAGATTTACAATTATTGCCCTATAATGATTATTTTCCAGACAAAGAAAAAATACTATATACAGTTATAGTTCCTTGCACAAGCAACTAAAAAGCCCAAAATACAGGAGTTTTATGTCCTGTATTTTGAGCTTTCATTGTGTACATCGTTACTTATTTATAGTTCACGATCTTCCCAAAATCAGCCTTCAGGGATGCGCCGCCGACAAGGCCGCCGTCGATGTCAGGCTGTGCGAACAGTTCCGCCGCGTTGCCAGCATTTACGGAACCGCCGTACTGGATGCGGACAGCTTCCGCTGTAGCGTCGTCATAGATCTCAGCGATGCACTCACGGATACCCTTACATACTTCCTCCGCCTGCTCGGTGGTAGCCGTCTTGCCTGTGCCGATCGCCCAGATCGGCTCATATGCGATCACCATCTCTTTCACCTGGTCAGCGCTCACGCCCACAAGGTCGGATTTAATCTGGAAGCGGATCCAATCCATGGTGACGCCCATCTCTCTCTGCTCTAAGGATTCGCCGCAGCACAGAATCGGTGTCAGCCCCGCCTCAAAAGCCTTTTTCACCTTCTTATTTAACAGAGCGTCATCCTCCTTGAAGTAGTCGCGTCTCTCAGAGTGGCCGATGATCACATATTTTACGCCTGCATCCACCAGCATAGCCGCGGAGATCTCGCCTGTGTAAGCGCCCTTCTCCTCAAAGTACATATTCTCCGCGCCCAATTCTACGTTTGTGCCTTTTACAGCCTCCACAACAGGTACGATATCTACCGCCGGTACACAGTAAACTACATCCACGCTGTCGGATTTTACCAGATCCTTCAGTTCATCACAAAGCGCTACCGCCTGAGACGGTGTCATGTTCATTTTCCAGTTGCCGGCTACGATTTTTCTTCTTGCCATTTCTTTTTCTCCTTTTTTTGTGATACTTATCCGTAAATACAGCCATTCTGTCACTGTCACTCATAGACGACATACATAATCCAATAACAGATATGCCGTATTTACAGAAGACATATAATGCATTTACATATTCTGGTTATTGTTATTCTGCTGATACGGATTCGATGAATACCCATTCTGGCCGCCTGGCTGTTGATAGCCGCTCAAAGGCTGGCCGCCCGGCTGCTGATAACCGCTCAAAGGCTGGCCGCCCGGCTGTTGATAACCGCTCAAAGGCTGGCCGCCCGGCTGTTGATAATTATTATACTGGATATTGCCTACGCCCTGTGACGCATTGCGCGCTTTAATGTCATCCGTCCACTGTTTATCCTTCTTATTGCTCACCAGAAGTACAATACCGATAACCAGCATGATCAGTCCGATCACGCCGAATACTACCCCCACACCGATACCGACTCCCGGCACGGTATCACCGACTACACCCACGGCATCCAGATACAGCACCGGCACCATAGGAACATAGTCCGAATCATTCAGCCTGTAGGGATCATAAATCACCTCAAGGGCACCGCCCACCTCGTAATCATCACTCATTACCATCATATAAGTCTCATACCAGTAGCCGTCCTCTTCACAGTAAAACTCAATCGTAGCCATGTTTTCACTGTCAATATCAATGATCTCTCCATAGGTGGATACGCCTGTTCTTCTGGCATCTTCTATCTGCTGCTCCAACTCAGCCACAGCCTCATCCATTGCGCCGTTCATTGCCCCGAAGAGCCCGCCGATGGCAAGCCCGATCACCAGAAAGATCGTTCCAATGATGATCAGAATAATGCCACCGATTTTTTTACCTTTACTCATATATCTTCTCCTTAATAGATTCGTATCCCTGGCTTCGCTTACAGGCGGACCGCAACCGCTTTATCAGTGCCCGCCCGTATCCCCCGCGCTCGGTTATTTGTCATCCGCCGCTGCCACGCCGGGAAGCTCCTTGCCCTCTAAGAATTCAAGGGAAGCGCCGCCGCCTGTGGAAATATGGCTCATCTTGTCCGCAAAGCCGAGCTGGTTCACTGCCGCCGCAGAGTCGCCGCCACCGATGATCGTGGTAGCATCCGTGTCAGCGAGAGCCTGCGCAACTGCCATCGTGCCCTTTGCGAGAACCGGATTCTCAAATACGCCCATAGGACCGTTCCATACGACTGTCTTGGCGGATTTTACAGCATCTGCATAAAGTTTTGCCGTCTCCGTTCCGATATCCAGTCCCATCTTGTCTGCAGGGATCTCACTGGAGGGAACAACTTCCACTGCGATCTCAGCATCGATAGGGTTCGGGAATTCTGCCGCGATCGTGGTATCCACAGGAAGCAGGAGCTTCTTGCCCTTCTCCTCCGCTTTTGCCATCATCTCTTTACAGTAATCCAGCTTCTCCTCATCCACCAGGGATGTACCGATCTCATAGCCTTTCGCCTTCAGGAACGTGTAAGCCATGCCGCCGCCGATGATCAGGGTATCGCATTTCTCCAGCAGGTTGTTGATCACGTTTAACTTATCCGCAACTTTTGCGCCGCCCAGGATCGCCACGAAAGGCCTCACCGGATTCTCCACAGCGTTGCCGAGGAAGTCGATCTCTTTCTGCATCAGATAACCGACTGCGTTCTCGCCGCCTTTTTCCTTGATAAACTTTGTGACGCCTTCCACGGAAGCATGTGCCCTGTGGGAGGAACCGAACGCGTCGCATACATAGTAGTCAGCCAGGTCAGCCAGCTCCTTGCTGAACTCTTCGCCGTTCTTTGTCTCCTCTTTGCCGCGGAAACGGGTATTCTGCAGAAGGACTACATCGCCTTCCTTCATCTCCTCCACAGCCTTCGTCGCAGCCTCACCTGTCACGTTGTAATCGGAGACAAAGTTTACTTCCTTGCCCAGCTTCTCGGAAAGCCTCTTAGCCACAGGAGCCAAAGATTCGCCCTCGTTGGGGCCGTTCTTTACTTTGCCGAGGTGGGAGCAGAGGATCACCTTGCCGCCGTCAGCGATCAGTTTTTTAATTGTGGGAAGCGCTGCCACGATACGTGTCTCGTCTGTGATCGCGCCGTCCTTCAAAGGTACGTTAAAATCACATCTCACCAGGACGCGTTTTCCCTTTACATTGATATCATCTACGGATTTCTTATTTAAGCCCATTTTCAAATTCCTCCTATTTTAGTTCCGCATCTGTCCTTCCAGCACCAGTTGCGGCAGAGAAATTTCCGCCCGCCTTCGCGTTCGTAATTTCTCTGGGCACTGTTCGGACAGATGCTGTTTCCAGTTCCGCATTCGCCCATCCAGTACACAATACCCGAGGACAGATTTCCAGCTGCTCTGCATCTGTTAATCGTCCTGTGCACTCTACGGGCTCATGCTGTTTCCAGTTCCAAATTCATGATAAAAGGCCCGGCCCTTAGTGGACCGGACCTCTTAGTCTCTTACATGAATCTAAATGCTGCCTTTAAATTAACCTAACTCAGCGAAATACTTGATCGTGCGAACCATCTGGCTTGTGTAGGAGTTCTCGTTGTCATACCAGGATACAACTTCTACCTGTGTCTTGCCATCCGGAAGAGGGCTGACCATTGTCTGAGTAGCATCGAACAGAGAACCGAACCTCATGCCGACAACATCAGAGGAAACGATCTCGTCTGTGTTGTAGCCGAAGGACTCTGTAGCTGCTGCTTTCATAGCTGCGTTAACTTCTTCCTTTGTTACAGTCTTGTTGACAACTGCGAACAGAAGTGTGGAAGAACCTGTCGGAGTCGGAACACGCTGTGCCGCACCGATCAGCTTGCCGGACAGTTCAGGGATAACAAGGCCGATAGCCTTAGCTGCGCCTGTGGAGTTGGGAACGATGTTGATAGCGCCTGCACGGCTTCTTCTCTTATCGCCTTTTCTCTGAGGGCCGTCAAGGATCATCTGATCGCCTGTATAAGCATGGATCGTGCACATAATACCGGACTCAATAGGAGCAAGGTCATTCAGAGCCTTTGCCATGGGAGCCAGGCAGTTTGTTGTACAGGAAGCTGCGGAAATGATAGTATCTTCTTTTGTCAGTGTGTCATGGTTTACATTGTAAACGATTGTAGGAAGGTCGTTTCCTGCGGGAGCAGAAATAACAACTTTCTTAGCGCCGGCATTGATGTGTGCCTGAGCTTTTGCTTTGGAGGTATAGAAACCGGAGCACTCCAGAACTACATCTACGCCAAGCTCGCCCCAAGGACAATTGTTTGCATCGGGCTCTTTGTAAATCTTAATTGTCTGGCCTTTTACTGTGATCGTGCCTGCCTCGTCATCAGCTGTAACCTGATCTTCTTCGCCGATACCAACATATCTGCCCTGAGAAGAGTCATACTTTAACAGGTGTGCCAGCATGGAAGGTGTTGTCAGATCGTTGATCGCTACAACTTCATAACCTTCCGCACCAAACATCTGTCTGAATGCAAGACGACCGATACGGCCAAAACCATTGATTGCTACTTTTACTGCCATTTTTTAGTCCCTCCTAAAAAAATTTATATTTTTTCCGACAGGCTGTCCCCTCACCCGGAGTTTGTCTGTCAAAATTTTGTCAACACTAGTATTTTACCCAATCTGCATTTAAAATTCAAGATGTAAATACCATATTTTTCGTAATTTTAGGAAAATTTTGCATTTTCCCGTTTACGGCTTCACATACGTCCTCCCGGCAGTATGGTCAACAGCCGGATTTGTAGCTGCAGCCGCAAATTCTCTGTCCCTTAACCCCGATCCGCATACACCCTTCTTCTGAAATATTCCCTTATACCGCTTTGGAGACGCCGATCAGGGAAATTCCCTTCGCCTTTCCGCCATTCATCTTACCGATCAATTCTCTTACAGAAGCCTCAGGCCCCACTACCTTTCCATTACAGTACACATTGTGTGCGAGATACTTCCCGCCCTCTTTTGAAATATTAACGGTATGCACTTCCTTGCTGATATCATCTTTATCATTGTACATCGTCAGGATCAGGCTCTGGAATTTTCTCCCGAAACTGTCAAAATCCGCCTCGTTTGTCGTCATTTCCGTCTGAAAGCCATGTTTATCCAGAAAATCTTTGATCGCCTTCGGTGCCGTACCGAACTTGCCGGACAGCACCATGCCATCCCTCTCGTACTCAGAGATCATCTTTGCCAGGCTCATCAGGGATTTGCCGGTAATACTGTAAATCGCGTTATAGGTCGCAAAGATCTCACAGCCGGAATACTGCATTGTGGCATCTCCGTATGCCATATCCGTATAACTGTTCTGATCCTCCACAAAACCTTTATTTTTTGTGATGACAGGGGCATGTTTTTTGAAAGCCTCTTCATTCTTCGCCTGATGATGCGAAAAATCCTTTTTGACCACCTTCTGCTGCCTGCGCATCAGATCCAAAACGCTTATCACAGTGTCATTGTCCACTTTATTCGGGATCAGGGCGCAGATCTTCTTAAATGCTTCCGCCCTCTCCTTCGCTGCATCCCCTGCCTTTCCCGATGCCATATCCTTCAACAGGCTGCCTGCTTTTGTGCCAAGCGCAGTTAAATCTTCTAATTTCATAATGATTCCTCCTTATCCCTGTTCCACAGGATCTCCCGCCGCACATTGACCAGAAACACAAGTTTCCGCCGTCTCGCGTCAGCAAAATAAGTTATATGCCTCCGGCGGTCCTGCTGATTCACTGTGTCTTCCGGCTGTCCTCACAGTTTCTTCATCATCGCGATCCTGCCGTTATATACTGTATAATACTGAAAACCACAACTCTTTAGCAGTTCCTCCGCCCTGTCGAAATCAGAAGCCACCTCTCCCACCCTGTGGGCATCGGAACCTACCGTGATCAGCTCGCCGCCCAGTTCGTGATAGCGCTTAAGCACAGCAAGACAGGGGTTCATCTCCGTCATTCCTTTCCGGATCCCGGCAGTATTTAATTCCAGCGCTTTTTCCCTGTCTATCAGATAGGAAAGAATCTTGTCAATGATATCTTTGTATTTCGCGTATTCATACTTTCTGTCCATCTTTTTGCAGTAACGTATGATATAATCCAGATGGCCGAGACAGTCAAAGTTGCCAAAGACTTTTATATCGCGGAAAGTCTCCTCCAGATACTCTCTGAGCGCCGTCTCCTCTTCTTTCCCTTCAAAATACTCCGGATAATAGGGATCTCTTCCCCCGCAGAGATGTACGGAAGCGATCACAAAATCATACTCATGTTCCTTGACAAAACGGACGTTCTCCCTCGCTGTGTGGGGCTGCATACCCACTTCCAGCCCGAAGAGCAGCTCGATCTGATCCTCATACTTTTTTTTCAGGCTTAAAAGTTCATAGAGATAGGAGTCTGCGTTCAACTCAAACATATCGCTCGGATCCTTCCCCAGGGGCCTGAAATCAAAATCCACATGTTCCGTAAAACACATCGATTCAAGTCCGGCGGTAATGCCGTTTTTCACCATCTCCTCCATCGGCGCATCGCTGTCCCCGGAGTGATGGGAGTGTAAATGGTAGTCTGCTCTGATTGACATAATGGCCTCCTTTTCAACTCTTTCTTTTCTTTCATTATCAGTTGTCTCACCCTGATACCGGAAAAACTGCACAGCCTGTCCCGTTTCCCCCGTTCCTCTTCCGCATGGTGTTTTTCCTCATGGTTCTATCTTAACATTTCCCTCCGGCAGCAGACTGCAGGCAGCTTCAGTCTTCGAGATACTCCACATGCCCGTCCGAATATGTGATCACCCAATAGCCGCTGTCCTCTCCGCAGTCTTCCATATAAATACGACTGACTTCTGTCACTGCCGTACCTCCCTGCATCTGAGCCTGGGATTCCGCCTGCGCCTGCGCCTGCATCTTTGCCTGGGCTTCCGCTTCCGCCTGTGCCTGCGCCTTTGCCTGGGCTTCCGCTTCCGCCTGTGCCTGCGCCTTTGCCTGGGCTTCCGCCTCTGCTTTCGCCTGCGCCTCCGCCTGAGCTTCCGCTTTTGCCTGAGCTTCCGCTTTTGCCTGAGCTTCCGCTTTCGCCTGAATTTCCGCCTGCTTTTTAGACTGTGCCTCCGCCTGCTCTTTCTCTTTTGCGTTTTCCGCTTCCTGCGCTTCCCCGTTATCCGGGGTCTGCCCGGGTGACGACGATCCGTCCTGATCCGCAGAAACCTCCGTCTTCCCTGCTCCTGTCGAATCAGCCCCTCTGGCATTGCCTTCTGAAGCCTCCGTCCCGGCGCTGCCTTCCGAAGACTCCTCCACTTTCTTTGTCTCTCTGTTCTCCTCCGTCCCAGACGTCTCCCCGCTCTCTCTCGAAACGGGAGCGGCAGTCTCACTGTCCCTCTCACAGCCGGTCAATAAGATTGCCATCAATAAAAGTACCCCGATCCTCTTCATCTCAAATCCTCCGTATGTATCTCTTTTTCCAACAGTACCACCGGTTCATTCTTCTCTTCCGTTATCAGGCGGACATGGAAGACATCTCCGTCTGCCACGATTTCAGAAATATATAAAATATATCTGTAATCTTCTGTCTCATCCCCGCCGCCCGAACCGCCGACACAGAAAGCCTCATATATATCTGCTCCGCTTCCATCGTCTATCTCCATATAAATCCTGCTGTCCGTATCCATAACAGCAGGATCCGCTGTTCCTTCAAACTTCCAGTAGCTGTTCTCTTTCGACAGATCCGCCGTAGCCGCACTGCTCTCCGCGATCTTATATTCTCCCGGCAGCGCCCGGACCGGAGCGCTCATAAACGGCGGTACAGACCCGATCGTCGGCAGATGCCGCTCCACTTTTTCCACTATCACGATATCCGGTTCACAGGTGACAAGGTCGCTCATTGGATAGGGAACCTGTCTGGAAAACACCGCCTGTGCAAACTCCTGCGCCATATACGGAAGAAGAGAGTTCCCGAATGAGTCGCGGTACATCAGAAGATTTCCCTCTCCGTCTATGTTTTCCGTTATGATAAACGTATCCTCCACGTTTGTCCCTTCCACATAATTCCATGTAAGATCGACCGGATAGTACAGCCGGGACTCCGCCCTTTCCCCCGACGGGAACAACATCAGGCTCAGATCCCCGGCATAGTCCTTTCTCTGCTCCGGCTCCTGTCCCTCATAAGTCTCATGTGCTTTTCCACAGGCATCAAGAAGCGCGTTATAAACCATGAGCGCGCCTTTTTCGTTCCAGTGGGAGTCCCCCGCATAATACAGTACTTCCTCCTGCTCTTCGAACAGCCCGAACAGATCCACATAATTGACGTTTTCCCTGACAAGCCACGGATAGAGCCGCTCGGCATCACTCTCTTCCCCCACCTGAAAGCGCAGTCCATCCGGCATATTACCATCATACAAACTGTTCTTATTGGGCGCTATGGTAAAGACAAACACTTTTCCAAGTCCGGCCGAATACTCCTGCATCAGCGCCATATTGTGGGCTATATTGAACAGCATTCTCTCCGAAACGCCGTTCTTATGCTGATAATCATCCAGTGTCGCCTCATAATAGAGCCAGCCGTTTTTTCCCACGATGACGTCTTCCACCGGCGACGTCGAAAAAATATCAGCCCTTATCACAGCATTCGCTGTGACCAGTTCCTCCCGAAACGCAAAATGATCCGTAAAATACTCCCCGGCATCCCCCAGGTAATTCCAGTTAAAGCCCTTCTCCCCTGTTATCTCCGGCCGCGAAGCCAATGTCCTATTTTCCGCGCTCTCCCCCTCCGGCCTGCTCCCCCAGAACAGCAAAGGCGCCATGCAGATTCCCAAAACGGCCGCAAAGTACAGTATAGAGGCTGCAAATTTCTTTGGTTCTTTCACTTTTTATCCTCTGGTATCAAAATCTGAAATATATGAACGGATTATATGTTCCCCCTGCAATACTCATGATGCACGCTAGCAGAAGCGGTATCGATATGATATAGGATGCCGCCTGCAAAACTTTTCCAGACTTTCTCCTCTTTTCCAGCCATTCCACAACAGGAAGCGCACACACCGCCGCAGCCGGAAACGTACACAACAGCAATCGGTCGCAAAGCCTCGCCACCACCGCTGTGATCAGGGGCGTCTGGTCAAATTTTGTAAACAGGACCGTTATGATCATCCACGCCTGCTCCACCGATTCCGCCCTGAAAATGACAAACCCGACACACACCACTAACAGCACATAAATATGGCGCAGAATCCCCATCTTTTTCGTCATCCTGGGAAAAACGGTCTCCAGGGTGAGAAACAGGCCGTGGAACAGCCCCCACAGTATAAATGTCCAGTTCGCCCCATGCCACAATCCCGTAAAGAAAAAGACGATCAGCCTGTTGATCCATGTCCTCGTTTTTCCCTTCCGATTTCCTCCCAGCGGAATATACAGATACTCCTTAAACCACCCTGAAAGCGAGATATGCCACCTTCTCCAGAATCCCTGTATGCTGCCCGCCGCATATGGATAGCAAAAATTCTCCCTAAAATCAAAACCGAATATCTTTCCCATACCGATCGCCATATCGCTGTAGCCGCTGAAATCAAAATAAATCTGGAACAGATACGCCGCCGCCCCTATCCAGCCTGCCGCCATCCCGAGTTCTGCATATTGCAGGGAAAACACATAATCCGCTGCTGCCCCCATTGTGTTGGCTATCAGAACTTTTTTGGCGAGTCCTGTTATAAACCGCCTCAGTCCCCTGCAGGACTTCTCCGGCGTCACTTCCCGCTCATCGAGCTGTTTCGAGATATCGTGATATTTAATGATCGGTCCCGCGATCAGCTGCGGGAAAAACGATATGTAAAGCAAAACCCTCGACAGGCTTTTATCGGCTTCCACTTTCCCCTGATAGACATCTATCACATAGGAGAGCGCCTGAAAAATGAAAAAGGATATTCCGATCGGTAAATGGATCGCCGGCACCGGAATATCCGGTTCCACGATCTGATTTATTGTCGAAACGGCCATCACGGCATACTTATATCCCCCGAGCACCCCAAGATTCAATATCACCGCCAGAATAAGCACCGTCTTTTTCCCTTTCGGGAAATTTCCGATCGCCCTCGCCGCCAGATAATTAAAGCAGACGCAGGCGATCATCAAAAAAACATACGCCCCTTCCCCATAGGCATAAAACAGCAGACTCACTGCTATCAGAAAATAATTTTTTACTCTTTTAAATGGTATAAGGTAGTACAAAATCACGACCACCGGAAAAAATACACACAAAAAAGGCATAGAACTGAATGCCATATCTTACCATCCCCCAGACATCTACAGATATACCGGCCAGTCAACCGCTTTCATCAGATTCCTGCTCGGATAATCAGCATAGGTTCTGAAATAGTAATTCTTCCGCCCGTTTGTGGCATCCTGCATTTCCGTGTCAAAAATATACCAGGTTCCTCCAATGCGCACTTCCGTCCATCCGTGGGGAGACAGGCCTCCCTTTCTGTTGCCGATCACTCCCGTCGCTACTCTGGCATCATACCCCAGCCCCTTTACCAGGCTCGCGTAGGCAGCTGCGTACCGATAACAGTTTCCCTGCCCCGTTCCCAGTATCTCCAGCGCGAAAGTCCCCGTCCAGTCGCCCGCCGGCGTCTCATAAGTCCTTTTATAGCTGCTGGCGTTCACCACATAATTATAGCATGCCGCAAGCTTCTGTTCCTCCGTCATCCCCGGCACGATGATCGAGGACAGGATGTTCTGCACAATAACCGCCTGCTGCCCTCTTCCATCCGCGTCCACAGCTTTATACAGTTTCCCGTCGTTTCCGACCAGACAGCCGTTTATATTGGCATTTCTCTGAAGCATTCCGTCAGTGTTAAAGAAATACACATCGCTTCCCAGTGTGACCCACCCCTGGGCCATCGCCCCCGTCTCATAGAAGTAGTATGTCTGGCCGTCTATCACTGCAAGGCCTGTCTGCAGCACACCGTACTCATTGACATGATACCTTATGCCCTCCACCTCGATCCAGCAGTTGACCGCCCATGTCCCGTCGGCATTGAGCCACCTCATGCCCTCCTGTGTCGCGACAAAGCCGTACTGCGGAGCAGCCTGCACATACGCGGTGCTCCCCGCACACAGACATAAGCACAAAAGTACCGCTGCCAGTTTGTTCCTGTTTTTTTTCATTTGTCTCTCTCCTTTGCTGTTTGCGTGCCTATTCTTCGATCAGATACCCCTCCGCGTCAAAGCTGCACTCTTTTTTATCTATCATCACCGTGTCGGCGCAATAGTAACTTCCGTCCGCCAGCCTGTACCGCCAGCCCAGGTCATCCTTTTTCCATCCCTCCGGCGAGACTCCCTGTTCCAGATACATATTTATATTATATCTGTTCCGGACCTCATCATCCTGAAAATGCCACCACTCCGAGGAGAGCCCGTTATACCCCGCCCCCTTCATATAGGATGCGAGCAGATCGGCGTTTTCATTATTCTGCGCGAGTATGGAATACCAGCTCAGATCATGCATCTCCGACTGCATCTCCATCTCCTCATCCGACGACGCCTCCACTAACGTCAGGTCAAGCGCTATCCCTCTGTTGTGGGTGGAGACCGCCTGCGCGAGAAAGCTGCCAAGCCTGAACCTCCCATCCGTCATCACCTCTCTGTATGTCACTATATTGTCCAGGTATACTTTGAGCAGGATCAGATCCTCCTGGGAAAGCCCCTTCAGACAGAGGATCTCCTCCGGAGGGACCGTCTGCAGTGTCAGAATATTCTCCGGCGTCAGCCAGACGGCAGCCGCAGCCTCGCTCTCCTCCAGATTCTCCGGCGTCAACAGGAGCGTGGTGTCAAGCAACAGTTCCTGCCTGAGAACATAGAACGCGCTCAGCCCCTCCATCGACATGTCCTTCAACAGCCTGATCGAATCGGCCGACAGAAGATCAAACACCGCCGATGTCTCCTCCGTCAGGCCTTCATGGATTTCCGGTTCTGCGAATCCTTCCGCTCTCCCCGACGTCTCCTGCGATTTTTCCTTATCCTTATTTCCCGTCTCTTCCGCGTCCTCACCCTTTTCCGGGACCGCCCTATCCAGCAATACCTCCACCGTGTCGTAGAGATACCTGGTCGCCTCATTCGGCCGGAAAGCATCATAAATGCGCAGAATGTACCCGTCCTCTCTCGCCCGCAGAGCTGCCTGATAAAGTTTCTGCGCACAGGGATACAGATACGGCACAAGCATATCGCCGTCCTCCGCCCGGACATTCTCATAACCTTCTATCACATTTTCCGTGATCTCAGGAATGTCATATTCATGGACACGAAAAATTGAGGAATAACTGTTTGTGATGTTATACTCGCAAAGGTTGCCCAGATATTCCGCAAGATCTATCATACAATAATTCGAATCTATGTATCCGTATTCGTCCTGATACCGGACAAGAAATCTCCCCTCTGCTTCCTCCAGCACGCACAGCGCCGTCCCCGCCGGCACCTGCCCCATCACATTTTTCCCGGAGACATCCTCCGAGAGATCAAGTGCCTTCAACGGCCAGACAGTACAGTAGCGGGAGGAAAGTTCCGTGCGGAACGAGACCTCGGAAGGTTCGGTCTCAAATATCCCTCTGTCCCTGAGTTCCGTATCATTATAGGTGACCACCCTGAAAGATATCTCCGTGCAGGAGGGAAGCCTCCCCGTATCGTAGGACAGTTCATCCGACCAGCCGAGCACTTCCCTGCACACCCACTCCTTCTCCTCGGAGGACCACTCCTGCACTTCATACCAGGCGCCCTTGCCCTCCTGCCACTGTAAAGTATACTGCCGTTCTCCCCTGTCCACACATTCGAGATGCACATCGCTGTCCATCAGATCCGCTCTTTTTATCACCACCGGATCGGACATTGTACCGTACGATCTGTACTCATCCGCATACTGCACAGTGCGCACCGCCATGACCAGCGCCTGCTCCCTGTCCGCTAATCTTTCGCAGTTTTCCGGACTGAATGTGATCTCTCCCTCCTCCTGCGCAGCATACAGTTCAAGACTGCCCTCCTCATTCGCGAGATATATCTCATAGCTGTTCCCCGGCTCTGTGTCCCATGTGACCTTCACGCTCTTCCCTGCGGTATCCGCCGTTTTCGTCAATACCGGGGAATCCAGTTCCACAGGTACCACCGTCAGGACCCGGGGCCTGCCCTTTATCTCCCAGTTATGCCCGAACAGATCGACATTTCTGATCTTCTGCATCTGCAGCTTCAATTCCCTGTTTTGCTCTACCCCGGCAAATTCCGCACTGTTCCCGGCATATTCGCCGCATAAAACATATTCCCCGGCTTCCTGATCATACCGCGAAAAACGATACCTGTCCCCGCCGGAACCGCTCTGCCATGAAACCGACAGCGTATCTCCCTGCATGCAGTATCCGATGAGCCCCTTGTTCACCCCGATGTCGATCCTGCCATACAGAAAGATGCCGGCAAAGATCAACACCGTCATCAATGAGAGGATCGCCACGGAAAGGGCTATTTTTCTCCCTCCGGACCGCCCCCGGCCTGCTTTTTTCATTCCTCCGCTCCTGCCGTCTCAAATCATTGAATATATAAACCTTTATCTATTATATCTTTGTCCTTTAAAAAGTCAAGTTTTAAGTTTAGCGGGCGTTTCTCCGCTTTTAAGTTTAGCGCCGCCCTCCGCATATTATGCGCTTCTTTTGACACTGCAAATTTCTCACGGTTTTTATAGAACATTTCTGTTTTTGTAAAACAATATTTCCGGGGGATTAATACTTTTCCTTCATTCTTTTCTCGATCTTTCTTTTGGCAGACGGCGCGGTCATTGCTGTTATTATCGCCATGATAATGCCTGTTGCCGCCAAAGCTGTTCCGATAGCCATGATTATGTATCCGGTCATTTTCTTTCACCTTTTCTGCTTATTTTTGCTAGTTTCTTACAATTTTCCAAGATGTTAAATCTCTATAGGGCTTTTATTTTCAATAGCATAAACGCCTGAAACCTAATAAGTTGATCCTGCATATCTCATGTTCATAATATTTTTGTCTACTCTTTTATCCAGGGTCCCGGAATGCAACCGGCATCTTTTCCATCCACTTCTATGTTCTTCATCCACCCCATTTCACTTCCATCATCATTATAATAATTATATTCATAACTTCCTGTAACAATTTTTTCATTATTTACCTGATATCTGCTTTCAGATTTAAACGAATCCCACCAGTCCAACCAATCAAATATATCAATATCTTCTATCACTTTAACATTCCCATCCTCATATCCATTTTTATAACTACTAATTGTTTTTTCTCTATCAAAGCACTTTCCTGTATTAGCCCCTCTTTCATGATTAGCATAAGTTGTGCATTCACTTTCATGTATTCTTATATCTGTCCCCTGTCCATTTGGCATCCCATTTTTCCATTCCCCTTCATATATTAAATATTCAATAATTCCAAACTCATTATCATCACCATAAACCACATACCACTTCCCGATTGTCTCATAACTTCCCCCTGTCTTTTCCCCATAATAGAAACACGGAATTTCTTCACCATCGTATCTTTCCGTCTTCTGCATATCCAAAACGATTCCATTCTCCACATCCCCGGTCGGACTATAAGACCCTTCCACTTCTATCAGATTTTCCCTCCAGACATACTCTACAACAACCTCCTCCTCTTCCCCTGCCTCTAATTTTTCATATAACGGTTTTAATGCCGCTTCTACTTTTCTTCTTTCTTCTGTCTCTGTTTGCGCCGCCTCTTCCGCCCGCCGTCTTTCCTCTTCCTCTCTCTTAATTCTATCCAATTCACGTTCTATTTCTTTCAGTTTTTCTTCCAGTCTCACATCAGAGATTTTTTCCATCCCCTGCTCCAGAACCTCCTTTGCCCTTTCCGGTTCTCCAAGCCCAACATACGCATCCGCAGCACCTATATATGCATCCATACTCATCGGATCTATCTCTATCGCCTTTGTAAACGCAACTACCGCCTGCTCAAAATCCATCTCTTCCAGATAGCGGTTACCTAAATCCAACTGCTCCGCAAGACGCCTTGCAGGAGCATTGTAAATACCGATACCGATCAATACAGCAGCTATCACCGCAAATACTGTCACTATTGAAATTATGATTCCTTTTTTATTTTTTTCCTTTTTCACCTTTTCCTCATTGTCCACTGTCTCTTCCGATGCATCCGTCTGCGACAAATCTGCCATCACAGATTTTGCCCCACAATAAGGACAATATTGATCCTCTTCTTCTATTTTCTTTCCGCAGTTTCCGCAAAACATATCCTTCGTCATGTTTCCTCTCGTCTCTTCCTCTCTGATCAATCCCATGCATTATTGCTAAAAGAACATGTGTCGAACGTCACTGTCTCCTCATTTCCGTTGTTTAATAATGTAGGATTATAATTGCTGTCAAAAGTACAATCTGAAAAAGAAAGTGCGCTTCCTGATTCATATGTGTTAATCGCATAAGCACGTGGCTCTCTATAACCATTTCTCGAAAAAGTACATCTTTTAAAAGTCGCGGTAGTCTCATAACAATCCATAATATACTCTGAACAATCACGAATAACACAGTCCTCTGCCTCGATCATACTGCTGCCCGAATAAAATCCAGATTGTCCACATCCAAACAAATCACAGTTTATAAGAAATATTTCCGACTCATAAACATCTAAGACCCCCCATGTGCATGACATTTCGACTGGTATATCATGTCCTATCACAAGATTTTTCAAAGTCAGTCCTTTACTGCCATAAATCTCAACAACCGTATCCTCTTCAGAATCACCTAATAAACGTGTTCCTTCAGTTCCCTGTATCACCACATTTTCAAGATTGTTTAAATACAATCCCCACCCTACATCATAGTCTTTCCCATCCAACATAAGAGTGCAGTTAGAGGCACCATTTGCTACTATATTTTCCAATTCCGTCACACTATGAATATTAATCACATTCTCTGTATCCGGTATATCTTCTGGTATATCTTCCTCTATATTTTCTATCTCATCAGTGACTAATTCATTTTCTTCTGCTTCCGGAACTTCACTATACGAAATATCATCCAATTTATCTACAATGAGCTGTTCATCTGCTGCTTTTTTCAGCCCTTTCTGTAATATGGCTTTCGCTTTATCATACTGTTCCATCCTGATATAGATATCCGCGATCCTTATGTATGCTTCTGTGATCGTCTCATCAATCTCCAATGCCATCTCATAATCCGCCAAAGCTGCAGCTATGTTTTCCTCAGATCCACCCAGGCCTTCATAAGCTTTGCCCCGTCCCATGTACGCATCTGCACAATTCGAATCGATTTCGATTGCCTTTGTAAATTCTACGATGGCCTGCTCGTAATCCTCCTCCAACAGATATTTCTGTCCTAAATCCAATGCTCTTGCCAGACGATTTTCCGGCCTGTTATAAATGCCGAAACCGATCAATACTGCCAGCGCCGCAGCGATTACTACAATTGCAGCAATTATAAGCCCCCATTTCGGGTTCTTCTCTTTTATTTTTCCTTTGTTTTTTAAAGTATTTTCTTTCGGAATGTTCACTTGTCTGTTCACGTTTCGCTGAGCATTCTCTATTCGGGCGTATACGCTTCCATCTACTTTTGTCCCGCAGTGCGTGCAAAATCTGGCACTGTTTTCAATTAGTTTTCCGCAATTTTCGCAATACATCTTATATGTCCTTCCTGTCTTTTATTTTTTATCTGACGAATTGCTTTTATCAGATTGCATCTTTCTATCTTACATCACTCTTAAGATACCTTGTACTATAGATAAAAACGATACTGTATCGTTATAAAACCCTATAGATAAATTCCACGCATCATTCCCCTTTTCTGAACCTATCACCGCTATATTATAATCTACTTTTTCACTATCACATTTATCACACAATGTATAACCATACTGCGATTCAAATTCAAAATGACTCACTCCCTCTTCTTCCATTTTTAAAACAATTTGCTTTATTCCTAAAACCTCTAATGCATCCTCATAAGATGTTCTATTAATGTTAACTTTTCCTTTAAATAACGAAAGTTCATCGACTGGGAGTTCACCATTATTTGCATCAACCCCCATCCAAATATAATTTTCGTCATCAAAGCAATAAAGATTATCTGCATAAACCCATAATTCACTGCCACAGTATACAAACTCCAATGTTCTATCATCTAAACGATTGTAACTCCATCCTATGTAATTTCCCATTTCCTCTACCCCTGGAGTCTCAGACATTATCATTGACACTTCCTGTTCAATATCATCAATATGATTCCCGTCTATCACACTATACCCAGCAATCGTAAAATCCTCCGGCGAAAATCCCAGTTCAAAATAAGGAAGTGCATCCTCCCCATTTTCTTCCAATACAGTTTCATCTATTTCTTCTATTTCACCACCTTCTCTCTCCCTCAATTCCTCCAACATCTCCAAAATTTCTTCATCTGATGTCAACTCATATCCTTTTTCCAGTACTGTAATCGCCTCATCCTCATTACCCAATCCGACATACGCCTCTGCCGCACCTATATACGCATCTACACTCATCGGGTCAATCTCAATCGCCTTCGTAAACGCAACAACTGCCTGCTCGTAATCCATCTCATCCAGATAACGATTACCTAAATCCAACTGTTCCGCCAGACGCCTTGCCGGAGCATTATGAAGCCAGACGCCAACAAAAACAGCAACCGCCGTCACAGCCATGATAACCGCAGCAATGATCCCCTTCCTAAATTTCTTTTGTCTATCTGCACCCTCCTTCACTGAAACCGCACCAATGTTTGTTTCTTCCTCCACTTTCTCTCCACAATATGTACAAAATTCAGAATCCTTATCTATCTCATTCCCGCAGTTCTTACAATACATTTTCTCCCCCAGTCCTTTTATCTTTTTAGTCTGCTCTATCCTTTATTTTTCTCTATTTTACCAGGCAATAGCACAAGCCCTATAATATAAACGTTTCTTTTATATTTTCCTATTGCATTTTCTGAATATAAATCCACATCCATGATAATGTATTCCGTTATTGGTTACTTGCCAAATCACTACTTCTCATCCCAATACTACATAATACATTATCATGAAAACCTATCGTTAATTCATATTGTATTTCTTCCCACTGCAAATCTACATAATAAATATTTTCTTGCCAATCTCTGTCTAGATCATCATCAAATTTTCCACATTCTCCGACTCCATATTGTGACTCAAACATAAGCCATTTATCTTCTGTTTCTTCCATAGCCTCAATTAATTGCCGAATACCCAGAATATCCAAAACTTCTTCATAATATGTTACATTAGGAATTATTTCCCCTTTATATAAAGGAAATTCACTTACAGCAGCCACTTCTCTACCAGAAGCATTCACCTCTATTGAAATGCTCGAACCGCTAATCTCATAGCCTACTAACCACCAATCTACAGTATTCTCCTGCTGATGATAGAATAACTCAATCCTTTCTCCTGTATTCTCCATCATTTCTCCAGAATTTCTATAGTAATACCATTCTGCCATAGGATTATTGAGCATATTGGGCATCACAGCTGCCGCTGCCTGTTCAACATCATCCAAATGATCCCCATCCATCACACTATACCCGGCAATCGTAAAATCCTCCGGTGAAAACCCGAGTTCAAAATAAGGAAGCTCATCCTCCCCATCTTCTTCCGATATGGCTTCATCCATTTCTCCCGTTTCACCACCTTCTCTTTCCCTGCTCTCCCTCAATTCCTCCAACATCTCTAATATTTTTTCATCAGACGTCAACTCATACCCTTTTTCCAATATTAGAATCGCCTCATCCTCATTACCCAGTCCAACATAAGCCTCCGCTGCACCCATATACGCATCCACACTCATCGGATCTATCTCAATCGCCTTCGTAAATGCAACTACCGCCTGCTCATAATCCATCTCATCCAGATAGCGATTACCTAAATCCAACTGCTCTGCCAAGCACCTTGCCGGAACATTATGAAGCCAGACGCCAACAAAAACGGCAAGCACCATCACAGCTATGATAACTGCGACAATAATACCCTTCTTAAATTTCTTTTGCCTGTCTGTATTCTCCTTCACTGAAACCGCATCAATGTTTGTTTCTTTCTCCACACTCTCTCCGCAATATGTACAAAATTCAGAATCCTTATCTATCTCATTCCCGCAGTTCTTACAATACATTTTCTCTCTCCTTCATACCTCCCCTTATTTATCCTATATATCCTCATGTATTCCCACATACTCCAACCCATCTTCAGCATATTCCCCGCCGCATAATTCACCACTTTAAATACCATCCCGCACATCACAGCCAATTCTCATTCTTCAGATCCTGCATCAGATTATCCAACATCTGCATCTCCTGATCATCCGCATTCCCACCATAGAGCTCCTTCGCCATATCGTAATACTCCTTCATCTGCTGATAATCTCGCTCCTCGTTCTCCTTATTCTGCTGTTTATCCGCCTCCAGATAGGCAAGCCGTTTATAGCCGATATAATTATCCGGATATTTCTCCACCATTTCCGTCAATATCTCTTCTGCTTTATTAAAATCGCCCGTCTGCTCATACAGGATCCCGATATTTTCCATCATCTGTCTGGTGGAGTATCCGTTTTCATATAAAAACTCAAACTTCGAGACAGCCTTTTCATAATACTCCCCTCTTCTTCCTTCATCTGCTTCCGCTTTCCTGACATAGACGTCCGCAAGGCGTTCGCTGATATTCATGGCAGACGCCGCGCCTCCCGCCCTGTTCTCCTCCTGCTCCAAAAGCTCTATCTCCTGATCGATATAGTCTGTCCCCAACTGACAGTAAACCTTATCACACAGCAATACCGCCCTCTTCCTCAGACTATCGTCTTCCGTAAAAGCGATGGCTTTCAGCAGATGTTCCTTTGCCGCTTCGTTTTCTCCCTTTGCAAAAAGGATCTCTCCCTGCACCATATATATGGAATCTTCCCCCAGATAAAGGGTGATTGCATGATCCAAAGCCTGCTCCGCCTTTGCGATTTCTCCCTGTTTTGCCAAGGCGATCGCATAGTCTCTGTAATATAGACTGTTTTTATCATACTTTTCTATTGCTTTTTCCAGATATAATTCCGCATCGGAATAATCCTCTTTCTCGATATAGCAATTCCCGAGTATATAATAGATATCACCCAGTCCATATTGATCTTCTTCACTTTCTACCTTATAATCAGGATTCTCCAACACATCCACTGCATAGGAGATACACTCCTCAAAATCCCCCATCCCATACAGCCTGAGAACCTCCGAGCTGTAGGCTTCTATCCTCTCCGGCATGTCTTCCATCGCATCGGTCAGAATTAACGACGCCTCTCCAAAATTCCCCGCTTCTATATACTCCTTCGCCTGCACCATATTTCGGTTATAATTTGTATTCCTCTCTTTCTGCCGGATCCCAAAGCCGCTTCCCCATACAAAAGCTCCCACTATCAAAAACACAGCGGAAATAAGCTTTAAAATCCTGCGCCTTCTCTGATAGGCACGATACTCGGAATCCAACTCATAGATATGCTGCAACGCATGCAAAAACTGACCACCATTCTGATAGCGGTCTTTCGGATCAAGTTCCGTCATTTTGTTTATGATCAGTGCAAAACCTTCGCTGATTGCAATATTAATGCGGTCTATCGGAATTCGCTTTTCAAAATCTACAGACGGCTCTATACCCGTCAGCAAAAAGTACAGAGTAATGCCGAGACTGTATATATCCGATCTTGTGTCTATTCCCTTTCCGATATATTGCGTATATTTCGATGCACTTCCAACCGCTGCGCCCGTCCGGTCACCGCCTTGATATGATGGCAGTTCTTCCCCAGAAAGACTTTGACTTTCCACCTCCGTCCTGTCGCCAAACAGATTTTCCGTCAGAACCTCCGTAACATCGCTCTTATTCCCCGCCAATACCTCTGTTGTATTATTCTTATTCCCTGCTAATACCTCTGTCGCGTTATTCAGATTTTCCGGCAATATTTCCGTAGTTCCATCAAAATCTGCGGACAATATTTCCGTAGCGTCACCTGGATTGCCCGGCAACCTTTCAGTGACATCACCCAAAACAGTCGACAGCCTTTCAGTGACACCACTCAAATCAGTCGATAATATCTCTGCAGCGCCGTTCAGATCATTCATCAATACCTCTGTCTCATCCCCCCGGCTATCCCTCAATACCCCCGTCGCATCATCTGCGCTTTCCGACAGCTTTCTGGTATAATTCTGCGTAAGCCTCCTGTACAGCACAGGATCCCTGTACTGCTCCGGCGGGGAAAAACCGGCGCTGATGCCGACCGCCGACTCCATAGTTCCCCCCATTGCAAGGGAAATATTAAAATCGATCAGGCAGACGTCCCCGTCCTGTGTCAGCATAATATTGGCAGGCTTAATATCACTGTGAACGATCGGTGGTTTCTGGCTATGCAAATATTTGAGGGCCTCCCCCAACTGTTCCGCCCACTTTTTCACCTGTTTCTGAGAAAACCGCCCGTGTCTCTTTACCGCCTCATCCAGATTCTCCCCATGGATGAAATCCATCACTGTATACACAGCGTTTTCCGTCTCAATAAAATCATAGACCCGCGGTAAATTCGGATGCTTTAACCCTTTCAGGATATCTGCTTCCTGCCGTATCTGAAGCTTTCCGCAGACTTCGTCCTTTATTTTTTTCACGACCACATCTGCCTGAAGCCGCAGATGTCTCGCCTGATAGACGATACCGCCGCCGCCGGAGCCTATCTCCCCGATGATCTCATAGGTATCCCCCAATACCATTCCCGCTTTCAGAGGCATTCCCAGTTCATGTTCATCAGAATCAGCTCTTTTTGTCTGATACTCTAATATCTCGGTCTCATCACCAAGCGACTGCATATCTAACACCAGCGTCTTTTCTCCGTTTTTCTCACCAATCTTGGCTCCGCAATATGTACAAAACCTGACGTCTTCCTCTAACTCTTTTCCGCAATTTTCGCAATACATTTTCTGCGCCCTCATACTGCCTGTTTATCTGTCAGTTTAAATTCATATAATTATCTCATTTTTAAAATATTTTTCCGACTAAATCTTCTGTGAGATATTCTATTCCTCTATCCATGGACCATAGACATATTCAACATCCTCTCCATCCACTTGAGTAGCTTGCCACCCTGTTTCACTTCCGTCATCGTAAAACCAATTATTTTCACCACTCCCGACAACTTTTCTATCCTTCGCAACATATCTATTTTCTATTTTCAAATACCTCCACCAATCAAACCAGTCAAATATATCCATATAATGCGTTTGTTGAACGTTTCCATCCACATAGCCATCTTTAAAATCACTGACTATTATGTCTCTATTAATGCCATTTCCTGTATTTTCAATCCCACCATCCATTCCATGATTTGTATAAGACCCCCCTCTTATATACATCAGCACACCAGGACCATTCGGCATCCCATTCTTCCATTCCCCTTCATATTTTTTAAATTCCAAAATACCTGTTTCATCATCATTGCCATCAATAACATACCAGCTTCCCGTCGTCTCATAACTGTTGTCCGTCTTTTCACCAAAGAAGAAATAATCATAATACATATCTAAGACAATCCCATTTTCCACATCTCCTGTCGGACTATAGGAACCCTCAATTTCTATCAGCCCTTCTTCCCAGACATAATTTATAATAGCCTCGTCCTCTTCGCCCGCCTCCAGTTTTTCATACAGAGGCTTTAGTGCTGCTTCTGCTTTTTTCCTTTCCTCCGCTTCCTGCTTCGCTTTTTCTTCCGCTTTTTTCTGTTCTTCTATTTCTTTTTCAATTCTGTCTATTTCGATCTGCTTATCTTTTAACTTTTCCGCCATGTTTACATCTGTAACATTTTCTATCCCTTGCTCTAAAACTGCTTTCGCACTCTCAAAATCTTCGAGTCCAATGTATGCATCTGCAGCCCCCAAATACGCATCCGTATTCGTCGGGTCTATCTCTATTGCTTTTGTAAAAGCCACCACGGCCTGTTCATAATCCATTTCATCCAGATAACGGTTCCCCAAGTCGAGCTGCTCTGCCAGACGTTTTGCCGGCGCGTTATAGATATTGACTCCGATAATAACAGCAAACACTATAAGTATTGCCGTCATCGATACTATAACTGTTCTCTTAGTTTTTTCTGCTCTGTATTCCTTTGTACCCCTCTGCACATCTGCCAGAACTCCCTCGGTATTTTCTTTCTCATTTCTTTCGTGGTGCATTTCTGTCCTCCAAATATATTTTTTACAATCCCATCTCCCCATGCTATAATAAAATCACTTTTATAAAAGGAGTAACCTTCTATGTCTCTGCACATTATCCATATATCTATCCTCTTTACCTTTTATATCATCGGAGCCTTTTCCACCACCGACATCCTAAGACTGTCAAAGGGCAACACAATTTCTGTCTCTGCCCCCGACTGCCATTGCCCTGTCTGCGGTAATAAAATCCCGTTATATGACCAGATTCCGATACTTTCCTATTTTATAAATCATCAAAAATGCCGGTTTTGCGGCTCAAAAATCCCTCCATCAGAATTGATTTTGGAGCTTTTTGTATTCTTCCTACTATCCTTTACCTCTGTTATTTCAGATTTTTCCTACAGCGGATTTTTTCTCTGCCTTCTTTTTTACCAGCTCACAAAAATAATCTCTCTTTTAATAATGAAGCCTCGAAAAAACAGCTTCCTGAAAAATCTTTTTCTGTCTTTATTGCACAACATCCTGCTTTTTTCACTTCTCTTTTTCCTGTTTTTTCTGGAACATCTTATTGTCTGAACAACTTTTTACGCTCCCTGATTTCAGATTCCTCCGCCATAATGATTCCCATCGAAACGTTGTCACTCTCTCCACGTGTGATCATTCTTTTGATCAGTTGATCGGAAACTTCCGATAAATCCGTTTTTTCTCTATAATTCACATAGATTTCCTCCACATCCCTCTCCGTCAGCAGATGATACCCTCCATCTGAACAAAACAGAAACATATCCCCCTCCTGAAAAACACCCTTCGCTTCGGAAAACCAAAGTTTTTCCGCTTTCCCCATATAATTTGCAAGATAATTTTTCATCTCTCCATTTTTAAAGCCTGTCACGACAGCATCTGTGGTAAGCTGTTCCAACTTATAGCGATACTTATAGATCCTGCTGTCCCCAACCTGCACAATATAATAATTTTTTCGGATGATCATGATCAACGACAATGTCGTACCGGTGTGTATATTTTCACACAAACTTATATTTCGCACCCTGATATTCCATTCCTCAACCCCATCCAGCAAGTGTGCATAGAGTATTTCTGTTTCTATCTCTTCGATATCAATCCAGAGCGATATTTCTTCAAACCATTCTTCTACTCCTCGAATCACTGATTGAGAAGCCATCTCCCCATGTTCCAGTCCTCCCACGCCGTCGCAGACCGCTCCCAGTGCAAAATAGAAACCGTTTTGTTCCATACACCGAAAAAACACCGCATCCTGATTTATTTTTCTTACCGCTCCTGTATCAGATATGCATCCCCCGTTTAATCTCATAATTTCCCCTGTATCTATAAATTTACCCGATATCGAACGGGACAACTGGTGGCAAACGCTACCTCATCTTCATTTTTTAACAAATACGGATGGTTAGGTATCAGTTTCTGACCATTCAGAGAAGTATGATTCGCCGAACCAAGATCGATCAAATAAAAATTGTCTCCGTTCCTTTCTATTCTCGCATGCATCCTTCCGATCCTTCTCAGTTCACTGCCGAATGCCACATCCGGCTTTGCCGAATCTGCTGAAATTCTTCCCAGGGTAATAAAAGGTTTCTCAAACCCCAGTTCAATCCTTGCCGGTGCCCCCTGGACAACCCCTCCTGTCAATTCCAGATATCCGCCTGAAACCTGCACGCTATCATCATAGATTTCTGTCGTTTCGGTTTTTATTACCGGCATATATCCCGCCGAAAAATCTCTCTGAACAAAATTCTGCGGTAATTGTTGCATATTCTGCGACGAAAAACTTACAACACTTTGTCCTTGCTTTATTTCCGAAACATCCTTTGTTTCGGCTTTCAATTCTTTCTTCTTTCTGCCCAGAAAGCCTTTTCCCTTTTCACCTGCGGCTACTTTTTCCTTTGCGTGCTTTGGCGGTTTTTCCTTCCTTTTTTTCTTATCTTCACCAAACAGCGCTTTGATTACTTCATCATCGCTGCTATACGGATCCGATTCTAATGGAATCACTCCCGGCAATATATCATTATCTTCTGACTTTTTCTTCTTTTTATCTCCACTTCCAAACAGCCCTTTTCTCTTTCCCTTCTCCTCCTGTTCCGAAACAGGCACTGCCATTTTCTGCTTTAGGACAGACTCTTCCATTCCCTGCTGTCTGTTATTTTCGGAAACGCTTATTACAGGCGCCACCCTCCGTTCTGTCTCTCTCTGCTGCTCTCCGTTCCCTGCAGGCGCAATATTTCCCGATTTTCTGTTTTCTTCTTTTACCAGTAGATACAGATCAGCGAGGGTAACATCTCCCCTGTTAAAATACTGATACAGTTTCACCAGAAAACTGTTATCTCCCGTAACTGTCACATTGTTCAGCACTTCTTTAAAGAAACGAAGTATTTCATCATCCGTATTGTGATAGGATTTCTCTGGTACATAGATAAAACTTACTTTCGTCATTTCTCTGTCCAGATATACATATGATTTATCGATGCATATACTGTGATAATCCAGAAACCAGTCTTTTCCTTTCAAAAACGGCTTTAACAGGCTTAAATACATTTCCACAAATTTCTCTTTCGACAGTATCAGGTCGCCACTATACCCCAACGCCATCGCATTGGTCAATTTATATTTCAAAATGCCTCTTTCATTGTGATATATCAAACTGAACGGGATCAGAAAATCAGGACGCTCATCTTCCAGCACATTTATCGCCATCTCATCCAATTCAGCTGAATCTTCCAAAGGAATATTAAGATAGTTTGCCTCCAAAGAACTTTCTTTATAAAAAATACTGCTGTCTATCATCTCCGCTCCCCCCTCTTTTGTTTTCATGGTCATTATTTTTCTACATATTCCAGTTCAATCAGCGCTGCCTTGCCTGTTATCTCCGCCTGCGCTATTTTATTGTGAAAAGGCTTCGCCTCTGCAAACTCCTGATCGATCACCCTCACATTTCTCTCGCTGATATAGTTCCATTTGTCTCCGATCTTTACTGCTCCCAGCCCCTCCGAAAAGGAAAGAGCATCCTCATATTGATACTCAATGACAACCTTCCCTGTCTCATCCATAAATCCCCACTTTTCGCCGTTTCCGACAGCAATGTAACCGGATGACTCCGGCGCTTTCGCCTCTGCAAACCCGTTCTCACACAATCTCTCTCCATCGGTATTGATGAAATACCAGCTCTCCCCTGTCTTAACCATAGCTTTTCCGTCAGCAAATACCGCCCCCAGAGAATTGACCGCCACATCATCTAACGTAAAATCCACTACCGTCTCCCCGCTGTCTGTAATGATTCCCCATTTGCTCCCTTTCTTCACCGCCGCAGCCCCGCAGGCATTCGCTGTGATCTCCTCATATTGATGTGCCGGCGCCACACAATTAAAATCATAGTCGTAGTAGCTGTACTTTCCGTTAACCTCCGCCAGAATATGGTTTCCGCTCATCCCATACACATCGTTTACTCCGGTCTCATCTACGCCATATTTATCCCCGTTTTGAAGGATCGTATAGTATTTTCCTCCTTTTTTCACCGCCGCAAATCCATCTGCATTAAAACGGGATACTGCGTCGTATGATTCTGTCAGTATCTCTCTTCCGTTCTCATCCACATAGCACCAGCCATTCTCCCCGCAGGCAGGCATAAAAAGATTTTCTTCTGTTGGTATTATCTCCTCATACTTAGTGACATTTACCGAATACACATATCTGTTCTCCTCGTAATACTCGATAAGCGCCTGATCTCCCGTCTGGTCTATCCCCCTTTTTACAAGCTCCATCCCCCTCTCCAGATCATAGCCTGCAATATAGGAATCTGATGTATTTATATATTCCTGCGTAGCCGCTGTGTTCTCAGCCGCTCTCTTTTCCACCAAATCGTTGTAAGAATCCATATCTCCATACTGATAATAAGCATCCAAAAGCCGGCTCTCTATTTCCTCATTATCTCCGGTTTTACACTGTAGAGCCTCTTCATAAAGCGGTATGGCTCTCACCCACAACGCCTTTTTCGCATATTCATCAGCTTCTTTTGTCAGCTCCTGTTGTTTTTCCCTGCTTTCCGCCCCCGTCGCAGTTCTCAGAGAAAAAATCCAGCCAAGTGCCAGAAAAACTATAATCACCGCCGCCAATACCGCTTTTTTCCGTTTCATCTCTCTGTTCCCCTATAAAATGCATAAAGTGATCAATACTCCCAGATATAAAAAAGGTACTAATGCCACGCCGTCCTTCAATCCGATCTTTCTTCGGATCAACTGCACTACGGAATACACACAGCACAAAACTATGCCATAAAAAATCGCCCCGATGATCCTCTGTCCCGTCAGATACAATCCCATAACAAAAACCAGCTTTACATCTCCGACTCCAAGCTGCCTCCTTGACAAAATATAGCACAGCAGAAAAATAAGCCCTCCCGCCAGTCCGCCTGCCAGCGATTGGAATGCCTGCGCCATCCCGCTTTCCGTATGCATAATAATATGTATGCCCGTTATAGATGCCCACGCCATCAGCATGCCGATCAGAAACCGGTTCGGTATGCGGTGTTGCCTGTGATCCGTCACCGCCAACACCGACATTCCCCAAATCAAAACGTAATGCAGAAATACAGCGGGCAGTTCCCAATCGGCGAGTCTTGTCATTCCTATCACAAATACCACTGAAAATGTCAGACACATCACGATGATCATCGATGCGGAATATATCATGCTTCCTTTTCTGCTCATTTCCAATGAATGCTTTTTATCGTAAACACATAACGTTATATAGCTGCCCGACGTCACTAAAACAGCGCCAAGAAACGCACTTATTATCTCCATAACATACCTTCACAGTTTCGTGATCCCATACTTACTCAGCTTCTCTCCATCTCCGTCCACCCAACCCGCGACAGAAACGCGCTGCACGACATGTATCTCCGTCTCCGGCATAATGTACGCCAGAAAACTCATATCAACATCATAACTGACCACGATATCGATCATCCGCCCGGCTCCTTCTTTTTCACAAAACACTGTACTTCCCGAAAAATCAAGCCCCGCATAACCGTCCTTTACACCGTAAGCCCGAAGGTACTCATCCGCAGACATGTCTCCCTGTTCCAGATATTTTTTCGTGAGTCCTGTCGCCGCCGCTGTCCCGATCAGACTCTTTGCCTCATATCTCAACTCATATACACCGATATAGATCATGCCGGCCAACAGCGATTTTGGATTGCTGAACAGATCTTTTAAGCCGGCGGCGGAACTCTGAACAGAATCCACAGCCGCTCCGGTATCTTCTCTCAGTCTGTCCATCTGAGCCGCCACTTCTTCAAAAGACTCCTCGCTCAGTTCCAGATTTTCCACGCTCTGCACCGTACCGCCTATGCTGCCGGAAAGCGTTTCGATCTTATTTAAAGAATCCACCACCTGGTTTGCGGTATCATTGATCCTCGCTGTATGGGGGCTTCCATCCGCTGCCAGCGTATTTTCCGCATCGTTCAGCCCAAGCGCCGAATAGAGGTAAAGATAGCTTGCCATTTCATGGGCGGCAGAATTGATCGCAAACTGAACCTTATTATGCAGCATAAAAATATTGATCAGATAGATAACGGCCACCACCACCATGATAAACGCGGTAAAGGAAAGAACCGCCTCCACCACCATCATGCCGCTCTCCGAATTTTTCCGCTGTGCAGTTTCTCTTTCCATATTAATAGCCTCTCGTCACTGTAAACTGATATGCATTTTTTTCAAATCTGCTCAGTTCGCCATATGTGTCATCAGAAGTCATCTGTCTCGCAAACCCATCCGGCATCACGACAAAATCAAGATGTACCGCGCAGGTCGCGTCCACGGCGGTCACCGCCTCCGACAATTTCCAGTTCAACGATTTCAATACCGCTCCTCTGTCCGGTCCGAGCCTTTCCCGCACCGTATTCACATTCAACATGATCAGGTTCCCGGTTCTCCTCTCCACCTGCTCCGATGTCGTCATGGCAATCATCATGACCATTAGATACTGCTCGTAATTCATCCGCAGTTTTTTCTGACCGCCCGAGGAACTCCCTGAACCGGAATCAACGCCTGAAAATCCTCCCGCGTCAGACCCAAGCAAATTTTTGATCTCCGCATATGTTGTCAGATCTCCCAAATCTTTCTTGATCAGCACGACCGAATTTCCTTTTTTCAGTTCTTCCCAGTCCCCATATGTCTCCATTCCCGCCACTGCCGCCCGCAGCGCTCCCGCCACCGCAATTCCCAATATGGGATTTATCGTGCTACAGGCATCTTTAACATCTCTGATAGCGCCATTAATCTCTTTAACTTTATAAGTCGCCCCCATATTGGCAACAGCTCGAAATGCCAGGATCCGGTTTCTGGCAAGATTCAGATTTTCTTTGGAAGAATTATTTCCTCCCAGAAGATACTCCAGCTCTGCGCCGTACAGATAGTTTACCTCCGGTCCCATTTTTACGCCTGTCAGACTTACCGCCTCTTCCTCGCTTTCCTTCACATTCGTGATGCGGCTTGAAAACATGCCAAAATCATAACTCACCGTATAAACCTTCAGAAGAAGCTTGTTTCCAGCTTCAGCAGCACTGTTCATCCCAAAATAGGAAACCGCTTCTTTTATCATGTTGGTGAGCACAAAATTTCCCTCCGTCTCCCCCTCGCCGAATCCAAATTCCTCCGGTATATTCCTCGCCGTAGTCTGCTCATCTTTGCTGAGAGCCGTTTCCCGCTCTTTCAGCTTATCGTTTGCCTCATTTTTTTGCTTTTCATACTTTGCCGTATCTCCCTCGCCAGAGAAACATTTATTCAGAGATTCAAACAATGCCTTATAAGATTCATTTGTCTGAAAATTATAGTATTTTTCTTCTTTTAACGGTTCTTCATATTCCGTTATGGATGAGGCACATCCCAGGTAATCATCTCTGACAGAAATAAGTGTCTGACATGTACCTGTATGCATGTTTTGATATTCGCTGTTAATATTATACAGATCGATATTGTTTGTTTTTATTTCCGCCGCCAGATTGACATAATTGTCCGCGCTGTAGTCACCGGCATTCCCAAACAGTTCTTCCATCTTTTTCAGATCATTCCGGATTCCCTCTTCCAGGTCACTGTCGATCCTATTTTCCGCCAGTGTTTTCTCCAGTTCTCTCTTTGCTGTCTGAAGCTTCCCTATCTCTCTCTTTACTTTATCCGCCCTGTCATTCAGCTCTGACACCAGCTCCTCAAAATTATCGAAATCCACAGGCTCTGAAATCCCTGCCTCTACATATTTCTTCCTTGTCTTATCAAATTTTTCTCCCAGCTTATTTCTTCGCGCCTCGCTGTCCGCGTCATATCTGTCCCCCATTTCGATCAGTTCTTTTTCCCAGTCCGACAAACTCTCATCTTCCTTTAAATTCTGTTCTTTCCTTCGCGCCGCCGCGATCTCGCTTTCATGGGTCACATAATCTCTATAGATCTGATAGCTGGAGGAATCGCTGATCTCCTTATAATCCCTTTTGGTAGTTTCGTATTGACGGTTGATCTCTGCGATATAACCCGGATACTGATTCACCATGGCGAGGATCTCATAATAATCTTTTGCCTTTTCCAGAACCTTCCCCGCCTGATCGTCCAGTTTGGTCTTGGCATTGATCACCTTCGCCTCCCCGGCAGTGTTTTCCACATTTTCTATCGCCTCCAGCACAGCCTCCCCGTTTCCCGCGAGCTGTTGGGCGATCCGAAACCGCATAAAATCTCCGATCTGGGTCGTTAAAATTTCTTCATTTCCGAGATTCGCCCCCGGAACCGGCGTAAAGGATACTTCCACCTGTGCATTCTGATAGGGCATAAATCCCTCATAGCTGGTATTCAATCCCCACCTCTCCTGCGCGTTCTCAAAATATTGCCTCGAGATTGTATTTTGATTCGGCTTAAAAGAACTTACCATATATCCCTCAAGTTCCTTTAGTGCCGCCTTCCCTTCGTCATTCTGCGTCACCGCAAACAAGCCATACAGCTCTTTTAACAGGTTATCATATTCGCTGATCACTGCCTCGCCATAATTATCCGCTGTCATCAGCGCCTGGTTGCTGTACAGTTTTATTCTGGCAAGATCCGTCAAAAAGCCGGTAAAAAAGATCGTAGGCACCATGATCAATGTCACCATGACCGTAATAGAACCCTTCGTCCGCCTCAAAAATAGTTTCATAATACTATCTGCCTTTATCCTTTAGCCTCGTTCATTCACGCCGAATTTCTCTTTAAAGCTGTTGTAATAACCGCTCACCTTATCCAACAGCTCTGTCGCCTTCTCACCGATCGATGTCTGTTTCATAACATCTATCACAAAATCAGTATTCCGGATCATGTCGTCTCCGTTGGTTATGACCGCCTTTCCGGTCACGGAAATTGTCATTGTATCCGGGATCCCAACTATTTTAAGACTAATCGCCGGTTTCACCGTCTGTGTCGCCGTCACAGTGATCGTCTTATACACAATATAGTTTTTATTTTCCACACTTAACTCCACATTGGAACCGTCGTCAAAAAACATATGGCCGCACATGGAGCGGAAAAAAGTTTCAAATTCTCTCTTGTCAAACTCCATAAAAAAGAATCTGTACGGAAACCGATAGGAGGTCTCACCGAAACTGCTCCCCCTGCCGCTGACTGTCGTCCCCCCGCCGCCGCTGTACGACATATCGCCAAACGCTTCCACATAGGTATCCGAATCCACATTCTTATAGTAGATAAGCGCATTCTGCACATTCGCCTGCAGGTTCGCCTTCTGGCACATAAAAATAGAGGCATAGTAGAGAGCAAGCACCATGATCAGACAAAAGGGCAGCAGGATAGTGGCTTCTACTATTTCTGCTACGCCGCTTTCGTCTGAGAAAATGGTATTTTGAATTATATTTTTCTTTTGCTGCCATTTATAATTTTGATAAGGCTCATGCATATTATGCCTTTCTAATATTACATATTTTGGGGGAATAACTAGCATCTAACGCATTCTCCATATTCCTTAAAGGATTTGGGTATTGCTTAATTAGGCACTGTTAAATTTCCTTTACCTATACTCCCGGCTCCATCACTTCCAAATATTTTGTCTGCAACATCATTCCACCAATTTTGAATAGCTTTCCAAAATACTGCACAAAGCAAAACAGTAATCAAAAGTATAAGAACTGTTGCTACAAGAGGTGACACCCCCATCTCATCCTTCCTGAAATCCTCAATAAAATTCTTCACCCTGAATCTCGTACAAATAATAAAACTATCCAATGCATTCAGCATCCTTCTCTCCTCCTTTGAATTTTTATATTTGATCCGGCGATTAAAAATTGAAGCCGCTTATCACCGGAACAATGACAAGAATAATAATCCCCACAAACATCAGAAGCGTCGGTATCAGGAGCTTGCTCTGTATCTTCTCCCCCATCCTTCTCGCATTATGTTTGTGCTCTGACCAGCTCTCCTCATTCAACTGTCTGAATAACTTCACGATCTCCGCATTTCCTTTGGAAATATTCTGTATGATCGCTGTCGCCAGTTTTGTCGTATATTTGTTGCTGCACCTGTCGAGAAATTTTGTATAGGCCTCCACCGGCGAAACGTTGTTGTCAAAATCTATCAGCACCCTGTTCATTTCCTCATATAACGTCCCTCTCCCCCTGCTGGCAAGCTTCCACGCCTGGCTTACCTCCATCCCGGCTACCGTCAACAGCGCCAGCTTGGACACCACCTGCGGAAACTGCCGCTCGATCTCTTCCGCCCTTCTGTTTACCACCACATTGACATTGTCATAGGGGATATATCCCATCAGCGCAAAAATCGCGAAGGCAATTGCCGCCGCCACAATGCTTCTTGTCCCCATCCCCAGCGCCAGCGTAAATCCCAGTGTTCCGAAAAACACGCTGACTCCGAGAATAATATAGCCCCAGAGCGCCCCCAAAAGATAATAGGTATAATTCATAGCCTCTCTCTTTTCCTTGAACTGCTGGCACTTCTGGTTCAGCTTTTTTATCGTCTGATTCGTCATATCCCATCTCATAAGCTGCATCAGCCGGTATCCGGCGGCAGGGATCAGATCCAGTCCGCTGATCTTCCCCTTACTGTACTTTTCCAGCAGTTTTTTGCTCTCCTCCATCTTCCGCCGGATCTTTTTTGCCTCCCTCTTTCTCGCGGCGTCCTTCAGCTCTCCTGTCTGTTTTATATCCTCCACGAGCATATTCAGTGCAATCTTCCCCTGCTTTATCTTCTCCATCTCTGTTTCCCTGCAGGCGGTCAGCAAAGCCCCCGTAATATTTTCATCCGCCGTAAAAAACAAAAGGAAAAAGAAAACAAATACCGCTGTTGCCAATATCATACAAATGACCATGTACATCCCCCTATACCTCTATATCGCCGGCTCTCGACGCCAACACATAAGAGATTCCGAAAATAATAAGCGCCACTGTCGCCGCCAGATGTCCCGCCGCCGTAGTGAACAGGGCGTCCAACAGACCACCGCCCATAGCGGACATCGCTATGACTATCACAATGGGCATCACCAGCATCATATTGGTTTCCGATTTTGCAGAGGTGATCGTTGTCTGGATCTCCTGCTCGATCTCGATCTTGTCTCCGATGATTTCCTGCGTCTGCACCAAAATATCTCCAAACCTGTCGCTCTTTCCCTCGATGACAGAGTAGATCGTCGCAAAACTGTGAATATCTTCAATACCGCTGCGCGCCGCGAAATCCTCGAATAATACCTTCAGTTCGATGCCGCCGTTTTCATACTGAAGGAGGATATTCTCCACTTCCTTCACAATATCCGCCTTCCCGCTGTAAGATATCTTCAAGTCCTTTAAAGCCGATCTTACTGCCTGCACTTCCACATTTCCCGCTCTGACCGCAACGCTCATCGATTCCAGAAAATCTCTGAACTGCAGCCGTAACATCTTCTGCCGTCTTCTGATCACGGCGGTCTGGTACATCTTTTCCAGATAAACTCCGCCCGCCAGGCCGATCACGACCGATATACTCAATATGTGATAAAACAGCCATGCGATCACAGCGATCAAGATGCTGCTCATGATATACGCCAAAATATGTTCCGCCTTTTTCATATTGCACTTGTAATAGATCGGCATCTTCCGGTTCATTTCTTTTCTTCCTCCAGATAGTCGTAAATACCGCTGCTGATAAATTTATCAGGATGTACCATCTTATTTTCTGTCCTTTTCAATATACCGGAAACCTTCCTCAGTGTCGTATATTCATCCTCCTCAAAGCGGAACAGGGGATTCAACAATATTTTTCCGTTTTCCAGAGCTGCCACTTCCGTAATCTCCATCGTCTTTCTGGAACTGTCCCTCATTCTCGCCAGATGGATAATGATATCCACAGCGGAAGCGATCTGCTGTCTGATCGCTTCCAACGGCAGGCCGGCCGCTCCGCTTAACACCATCGTTTCCAGGCGGCTCAGCATATCTTCGGCAGAATTGGCATGTCCGGTTGAGAGAGAACCGTCATGTCCCGTGTTCATAGCCTGCAGCATATCCAGAGCCTCAGCTCCCCGTACCTCACCGACCACTATCCGCTCGGGCCTCATTCGAAGAGAGGATTTTATCAGATCACGCATGGAAATTTCTCCGGCTCCGGCAGAGTTTGCATTTCTCGTCTCAAGCCTTACCAGATTCGGCAGGTTTCTGATCTGCAATTCTGCCGAATCTTCTATCGTAATGATCCGCTCCGTTTTTGGTATGTAATTGGAGAGCGCATTCAAAAAAGTGGTTTTTCCTGATCCTGTTCCCCCGCTGATAAAAATGTTGTATTTTGCCCTGACCAGTTTTTCCAGAAAAATTGCCGCTTCCGATGTGATAGAGCCGTAATTTATCAATTTCTGTATCGTCATTCCCTCCTCCGGGAAACGCCTGATCGTAACGATAGGGCCATTCAGCGCGATCGGTTCAAGCACCACGTTTACACGGGATCCATCTGCCAGTCTGGTATCGACAATAGGATTGCTCTCGTTGACTGAACGCCCCATATCCTGCACAAACTTTGTGATGATATTTCTCAGCTTTTCCTGACTCTCAAACTTGTCCTCTATCTGCTCTAACTTTCCGTCCCGCTCCACAAAAATACAGTCATAACCGTTTATCATGACTTCCGTAATGCTTTTGTCCGCAATAATCTTTCCTAATATACCGAGTCCCCTGATAGATTCAAATACCGTGTCCGCCAGGCTTCTTTTCTTTCGGAAAGAAAGAGAGGAATAGTAAGATGCCGCTTCCGGATCCGTCATCTCCGCCTGCTTCATTCGAGAGTCCATCATCTCCTCTATCCGTGCTTTCAATTTCTCATCAGACAGTTCCGAGTAACTTGGATCTCGACTGACCAACTCCCGTATTTTTCCTGTCTCTTCCGTAAAAAAATCCTTCATTATATTTTCCTCTGATATTGGCTTCCTGTTATTTTTCAACAGTATTTTTTGTCTTTAATTTAAAAATTCTCTGACAAAATCACTCATACTGCTTTCTGATAACATGGTGATAAACTGTTCCCCATCAGGATTCTGCACCATATGGATCCTTCCGATCTGAGAGAGCTTTGTCTCAAATGCATTTGCCCGGCCAATATCGAAATTCAAAATCCCCTTCATCTTCCGCCCGTATTCCTGCATAATGTATGTCTGCCTGAAAAAAATCTCCAGCTTTCCCGCACTTATCGCGTCCGGTTTTTCTATGATGATCACATGGTCCGCCGCTTCAAAAATTTTTACAGACTTTTCATCCAGGGAAGTCCCCATATCAATCAGAAGGAAATCAAACAACCCTGTTTTTAAAATGGAGTAGACAAGTTCCTCTATCTCCTCCGGATCCAGTTCATATATATCATTTGGAGTGTCAAAATGATTCAGGTAAAAAAGATTCTCATTCCTGACCTGCATAAGTCCCTGTAACTTCACTCCGAAATTTACGTCGGTACCAAGACAGTTCAACATCTCCGATACTCCTTTTTCCCCCGTCTGAGGAAGGTAAAAAGCTTCGGACGCAACATCCTCCAGATTTAGATAAAATGTTTTATACCCCATCATTGCCAGTCTGGCAGCCGAAGCAAGTGCTATCGTTGTCTTTCCTGCTCCGCCTATCGGGGAATAAAAAGCAACCGCTTTTGACTTTTTCCGGTCTGACAAGATCTCTTTGTCGCCGCATTTATCCGCATATAGCTCCAATATATTTTTATAGATCTTATGGATCCTCTGATATTTTTTTATTTTGGGAAAGTCTTTACATCCCGCCGGGACATCCCCCGTTCCATCCAACAACATGATTCCAAGAGATGTTTTTCCAAGCGGCACCTGTCCCTCATAGACGGAGGTATCAAAGAGAATCACGTCAAAACTTTTCTCCGATAATACCTTTTCAAGACTTTTCCTGTCTGTGTAAACGGAAATACTCAGGTCGTCGTAATCTTTCAATACATTTAACAGTCTGTCTAAGTATTCTTCGTTTTTATCTGCTATTGCCAGTTTGATGTTCATTTCGGTTCTCCTGTAATATTTATGGAAATTATTTTTATATCTTAAATTCTAGTAGAAATTCTCCAAATAATCAGACTCTACAATCGCTTCATTTTCATATGATTTCAACACAAAACTAATCTAGTCAATTGTTTTATTATTTATTAATATATTTTTTTATTATCTCCATATCCCCATTGTAGCAACATCTGTTAATGCATTATCATGAAATACCAAGAATAAATACCACCCCTCTTCAGCAAAGTATATAGATATCTCCGGATATGCACCTGAACAACTCATATAGCCATATTGAGATTCAAACTCAAAAAATGCGTCTTCTCCATCCTTTTTATTTTCTTCTATAATTTGAACTATCTGCTTAATTCCCAAAATATCGAAAGTCTCTTCATAAGACATACCTGGAAGCACTTTTCCTTCAAACAAAGGATATTCATTTATCGAAAATTCACCATTACAATCGTTAACACTAATTGTCAATGTCCCATCATCATATTTTTCGTAGTGAATAACTTCCCATCCATGTCTTTCACTCATATAATAGTCAAGAATGACAACTTCCGCTGCCTCCCATTCTTGTCTCCCATAGTACCATCCCGTATTCTCCCATATATTATCTACATTCGGCATTATAGCCGCTGCAGCTTTCTCAATATCATCTATATGATCCCCATCCATAACACTATACCCCGCCAACGTAAAATCCTCCGACGAGAAGCCCAGTTCATAATAAGGAAGTTCCCCCTCTCCCAGTTCATCCCCCTCCAACATATTATCTTCTCCCGCTGTGCTGTCCTCTATCTCCACGCTTTCAGCTTCCGCCATACTGCCCCGCAGCTCGTCCAGCCTTTGCCGGATTACCTCACTCGCTGTCAGTTCATATCCCTGCTCCAATACAGCGATCGCCATCTCCATATCATCCAGTCCAACACAGGCTTCCGCTTTGCCAAGATATGCATCTACATTCATTGGTTCAATCTCTATCACTTTATCAAATTCAACGATCGCCTGCTCATAATCTTCCTCCAGCAGATACTTCTGCCCCAGATCAAACGCCCTTGCCAGGCGGTTTCCGCGTGTATTGTAAATACAAACTCCTGCAATGACCGCTATGACAACAATCCCCACGATAACAGCAATCACAGCCATTATCTGCTTTGTATTCTTAATTGCATTTTTACTTATCTTCTTTTCCTCTATATTATCCAAAACTTTTTCCTGTTCATTTTCCATCTCTTATGTTCCTTTTGCCCCTCATTTATCCTGCAATGATCTTGCCGCAATAGTTCTGCCACTGTATATAAATATCTGATATCCAATTTTTCCGTCACACATATGATACCATCCATATTAATCTATTTCAAGTAATTTTATCGCTATTAGCGATTTTTATAATCTTTGTGATTATTTTAATAACTTTGTGAATACTTTAAAATAAGCTATAAAAACGTGGAGGATTTTATTTTGACAAATACTAAGACGGAAATTGGCAGACGCATCCGCAATTTCAGAATCGCCAACAATCTGACGCAGGCACAATTAGCTGAAAGTCTGGATATTTCTACCAATTTTGTTTCCGAGGTGGAGACCGGGAAGAAGAACATCTCCCTGGAGATTTTATACCGTATATGCCAATCCTATAATCTTTCCGCAGACTACATCCTTTTTGGAAAAGACCATTCCTGTTCCTCTCAGCACACACTGTCTGAGTTTTTGTTTTCGTTGCCCGCCGACGATATTCCGACGATCATAGAATATCTGGAGGCTTCCATGAAATTAAAGAAACTGGAGGAAGAAAAAGCTCTGTAAAATTACTTGCCATATCATCTTTATTCTGTTACACTGAATCTGTGAAAACCATTCGGACAAGCATTCTGCCATGTCCCGTATATCCGGCATTTCGCCACAGCTCTTCGCTGACTTTTCACAAACTGTAATTCGTACTCACGACAAACACAAACCAAAGAAAGGATGAAACTTTTATGCCAGAACAAACTTTACAGTCGTTACCCGGCGATAAGCTGTGGGATGAGATCCTGAAAGCCATCGTCTACGTCATGCCGAACCAATTATTTCCGCTCATCAAAGAAGTCTATGGAAAGGATTACCCGCCGGACACCCCGATCAGGCTTCTTAGCACAGAACATTCTACCTATTTGGATCAGGAAAACATTGCTCCATCCTCCAATCTGATGGATATCTCCCTTTTGGTCGCGGATACTGCCTACTATCACATTGAATGCCAGATGAAAAACGACAAACTGATGGTCATACGCATGATCTCCTACGACTTGCATTATGCCATAGAACACTGTATGTCCAGGGATGCGTTAAATGATGAACTCATCATCCGCTTTCCCCATTCCGTTGTACTCTATCCTGACAAGAACCGGGATCTCCCAGACAAACTGCGCTGCCGGGTTATCTTTCAGGATGACAGTGAACATATCTACCAGATTCCTGCCGTCAGGATCCAGTCCTACTCCCTGGAGGAAATTCACGATAAGCATCTGAACCTGTTCATTCCATACCTGCTCTTGCGTTTAAAGCCTCGCATCCATTCAAAAACCCATCCTCTCACCAAAAAAGAATTGACAAGATTTTTGAACAGGATTATACTCATATTACAAGAAGATTTTACCAATGGATATTTAACTAGGCAGGAATGCAGCGATTATATCAATCTCCTTGTCCACGCCTCCAGGCATGTTTTTTATCATCGCCCGGAATATCACAGGAAGGTGCAGAGTATGACAAAACCGTTGATTTATCTCCCAAGTATGCAGATCATGGATTTGAAGGCAAGCCTCGCCGAGAAGGACTCTCAGCTCACAGCAAGCAAGATTGCTTTGGCTGAAAGAGATTCTGCTTTGGCTGAAAAAGACTGCGAAATCGCCTCTCTCCGCGCAAAACTCACCGCTTTAACCTGCACTTAACTTCTTAAAAGCCAGTAATTTCCATCCACACACTGAAAATCACCGGCTTTTCATCCTGATTCTAATTTATATAATCGCTTTTCCGTCTCCTCTACCTCACCACGCATATCATAACCGGTTTTGACACTGACTCATCATTCGATATCAACTGCATTTTCCCAGTATTCGCCGTGTATTTTATGATTGCCAGGTTATCAGAATACTGATTGGCAACGACTATTGTCTCCCCATAAACCTCAAAATCTCTCGGTCCTCTGCCGTCATCGGAACAGATATCCCCTTTTTCCAGCAGCCTGTCCTGCCGCCGCTCCGGGATTGTCCTGCAACCCGCATGCTGCTTATGCTCAGCACATACCGTCTGTCTCCCATAGGAATCCAGGCGAAACATGCTTCATTCTCCGGTTAACTGCATTTCCGTACTAAAGAGGAACATATCAATCCATATTCACCCTCCAAAAAACAGCCGCATCCTCCCGTCCAACGCCAGCTTCGACCCCCATATACTGAGGCATGCCACCCCCGCAATATACACCCCCAGAAGCACTTTGCCTCTCATTCCTCCCTGACCGTCTCCAATCTGCCCATTCCAACAGATCTGCAGATTCCGCAGACATACGATCAGGATCGCCACCGAACAGTACAGGGAAGTCCTCTCCCCCGACGCATATATCGTAGGGCTGAATCCCATCATAACCCGTGAGGACAGCCCGGTCCCCAGGACAGTCAGTTCCAGTAAAGTCTCAAAACTCTTTCCATGCAGAAACCATATCGTCATCCCGACACAGAACAGCAGCCCCAGATACACTCCCGCCTGCAAAAACACCATCTTCCACGGATAGGATATCCACCCCAGGTAGTCGAAAGCGCCGGCCCCCGTGGGCAGGCAGCGGTTCCTCCCGAACAGCCCCGCGATATGTCCTCCCCTCGCGAATCCCCCGGCTGCTATCCGGGCGTTAGCAAACTGCCCCACCCCCCAGTAAAAAGCAAACGGTATCACAGCGCTGACAGCCATGGCGGAAAACCTCTGTTCCTTCCTTTTCTGCCATACCCCCGCAAACAAAATCCCCGTCAACAGGGCGAACAGATAATTGGTCCTCTCGCTTCCCCCCGCTGAAGCATAATAATTGACGCTGTCTATAAAACCCATCAACAGCTTCTGAAACAGGCTCAGTCTGTCATATCCCGGAAACCAGCGCTCCACCTCCGCCGCATACCGGTATACGTTTCCCGGTGCTGTCAGGATAAACACGATCGATACCGCAATAAAAAGCAGAAGGACAACGTAAAACGGCGCGGGTTTCCTGCCTGCCCAGAGCAGATATATCCCGAACAGCAGATAAACTCCCAAAAGTACCGCCGCCCCCTGTTCCGTATTTGCCGAGACAATGATACAGGCAGGACAGACAGGATACTCCCACGGCGGGCATTTCTCGTTCCTGATCCAGTGCTTCAGAGGGCGCATCGCCACAAGCCCAAATGTCAGCGGCCACAGATAGTTGAGCGTGGTCGCGATCCAGCCTGCATCGCACAGGGAAAGTACAGGCAGGCACCACAGCATCAAAAAGAAAGCGGCATGCGACAAAATCTCTGTCTTTGATCCCTTATTCTCCCGCCCGAATAGATCCGCCGTGATCCATACAAGCAGCAATATCATCAGGATATTACAGGACTTCCATACCCACTGCGGCGCCGCCGAAAACAATCTCACTCCCGCTTCGATGATCACCCGGGAGGACCATTTTCTGTACCGGAAAGCGAGAAATTCTCCCATCGGCATGGATTCTCCCGCAAAAGCGGCATCATCTCCCCATCCTGTCCGCAGGAACAGATGCAGCGGCAACAGTATGACAAAAAAGCTTCCCATAGCTTTATCTATCCTGCCGTTTTGCATACCATCTGCCCCCGCCGGCTCCGTTTTACTTCTTCCTGCCTTCATGCTTTTTCCCAGCTCTCCTCCGCGTCCGTTCCCGCATATTCACCTTTCCCTCTTACATTTCCCCGCATTTCCCATTTATATTCTCCCCGAAAAAGAAATTGACAGCATATCCGCATCGGATTTAAAGTAGTAGTAACCGTTGACAGTAAGATATATCAGAAAAGGAAGGCGAAACTCCCATGCAATACAGAAAAAACAGATCCGGCGAAGACATCTCCCTCTTAGGCTACGGCTGCATGCGTTTTACCAGAAAGGGAAACAGTATAGATATCGATAAGGCGGAACAGGAAGTGCGCCTGGCATTGGAAGGCGGCGTGAACTACTTTGATACAGCCTATATTTATCCCGGAAATGAGGCTGCCGTCGGCGAGATCTTCCGGCGTATCGGCTGCCGGAATCAGATTCAGATTGCCACCAAGCTCCCCCACTATCTGATCAAATCCATGGACGGCATCGAAAAAATGTTTGAAGAGCAGCTCCGGCGTCTTCAGACGGACTATATCGACTATTACCTGATGCACATGCTGACCGATGTGGAAACCTGGGAAAAACTGAAAAAACTTGGAATTGAGCAATGGATCGATGACAAGAAAAAGACGGGGAAGATCCGCCATATCGGCTTTTCCTATCACGGCCATACGGATATGTTCTGCCGGCTGATCGATGCTTACGACTGGGATTTCACCCAGATCCAGTACAACTACATGGATGAACATTCCCAGGCCGGAAGGCGGGGACTGCAGTACGCCGCAGGAAAGGGCATCCCCGTCATCATCATGGAAGGGCTCAGGGGCGGAAAACTGGTTGATCTGCTGCCCGCAAACGCGCGGAAACTGATCGAAACACATGATCCCGGACGCAGCGCCGCAGAGTGGGCGTTTCGATGGCTCTACAGCCAGCCGGAAGTGACCTGCGTATTATCCGGTATGAATTCCGGAGAAATGGTCAGTGAAAACCTGCGTATCGCTGATGAGACAAAGGCGGGAGATTTTACAAAAGAAGATTTTGAATTTATTGCATCAGTCAAAAGCGAGATCCAGAAGACCGTAAAAGTGGGCTGCACGGGCTGCGGCTACTGCATGCCCTGTCCTCAGGGCATCGATATCCCCGAAACCTTCCGCTGCTACAATAACTATTACGCGGAAGGAAAAAGCGCCGCCAGAAAAGAATATATGCAGTGCACCATTTTCAGAAAGCGTCCAAGCAATGCCTCCGGCTGCATTTCCTGCGGCAAATGTGAAGCCCACTGCCCCCAGCATATTCCCATAAGAAAAGAGTTGAAAGAAGCAGCCGACAAACTTGAGGATATCAGATTCTCCCTTGCCAAAAAAGCCATCAGCCTCTTTAAACTCTGGGGATAACAACACGCACACGCTTCACACATGGGATCATCTGTCAAGCCGGAAAGATTCATTCCCCGTCCGCGCCGGACACCGTCAGCCTCTGCCGGCAGTCTTCCTCCGGGCGTCCATATTCAATCAGGCAGGGAAGGGCCGTCTTGCCCTGCCCACCGCGCGAACCTGTGTGCCGCTCTGACGGCATATTTCCTCTGCACAGGCCTGCGCATAAAAAGGACCGGGCATCACTCCCGGTCCTCATCCTCTTCTCTCTGTAAAAGCACACTGTTATTATTGACCTCCAGGCCCCGGATCCTGCGCAGGAAACTGGATATCCTGCTGTAGCCGTAGGATTTCAGTTCAAAATTCGGATGACGTTTTCCGATCTCGTCATTGATAATGGACAGATTGTCGATCGTACCGCCGTTCTCCCGTATCATCTCCTTGATCTCTGTCTCAAGGCTGGTCTGGGAGACCTTCTCCTGTTCTTTCAGATAAGTCTTCTTTTTCTCCCTCACCACCTGATACTGCGGCATCTCCTCTTTTACAAATACACTGAGTTTTGCGTAGCCGTAATTTCGCACATCAAAATCCGTGTACCTTTCGCTGATGCGCTGTCCCACATACCCCAGATCCAACGCCTTGCCGCCGTTTTCCGTAAACAGCGCCGCAATGGCTTTTTTCACAGCCTCTATGCTGGTCACGTTCTCCAGCGCATTATGGTCAAACTGATCCTCCTCGTTTTTGTCATCGATCAGGTTCAGATAGACAAACTTATTACAGGAACGGGTCAATGCCGCCGGCGTCTTGGATTCCCCCATTCCCAGCACATACTTTTTCTCCTCCCGGAGCCGCATGGCAAGCCTTGTGAAATCGCTGTCGCTTGTCACAAGACAGAACCCGTCCACCTTATCCTTGTATAACAGATCCATCGCATCGATGACCATCGCCATATCCGTCGCATTCTTTCCGGTGGTATAAGAGAACTGCTGGATCGGTATAATAGAATACTCGAGAAGCACCTTCTCAGACCAGCCGTTTCCTTTGGACCAGTTTCCGTATATCCTTCTGCAGGAGGCGAAACCGTATTTCTCCAGTTCATCAAAAATCGTAGACGCATATTTCGAACTGATATTATCCGAATCTATCAGTACGGCAAACTCCAGCTTGTTTAGAATCAAATCTTCCATAAGGCTCTCCCTCTCTTTTTCCTGTATCTCCTGACCGGTATCCGTTCATGTACCCGGTAAGTATCCCCGCCGAAAACGGCTGCGCCCGCCTCCCGAAAAAAGACGGCATTCTGTGACGGTTACATTATAACAAGATAAAATTTTTTATGCAAGGATTATATCTCTCAGTGTCACAGTTTCAGTAACAGGTTCAACCACATAACTTAACTGGAAAAACTGTTAACTTTATGGTATGATGGGTATAATTTTGACAGGGACGATATCTGTTTTAGTCCTTCCTCTTACTAAACAGCGAAACGAGGCAATTATGTTAACTGATAAATTCCAAAAAGATGAATATACCGCACATAAACGCTGGGCGATCGGCACCACGCTGGCGACCGTCCTCGTTTTTGTCCTGACGGCATCCATAACCGTATACAGGGATCCGTTCTTCCATTATCATGCTCCGCTCAAACAGTATGTCTATCCCCAGGATGAATACCCTGTAAACAACGAGCGCTACTTAAACGACGGGATCACAAGGCACTTTTCCTATGACGGCATCATTACCGGTACCTCCATGACTGAGAACTTCAGAGCATCCGAGGCCGATGCGCTGTTCAATGCCCGTTTTATCAAAGTCTGTTTCGCGGGCGCAAAATATAAGGAGATAAACGACAACCTGATACGCGCCTTCCGCACAGACAGGGAGATCAGATACATCGTCCGCGGGCTGGATTACAACACTCTCATCTCAGATAAGGACGCCTACGACGAAACCTTTGCCTATCCCTATTATCTGTACAACGATAACCCCTTCGACGATGTAAACTACGTGCTGAACAAATCCGTTTTATTTGAGAAGACCTTAAAAGTCACAAGATCCGAAGACGGGAACGGTTCTGCCATCGATTTCGATACCTACAGCAACTGGAACACCTACCACAAGGATGAGTTCGGCGCACGGCATGTCCTCGCCACCTACGGCCTGAGAAAGACGCCAAAGCCAAAGCAGCCCCTGACAGAGGAGGACGCACAGCTTTTGCTCGACAACCTTCGCCAGAATGTCACAGGCCTGGCGGATGAACATCCTGAGACCACTTTTTACCTGTTCTTCCCACCCTACAGCATCTGCTACTGGGATCTTTTAAACAACAACGGGGAGATGGAGCGGCACTTCAAGGCGGAGCAGCTTGCCATCGAAGAACTTCTCCCGCACTCCAACATCAGGCTGTATGCCTTCAGCGATGACTTTGAACTCGTCTGTGACCTGGATCATTATAAAGACTATATGCACTACGGAGAGTGGGTCAATTCCCGCCTCCTGGAACAGATGAAAAACGGGGAACATCTCCTGACAGAAGAAAACTATCAGGAATATCTGGAAGAGATACGGAATTTTTATGGTTCCTATGACTATGCTTCCCTGCACAATGAGACGCCATAGCAGACAAGTATGCAAAAACGCTCTGATCTTTCGCGGAGATCAGCCTGTAAGTACAACCCCGCTACAAACAACGGGGCATCAAGTTCACAACGCGGCAGTCACCAGATGTGCATGCGAACATGCCCGCCTGGCTTGTTGCTCGTGGGAATCAAAATCTGCAGACGACAGAAAGGGATCGCTGATATGCTGTTTAATTCTTACTATTTCATATTTCTTTTCCTGCCCATCGCGCTGGCGGGATATTACTTTTTTAATTATGTAAATCAAAACAGGCTTGCCAACATCTTTCTGATCGGCATGTCCCTCTGGTTTTACGGCTATTTCAATATATCCTACCTGACGATCATCTGCTGCAGCATTATCGCCAACTTCCTGATTGCAAAAATCATGGAATATTTCTCCGAAAGTCAGCGTGTAAAAAAATCAGTTTTGTTCCTGGGCATCTGCGCCAATATCGCGGTCATCTTCTATTTTAAATATTATGATTTTTTTCTGGAAAATATGAACGCCCTGTTTCATCAGTCCTTTGAACTGAAAAATATCCTGCTGCCGTTAGGCATCAGTTTTTTTACCTTCCAGCAGCTCTCCTATCTGGTGGATTCCTCCCGCGGGGAGACGAAAGGGTATTCCTTCGATGAGTACGCGCTGTTTGTCTCCTTTTTCCCTCAGCTCATCGCAGGGCCCATTGTCCTGCACAGCGAGACGATCCCCCAGTTCAGAAAGCCAGAGAACCGGCGTATCAACTACAGAAATTTCTCAAAAGGCATATATATTTTTGCGCTCGGGCTGTTTAAAAAGGTGATCATCGCCGACACTTTCGGAAAATCCGTGGACTATGGATTTCTCATTGTCCCGTCGCTCAACACGCTGGAAACTTTCCTTATATCGCTCTGCTATATGTTTCAGCTCTACTTCGATTTCAGCGGATACTGCGATATGGCAATCGGCATCAGCGCCATGTTCAATATAGAACTGCCCCAGAACTTCAATTCCCCCTACCAGGCGGATTCCATCACAGACTTCTGGGACAGATGGCATATGTCCCTCACCCGTTTCCTGAAAACTTACATTTACTTTCCTCTGGGCGGAAACCGCAGAGGGCAGATCAGAACTTATGTAAATATCATGATCGTTTTCCTGATCAGCGGTATCTGGCACGGCGCAAACTGGACTTTCGTTTTATGGGGGGCACTGCACGGTATACTGAACTGCCTGAACAGGATATTTCGCGGGCAATGGTCAAAGTTATGTAAACCTATTCGCTGGGGGACAACATTCCTCGCTGTAGATTTTCTCTGGATCATTTTCCGTGCGGACAATATCGGCACTGCTAAAACGTACTTCAAACAGTTGTTTGCCTTCACGGGTTTTCAGATCCGCGAGGAACTGCTCACTGGCTTCTGCCTGACAGAATTCGCCTTTTTGGAAGAGCGGATCCCCGTTTTGCAGTACCTGGCTGCACATATCACGGGATTTTATCTCTGGTTTTTCCTTCTTGCCGCTTTTATCACCGTACTATTTCTGAAAAACAGCAGGGAACTTGTATTTAAGCCCACTATCGGCAAGTCTGTGATCACTGTCATATGTATGTTATGGTCCGTCTTATCACTTGCCGGAATCTCTGCTTTTCTGTATTTTAACTTTTAGAAGTTTCATGCCGTTCAGCGTTTTGCGTCATAACTCCTGATCAGCGTATCCACGCTGTTTCCCGCCGCATTGTACTGGCTGGACGCGCTTTTTAAGTTTGCCTGCGCGCTGTCGGATACCTTACCCGCTATCAGGTTCAGCCTGGAGGACAAAGTCCCCTCCGCGCCGAAAACACTCTCCACTTTGCTCAGGTCTGCGGCCTTCAGTTTCTCCTTGTCAAGGTTCAGCTTCCCGTTTTTATCCATCGAGATTCCCAGTGAACTCAGCGCCTCCTTGTTATCAGCCACCACCTCTTTCATACTCTCATAATAGAATCTTCCCATGGTGCTGACATCCGTCCGCAGCCTGCCCAGCATATCGTTATAGGCGGAAATCATCTTTTCCACCTCCTCATACACTTCGGTGGGATCGCCGCTCTTCTTTGCCTCCTCAAAAAGGGATCTGCTGCCTGTCGCATTCAGTGCGTCCGCGTACTGTTCCAGCCTTTCTGCCGATTCCTTCAATTTCTCATATTTTCCTTTCGAGAACACATCTGTCGCGGCATGATGCTTATTTCCCAGGGATGCTGCCATCGTATCCGATGTATCGCCGTTCAAAAAACTCGCCAGCGTATTCCCTGTCAGCGTCATCCCCGCGTTCATTGTAGCGTTGTTTGTCATACTCGTTGTCACTCTCATTATGTCCATCTCCTTTTGCTTTGTCTGTCACTATATATTGATATGATATTTTTTTCTCTCTTCCTCCGGCAGGGGCACGATCCCCATCAGGGCTGCCCGCAGCAGAGCCAGAGGGGAATCTCCTCCCTCTTCCGCCACGATTCCCGCCGTCCCGGTTATCCCGACATACCCCATCCTCGCAAGATGCTGTCTGTGGAACAGGATTGCCGCGTTCCTGCGCTTGGTCCAGTTATCCACCACATCACCCTTACTTTCCGTGATATCCAGGCCGCCGCCCACGACTGTGAAATTTCCCACATTGCCGTCCTCATCGAGCTGAATGCAGTAACTCTTTGAAAACTGGTGTGCCGCCACATTCATGCCGAGAGAAGCCGCCGTCGCGTTGTCCCGGGCGTCATAGTCCTCTTTCCACTTTGCCACTCTCCGATAGATCTCATCCGCATAGGCGGGATCTGCATCCATCCTCGCCTGCAGTTTTTCCGGGATCAGAATGCTCACCTTTCCATATCCAATGCCCTGCAGGTTACTCTGGATCCGAGGATCCAGCATACTCGGCTGCGCCCCCTTCGGCTGCCAGTCATTCAGCGCATCCGCCGAAGTTCCTTTTTTAAAATATTCCCAGAAAGGAAAATCCGTCCTGCCCCAGACGCCGGGCGATACACTGCAGTCTCCCACTTTTGTGATCACCTGCATCCCCGGAAGATAATCTCCGAAGCCCTCCGCCCTCTCCACCCCTGCACTCTTCAGCTGAGCAGTTCTCTCCGCCTGCCACGCCTCTCTGGCATCATCCGCCGCCTGCGGTTTGCTTCCCGACTCACTGATCAGATCCTCCAAAGATTTTATGTCATGCCCTGTATCCTCTGACACAAGAACCCTGTCACCGTTTACCGTTGTGTCCGGTCTTTTTTCCGGCAGTTCTTCGCCGCTCTCCGCCCTGACTGCCTCCCTGATCTTTTCCTGGGCATCATCAAAACCCTTCAGCAGCTTTTCCCACTCTTCCTCAGTCAGACTCATGCTGCCGATCGGAATCTTCACGCCGGTATCGCCGTTTTTCAGCTTTTTCAAGATTTCTTCTTTCTGCCCTGAGATAACCTGCATCAGCGCTTCCCGGCTTGTCGCCTTATCATCCTTTGACGCGCCGTCTATCGCTCCCGCCGCGTCCCCGTGATCTTCTGAGGCATTCTCATCCTCTTTTTCACTGACCTTTCCGGCTGCTTCCAGAATGTGCTCCAAAAACCCGTTCTTACCGGAAACGCCGCCTTCCTGTCCGCCTCTTTTGTCCGCAGCGCTCCTGCTTTTCCAGGCTGTGCCCGGATAAAACAGATCATGATCCGTCGATATCATACTTCTCCTTCCCGCAGAAATAAAAATGACAAAATTTCCATCTCTTCCGTCCATGGAAACTTTGCCGCCATCCCTTGCCGCATATCTTATACTGCTGATACAAAAGCATTTCAATACTTTGTACACAAATTACATCGGCATTTCCGTGTCCCTCCTTAACCCCTCCTCCCTCGAATTCATACCTGATTTTCCCTGTTTCATGCCAAAAGATAAAGTATTTCCTTTTTCAATCGCAGTAAATCCGCCTGGGACATGCCAGCCCGGTATCAGCCTTCATCCTGCCGGTACCGGACAGCCATGTCCCAGGCGGAAATTCGATATGGACATCCTATATCATGAACATAATCTGTCCTCCACCTTTCTGTATCTTTCTCCGTCCAGCATTTTCTTCAGACACCTGAACGGATCTAACTCATTGGAGAGAACCATCCGGCAGACCTGCGCCGAGAAACCGCTCACCAGCCCCACGCCCATTTCATTCTCCCGCACCGGGATCACATTCGTCCTGCTGTTTACATTCCAGAACACCAGCCTGGGCATCCGATAGCCATATCCGGCGAAGCGCCTTTTGATCGTCTCAAAAAGAGTCTCCATGCCGCATCCCCCCACAGCCGCATCAAATTCCATGTCGGATATGACGAGAACCGTACCGGGAAGCTCCTCCTGCCGCAGACGGTTCCTTGCCGCTGTCTGCAGAATCAGCTCAAAAGTCGCCTCCAGATTCGTATTGCTGCAATCACTGTGCGCAAACGCAAGTTCCAGCTTCTGCCGCAGCGTCCGGCACTTCGACAGATCCACATACTTCGGGTTCGCGGAAAAAGTAATGAACCGATCTCGATAGGCACCGCCCATGCGCTCCGCAAAGTATATGCCCAGCGCATTCGATACATGCAATGCCGCCGTATTGCCGTCCCCCACCGGGCACAACATACTGCCGGAACCGTCCACCACACAGAGCACATTGCCCGCCTCCGCCACCGCATCCGGCAGGTTCTCCCACAGCGCTTCCAATGTCGCATCCTCCGGCCCTGTCTCCATCCGCCAGCCGTTGCGCACCATATACTGCGCCACAATCTCATGCGGCATAAGCACTCCCGCATGTATCACCTCCCGGTTCTTCTGAACCTGCTGCAAATACGCCTTCCGGCGTGCCTCATCTCTGCGCAGGAACGCTCTCCGGTACAGAAGGTTGGCGCGCGATGAGACATGCGTATAGTCGATCTCATCCCATCTGTTGCCGCTCATATAACATTCCGTCACACCGGTATACGCCCGAAGAGAGGCAAGCATCCGCCTGTACTGCCTGGCAGTCATCCCCATAAACTTTTGTATCTTCGCCGCATTTCTCACGGACTCCCCGGAGGAAGTATTGTTGCCCGGCATCCACTTTGCACACAGGGAAACCTTCCCGCCTCTCTCCCTGTTCTCCATATCCTCCCGAAGCTGCCCCGCCAACACCGCAAGCGCGGCATTCTCCAGCGGTGTGTCAAAGAAGCACAACAGATCGTCGTACCGTCCATACTCCGCCGTAACCTCCGCCAGCCTGCCCATCATGTCCGGCTCGCGCTCTGCCAGATAACGGGCGATCATGCGAAACGAACGTCTTTCGCCCATGCCGCCTCTTACATCGCGCAGGAAAAACAGCCACTTCATCGCGAGGATTCTGTCCTCATAAAATGCCGGAATAAATCTTCTGACAATCTCCTCCTCCGACATATTCCTGAGCGATGCCGCCGCAAAGTTCAAGTCCACCAGCGCTTTTCCCGCGGTCTCATAACCCACAGCGCCGTTTTCCGTCATCTTCCTATTCTCATTTATCATCATATGTAATTTTTCCATAAAGCTCATTATATATCCCCCTCTCCTATCGCCAGCCATAAAAGCCTTACCGGGGCAGGATTTGAACCTGCATAAACCAATGATCTGACCGCTGTGAAAGTCTTTGCCAAGACTCATTTTCTCCACGGTAAGGCCCTCATCAGACATCGGGAGCTTTTGCAAACCGCCGCCAAAGACGGGAATCGAACCCGCGACAACGCACTTTACAGGTGATTTTGTTTGCTGTGAAAGTCTTTGTCAAGACTTGTTTTTTCCGCGCTCTACCAACTGAGCTACTTACGGCGAAGGTCCCATCGGCTCCCTCTGTCTGACTATAGAATATAACATCCCGCCCGGAAAATCATTTCAAAAAAGTTGCGAGGTTGAGTTGCCCCGGAGGGCATTCCGCATATTAGCCTTGACATTTTCCTCCGTTTCCTCTATACTCATAACGTGGATGCTTTAGCACTTTAAACTGTAACACTTTAAAGTGATTGGCTTTTACATAAAAATCAGCAGAAAAAAATAAAAATTATCCGCAGTCGATAATTTTCAAGGAGGAGAACATTATGATTTTCAAAGTAACCATGCTGGTCGTATTTTTTGCGGTGATGGTCTTTATCGGGCTTTACTGTCGAAAAAACGCCACCGATGTAAACGGCTTTGTCCTCGGCGGCAGGAGCGTCGGCCCCTGGCTCACCGCCTTTGCCTACGGCACTTCCTATTTTTCCGCCGTCATCTTTGTCGGCTATGCCGGACAGTTCGGCTGGAAATACGGGATCGCTTCCACCTGGATCGGGCTCGGAAACGCCATCATCGGCTCCATGCTGGCGTGGGTTGTGCTGGGACGGCGCACCCGCATTATGACGCAGCATTTCAATTCCGCGACCATGCCGGAATTTTTCGGCGCCCGCTTTTCCAGCACGCCCTTAAAGATCGGCGCGTCCATCATCGTCTTTATCTTTCTGATCCCTTACACGGCATCCCTCTACAACGGGCTCTCCCGGCTGTTCGGCATGGCGTTTAACATTGACTACACAATCTGCATCGTATTGATGGCAGTGCTGACCGGCGTCTATGTGATCGCCGGAGGCTATATGGCGACAGCGATCAACGACTTTATCCAGGGGCTGATCATGCTCTTTGGCATCTGCGCCGTGATCGCCGCAGTGCTGAAAGCCAACGGAGGCTTTCTCGCCGCAGTGAACGCCCTCGCCATGGTGGAGGATGCCGCCGCTGCCACACAGCCCGGCGCTTTTGCCTCCTTCTTCGGGCCCGATCCCTTAAACCTGCTGGGCGTCGTGATCCTGACATCCCTCGGCACCTGGGGGCTGCCCCAGATGGTACAGAAGTTCTACGCCATCAAAAACGAGAGCGCGATCCACAAGGGGACGGTGATCTCCACCTTCTTTGCCATCGTGGTGTCCGGCGGCTGTTATTTCCTGGGCGGTTTCGGCAGGCTTTACTCCGCGAATATTGATATAGAAGCAAACGGCTACGACTCGGTGATCCCCGCCATGCTGGAACATTTATCTCCGATGCTGATCGGGCTGGTGGTCATCCTCGTCCTGTCCGCCTCCATGTCCACGCTCTCCTCCCTGGTCATTGCATCCAGCTCCACGCTGACCATCGATGTGATCAAGGACAATATCGTAAAAGAGATGGATGAAAAGAAGCAGCTTTTCAGCATCCGTATTCTGATCGTGCTCTTCATCGCGATATCCGCGGTGATCGCCATCATCCAGTACAAGAGCGCCATCACATTTATCGCCCAGCTCATGGGCGTATCATGGGGCGCGCTTGCCGGCTCCTTCCTCGCACCCTTCCTCTACAGCCTGTACTGGAAGAAAGTGTCAAAAGCTTCCGTCTGGGTGAGCTTTATATTCGGCTCCGGCTTTATGACGCTGAATATGCTGGTGCGCGGAAGCTTCCCCGCTCTCCTGCAGTCCCCGATCAACGCCGGCGCTTTCACGATGCTGGCAGGGCTCGTGATCGTGCCTGTGGTCAGCGCCTTTACCAAAAAACCGGACGAAAAGCTGGTGGAGGATGCTTTTGCCTCCTACAATGAGATGCATGAAGTGAAGCGTTCTACGGCGCTGGAAAACTGACAATTCCTATCCTTTGTAATAACCCTGAAAAGAGCGGACGCGCCCTGCGCTGTCCGCTCTTTTCTCTATCTGCTCTCTGCTACCCTCTGCCTACCCCAGCTCCGAAGTGCAGTGGGGACATTTCGTCGCATCCAGCGCGATCTCACTTTTGCAGTAAGGACATTTCTTTGTCGTCGGTGCCGGCGCCTTCTCTTTCTTCCTGCCAAGCCCCATCACCGTATTCATCGTTTTTACAAGCATAAAAATGACAAACGCCATGATCAGGAAATAGATCACAGAACTGATGAACGCCCCGTAATCGATATAATTCCCCGTTCCGAACAGTTCGATCCTGCCGTGTACCTCCGCGCCGCCAATGCAGGCGATGATGGGCTGGATGATGTTCGTCGTAAAGGAAGTCACAAGGTCACTGAACGCCGCGCCGATGATCACGCCGACTGCCATATTCATCACATTTCCTTTTAGAGCGAACGCTTTAAACTCCTCCAAAAATTTCTTCATTGGAATTTCCTCCTCCTTATCCAAAATTTATCACCGCATAGAGTATAACATTTTTTTCTCACTAAAAAAAGTATTTTATCTACTTTACATTTGCCCTCTTTCATGATATTCTATGAGTGTTGCCAATTATATCAAACAGATATATTGGACATTACTAATTTTAATTTCTTATTTATTTGGAGGTATCATTATGAACAAAGGTACAGTAAAATGGTTTAACAACCAGAAAGGTTACGGCTTCATCTCAGACGAGAATGGTAACGATGTATTCGTGCACTATTCCGGACTGAACATGGAAGGCTTCAAGTCCCTCGAGGAAGGCGCTGCTGTTGAATACGAAGTAGTTGACGGCGCTAAGGGGCCTCAGGCTGTAAACGTAACAAAATTATAATTTCAGCGGCGATAGTACCTGAGATTATGCGCTCATTAATCAGTATTACAATTTGTGCCTGTTCTTAAATATAATATAAATCGAGAAGTTTTTGATAACAGAAATATCTTTATTTGCATTTTATTTGGAATTTGCAATATTGTCATCACGGATTAAGAAAGACAGCTCCTGTTGCAGGGGCTGTTTTTTTATGCGCACTCCGCGCAAAGGAATATGGCTGCTGATGCAGCCTTTGTTATGTACACTTTTTTTCTATTCACCTGCAATATCTCACCGCCTCCTCAAAATCCAGCGCTCCTCCAAAAATGGACAACGCGGAGCCGATGGTCACATCGATCTTTCCTCCGCCCGCCTCTCTCAGCTTTTTCAGGTCCTCGAGATCCCGCACGCCGCCGGCATAGGTGACGGGGATTCCCTGCCACCCGGCGAGTTCCCCGATGAGCTTTTCCTCGATGCCGCCCTTTTTCCCCTCCACATCCACCGCATGGACCAGAAATTCATCGCAGGAGGCGGAAAGCTTATCTAAAAGCTCCGGCGTTATCCTGATATCCGTCTCCTTCTGCCACCTGTCCGTCACGATGTAATAGCCGTCCTTCCTCCGCTTACAGCTCACATCCAGCACCAGATGTTCCCTTCCGACCGCCCGGACCAGCTTTCTCAGATTCTCCTCCAGAATCTCCCCGCCCTGAAAGACATAGGATGTGACGATCACATGGGAAGCGCCCGCACGCAGAAACTGCGCCGCGTTGTCCGCCGTAATGCCGCCGCCCGCCTGCAGCCCGCCGGGATACGCAGAGAGCGCCAAAAAAGCCTGCCTTTTCGTCTCCGCATAATACTCGCTGTCCTTTCCGTTCAACAAAATGACATGCCCGCCCGTCAGTCCATACCTCTCATACATCTTTGCATAATCCGCCGCGCTTTTATCCGACACAAAGTTTACCGCCGCAAGGTCGCCCGCATCCTGTAAGCTCGCCCCCACGATCTGCTTTACCTTCCCGTTGTGGATATCTATACATGGCCTGAACTTCATATTGATACCTTCTCCCTTTCCGCACGCCGCGCGCACTCACCCCTGCCCATCATCCAGGGGCTGATAAACCCTGATCTCCTCAAAACCATTTCCGACACAAAAGTCCGCCATCACCCGGGGCCTCTCCTCATCCTCATGATAAAAATAAAACTTTTTGTGGTACCCGTGGGTCACATAGTAATGATTATGTACCATCCGCCCCTGTCTGTCAAACTCTATAAAACCGGCCTGATCCCAGGTTCCGTAACCCCAATCGTTGCGTCGATACTCTATTTTTCTCAGTATTCCCTCCCTGTCATAGGCAAACGCCATCTCCCCAAAATATTCCTCATCCATCTCCGCAAAGGCTTCCGGGTATTCCCGCATCATCTGCTCCACATATTCCTCAGGCATCTCCTCCGTGATCTTGTCCAGTTTCCCGTCCGGGCGATAAGAAAAATGATCCCTGTACCAGAAGAAACTTTTGCTGTCCGCGCCATCAAAGCCATCTCCGTTCAACGCCTCCACCCGCCCGCTCTCATCCATCTCCACATATTTTTCCGAAAACCATGTCTTGTGATTCCTGCACAGGCTCACCGCATCATCACTCCCCTCCTCCAGATTCCAACCCTCCGTCAGAAACGGAAAAGGGATATTCTCTCGATACCGATAAAAAGCCTCCGCCTTGCGCATTCCCCAGACATCATACACGGTCTCCTGTACCACCTCCCCCGCATCATCCCGCCTGTAGACAAGATGTTCCGGTCCCTTCGAATCGCCGAGCTCTCTCACCGTACACTCAGCATAACCATCCTGATACAGGATAAAGCAATATCTCTCCCCTTTGCTGTCCACATAACACTCCCCGTATATCTCCTCCTCATCATCGCAAAAGGAACTGTCGGGAACCGGAACATCAAATCCGTTATCCCGCAAAAACTGTTCCACAAATGTATCCCGCCTGCCCGCCCTGGCGCTTATCGTCTCCTTTTCCGTATCTAACTCCCACTCATAGACTGTTTCCGTCCTCTCATACTCGGACTTTTGCGCCATCCTCTCCTCAAAATCAGACATTTCCTCATTTCCGTCACCGTCCGCCGCATCCCCAAACGCTCTGTATTCAATTCCTTTTATCTCGGCATCCCGTTCATAAAGTATCAGGACCGCCCTCTCGAAATGCCATTCCGCGCGCAGCCCCCCATCTCCTCCCCACTCGTCCCATTCCTCACAGACATCAGGTATCCCGAACGCCTCCAGCATGATGGCGATGGGGTCATGCGCCTCTATCCCCAGAAACGGTTCACACAGAGCGGTGTAGATGTAGGAAAATCCGCTGAAACGGTGTCCTTTCCCGTCAAAAAAGTAATGTAAGTTATCTCCCCGCTCCGCATTTTTGTCACAATATTCATTCTTTCCGTATGATCTGTACCGCTCATAATCAAACGCCTCCCCCAATGCAATCCCTGCCAAAGGCTCTGTGTCCCCCTCCTTAATCGCAAAGACCACTTCCTCCGACAGCTTTTTTGCACAACATATTCCGATATCTTCGCTCTCCTCCATTTCATCCTCCCCGCAATCTCTCTCTTCCTCCTCTCCCGCCCCCGCCATATATATATCCTCACCCGCCGCATATATATCCCCACCCGCCGTCTTCATTTCTGACGCAGCATAAACCAATATCAACATGGCACTCCCAAATACCAAAACCGCCGAGATAAACTTTTTCATTTTTTCCGATCCCATAAAATTATCCCTTCAAAGTCTAATGTCATTTAGTTAAGCCTTTCACTTAGCCGTGAGGAACATAAAATGCTTAAGGAGCCCGTTAAAAAGCGTCGGCACTTAACAAATGCGTAATTTTCAACGAAAATTTCGCATGAGTTTAGTGTCCGCTACGCTGTTTCACAGGCTCTTGAAAAACAGAGCCGGCGAAAGCGTGGCGACGGAGCATTTTATGTTTCTCACGGCGTCCGGCAACCGTTAACTAACTGACATTGCTTCAGATCCATACTGTTCATTTTTGAAATTTTTTATTTTATAGTACATAGAATCCATCTTTTTGTCCATACTAACCTTGACGATTGGAATAAAACGTCGATTCATCTATGGAAAGGAGCATTCATATTATGAAAAAGCTTAGAACCGCTCTGGCTGTTTCCATGCTTATTCTTATGTCCGTCTTTGTTCTTTCTGGCTGCGGTACGGACAGAAACAAAGAAGATATGGCAGATAATCAGACAGAGAACAATAACGCTGCCGCAGATTCCGGCGCAGCGAACGATGATGTTGTTACAGACGACGCAAATAATGACGCCGCCACGGACAATGCAGGCGATACCGCAGGCAACGGTAACGACAATACCACAAACGGCAATACGGCAGACGATAACACAGCGAACGGTAATACCGCAAACAATAACACAACGAACGGTACTACCACAAACGGCAACACAACAAACGGCAACACTACGAACGGCAATACCACAAACGGCAACAATGTGGGCAATGCTGTGGGCGATGCAGCCGATAACGCCGTTGGCGCTGTGGAGGATGTCGTGGACGGAGCCGCAAACGCTGTGGGTGATGTAGCTGACGGCGTGGCAAACGGTGTAAACAGTGCTGTCGGTACCACCGCAAGACGATAAATCCTGCCTCTGGCACAGATCACAAAAACCTCAGCTCTGGAAAGCTGAGGTTTTTCTTTTTGTTTTTTTATGTGCCTGTCAGATGCTTTTTTCGATCAGGCTGCCATCGCGGTATGCCTGCAGCAGTCCCTCAAGCGCCCTGATCCGCTCCCTGATCTCGGCGCCGATATCCGTATCCGCCACCCGTAACCGCTGTTTCATGGTCTCCACGATCACGCTGTCGGAGAAAATGTCGGACTCCTTTTTGATCGCGGATTCCGCGGATTCAAATGGTTCATGGGCGACAAGGCGCATACCGTAGGAATTGCAGACTAACGTATATCCGGCGATGCCTGTCTTGCCCTGGTACGCCTTGGAGAAACCGCCGTCGATGATAAAGAGCTTGCCGCCGCACTTGATCGGAGATTCTCCTTTCTTCGCCTCCACCGGCACATGCCCGTTGACGATATGGGATTCATTTGTGTCGAGCCCGAATTCCTCTAATATCTTATTGATGATTGCCTCATTGTCAAGCAGCCTGTAGTAAGCGTTCTTCTGTTCCCTGTGAGTCTCCTTATCCGCCACAAAGTAGCGCTCGAAGGTCGCCATCTTGTCCTTCCCGAACACCGGCGATTTGGGGCCTGCCCAGATATACCACATGATATCCTGCCCCTTCATCTTCTCCTCGGGATGGTGTTTCGAGTAGTATCCTCTCCTGGCATAGTGCTCTAACACATCATAGAGCGCCCGCCCGCTGTAGGTTTTTCCGAACACATTGACTCTCAGGAAATTTCCATCCTCATCCATGGGCACACAGCCGTGGTAGAGCAGATTGGAATTGTACGCTTTGTAGAGCCCGCCCTTCGAGAACAAAAACCGCACATGCCTCTGCAGCTTTTCGCAGTTCATAAAGGCTTTGATCAGCCTTTTCATGACCTCCATCTCTTCCCGGGAAAGGGCGTAAGGGTCCTCCGGATTCACCGTCGGAAAATCCACATCGTTCATCGCGTATTCTTTCCCCTCTATCAGAACCGTCTTTTTCTCATAGTCAATCTTGTCAAGAAGAAGCCTGTCCTCCATCTCGAAACAGGGATTCCTGCGGATCACCTGCCCCTCCAGCTTGAACTGCATGATCGTGACCGCTTTGTGCATCCGGGTATCTAACGCCAGATCCTTCGTGTTGTAGTCATTGTCATAGTGTACCCGGAAGGCGTCGCAGTCCGTATCCGCGTAGGTTGTCAGCGCAAAGGTTGCAAGAGGGATCAGGTTGATACCGTACCCCTCCTCCAGCGTGGCAAGGTTGCCGTACCGCGCCGCCATCCTGATCACATTGCAGATGCAGGCGCCGTGCCCGCTTGCTGCCCCCATCCACACCACATCATGGTTGCCCCACTGCACATCGACGGAATGGTATCCGCTCAGGGTGTCAAGAATAATATGAGGTCCCGGTCCTCTGTCATAGATATCCCCGACAATATGGAGATGGTCAATGACAAGACGCTGGATCAGAAAACTCAGCGCCGTGATAAACTCCTGCGCCCGGTCCAGCCGGATGATCGTATGTATGATCTCATTGTAGTAGGCTTCCTTGTCAGAGAGTTCCGCCTTCTCTGTGATCAGTTCCTCAATAATATAGGCAAAGTCAGCCGGCAGCGCCTTGCGCACCTTGGAACGGGTGTACTTGGATGCCACCCGCTTCGTGATCTGCACCAGCCTGTGCAGAGTGATCTTGTACCAGTCCTCGATATTGTCCTCGCTCTGCAATACAATATCCAGCTTTTCCTTCGGATAATAAATCAGCGTCGCCAGCGCTTTTTTATCGCGCTCGCTCATAGTATTACCGAATTCTTCATTGATTTTTCGGCGCACCGAGCCGGAGCCGTTTTTCAGGATATGGTTAAACTGCTCCGATTCCCCGTGGATATCCGTCATGAAGTGCTCCGTCCCCTTGGGCAGATTCAAGATAGACTGCAGATTGATGATCTCCGTGGAGGCGGAAGCGATCGTCGGGTATTGATTCGACAGACTTTTTAAAAAGTTAAGTTCCAGTTCGTTCATAGATTGTCCTACCTTTATTTATACGGGAACCGCTGCGATTTTCAACGGGAACCAACACAATTTATTTCATAAATCGTGTTGTAGCGAGAAGCTGCGCTTCTCTTAATTGCACCGTATCGAATAGATTCGCCTTACGGCTCATCTATTCTCTTTGCCCGATCACATCCGACATCGCATAGAGCCCTGCCGGCTTTCCCGCTATAAATTTCGCCGCCTGAATTGCCCCCTTGGCAAATACGGCTTTTGAGTACGCTCTGTGGGAGAACGTGATGACCTCGTCCGCCCCCGCAAAGATCACATCGTGGTCTCCCACGATCGTACCACCGCGGACAGCTGAGATGCCAAGCTCCTTCTTGTCTCTCTTCTGCCTCACCCAGCTTCTGTCATAGACATACTCATAGGCGCCGCCCATCTCCTCGTTCATCGCATCCGCAAGCGCGATCGCCGTACCGCTTGGCGCGTCCACTTTCTGGTTGTGGTGTTTCTCCACGATCTCCACATCAAATCCCGCCGGGGCAAGCGCCGCCACCGCTTCTTTCAGCACCTTCATCAACAGATTGATCCCCAGAGTCATATTGGCGGAGCGCAGTACGGCTGTTTTCTCCGACGCTTCCTTCACCTTTTCAAGCTGCTCAGGGGACAGGCCGGTGGTACACAACACACAGGGCAGCTTCTTTTCCGCACAATAATTCAGCAGGCCGTCGACAGCAGTCGCAGTGGAAAAATCGATCACCACATCCGCCGCGATGTTGCACTGGTAAATATCCCGATAGACCTGATACTCCCCTGTTCCGTGCTGAAACGCATCAACGCCCGCGACAATTTTTACATCTTCCTCCTGACTGCAGAGTTCAGTGACCATCTGCCCCATCTTACCGTTGCAGCCATGCAAAATTACTTTTACCATAATATACCTGCCCTTCTTTTTATCGCCTGTTTCTCTTGCTATAATGACAGCCCGGCATTACGCCGGACTGCTTACTTTCTCTTATTGCAACAGCTCAATCTTCAATGCCATTCCGTTTCACCTTTCATCCAGCCGGAAGGAACGCACGACTAAACTGACACCGCTTCAACCGTCCGAGCGCGTCCCCCTTATTTCAGTTCACATCCGAAATCCGCCATCGCTTTTCTCAGTTTCTCCTCATGCGCCGGCTCGATCTCGGAGAGCGGCATGCGCAACGGTCCCGCCGCAATACCCATCAGTGCCACGCCCTTCTTCACCGGGATCGGATTCACCTCGCAGAACAGCGCATCCACCAGAGGGATCGCCTTCAACTGCAGCGCCGCGCTCTCCGCTGTCTTTCCATCAAAATAGAGCTGGCAGATATCGTGGGTCTGCTTCGGCGCAATGTTTGACAGTACAGAGATAACACCCTTGCCGCCAAACGCCAGGATCGGCACGATCTGGTCATCGTTGCCGGAATAGACATCCACGGCGCCGTCCGCAAGCGCAAACAATTTTGTGATCTGAGAGATATTGCCGCTGGCTTCCTTTACGCCGACGATATTTTCCACCTCTTTACAGAGCCTTACCACTGTCTCCGGCAGGACATTGCAGCCGGTCCTGCTGGGTACATTATAGATGATGATCGGAAGCTTTACGCTGTCCGCTATGGCTTTGTAATGGTTATATAACCCGTTCTGTGTCGCCTTGTTATAATAGGGGGAAACCACAAGCAGCCCGTCCGCACCGCACTTTTCCGCCTCCCTGGAAAGGTGGATCGCCGTGTCCGTGGCGTTGGAGCCCGTTCCCGCAACGACCGGCACTCTTTTATTCACTGTTTTTACGCAGAACCGGATCGCCTCGATATGCTCCTCGATGGACGTTGTCGCGGATTCCCCCGTGGTACCCATCACGATAATGGCATCCGTGGAATTTGCGATCTGATATTCGATCAGTTCCGCAAACGCCTCAAAATTGATACTGTAATCCTCATGAAATGGTGTGACGATCGCCACGCCTGCTCCTGTAAATACTGACATAATGCTCCTCCATTCTTACAATAGTATAATAATGATACTGGTGGACCCCTTTTCTTTCTTCGCGCCTTCCCGCGCGGTATGTATACAGAAAACGGCCCATGCAACATGAGCCGCCAAATAGACTTCGTTACGATAGCGCCCCATCTGCCGATGACAGTCATGTACCTCTTAAATACATGCCCAGGAAATGCCCTGCAGTAAAACACCCCTTCGGCGCCGGCTCCTTTCCCCCGTCCTCCTCTGTGACTGCCACATCAGGCGGGCTACTGATAACAGGCGCAACCTCTATCTAAATAACAATATATCATTTTCTAATTTCAGTGTCAATGCGTAGATGTCTGACAATTTGCATAAACTTTTTTTCAAACACCTGCCGGTTCTGAGATGAGGCGGTTCGATCCACAAAAGTTCTGCCCGCGGCCGCAATACAGCCGTTGTACTCCCCGGCACCGCTTGTACGAGGGCAGTTTCTTCCGCAAACACGCTGTGTGTCAGGCAGTTTACTCTCCGGTCTCAAGCTTGCTCACGGAAACCTCGTATGCCACTCTCTTTTCCAGTTCCTCCTCCGTGATCTTTTTCATATATTCACGACTCTGGATGCGCCCCCAGATCATGCATCTGTCCCCCACCTGAAAGGTGCTGGCAAACCGGGCGTTCCTGCCCCAGCAGATGCAGGGGATGTAGTCAGACTTTCCGTAGGGTCTGTTCACCGCCAGAAGCAGATCCGCGATCTCCCTGCCGAGGGGCGTCTTTCTGTAGATCGGCTCCTTGCAGATAAATCCATCCAAAAAGATCTGGTTTGTCTTGGCATTCTCCTCCATCTCCTCGATAAAATCAATCTCCCTCGCAAATACGGACAATACAAGCTTGTTCTTCTTCTCCTCGTGTCTGTTGTAGGACCTGAACTGTCCCCCGATACAGACATTCACGCCTGTATAGTCCTGGGTCACATCGATCAGACGGTCCGATACCATCACAGGGATGATATCCGTGGAATCCGACAACCGCTCCACCTCCACATCCATCATGTAAAAGCCCTCTCCGTAAATCTCGTGACTGAAAAGAAAACCGCTCACGATCTTTCCCATCACTGTCACCTGGTTGTTTTCAATTACTTTATCCATCATGCCTATCCTCCTCCTGATGCCATGCCCCGCACGGCACCGTTGCCCTTTCTCCGAAATCGTTTCGGTCTTTCCTCCCGCCGGATCTGCGCCCCGGTATTTGCCCGGGGCAAAAATCCGTATTTTGCGTCGATCCGGCAGAATTTGTCTCTGTGTATTACATATATATGCGGAAAATAAGAAAGGTAGAAGTGTAAGGCATCGCACGATAAACGGACACAGGCTTTACGGATGATCGCAGGCGATGCCTGCCACATGCCGTTTTATGCCGTTCGGCGTTAACATATGATTGCCCGCACAAAAAAGAACCCTCCCCTGAATCGTCCCGATCCATGGAGAGAGTTCCTCTGTAAGCAGTATATTTTTTCTCCTCTATCTGCCGAAGCGCCGCTTTCGCCGTATCGGAGAGTTCTTTCTCCTCCTCGGAATCCTGTACCTTAAACTCCAGAATGATCCCGTTGTCCCGGCTGTGCACAGGTTCCAGCAGTACGTCATACCTGCCAAAACTGCTCTTTTCACGGTACACCTCCGTCTTTGCAACGGTCCGCCTCCCGACCAGAGACTACGCCGTCACCAGCATCCCCTTCCGCGGCGCCATCCGGATCGCAACTTCCGTCCCGGCGTTGAATTCGATCGCGTCAGCCTCGATCCCGTCCGAAAAGATCACGCCGTTTCCGGGCATCTTAGACAGGACGCGGAAGTCATCGCGCTCACCGATCTCTCCGAATACGATGCCGCATCCTGTAGAGCGGCTGGGAAAGGGCTCCCTGACCACAAAGATAAGCCGCTCGGCATCCCAGCTAAGTCTCCCGGCTTTAAACTCCCGCCCGCCAAAGGCGCTGGCGATTCCCGCCGCCTGGGTGATGACAGATTTATACCAGCCGGTAGAGCCAAGCCCGGTGGAAACGATGATGCCGCTGGACGACTGATGCTCCGTCTCCCTGTTCCAGGTGATATCATACCTCGCGGACGCATGGGTCCTTAGCCCTATAAACAGATCGTTGACAGCGAGCATACACTGTCCGTCCTGCGTGCTTGCCTGTGCCATCGTGATCTCCTTTGCCGCGTAATTGCCGGCGAGGGTTTTGAAAATCGCCTTCTCCGCCTGCCCCGCCTCGAAGGGGAGCAGTATGCCGTCCCACCTGGCGGGATCGGGATTGATGCCGATCAACGGCTGTCTGTCCAAATATTTCATCACATTTGCCACAAGTCCGTCCTGCCCGACGGCAACGACGATATCCTTCTCACCGAACAGCATATTGGGCAGGAAATCCCGGTCGATGCGCTGCACTCTGGCATACTTTTCGGCTGCCGCCGCCACTTTTTCCACCGCCTCCCGATACCGTTTATCCTCCCGCAGATAATCTGTAAAGTCCGCCCCCAGATGTTCTATATAAAACCGTGCCTGCTCCATCGTATTATATTTTTGGATCAGTTCATGCAGCCTTGTCTTTCTTGTGACAAGGACCACCTTGTTCATGCCTCTCTCCATAGCCTTTTCCTCTATTCCAGTACCGCATCCGCCCTTCCAGCACACTTTTTCCGAGGACAAATTTGCATCTGTTCTCACATCTGCAAATTGTCCTGTGCGCTGTACGGGCTGATGCTGTTTCCAGTACCGCATCCGCCCTTCCAGCACACTTTTTCCGAGGACAAATTTGCATCTGTTCTCACATCTGCAAATTGTCCTGTGCGCTGTACGGGCTGATGCTGTTTCCAGTACCGCATCCGCCCTATTCCGGCACACTCAATATCCGGTTCTCTTCACGCATTCGCCAGCGATTCCAACAGATCCGGCGATACGTTCAGCACACCGATCTTATCCGCCTTATCCCCGATCTCCACAAACGCCCTGGCGATCAGTGCCCTGCTGTCCATGCCGCTCGTCACAAGTGCCTTGACAACCTCTTTATCCACGTTGGCAAAGGTCTTTAAGATTGCCTCGGAATCATAGGCTTTCGCGTCCGACTTCTTCTTTTCATTCTCCGTCTGCAAGTCCACGAGCTTACAGTTTTCCTCCTCCAGCCGGATATCATCGGCAAGCTTCCTGGCATCCAGTTCCGCCTGTTTTTCCTGCACAAGCCGCTTCATCTCCATCTCCTTCTCCCGCTTTTCCTTTGTCTTCTCGGCAACTTTGATCTCCGTGTTCAGCTCGTTCTCCCTGACGATGCGCTCCTGCTCGATCGCCGCATTCCTGCGCTTGTAGATCGCGTCGTCCTGCTGTTTCAGGATTTCCTCCCTGGTGGCGGCTTCCAGCGCCTTCCTGGTATCCGCCTGCGCCAGAATGCCCAGGATGGACACTGAGATCATCTCAAGCCCGAATGCCTGGATCGTTTTGTCATTTTTCAGTCCCGCCTTCAGCGCTTCCGCCAGTTCATCCGCGCAGATGATCGCCTCCCGCACACTCTTGCCGCTGATCAGCTTTGCCACATGGACCTTTGCCAGATTGATGATCCGCTTCGCCATCTTCTGCCTAGCCTCCGTCAGGATGAGCGCGTATTCCTTCTTGTCTTTGTAGGAAAAATCCACCATCTGAGCCGCCTTCTCATAGTCCGTGATAATATAGGAAATATCGCCCTGCACGCTGACACACTGAAAATCCGATGTCATAATATCGTTGAACGCAAAACTTGCATCGAACGCCGTAGTCGGAACGACCATCATGCTCTCCGTCATCGTGTTATAGAAAAAAGACAGCCCCAGCCCCTGCTGAACGACTTTCCCCTTTTTCACCTTCATAACGTATTCCGTGGGATCGAATTTTTTGTATGTGATACCCATGTTTTGTCCTCCTTTTTTCTCCGTTCTTTCTTAATATCATTATGATAATATCAAAATGACAATATGTCAAGGGCTTTTTTCAAAAAAAGAACTCATCGACATTACAGAGGAAATCGTCAAACGGACAGATGTCGATGAGTCCATAAAAGATCGGGCACAGGAATTTAATGATTTTCAGGTGAATCGTTGAATCCCGGGGTGTTATATCCGTTACTATTCACGGTCCAATGTCATGAATAGTAACTTATATCCATTCTGATTCGCATCAGGACATGGGACACGGATTGCTTTCGATGGAGAAATGTGCTACACTTGTAACCGGCAAATTTGAATCGGCAGAAACAAAAAATCTGAAACATGGAGGCTGTAAACATGTTTGAATCCGGTATGTTTGAATATGGATTGAAAACGGGAGATTTATCGGAACAGGAAATCATCAGGATCTTCAAAAAGGCAAACAGTAAAGTCGCCAGGGAAATCCATGATTCCCGTATCCCAAAAGGTCTGAACATGTTAAAATCCACCGGTCCGTTCGGGCGCTCCACACCGGATGCGGAGCCGCCGGAATATGACCATATCTATCGGTTCAGACACAGGGTCAGCAATCTCTTTTTGGAACTGTATCCTAATCGGGAGAAAAATGGGCGTGTAAAGTTTCCGGATGAGGATATCGTCTGGAATCTGTATGTCACTCTTTTGAGTGACTATCCCAATAAGCTGTCAGAAGATGATCCCATTCAAGAATTTGGGTTCAGAGTTATGCAGGAATTATTTCGGACGCTTCCCTGCGAAAAGGTACTCATCAAAAAATACGCCCGGGGTGAAAACAGACTTTAAGAAAGCTGTAGATTCTTTTTGCCGGGCAGATGAAAACGAAACGCCCATGCAGTCGTAACTGCACCACCATAAGCGAGGCAAATTTTATGACTATAACGCTTCTTCCCGCCTACAGCCATATCCAGGAGACTGGAGAACTTTTCTCAGAATACACGGAAATGCTGATCGCCGGCGATGCTTCCTTCCGTCAGTACCTTGCACTGCAAAACTATGAGCGGGAACTGGCGCACCTTGAAGATAAATACGGGCTCCCCTTCGGCAGGCTCTATCTGGCATATTGCGAGGGATGTGCCGCAGGATGTATCGGGCTCAGAAAGATCGATGAGTTAAACTGTGAGATGAAACGGCTCTATGTAAAACCAGCCTTTCGCGGCAGGCAGATCGGGGAGCACCTTGTTGGGCAGATCATAGAAGACGCCCGCGAAATCGGTTATTCCTGTATGCTTCTCGACACGCTGCCGTTTTTGCAGAGCGCCATCCGGCTCTACAGAAAGTTCGGATTTTATGAGATCGGAAGCTATAATAACAGCCCGATGGCAGACTCTGTCTTTATGAGGCTGGATCTGAAAAGCGACGAACCGGCATAAAAAGGAGACAACCCATGAAAGAATACAGACACACCGTCCAATACTATGAAACCGACAAAATGGGGATCACCCACCACTCCAACTATATCAGGTGGATGGAGGAAGCGCGCATTGACTTCTTGAGTCAAATCGGATGGGATTACCCGAAACTGGAATCGCTGGGGATCATCTCCCTTGTGACAGCCGTGACATGCAGTTACAGGATAAGCACCACCTTCTCGGACGAAATTTCTATCCATGTCTCCGTGGCTGAATGGAAGGGCGTCCGGCTCAAACTGGACTATGATATGAAAAACGCGGACGGGAAAACTGTCTGCACCGGGCATTCCGAACACTGTTTTATCGACGAAAACGGAAAACCGATTCGGCTGAGCAAAGCATTTCCCGATTTTCATCAGGCTCTGGCTTCATTGGCACAAACTGAATAATTGCATGGCATCCTGCCCGCTTGTGTCAAGTTAATGACACGAACTTTTAAAAAAATCTTTCTCTTTAACATTATTATCGTCCATCATGATTTGTTTTTTCTACCAGCCTGTTTTGCTGCTTTAGCTGCCACTTTTACTGTTTTTATGTAAGCATCTTCAACTGGAGAAATCGTGACTGCCTGATACTTTTGATATTCTTCTTTTGCTTTTTTCATTGCCTGCGCATGACTTATCCTGCCACTATCACTGAGTATTTTTCTGTTTCCTGACGATAATACCGAATCAAGCTGTTCAACATAATCATTCATATACATTGGGCGATGTTCAATCGCATTAATTTCCGCCAGGTCAAAATAACCAGATACCAGATTATTTAATACCTTCAGTTCATCTTCCTTTAAATAATTCTTTGCAATTCCAATATCTTTAAGAGCAGGTAACTCTCCCGAAAAGGACGTCAATCCCATAAAAGGTTTTTGGGCATCAGCACGCTCAAAAACTATTTCTGCTGCAGTATGTCCATGTGCCGCGAAATGAAGCTTATTTTGCACTATTTTAAAAAAACGAATCGACTCCTCACTATGAGGATCATAATCTACATTGTGGCATATAAATCCAGAACCTGACGATAAATCACTTTTTCCGATGAACGAATATCACGAATACGGTCTAAAAGCTCTTTCCAATAGTTCCCGCCACCATTGCCTTTAAGGCGTTCGTCATCCATCGTAAAGCCCTTAATCATGTATTCCCTTAGACGTTCTGTCGCCCATTTCCTGAATCTCGTCGCTATAAGAGACTTTATTCTATATCCCAAAGAAATAATCATATCCAAATTATAATATGGTACCTCTCTTGTAACCTGCCTTGTTCCCTCCTGCCGAACCTGTCGGAAATTCCGACAGGTTGAGACCTCATCTAATTCTCCTTCTGCAAAAATATGTTTTATGTGTTCTACAATATTTGTTCGCGATGTTTGAAACAGTTCAGCCATTTGTTGTTGGGAAAGCCAAACCGTTTCATCTTGTATAGTAACTTTAACATTAGTTAATCCGTCTTCTGATTGATAAATTAAAATTTCACCTTTGTTTTCATCCATAGATTCATCCCTCCCTGTCCACTTTATCTTCTCTAAAACTCATAATACAACTCTGCTGTAACAATTTTATTATTTATAATCTTTTTTAGTTCATCATCCTCAGTCAAGAGACACCCTTGTATCAGTTTATCACTTGCACCCGTTATTTTTTTAATAACAGAATCACTTAAACCCGCCTTAAGAAGTTGTCCTATTCCATACTTGACAATGCTGGTTACACTTGTAACTTCTATCAGAGTCCCTAAATAGTCAGGAATCCCGGAAGAAGACGTTATCTCCCCCCATGGTTCTCCATTCCCATCCATAAAAAGCAAGTCATCATTGCTCTTTACTTTATACTGAAAAACAAATTTCTGTACTTGCTGTAACTGTCTTGACAATTTGGGCGGCAAACGAAGCTCAAAGCCATTTACTGTAATAAAACCATAATATTCATCGAAATTCTCCCATTTGAGTTTTCTTAATTCACGATAGGTAATCCCATAAAGCATCATCATCTTTATTCCGATAGCCGCCATTGCTTTCTTAAGGTCTGTAGCCCCTCCCCATTCCGTATCTTCAAGCTGTTCATTTGACCATGCCAAAAGTTCTTCGGCTTGCATAAACGTCAACGGCTCCTGTTCAACTATACCCGCAAGCAAATCACATTTCTCAATATATGCCATCATTCGTTTCATATATGAGTTTTCCCGCAAACGGCCAAAGGAAATTGCATCATATAATTCAGGGTTTACAATCTCTGTAGTCTTTCGGATGTAATTAAAAAACAACCCTACCACAGTAGCATACCGCTTAGCCTTTGTTTTGCTTTTATATCGCTGTATATCTTCTACATTATAAACCAGGCTTTGTAGTATAAATTCAACATCTATACCCTTAAGTAAAATACGAAGCGGTTCCCCTGACAAAGAATTTCCCCAATGTATTTCCAGATATTCGGTAAAATTCTTTACATCACTTTTATAATCCGGATATTCTGTTATAAAATTATCAATAATTTTTTTGTAATCCATGCAGTTAATCCCTTCCAATATTTTATATTATTATACTTTTGCAATTTTTACATGTCAATCACAATATACAATCCGATAATATTATAGTTTCATATATTACATACCTTGTTTTTATCGCATATTTTCTTATATTCATCCAATAAAACATCGAATTATATCCAATGAATAAAGCGGAGAATCATCAGACTCTCTGCCTCCTATCCTTCACCTTACAATACACAATCGCACCCCCGTACTCATCACCGGCGCAATAATCTTCTCCATACGGCATTCCAAAAGCATGACATTCTGCCTTTGCAAAATCTGTACATAAAAAATCCACAGCCCGGATGCAGCTCCCGCTGTGGATTCTCTGGCACATCTTCAGTTATCCCTTCTTCATCGCCGCCCGCTTGCGCATCGTGGGATCGAGAATCTTCTTCCTGATCCGCAATGTCTTCGGCGTCACTTCCAGCAGTTCGTCGGTATCGATGAAGTCCAGCGACTGCTCCAGGCTCATGATCTTCTTCGGCACAAGGCGCAGCGCCTCGTCCGCGCTGGAGGAACGGGTGTTGGTCAGGTGTTTTGTTTTGCAGACATTGACTTCGATGTCCTCCGCCCTGCCGGTCTGCCCGATCACCATGCCGGCGTACACCTTCTCGCCCGGTCCGATAAACAGCGCGCCTCTCTCCTGGGCGTTGAACAGCCCGTAGGTGATAGCCTCCCCCGCCTCGAAGGCGATCAGTGAGCCCTGTTTGCGGTACTGGATGTCCCCCTTGTAGGGACCGTAGCCGTCAAACTGGGTGTTCATGATACCGTTACCCTTGGTGTCCGTCAAAAAATCTCCCCGATAGCCGATCAGCCCTCTCGAAGGCATGGAAAACTCCAGTCTGGTGTAGCCGCCGGAAGCCCTTCCCATGTTCTGCAGTTCGCCCTTTCTGAGGCTCAGCTTCTCGATCACAACGCCCGAAAATTCCTCCGGCACATCCACATACACTGTCTCCATGGGCTCAAGGAGCTTCCCGTTTTCATCCTTCTTGTAGATGACTTCCGCCTTGCTGACCGCAAACTCATAGCCTTCCCGCCGCATATTCTCGATCAGCACCGACAGATGCAGCTCGCCTCTGCCGGAAACCCTGAACACATCCGTGTTCTCCGTCTCCTCCACCCGCAGGGAGACATCCGTGTTCAGTTCCCTGAACAGTCTGTCCCTGATGTGGCGGCTTGTCACATATTTTCCTTCCTTCCCGGCAAGGGGGGAATCGTTGACAATAAAATCCATGGCGATCGTGGGCTCCGATATCTTCTGGAAGGGGATCGGCTCAGGATATTCGGGAGAACAGAGCGTATCGCCGATATGGATATCCGCGATGCCGGAGATCGCCACGATGGAACCGATTCCCGCCTCCTTCACTTCCACCTTGTTCAGGCCGTCAAACTCGTACAGCTTGCTGATCTTCACCTTTTTCTGCTTGTCCGGCTCATGGTGGTTGACGATCACCACATCCTGGTTGACCTTCACCACGCCATTGTCCACCTTGCCGACACCGATGCGCCCCACATACTCATTGTAATCGATGGTGCTGATCAGCACCTGCGTCCCCGCCTCGGGATCGCCCTCGGGCGCAGGGATATATTCAAGGATCGTGTCAAACAGCGGCGTCATATCCTTATTCTTCACCGTGATCTGCCTGGTGGCGCTGCCGTTCTTCGCGGAAGCATAGACAAAAGGACAGTCGAGCTGCTCATCGCTGGCATCTAACTCCAGAAACAACTCCAGCACCTCATCCTCCACTTCCTTCGGACGAGCCTCCGGCCTGTCGATCTTGTTGATGCAGACGATCACCGAGAGATCCAGTTCCAGCGCCTTTTTCAGCACAAATTTCGTCTGGGGCATGGGACCCTCAAAGGCATCCACCACCAGCACAACGCCGTTCACCATCTTGAGGACACGCTCCACCTCGCCGCCGAAATCCGCGTGTCCCGGCGTGTCGATGATATTGATCTTCGTATCTTTATAGGTGATGGCAGTATTTTTGGAGAGGATCGTAATGCCCCTCTCCCGCTCAATATCGCCGGAATCCATCACCCGCTCTGCCACCGCCTGATTCTCTCTGAACGTACCGCTCTGCTTTAAAAGCTCATCCACGAGAGTCGTCTTGCCATGGTCTACATGGGCTATGATCGCTATGTTTCTTACGTCTTCTCTTTTCATAATAATTCTCCTCGTATTTTACTGTGAAAGCCCCGGACGGCGGCTGTGTGGATGGGCGCATGTATGCGCACAGCCATACAGACATCGGACGGGCAGGCCTGTATGAGTATATAGGGCGATAGCCCGGAATACGAATACAGGCAGCGATTGCGGGAGCGCCAATGGCGCGGAGCAATCGGCTTTCATGCCTTGTTGGTGCGCCGTAAGGCGCATGTAGATTTAGTTCCGCATCCATCCCAACTCACAAACGCTTCGCTTTTTGTTCGTATCCCTAGCTTTCAGCTCGGTCTATTCCAGTTCCGCATCCGCCCTTCCGCACACTTGACCCGAGCTTACAAATACGGCTGTCTGAAGTGCGACATCCGTATTTGAAGCTGTGCGCGTACGGGCAGATGCTGATTTATATTCCCAGCAGCGCCGTCGCGATCTGGAAGTAGGTCAGAAGCGACACCGCGTCCACGATCGTCGTGATAAACGGGCTTGCCATCACCGCAGGGTCGAACCCGATCTTCTTTGCCAGGATCGGCAGCACACAGCCGATAAACTTTGCCGCCACCAGCGTCACCAGCAACGTCAGGCAGACCACCGCCGCCACCAACATCGATACTCTGTCAAACCACATCAGTTTGCAGAAATTCGCCGCCGCCAGCGTCGCGCCGCAGATCAGCGCCACCCGGAACTCTTTCCAGATAACTTTCGGCAGATCCGCAAACTCAATATCATTCAGGGAAATACTTCGGATGATCGTCACGCTCGCCTGTCCGCCCGCATTTCCACCGGTATCCATCAGCATCGGGATATAGGCGGTCAGCACCACATAGGCGCTGAGTGCTCCCTCGAAGGAGGTGATGATCTTTCCAGTAAAGGTGGCGGAAATCATCAAAAGAAGCAGCCAGGGCATCCTCTTTTTCCATGTCTCCAACACGCCTGTCCGCATATACGGCTTGTCCGAGGGGACGATAGCCGCCATCTTTTCGATATCCTCCGTTGCCTCCTCCTCCATGATATCCATGATATCATCGACGGTGATAATGCCCACCAGCCGGTTTTCATTGTCCACCACAGGCATCGATGTAAAGTCGTACTTTTTAAACTGTCTCGCCACTTCCTCCTGATCCATCAGGGTGTGGAGCGAGATCACGTTCTCGTGCATCATCTCCCCGATGACCGCGTCCGCCTCACTCAGCAGCAGATAGCGCAGCGCCACCGTGCCGACCAGGGTGCGCTTCTTATCCAGCACATAACAGATATTGATGGTCTCCGAGTCCATCCCCGTCTTCCGTATCTTGGCGATGGCGTCGGCTACCGTATAGTCCTCCTTGAAGTCCATAAACTCCACGGTCATAATGCTTCCCGCCGAGTCCTCCGGATACCGGAGCAGATGGTTGATATCCCGCCTGGTATCGGGGCTCGCCCCGGCGAGCAGCTTTTTCACCACGTTCGCCGGCATCTCCTCCAGCAGATCCGCCGCGTCATCGGACATCAGGTTGTCGATGATATCCGCCGCGTCCCGCTCGGACAGGGAAGTGATGATAAACTGCTGGCTCTCCACCTCCAGATAGGAAAACACATCGGCAGCCATGCTCTTTGGCAGGATGCGGAACATCTTTAAAAGATCCTTCTCCTCCATCTCCTCCATCGCCGCCGCGATATCCGCGTCGTTGAGCTCGGCAACCCTCTGGCGGAGCCTTGTGTACTGCTTCTCATCCAGGAGCTGTTTCATCTCCTGTCCGATTCTTTCTTCCTGTATCATTTCCATAGCAGCTCTCCTTTTCAGTTGTGATTTTTATGCGCCTACTTCGGGGCAGAGGATTATCGCTGCTGCATTTTGCCGTACTCTTCTTCATAAAAACCACCACCTTTCTGAACTGCTCTCTCTTATTTTATTAAATTCTGAAACAATACGCTTCACAGGAACAGGGCGCATGGCTCCGAAACCCTGCCATCCTATTATAGTGACAGGTTTACTCCCTGTCAATGAAATAAATTTTCTCAAGCTCCGTCAGCTTCGCTTTTCCGCATGTCGCCTCCGTCACTTCCTCTTTCAGCGCCTCCGCCTCGCCCACGGGGATAGTCACGGTAAATACCGCCGCCTCCCCGTATTCCGCTTCCGGCACAATGCCGCGCTTTCCGAACAGATGCTGCATCTTTCCCACACTGTTATAATCCGTGCCGATCCGCAGCTTTACCCCGTAGCGCATGATTCCTGTCTCCGCCTCCGCGAGAGCCGCTTTCACCGCGCCGCCATAAGCCCGCACAAGCCCTCCCGTCCCGAGGAGCGTGCCGCCAAAATACCTGGTCACCACCGCCGCAGCGTCGCAGAGCCCTTCCCCCAAAAGCACCTCCAGCATCGGGCGCCCCGCCGTCCCGCCGGGTTCCCCGTCGTCGCTGCACCTTGTCAGCTCCTGCCTGCTGCCCAGCACAAACGCCGAACAGTTATGCCGCGCGTCCCAGTATTTTTTCTTGATCTCCTCTATGAAATCAGTCGCCTCCTGCTCCGAATGCACCGGACGCAGAGTGCAGATAAAGCGAGACTTCTTCTCCTCGATCTCGCCCCGCCCCTCGCCGAGCAGCACCCGGTACTGCGCAATTTTTCCTTCTTCCCTCTCCGCCATCTTATCAGCCGCCTTTATCCATCAATAAGAGTAATCCCGCTCCAGTTCCTCCTGCGTGGGAAATGCTGCCTCGTCCTCATCCAGAAAATCACCGGTGCACACAAACCGCAGAAAATCATGAAAATCTTTGCAGATATAGAGACGCCTGGACTCCATATATTCCCGCACTTCCTGCCTGCTGCCGCCGTCCACGCCGTCATCGAGCATCATATCGTAGACGCCCTCCTCATGTATCGTGACAATGCCGCCCTTCACCAGATCCAGATAAGTCAGATACCCGTACAGATTGCCGAGCAGTAAAAAGCCCGCCTCCAGAAAACAGGCACACCCCTCCTCCGCGCTCTGCTCCCCCCTCAGGTTTTTCAAAAATTCCGCCCCGTTGTCTCCTTTTATATTATGCCACTCAAATTCGACTGTCGGCCCGATGTCGTGCTCGGGGCGGGGAACATAGTCATTTTTCTCCCGTGAAAACGTATCCCACCACGAATTGCCAAAGGAATCCCCGCATACCGATACAAACACCGTCATATCCTCCGGCATCTTATAACTCAGCAAAAACTCACGATACGGAGCGGGCAGAGCATAGCCGAGCCCCGACTCAATATCTGATAAGTCCTGCTGTGTCAATCCGGACTCCTCAAGCGGTTCCCGCCATATCTGCGGCTCACGTTCCCTCAATATATTCAAGTATTTCTCCGCCGTCGTCATATCACTTTCCTCCCACGAAATCTGTTAACCCGATTGTAACACATTGCCCCCTTCCTTATCAATCCGCTTTCACAAAAACACCGGTGCGGCGGTGACAGTTCAGGCTCCAATGTCATCTACCGTAAAAGCCTCAATCATATTCTTTCCAAAATACGGCATAAATTTAAAAATTCAGCACACAATCAGTATGAGGGCACATATAAAATACCGTTCACTATTTTTTAATAAAGATGTTACAGCCTCCCCGTTTACGGTAACATCTCCTTCACAAAACCTTAATTTGCCATTTTTTACAGTTTATATTATAATGAAGAATAACTTCGCACAGCGAAGTTATTCGCTACTTCTGAATCTGCCATGCAGATTTAGAAGTTTCCCGATCATTTTATGGCACATATCGTGACATAAAATAGCTGAGTACAGCGAAGTTATTCGCTACTTCTGAATCTGCCACGCAGATTTAGAAGTTTCCCGTTTATTTTATGGCACATATCGTGACATAAAATAGCTGAGCGCAGCGAAGTTATTCGCTACTTCTGAATCTACCATGCAGATTTAGAAGTTTCCCGATCATTTTATAACACAGTAGTATTGTGATTATAGAAAGGCACAGGTTATTTATCATATGAATTACGGTAAAAAAGGAGTCCGCAGCAGGCAGAAAGAATTAAATGCACATCACGGCCGCTGGGGAAAAAAGATCACACTGTTTGTACTGGAGCTCGTCCTGGCTGCCGCTGTCTCAGTGGGAGTCATCTGCGCGGCGGCAGGCTTCGGCGTATTTAAGGGTATTATCGCCACTGCGCCGGATACCGAAAATCTGGATGTATCTCCCTCCGGTTTTTCCACCTTTGTCTATGATATCGAAGGAAAACAGATCGCAAAACTGGTAACCTCCGACTCCAACAGAGTTCCGATGCCCATGTCACAGATTCCGGAAAATCTGGCGCATGCTTTTGTCGCCATCGAGGACGAACGTTTCTACGAGCACAACGGAATCGATATCCAGGGTATCTTCCGTGCGGCGTGGATCGGCATCAAAAACCGGGATTTCTCACAGGGTGCCAGCACGATCACGCAACAGCTGATCAAAAACAATGTATTGACAAGCTGGACCAGCGAAGAAAAATTTGCTGAAAAATTGAAGCGAAAAATTCAGGAACAGTATCTTGCCCTGGAAGTGGAAAAGACGATGGACAAAGATACGATCCTGGAAAACTATATGAACACGATCAACCTCGGTCAGAATACTCTCGGCGTGCAGGCGGCATCCCAGCGCTATTTCAATAAAGATGTGAGCCAGCTCAATCTATCGGAATGCGCCGTGATCGCAGCCATCACACAGAATCCGTCCAGATTGAACCCTATCAGCCACCCGGACAAAAACAAGGGGCGGCGGGATGATGTCCTGAAACACATGCTGGAACAGGGCTATATCGATCAGGCGGAATATGATGAGGCGATGGCGGATGATCCCTACGCCCGCATCCAGAGCGTCAATCAGGAAGTGGAGGACGACACCGTCAACTCCTTCTTTGTGGATGCCCTTGTGGATGATGTGTTGGAGGATCTTATCAACGCAGGCTATACGGAAAAACAGGCATTTTATCTGCTCTACAGCGGCGGCCTGAAGATCTATTCCACACAGGATCCCGATATTCAGAGGATCTGCGACAATGTCTTTACCAACGAGGAGAACTTCCCCGCCAATACCAGGTGGGAACTTGCCTACGAACTGACGATACAGCATCCGAACGGCGACCTGGAGAACTTCAATGCCCAGAAAATGCTCAAATGGTACAAGGAAACTGTCAAAAGCAGCTACACTCTGCTCTATTCCTCCATGGAGGACGCACAGGCGGATATCGACTTCTACAAGGAAGCCATCATGCAGGACGGCGACGAGGTATATGGTGAAAATATTACCCTGACTCCGCAGCCCCAGGTTTCCATCGTTGTGGAGGACCAGAAAACCGGACATGTGGCAGCCATGGTCGGCGGCAGAGGCCCGAAGACCGCCAGCAGGACCCTGAACCGCGCCACAGATGCCGCAAGGCAGCCGGGTTCCACATTCAAAGTTGTATCAGCCTACCTTCCCGCGCTTGACAGCGCAGGACTGACTCTGGCGGATGTGCATATGGATGAACCCTACAGCTACGAAAACGGCAGGCCCGTCAGCAACTGGTACAGCGGCTATCGCGGCATCTGCTCTTTCCGGGACGGTATCCGGGATTCCCTGAATATCATCGCCGTGAAGGTGCTGACTCAGATCACGCCCCAGCTTGGCTTTGACTACCTGCAGTCCCTCGGTTTCACGACTCTCGTCACCGACAAGGTGGTCGGAAATGAAGTCTATTCCGACATCCAGCAGTCAACGGCTCTGGGCGGTGTCACAGTGGGCGTATACAATCAGGAGCTCACCGGCGCTTACGCCTCGATCGCCAACGGCGGCGTTTACAATGAACCGATCCTGTACACAAAGATCACTGACCATGACGGCAATATCATTATCGACAAAACAGAGACTCAGCAGACCAGGCGGGTTATGAAGGAGACTACTTCTTTCCTGTTGACAAATGCCATGCAGGACGTTGTGACGAGCGGTACCGGCACATCCGTCAACTTTGGCAACATGTCCATCGCCGGGAAGACGGGGACCACCTCGGATTATGTGGATGTATGGTTTACCGGCTATACTCCATACTATACCGCATCAGTCTGGGCGGGCTATGATAATACTCTGACGTCCACAAAGCTGTCCGGCTCCGAGGAAAAAAATCTGGCAAAGAAACTCTGGCGGCTTGTCATGTCAGAAATCCATGAAGAACTGCCCAACGAGTCCTTCCCGACTCCCCAGGGCATCGTCACTGCCACTGTCTGCTCCAAGTCCGGCAAACTGCCGATTCCGGGGCTTTGCGATGGCACCATCAGAAATGAATATTTCGCGGAGGGCACTGTTCCCACCACATCCTGCAACGTGCATTACGCGGGCGCGGTCTGTGCCTACAGTTACCTGACAGGTCCTCTGCCGGCAAGCCCGGAATGTCCGTTCAAGGTTTCCGGTGTCCTGACATTAAATCCTGATACACTTGCTCCTCCTACGGAAGAGGGCGATGGCACTGCCGTAGAACAGCCCGGAACTGCCGAAGATCCGGGTGCGGCGCTCGAGCTTCCCACACCCTCTGTCACCTGCCAGCACAACGCTATGTTCTTTGCAACCCCCGGCTACGAGAGCTTACTGGAACTGCAAAAACTTGAGATGGCGGCAGGCGGCATCACTTACGGCGTACCGGAACAGCCCGCGGAAGGCGGCGCTGTCACACCTGCTCCCGACCAACAGCAGCCACAGGCTCCGCAACAGTAGCTGAAATGCTTTGCAACTTGTCCCAATATTCAAAAGAGGAGGCAGCTCCGCAATCGAGCCGCCTCCTCATATTATTTCAAAAACCCATTTACAATCTGCTCTTCCGCTTCCTTCTCCGTAAGTCCGAGTGTCATCAGTTTGATCAGCTGTTCCCCGGCGATCTTTCCGATCGCCGCCTCATGGATCAGGTTTGCATCCACATGGTTTGCCGTAAGTTCGGGAAGCGCCGTCACGCTGGCATTATCCATAATGATCGCATCACACTCCGTATGTCCGGCACAGCGGTTATTTCCATTGATCACGGACACAAATTTCTGATTCGAATTCTCCTTTGCCACGGAACGGCTCATCACATTGGCGCTGCTGCCAGCCCCGTCCATATCCACCGAAAAATCTGTGATCGCTGTCTGGCTTCCGTGCGTCATGATCTTCTCCTTGATGACCAGGCTGGATGCCTCTCTAAGCCGCGCTTTCGTCACCCTTGTGGTGGAATCAATGCCTTTGATCTGCACTGTCTCCATCTCCATGCTCGCCCCCTCCGCCAGTTCGATGATCGTCGTCGGATTCATCATATTGCGGCCGTTGCCATCTCCGGAACCATAATGTTTCTCCACATACCGCACTTTCGCATTTTTTCCGAGATAAAAACTGTGAATACCGTCATGGGCGGAATCCTGATCTCCTCCGTTGTGAATGCCACAGCCTGCCACGATCGTCACATCGGCATCCTCACCCACGATAAAATCATTGTATACAAGGTCCTGCAGTCCGGTCTGGCTGATGATCACCGGGATATGCACGCTCTCATGTTTTGTCCCCGGCGCAATGATGATATCGATCCCCGGCTTATCCTCCTTCGTCACGATATTGATATTGGCCGTAGTGTGCCTGCTGTCCAGCTCTCCGTTCGCCCTGATATTGTAGGCTCCTTCCGGCACTTCATGGAGGCCCGCCACCTCTTCCAGCAATGTTCTTTGTATTATGTCCATACAGGTTATCTCTCCAGTCTATTTTTATATCAAAATTTATCGGAACCACTGTCACGGTTTTATCCAGACTTACTTTTTTCATTTTTTGAGAGCAGCATATCACAGGCACTGCCTCCGGTAGTCGCCAGAAGTTCCGGCAAAATCTCCTCCTTTGTACCGCTTTTCTGCACTCTGCCGTCAGCGATCAGGATGATCCTGTCCGCAATATTCAGTATCCGCTCCTGATGGGAAATGATCAGAATGGAACCGCCCATCTCCCGGTACATCTTCTCAAATACATTGATCAGACTGTTAAAACTCCAAAGATCGATACCTGCCTCAGGTTCATCAAAAATGGAAAATTTTGTCCCTCTTGCAATGATCATCGCTATCTCGATCCGCTTCAGCTCTCCCCCGGATAAAGATGCGTTTACCTCACGGTTTACATAATCTCTTGCGCAGAGCCCTACCTCCGACAAAATACCGCATGCCTCCTGCACACTGGTATTTTTTCCAGCCGCCAGCGTGAGCAGGTCTTTTACTGTCAGCCCCTTAAAACGGACCGGCTGCTGAAACGCATAGCTGATGCCTCTTTTAGCCCGCTCCGTGATAGAACATTCTGTAATATCCTCCCCGTCCAGCAGGATCCGCCCGGCGGTCGGTTTTACGATTCCTGCAATGATCTTCGCCAGTGTGGACTTTCCCCCACCGTTCGGTCCGGTTACCGCCACGAAACGCTCTTCTATTTTCAGATTGATGTCTTTCAGGATCTCCCTGTTTTCCTCCACATCGTACTGTATATTCTGCAATTCTAACATAGTTACTCCTTTTATCTCAGCCTGAAAGACGGCTGTGTATGATTCATGTGAAATCAGTCAGGACCGGTGTTTAATTAAAGCCATCCAACCTCGCCAGCGCCTCCTCCTCCGTGCGGAAGGCTGTCCACCCGAATAGCGCATCCGTACTGTGCTCCTTCCCGCGGACATAGAACAGATTCTCCCCGTTGCTGTGCCTGACCTCCACGGACTTCACAGTCATCTGCTCCACATACTTCCGGTAGTGTTTACAGGTGCGCTGCTGGCAGACCTCCGTCTCAAACTCACAGCCGCCGCAGTTGTCCATGATCCTGTATAATATGTCCCCTGCCTTGCAGGGATATTCCCGCTTCTCCATAGCTTTGCCCCTAATCCCGTTTCTTTGCCTCTGTTATTCTACCACATCTTATCAGTTCTGCCAAGAACTCTTGTGCTGTGCATCAACAGAACGGCTCAGAAAGCTGAACCGACGCCTGACATTATTCCAGCCCCCTGCTGTCCTGCTGCCGCGCAGAGATAATATGCCCTTTTCAGGCTGCAGCGCCATTACTCCTCCCAGTATTTCTGGTACATCTCATTCAGCCAGTCTATCGCCTCCGCCATCCCCGATGCGTCCAGAGCAAAACGCTTTCTTGTCTTTTCTTCCTCCGGTGTCTTCGCATAGCCCAAAGGTTCCGGCCAGACGATCCCTTCCATATAACTCTCTTCTCCCTCCGTCTTTTTCATCAGCATATAGCGCATGCCATCCATACTGCCGCTCAACGGCTCTTTCTTTATATAATTCAGGTGCTTAAAATGTTCTGCATCGATCATCTTCCTCTGTCTCCTGTCCTATTTTACCTTTCCCAAAATTCCTGTCGAAAAAATTACAATCTTATCCTTGCATTTTCTGTCCAAATGGACTATAATATATCATGTCCGCAAGCGGATAAGGTGCTCTTCGTGATGCACGCCCGCCCGGTGCAGAATAATAATTGGTGATGTTACTCATTATGGGGATATAGCTCAGTTGGGAGAGCGATACGTTCGCAACGTATAGGTCAGGGGTTCGAGTCCCCCTATCTCCA
>CAJUDM010000017.1 GCA_910584915.1 uncultured Lachnospiraceae bacterium
GGTGCTTTCCTATTTCTTTCTTTTCTCTTTTCCTACAAAAACTTTACCCTAGCGACGATTTCCGCTGCCTGCGGCAGGGCTGTTGACTTTTCACGGAGGATTCCCCGTCTCATAACACCACTTCGCGATCTCCCCCGATCGGCACAAGTTGAAGCGGACTGCTACAGGGGAACTGTATCGTCCCTTGCCGGTCTTGTACTCCACTGCCTGTCGGGATGATGCTGTTTGGTTTTACGACAAACGTTCATAAAGTTCTCTAAATTCTTTTTCCGAAAGCCTTAACTCCGTTTCGTTATAATAAGGAGCGCCATCTCTGATTCCGAATTCAAGAGTAATAGGTCCATCCAGGTAATAAGCTTTATATGCACAGTTAACCGGCTCGGCCTGCCAGACATAATCTACTAAAGCCTTTGCCGCCTTTCTGGATTTTTCGTCCTGCATACCGCCAACTGCGGGACCTGAGCCTGCACAGTAAATGTCTAAGTAAACTTCTTCCCCTTCTTCCGACGTCGCCAAAACACAGTATAGAAAAAGATTCTCCAAATTTTCTGTCTCATAGATTGGCTGCCCAAATAACGCTTTGATTTTACCGCATATAAGGGAAAACTGATTTCCATAATCTGCAAAACCTTCAATAAAATTATATAGTCTACTGCTATCTGCTAATTTTTTCATGTCTTTCACTGATTGAAATGTGTATGGCATTTTATCCTCCTCCGTTTTAGTATGCGTTTGAAAAATTACGATTTATTAAATAATATATCTGCTCTGGAACTACAAGCCGCCATATAGTATCATATTTTCCCGCCTTGTAATCCTTCGTCAAATAGTGTTTACTGCACTCAATCCTGTCTTTGCATATCTGAAAAAACTCATTTGATAATCCGATGCGTTCCTGTTGGCTTTTCAACAAAAACCCCTGCAAATGGCATTCCCACGCCATTCACAAGGGTTTTTCATTCATAATAACCAGATAAACTTCACCTTATGCGTTCATCTGCGCCGCAACCTCAGCCGCAAAGTCCTCGTTCTTCTTCTCCAGGCCTTCTCCCGTTTCATAGCGCACAAACTTTGTCACCTTCAGTTCCGTACCATTTTCCTTCGCAACCTGCGCAAGATACTGACCTACGGTCTGTTTGCCATCCTCCGCCTTCACATAGATCTGATCAAGCAGGCAGATCTCCTTCAACTCTTTGTTGATACGGCCATTGATCATGCCGTCGATCACCTTCTGAGGCTTAGCGGATTCCTTCGGATCATTCATGATCTGAGCCAACAGGATCTCCTTCTCATGAGCAATATAGTCATCGCCCACTTCATCTCTGCTCACATACTTCGGTGTCAGCGCCGCAACCTGCATCGCTACATTCTTCAATGCTTCTCTCACGGCATCGCTGTCAGCGCCTGCCTCTGCAGCTACGATAACGCCGATACGGCCGCCGCCGTGGAGATAATCGACCACGATAGGAGCTTCCACAACTTCAAATCTTCTGATATTCAGATTCTCGCCAATGGTTGCAACCTTTTCCACCAGCGCTTCCTTCACCGTCTTGGAAGTATCTGTTTCCCAGTTTTCCGCAAGGAAAGCATCCATGTCTGCCGCTGTTGTGTGAAGCGCCTGCTTTGCAACAGCCTCAACAAAAGTCTGGAACGTCTCGTTCTTTGCCACAAAGTCAGTCTCGGAGTTCACCTCCACAACTGCTGCCTTGCCGCCTTCTGTCGCGATACGGCAGATACCTTCCGCCGCAATACGCCCCGCTTTCTTCTCTGCCTTTGCCTGTCCGTTCTTTCTCAGAAACTCAACAGCTTCCTCCATATTTCCGTTTGTCTCGGTGAGAGCTTTCTTACAGTCCATCATACCCGCACCGGTCAATTCTCTTAACTCTTTTACCATTCCTGCTGTAATAGCCATTTTATTTTCCTCCAAATCTATCCTGTCTCCAGAACCTGCCCGACCGGGTCCGTTCGGTTCTCCGCCGGGTATCGCTCTGTGTGATCATCATAATCTGCTATTCTGTCGATCCGCAGACGCTATGCTCCTGTATCGCCGCTTTCTTTTGCTCGACTCGCAAACGCTTCGCTGGCGGCTGCTCCACAGACGCTATGCTCCTGTATCGCCTCTTTCTTTTGCTCGACTCGCAAACGCTTCGCCGGCGGCTGCTTCGCAGACGCTATGCTCCTGTATCGCCTCTTTCTTTTGCTCGACTCGCAAACGCTTCGCTGGCGGCTGCTCCGCAGACGCTATGCTCCTGTATCGCCGCTTGAAAAACAGCGGCTCTATTCTGCAGCAGCTACTTCTTCGATGTCGGCTGCTTCGCCTTCTTCTGCAGACTCAGCCATCTCATCGCCAAGATCAGCAGCTTCACCCTGAGATGCCTCGATAACAGCGTCAGCCATCTTGGAAACAATCAGTTTTACGGCTCTGATCGCATCGTCATTACCGGGGATGATATAATCCAGTTCCTCAGGATCACAGTTCGTATCACCGATACCGATCAATGTGATTCCCAACGCATGCGCTTCCTGTACGCAGATCCTCTCCTTCTTCGGGTCTACCACGAAAATACAGTCAGGGATCCTGCCCATCTCTTTGATACCGCCGAGGTTTCTCTCCAGCTTATCCCATTCCTTCTTGATCTGAATAACTTCTTTCTTAGGCAGTACATCAAAAGTACCGTCCTCAGCCATCTCCTCGATCCTTTTCAGCCTGTCAATTCTGGACTGGATCGTCTTGAAGTTTGTGAGCATGCCGCCCAGCCATCTCTCATTTACATAATACATACCGCAGCGCTCTGCCTCAGTCTTTACCGCGTCCTGAGCCTGTTTCTTTGTTCCGACAAAAAGGATCGTACCTCCCTGGGAAACAATGTCTGCAACCGCGTTGTAAGCCTCATCCACTTTCCCTACAGATTTCTGCAGATCGATAATATGGATACCGTTTCTCTCCGTGAAGATATAGGGAGCCATCTTGGGGTTCCATCTTCTTGTGTGGTGTCCGAAATGCACACCCGCTTCCAGTAACTGTTTCATTGAAATTACGCTCATGTCTACTTTCCTCCGTTTGGTTTTTTCTTCCATACACCGTACCGGGTCCATGACTCCCCGTCCTTCCGACCTACCTCCGCCATACGGAAGCACCAATCGAAACTCGGCATATGTGTTTTTTGACAACGCCTGTATTCTACCACAATTTTCCCGCCAATGCAAGAGTAAGATCAACTTTCTTGTAACAGTTCAGCCTTCTCCAAAAACAGGATTTAACTTTTCACCTCACCAGACTTCCGCACGGCATGCTCCTCTACCTGCTCTTCGTGATCTTATCCGCTATCTCCTTCTCCGTCTCCCCCATCGTTATCTCATAACTCCCGATGGATATTCTCTTATCATACCCGTTCTGACACAAAAATACATCAAACTCGGCTGCGGATCCCACTAAACCGGCCTGTTCAGCCTTTCTTGCCACCGAAATAGAACTGTCTCCCTGCACCACTGTGAAAATGACCACCTGCCCTGCAGGCGCGCCTTCAGCCACATCCTCCGCTCTGCCCGCCACTTCATCAGCCTTTTTCTCTATCTCTCCCGCCAGTGCCTGCTCCTCATCCTGTGCCGGCGCTTCAGCGCTGTTTTGCGTATCTGGCTCCGGAGCACTGTCTGCTCCTTCTTCCGAAGCTTCGCTCCCTTCCTCCGGGAGCGGCATGGCATCAGTTGTCCCGCCGGCATCCTCTGTCAGATCCTCCCCGCCAGCAGCGCCCTCCGCCTCTTTGTCCGTTTTATCCGCCTGCTCCTCCGCCCTGTCTTCAGTCTCCGGCACTGCCGGCGTTTCATCCTTCTCTGCCTCTCCGCCCTCCGCAGAGCCCTCTCTGTTTTCGATATCCTCCAGCACAGTCTTATCCTTCTCCACCATGCCAAGTTCCGCAGCCCGGCGCTTCACCGCCTCATCGCTCATCCTGCCCCCGGTATTCCCCGACAGGACTAACACAAGCGCCGTCACCAGCATACCGATCCCGAGCCCGCGCAAATAATATCTGAGTTTCATAGCCACTCTCCATCTGACCGCACCTTCCATGCCCTGCAGCCGATTTCCGCCACAGTCCACCGTTTTTATCGCAGTCCTTCATACAAATCGATCACAAGCTTCACTTCCCCGATCCCGAGCCCCAGTTCTCTGGCGATGGCCATATTAGACTTCCCCGCCCTGTGAAGCTCCAGAATCCTTTCATTGCTGTTTGCCTGTCCCTTTTCCATGGTCTCCGACAAAAGAAGCATCATTTCCTCCTCCTCCGAAAAGGACGTTTTTTTCTCGCTCTCTTTATCCGGCACCACCTCAGGCGGCGTTTCCCCGGCAGGACTTTTCTCCGTCTTCTGCTCCTTCGCCTCCTTACGCTCTTCCGCCTGCCCGCCTTTTGCCTCCTGCTCTTTCTCCGCCTTCTGCGTCTTTCCAGAAGTTTTTTTCTTCGGCACCACTTCCACCTTTTCCGGCACAAAAGGTTCAAATGCGGAATTTTCCGCCTCCTTCGCCCGGCTTTCCGCGACCTTCCCTCTCAACATCTCCAGAGCGGACACCGCCGTTTGCCGCCCCGCCGGCTCCTCAGCCGGGAAAATTCCTTTCTCCGGCTCCTTCCTTTCCGCAGCAGACGGCGCTCTCTTCTTGTTCCGTTCCGCCTCCGCTCTCTTATCGGACAGTTCCGCAAGCTTTTCCCTGACTGTGATCTCAGCATCCTTCACCTGCTGTAAAAGTTCCTGAATGCCCTGCTCCGCTTTGCCGTAGGATTCGGTAAGGCTTTCCTTCCGGCTCTTTAACATCTCATAGAGAAAGACCACTTCCTCATGGTTTTTGTGGATTTCCTCCAACACGGTATCCGAATACTCGTTGACAGCCATGATCTTTTCATTGGAAATCCGTTCCATGGAACGCTCAGACTTCTCGATCTGCTGCTGTATCTCCTCCTCAGAGAGCTCTGACAGATGCCCGCGCACATGCTCAAGCTCTTCCGACACCAGACTTTTCACTTCCTCTGCCGCAAGATTCTTTGCCTCTTCCTTCAGTTTTTCCTGTTTTACCGGAACGCAGAAACTCGCGATAAAAAGTACCGCTCCCGCCGCCAGTAAAATGATCTCCAACATTCCCATTTTCTCTCCAATTTCTATGACCGCTTTGCGCTCAGTACAAAGCGGTCATCTTAACCTCCCCTTCAGATCTGATGAATCTGCAGAATTTCAGGTTCCTCTTCACTACCATCGATACGTCCAGAATACATATCTTTGTCCCCGGAAACACCTCCTGCGTCACATCCACAGACGGATCCTCGCTCTCCTCCAGAATATCCTCCAGATCCTCCAGTTCCCTGTATATATCTTCCAGTTCCTTCTTCTTCTGGAGCCTGATGATCGCAAGTTTACGCACATGCTTCATCTGCTCATCGGTAACCGAAAGGCTCTTCTGTTTTTTCTGGATCGCCGCTATCATCACCGGCTCTATATCCGCTATGCACTTCCTGGTTTCCTGCATCGTCTTTAAAAGGTTCATCTTTCTCTTTTTCAGTTCCGGATGGATCCCTACTTCCACTACCGTAGACGCACCCATGGCAGAACCCAGAGTCTTCACAGTCACCTTATTCGAGGCCATCACCTTTCCCCCCGTGATGAACCCCTTTTTACCGGTCACCTCGATCTCTGTCCCCGCCCGCACCTGGCTGTGCAAAATAGCCTCCGCGGATACATATCCCAACGCGGAAACTTCCGCGTTTTCCAAAAATTTGGAGACAACATGCCCCTTGGCCAAAAGCACTCCCTTGGACATGCCGTTCATGCCGCGGGCAATAGATATATTCCCTCCGGCCTCCACTCTGGCGCCTTCCACAATACCCTTGATCTCTATATCTCCGTCCGCCTTCAACGAATAGCCGGAACAGACATTCCCGTAGACTATGATACTGCCGTTATGCTCCACGTCCCCGGTGGAAGCATCCACATTCTTCAGTTCCAGCAGATCTGATACGAACACTTCCCCGTTGATAAATGTAACATGCCCGTTGATCTTGGAGATTATCGTGAGCCGGTCCTCTGACAGATCAATATTTTTTCCGAACTTCAGTTTTTCATCTTTCACCGTCGGGGGAGCCAGTTCCGTCCCCAAAATATTGCACCCCGGCTTTCCCTGTACCGCAGGCGTCAGCCTTGCCAGCACCTGCCCTTCTTTACAGGGACAAACTGTGTTCAACTTGTGGAAATCCACGCTGCCGTCTTCCCGGTGCGCCGGCTTTGCCTTGCGCTCTGTCGGAAACAGGTATTCTATCTTCGCAGGCACTCCCGCCTCCATCGGCTTTCCCCGTGCGATCACCACATCCTGGCAGTATGCCCTATCCTTAAAAAACGCCTCAATATTCTCATGACAGATGCCATATTTAATATTTCTCGCGCTGATTTCAGCCATCATCTCTTCCTGCGTCATTTTCTTCGCCCCGGAAGACGGCGCATAAAACCGTGCCACCGCGCTCATCTTGTCCGCAGAAACCGTCAGGGAATAACTCTCTTTGCGTGGAAATGTAGCTTCCTCGCTCAGGCGGACAAGCTTTTCCGAGTCCAGTTCCAAAAACGCATTTCTCAACTCTCCGCTGTCATAAGTAATGATCCGGGTATCCAGATACTCCCTGAGTTCATCCAAGGACAATGCCTCTCCGCCGTCCACCGGCGGAATCAGCCTGACATATGTCCCATCCTCCTTATGCACTAACTGGAAAAAGCCATTCTTCATATACCACCATACCTTCCGCTTTACATGAGGTTGCTCAATGTTCGGTTAAAATTCCCATATATTTTCCCATTTTAGTTTTCATTTTCTGGAGCGCCCTTGTATGAAGCTGAGAGATTCTAGACTCTGAAACCTCCAAAATGGAGCTGATTTCCTTTAAGGTCAGTTCCTCATAGTAATAAAACAGGATAACTTTCTTTTCCTTTTCGGTCAATACCTCCAACGATTCCATCAGCATTTTCTTCAGCTCATCTTTTTCCATGACAACTTCCGGGGAATCAAACTGTCCCGAATGAGCTCCCGCCTCCACGGGTACCTCGCTTCCCGACTCCATGAACTCATTGAGGGAAACTACGCCGGTCACCTTCATCTGCCCCTGCCAGTCCAGATATTCCTCGTCCGTAATGCCCAGGTTCACCGCGATCTCCTCATCCGTCGCAGGTCTCCCCTCACGGCTTTCTATCTCCCGCATTGCCGCGTCGATCTTTTTCTGCTTCTGTCTGATCGTCCGCGGTATCCAGTCCATTTTCCTGATCTGGTCCAGAATAGCGCCCCTGATCCGCAGGCTCGCATACGTCTCGAATTTGACCTCCTTGCACATATCATATTTGTCGATCGCATCGAGCAGTCCGAACACACCATATCCCACCAGGTCGTCATACTCCACATTGTAACCCAGATACATGCTGAGGCGCCCCGCCACGACCTTTACAAGAGGTGCGTATTCTGTTATGATCTTCTCTCTGACTTCGGGACTTTTCGCCTTCCCGTATTCATCCCAAAGCCTCTTCTTTTCCGCCTCATTCATCATCTACCGCCTGCTCCTCGGAATTCTCTTCTTCGGACTCCTCCTCTTCCGGCCCTTTTTCTATCATTTCATCCTCTTCCGGCTCCGGAGGAGTATTCTGTCTGTCAATGACATCCAACGCACTCTTTAACAGGCAGCCCAGAATATAAAACAAAACCAAAATGAGCAGGAGGACTTTTAAAAACTCATGGAGTTCATAGCTCCCCTGCATCACCATCAGGATACTCGCCGCCGCCCCTGCCGTGAGCATGATAAAAGGCGGTATCAGCCTTCGCTTTGCCTCTTTACTGACACTGAACATGCGGCCCTGGCGCTGTTTTTTTTCTTTTTTGTTTGTGTCATCCTTCTTTTTTGCCACGCCAAAGCATTCCCCCTTATATGCTCTTTTCCGGTTTTCCAACCGCCTTTATCACATATTTCCCCGTCTCCGGGTAATATATCACGGTGCGCCCGTAGTTCAGTCCCGTATCTTCTGAAAGCAGCTTGATATGCATCGCTTTCAATTTCTTCCTCGCCGCCTCGGCATTCCTCTCACCGACCTTTACAAGATCGGAATTCCGCTGAAAAGCAAACATCTGAGCGCCGCCTGCCAGCTTTGCCTCCAGCCTGGATCTGTTTGCCCCGGCGCGCACCATCCTCTTTACCAGTTCATCCAGTCCTGAATCCACAAATTTTTCCACACAGGTATTATTTTTTATGACCGTTGAATCCGGCAGCATCGCGTGCAGCAGCCCTCCGATCTTTGTGACGGGATCCCTGAGCGCAACCCCCACACAGGAACCCAATCCCAGCGTCGTAATACCGTCCGGTGCTTTGCATATATTAAGATCTGCCATTCCTACTTTGATTATATTGCTCATCTTCGTCCACTTCCTATGCCATACCTAAAGACTCCATAATTCTGTGGTAAGAATCCAAATCCGGTACCAGGATAAAAAAGCCGTCGATCTGTATATCATCGGTAAATCTGGTCTGGATCATCAGGATCTTATCTCCGAGTACGCCAAACTCAATAGCAGGTACACTGAGAATAGCGCCCGCCATATCGACCGCGATTTCCGGCACTGAAGGGAATATTTTAAGCCCTGTCAGATCCGACAGGGAATTCAGATAGGCACCTGTCATAATATTCCCGATCTCCTTCAGGACCGATATCTCCATCTCACCGAACTCTTCCGCGTTCGGATCCCCGAAACCTCCCAGCATATGGTTTACCAGATGTCTGGAGGATTCCTTCTCCAAAAGGAACATCATACTTCCGTTGATATCACCCTCCACCACCATATAAACTCCTGCCATAATAGTCTCTTCACCACCGATTGCCTCCCCGAGCTCCTTGAATTCCAGAAGCGCTGCCTGGGGAACTTTCATATCCACTTTACGCTGCAGCATCTGAGCCAACGCCGTTGTCGCGTTTCCGGCACCGATATTTCCGATCTCTCTCAGCACATCCAGATAATTGCTGTCGATCGCGTCAAATGCAGAGTTATTATCCATACTTTATCTCCTTAATATAGAGGGGCCTCTGAAAAGCCCCTGTATTACGGGCAGCGACATCCTCTCTGCTATTCAGCCAGAACCTCGTTCAGATCAAGCAGCGATATCAAACCGCCCTGATGTTTCCCGACGCCCGTAACAAACATATCCTTGCCGTTCCTGTCGTAGGACATCTTTTCAATGCCGTCCACCTCCAACGTCACCACTTCCTTCACGGCATCCACGATCAGCCCGACAAATCCCTGCTGCTCGCTCTTGATGATGACGATCCTGCTGTTTTTTGTGTATTCCGCTTCAGGCAGCCCCATCTTTGTACGGATATTCATGACCGGGATGACCTCGCCGCGCACATTGATCACACCCTTTACATACGGCGCAACCTTCGGCACCCTTGTAATGCTGCACATGTGGATAATGTTATCCACATATTTTATGTCGATCCCATACTGCTCTTCGCCGACTCTTATGACGATATACTGTATCGTCCCGCTGTTGTTTTTCAGTTCTTCCATGATGACCACCCCCTTAAATCAACACATTCGCATCCAGGATCAGCGCCACCTCGCCGTCACCCAGGATCGTCGCACCGCTGATAAGCCTGCTCTTGCCGATAAATTTGCCGAGAGACTTGATGACGATCTCCTGCTGTCCCATCAGTTTATCCACCACAAGGCCCGCAAGCTTGTCGCCCTTTTTCACAATGGCAACGATCATGTTCTCGCCCTCTTTTCTCGTGGACTCGATATCCAGCACTTCGTTCAGGCGGACCAGAGGAATGACGGAGCCTCGCAGATGGATCACCTCCTCGGACTGTACAAGCTTCACTTCGCTGGGCGCGATATTTTCCAGGGTGGTCACAGAATTTAACGAGATCGCGTACTTCTCGCCGCCCACTTCCACCATCAACGCCTGAATGATCGCGAGTGTCAACGGAAGCCTGATCGTCCAGGTACTGCCTTCCCCGAGTTTAGTCTTGACCTCCACTTCGCCGCCCAACATCTCAATCTTGGATTTTACGACATCCAATCCGACGCCTCTGCCCGAGACATCCGTCACTTCCTTCGCCGTGGAAAAACTCGGCAGGAACAGAAGGTCGATCACTTCCTTATCCGACATATTGAGCGCCTGGTCGGGCGTTATGGTCCCTCTCTCGATGGCTTTTGCTTTTACTTTCTCCACATCGATACCGTTACCGTCATCCTTCACCTCGATGATAACGTTATTGCCGTCCTGGTAAGCATCTAAGAAGATGGAGCCTACTTCCGGTTTTCCTCTCTCTTTGCGGACCTCAGCGCTCTCTAAGCCGTGGTCTGCGGAATTGCGCAGAAGGTGCATCAGCGGATCGCCGATCTCATCCACCACGGTACGGTCAAGTTCTGTCTCCTCACCGCTCATATGCAGTTCCATCTGCTTGTTCAGTTTCTTGGTCAGGTCTCGGATCATCCTCGGGAACTTATTGACAACGCTCTCGATCGGGACCATCCGCACCTTCATCACGGATTCATGCAGGTTGGTCGTCACATTCTCCAGATACTCGATCTGGCTGTCCACTGCCGCATTGCTCTCCCCTGTCTGGGAGGCCGCCGAGACGAGAGAGTTCTTCGCGATGATCAGCTCGCTGACAAGGTTCATCAGCACATCCAGCTTCTCGATATCCACCCTGACGGTACGGTTTCCAACCGCCTTGCCGCCCGCCTTCTTCTCGTGCTTTGCGCCGCCCTGTGCCGCCGCGGGAGCAGCTGCCGCCGCAGGAGCCTTTTCTGAGGGAACCTCTTTTGCCGGCACATTCTTTGGTTCCTCGGGGGCTTCCTCCTTCGCCTGGGATGCCTGATCCTGCGTCCCGCCGAATTCCGTCATCTCCGCTCCGCAGGCACCCTCTATCTCCGAGACGCTTCTGATATCGCCGAGAACCTCCTCGAGCGTGCTATCCGTTATCACAATGATCGAAAATTCCAGGTCAAATTTCTCGTCCTCGATATCCTGCGCCGAAGGAGCGGAGATAGCGATCTCTCCGAGTTCCTCCACCGCTTTGAATACCAGAAACGCCCTCGCCGCCTTCAAGATACAGGATTCCTGTACCTTCACGGTGATGCCGTATACCTTTCTGCCCTGTTTTATAGCCTCTGAAAGGACATGCTTCTGTGTATCGTCCAGCGGGATGTCATTCCATTTATCCTCCGAGGAAGATGCGGGAGCCTCTGTCTGTTTTGTCTCCTCGACCGCCGCTTCAGCCGCAGTCTCCTCTTCCTCTGTCTTTAAACAGTCGTTGAGGAGTTTGGTCAGCGCCTCGTTGTCGTTGGTCCCCTCATCGGAATTCTCCTGAATATTGGCAGTATACTCCTCCAGGGCGTCCAGGCACTGGAACAGGATATCGATCATATGGGATTTTATCTTGATCGTTCCGTTCCGCACTTCCGAAAATACGTTTTCCATGTGGTGTGTCAGCGCCTGCATGCGCTTATAACCCATTGTGCCTGCCATTCCCTTTAGAGAATGCGCCGCCCGGAATATCTCGTTGATGGTATCCTCATTTTCCGGATCCTGCTCCAGATTCAGGATCTCCGTATTCAGGTTCTGTAAATGTTCTCTTGTTTCATCCAGAAATATCTCCAGATATTGGCTTACATCCATATTACTTTACCCCCACGTTCATGATGATTTCCTGTGCCACATTATCCAACTCTACGATCTGATTTGCCAGGCCGGCTTTCACCACGCCCTTCGGCATACCGTATACCGCACAGGTGTTTTCCTGTTGTGCTATCACAAAGGTTTGTTTTTTCGCTTTCAGATTCCGGATTCCCTCTGTGCCGTCCAGTCCCATTCCGGTGAGTACCACGCACACCACCTGGTCGAAAGGGCTGTTGATCAGGCTCTCGTACATATAGTTGGCGCAGGGCTTCACGCCCTCCCTGGAAGGCTCGTTGCTGTAGTGGATACAACTCTTCCTCTGGTCGGAGGAGACATTCATGTGCATGCCGCCCTTGGAGATATAGACATGCCCCTTCTGAAGCATCTCGCCCTCTCTCGCCTCCGTCACCGTCAGTTCACTCAGCGAGTCAAGCCGCTCAGCCAGCGACTTTGTAAACCCTACCGGCATATGCTGTACCAGTACCACCGGTGCATTAAGCCCCTTAGGCAGCTTCGGAATGACCGCCTGCAACGCCTTCGGTCCTCCTGTGGAACTGGCGATTGCCACGATCTTGTTTCCGGCGATGGTGTGCTTGCGCACCATCGACACAAACTTTTTATCCGACTGGATGCTCCCCAGACTGACAGCCTTCCCGAAAGCCGGCTCCCTGCTGGATGCCACCGCGTACAGGGTTTCACAGAAATTTTTCTGGAACTCCTCCGTCCTGTTGTTCTTGATGTTGCCGGATTTATGTACAAAATCAATGGCACCCAGCTCCAGCGCGTCCATTGTCACTTTCGCGCCTTCCCGCGTATCGGTACTCGCCATCATGACTCTCACCGGCATTTTTCTCACCTGAAGCTCCTTGAGCAGCTCCAGCCCGCCCATGACCGGCATATTCACATCAAGGACCACGGCGTCATACTTTTTTTTGCACAGCAGATCCAGTGCCTCTTTACCGTTTTTCGCTCTGTCCTCCACATGGAATCTCTGATCTGCCTCCAGTATATCACACATTACCATCCTCATGAGTGCAGAGTCATCTACTACCAAAATATTTTTTTTCATACTTATTCCGTTCCTGTTAACCTTATTTGCTCGTCGCTTTGTGGCGCTGCCGTCTCTCTTCCTCAAAAATGTATTTGATGATCTCTTCCCTCACATCCACATCCAGATTGATATACTGCAGACGGTGCTCGAAGCTTCCGGGCTTACCCTCCACTTCCTTCACTGACAATATCTTTCCCACCAGGCCGTACTCTCTGAGTTCCCCCTTTATGTTCAGCTGATAGGTACAGTAGATCAGGATACCGACGTCGTAGCTGTAATTGGCGATAAAACGCAGGCCGCCGCCGCTGATATCCACGATCACACTGTGCTTTAACGGAAGACCCTTCATCAGATAGGACTGATTCTGCTCAAGTGCCGTGACTTCTTCCTTCTCCAGTTCCCGTGAATCCATATCCAGAGCGCAGCCGAAACGATAGAACTCCCTTCTCTGGTGCTTCCGCAGATTGCTTGTAAGTTCCACAACCACAATATAGACATTATTGCTCTTATAGCGGTCAAGTACCCTTGCGTAGCATTGATAGAGCCCGTTCTCCGCATAAAAGCACAGATCCAGTTCTCCGTCCACCTGCAGAAGGACCAGTTTTCCCTTCTCTAAGGGCATCATGATCTCCAGCTGATCCTCCGAGAGCACATCAAAGACTTTGGTCCGGTATACTTTTCTCTCCTCTTCAGCGCCGCCCTCTTCCTCCGGTGCTCTTTTCACCTCCTGCATCTCCACGATCTGTCCCGCAGCTACAATCTCTGACAACATAAACTATCTTATCTCCTTCCTGTCATAATATGTGAAAAAAATGCCATCGTACCGCGTTTTACCTTCAGGCTTTCTTTCTCCCCGTTCATAAGCCTTCCGGCGAGTTCCCTGTATGCGAGGGACGATTTTGCCGACTCATTCTGAATGGAAACCGGCGTCTGCTGCATCACTGCCCTGGCAAGCAGCTCATCCTGGGGAATGTAGCCGATATATTCTATCGGAAGCTTCAGATATCTGGAAACCACTGTATTCAGTTTATGGTACAGCATGTCTCCCTCATCCGCATTTCTGACCTTGTTTGCCAGCACATTGATGCTGGTATACTCCTGCGAAAACCTGCTGTGGCGGTTCAATGCCTTTAACAGCGAATAGGAATCCGTGATCGATGTGGGCTCCGGTGTCGTCACCAGCAGGATCTCATTGCTCGCCACGAGAAATTCCAGCACCGCATCCGAAATCCCTGCCCCGGTATCCACGATGATCACATCCGCCATGGAATCCAATTCCACAAGATTCTGTATGATATAATTCAAATACTCCAAACTCAGATTCGCCATGCCCACGATCCCTGAGCCGCCGGAGATAAAGCCCACCTCCATAGGTCCCCAGGTGATGATATCTCGGATCTTCTTACCCTGATAGATCAGATCATATAAATTATATTTGGGTACTGTTCCGAACATGATCTCTATATTGGCAAGGCCGAAATCCGCGTCCAGTATAATGACTCTCTGATCCATTTTCCGGAACTGGATCGCAAGATTGATTGCTGTATTCGATTTTCCCACGCCGCCTTTTCCGCTGGTAACCGTGATCACTCTGGCCGCCTGTGTCCTTGGCTGACTCTGGGCCTTGATAATATTTCTTAATTTTTCCGCCTGATCTGCCATCTACTTCCTACCTCCAAGCAACTGCTTCACTGTTTTCTGAGGGTTAAATACTTCTATATCATCCGGCACATTCTGGCCGCAGGTAATATAGGACAGCCCCGCACCGGTATGTAGCTTCAGGTTCAACAGATTCCCAAAAGTCGTAGTCTCATCCAATTTGGTAAAGATGATCTTATAGTCTTCAATGCCGTCATAACTATTCGTGATATTCACAAGATCCTTATACTTTGTGGTGGCGGAAAGCACAAGATGCACTTCCTTTTCTATGTCCTTATCCAGCCCTCCGAGAAAGGCGTTCATATCATCCCTGAGCGTCGGATTATTCGGAGAATGTCCCGCCATATCCACCAGGATAAAATCATAATCCATAAAATCCTGCACGCCGTCCCGCAGTTCCTCCACCGAATAGATCACCCTGAAGGGTACTTCCAGTATATTGGCGTAGGTGCGAAGCTGTTCCGCCGCCGCGATCCGGTAGGTATCCGCCGTCATGAGCGCAACCTTTTTCTTCTGTTCCAGCCGGAACTTGGATGCGATCTTCGCGATCGTCGTAGTCTTTCCAACGCCGGTAGGTCCCACAAAGAAAACGACTCTGGGCGTTTTTGTACCCTTCTCAATGGGTACCGCTTTCCCGAATTTCAGGATCATCTTCTGATACACATCCGCCAGCGCATGGTCAAAGGGCAGATTCGGTTTGACGTTTTTCTCCATCTCATCGATGATCTGGCCCGCGTACTTTTCATCCACCTCATTGTCCACCATGGTGTTGTAAAGCAGCTTTATGAACCGCATCATCTCATTGTCTTCTTCCTGGGCTTCCGGCTCGGAATCCTTAGACGGCTCCTCCTCCTCAGCCTGCAGCTTTTTCTCTATCATACTCTGCAGGGTATCCAGTTTCTCCACCAGAAGGCTGTGATCCTCCTCCCGCGCATTGTAATCCCTCTTCTCCTCCGCAGGCTCCTCCTTCTCCATTCCGGCAGCTTTTGCCACCTGTCGGAATGTCTCCCGCAGGCTGGTCTCCTCCGGTGCCTTCTTAGCCGCGCCCGGATACCGCCCACTCTCCTCTTCCTTCGCCACTGTCACTTCCGTCTGAGCCTTTTTCAGAAAACCAAACAGCCCCTTCTTCCTGGCAGCCTTTACGTTCATAACGACGATATTCTCGCCCAGCTCGGCTTTCGCCTGGGCAACCGCCTCTTCTTCGGTTTTTGCAGTATACTTTTTTATTATCATTACGCTGTCACCATTCCTACTGACTGTAATTCCACATTGGAATCCACTTCATTATATGATACCACGATCAGATCCCTGTAATAGTCCTCCGTCAGTTTCTTAAAATAGATCCTGACGATCGGAGATGTGATCACGATCGGGCTCTTTCCAAGCTGCTCCAGTTTCTCCGTCTCCTTGCCCACACTGTTCATGATGGCCTTGATCCTCACAGGATCCAGAGAGATATAGGCGCCTGTCTCTGTCTGTTTTACACTGCCCATGATCTCCTGCTCTATCTTCGGATCAAGCGTCACCACGCTGGTAGTCTCGCTGGAGGGAAAATACCTGTTTGAGATCGCCCGTTTCAAACTCTGCCTTACATACTCCGTCAGAATATCGGCGTCCCTGGTGGACGGCGCATAATCCGCCAGCGTCTCCAGTATCGTCTGAAGGTCTCTGATAGAGATGCCCTCCCGCAGAAGATTCTGCAGGACTTTCTGGATCTCACCAAGCCCTAACAGCTTGGGAACCAGTTCCTCCACAAGTGCCTGGTTGCCCTCCTTGATATTATTGATCAGGTTCTGTACATCCTGACGTGTCAGAAGTTCATCGATATGTTCTCTGATCACTTCCGTCAGATGCGTTGCGATAATGGATGGAGGATCCACCACCGTATAGCCCAGGCTCTCCGCCCGTTCCCTCTGACTCTCCGTGATCCAGATCGCCGCCAGATGGAAGGAAGGCTCAAAAGTCGGAATACCCGTGATCTCCTCCTCCACATACCCCGGATTCATCGCCATATAGTGGTCAAACAGGATCTCCCCGTCGCTGACCTGTATTCCTTTTATCTTGATGACATACTGATTCGGATTGAGCTGGATATTGTCACGCAGCCTGATGATCGGCACGACGGTACCCATCTCCAGGGCGATCTGCCTCCTGATCATCACCACGCGGTCGAGAAGATCGCCGCCCTGATTGACATCCGCGAGAGGAATGATACCGTAACCGAATTCCAGTTCCACCGGATCCACCTGCAGCAGCGAGTTGACATTCTCCGGCTGCCTGATCTCCTCCGCGGCAACCTCCTCCGTATCCACCTCATGCTCGATGCCCGCCATCTCAAGAGTCCCCTGCACCATGCGCCCAGCCACGATGAACAGCATGCCCAGCGTCACGAACACAATGGTCTGTAAGGGCGTGATCACACCCAACACCGAGATCGTCGCCCCCACGATATACAGAGCCCTGGGCACGCCGAAGAGCTGTCCTATGATCACATTGGCAAAATCCGCGTCCTTGCCGCCCTTGGTCACCAGGATACCGGTTGCCAGGGAGATGAGCAGGGAAGGGATCTGGGATACAAGGCCGTCACCGATCGTCAGAATACAGTAAGTCTGAGCCGCCGTGGAAAAATCCATACCCTGTCTGAGCATGCCCATCGCCGCACCGCCGATCAGATTGACAAAAGTGATCACAAGGCCCGCCGTGGCATCTCCCTTAACGTATTTCACGGCACCATCCATGGAACCGAAGAAACTGGATTCCGCCTGGATCTTATCACGCCGCTGTTTTGCCTCCTCATCAGTGATGGCGCCCGTGTTTAAGTCCGCGTCGATCGCCATCTGCTTACCGGGCATAGCGTCCAGCGTAAATCTCGCCGTCACTTCCGCCACACGCTCGGATCCCTTGTTGATGACCATAAACTGAATCAGAATCAGGATGATAAAGACGATCACACCCACCACAAGGTCGCCGCCGCCCACATAGTCGCCGAATGTCCTGACCACGTTACCCGGATTGCCGGTCAGCAGGATCAGTTTTGTGGAGGATACGTTTAACGCGATCCTGAAGATCGTCGTAAACAGAAGCATCGTCGGATAGAAGGACATATCCAGCACTTCTTTTGTGAACATGACCGTAAAAAGGATCAGAAATGCGATCCCGATATTGATCGCGAGAAAAATATCCAGGAGCCAGGCGGGAATGGAAATGATCAGCATCACAAAAGCGGCGAGTATGTACAGCGCCACGCCTAAATCAGCTTTTCCGATCTTCATTCCCTTCACTCCCTTCTTTCCTTATTTTTTCATTCCCGGAAAATGCGCCCTTCACATTCTCCCGGCATAAAGTTTCAGTATTTCTCAGCCTGCGTATTTTGCAGGCTTAGAAATTCTCTTTATGCAGCATAGCGTCTCCTGCGCCCTCGGAGAATGCGTCCTTCGCATTCTCCTGGCATAAAGGTCTAGTATTTCTTAGCCTGCGTATTTTGCAGGCTTAGAAATTCTCTTTATGCCTTTCCTTGGAGATGATATACATAGGCAAGAACCTCCGCCACAGCCGGATACAGTTCCGCGGGAATCTGGTCGCCCACTTCCACATTCGCGTACAGCATCCTCGCAAGCGGTTTGTTCTCGTATATCTCTATCTTGTATTCTCTTGCCTCTTCCTTGATCTTCTGCGCCAGATAGTCCGCGCCCTTTGCCAGTACGATGGGCGCCGCGTACAGTTCGCTGTCATATTTTAAAGCCACCGCATAATGCGTCGGGTTGGTGATGACCACATCCGCCTCCGGCAGTGCCTGCATCATCCTTCTGCGGGAAGCCTCCTGCATACGCTGCCGCTGCTTGCCCTTGATCTGGGGATCACCCTCCTGATCCTTATATTCATCCTTGACCTCCTGCTTGGTCATCTTCATGTCTTCCTTGAATTTCCACTTCGTATAAGCGAAATCCAGAAACGCGATGATCATAAAAACAGAAGATATCCTGATGCCCAGCTCGATCACGATCTCCCCGATCTCCTGCACAGCCCGCACAAGCGGTATATCCAGCAGATAGAACAAAATCTCCAGCTTATCCTTCATGTAGCTCCACGCCACATACAGGATCAAAGCGATCTTCGCCACTGCCTTCACCAGCTCCACAAGGGATTTTGCGGAAAAAATACGTTTAAACCCGCTGACCGGATTGATCTTGCTGAATTTCGGCTGCAGAGGCTTTGTCGTCGGCTGCCATTTAACCTGGATCAGATCGCTGATGAAGGCAACGGCGACGCCCACCAGATAGATCGGCAGCGTGATAGCCAAAAGCCCTGTGATGCTCTGGCCGATCAGCCCCGTGATATTGCCGGTGGGCACCGTACCATAGGGCATATGCAGCACATCCGGTATATGGCCGTATACGCCGCCGAACATCTCCAGAAAACCGGTACTGATGTTTCCAACCCATATTTTCAACAGCAGAAAAAGCGCAAGGAGGCCGAATCCGTTGGCTATTTCCTTACTCTTTGCCACCTGCCCGTCTTTTCTGGCATCGGACAATTTTTTCTGTGTGGCGGGCTCCGTCTTCTCGCCGCCGGGGCCTTCCTTCGCAAAAAACTGCAGATTATATTCCAGTATCACATCAGCGCCTCCACAAAAGCTACCGTCATGCGCCTCGCCTCTGTAAATATCATGTCCGCCGCCGTCGGCAGCAGAAATAATGTCAGAAAAATGATGCCCAGCCCCACGATGATCTTTAACTGCAGGCCCACTGCAAACATATTCATCTGGGGCGCAACCTTTGCCAGGATGCCCAGCACCGCATTCAGCATCAGGATCGCCGCAAAGATCGGCAGGCAGATACGAAAACCGATACTGATGTACTCTCCCATAAAGCGCGCCGCCACATTCAAAAGCTTCGCAGCGTCAAAATTCGCACCGTACACAGGGATCAGTTCATAGGATTCCGCCAGCGCACCGATGATATACTGGTACATGCCGCTGATGATCAGGATCAGCATGATCATATTCTGATACAGTGTGCTTGTGATCGTGGTCTGCTGCCTGGTGGCGGGATCCATCAGCGTCACCATGGAGAAGCCCACCTCCATATCCGCTATGGTACCGGTCAGTGCCAGGATCGTTGAGCACAGATTCACCCCCATGCCGATCAGGATACCTGCCAAAAACTCCTTCGCCACAATAACGGTATATTCAAATACCGTATCATAGAGGATCTCCTGGCGGGGCAGCACCCCGTAAAGCACCACAGACATCACAACGCTCAACACCACCCTGTATCTTCTCGGCACATGGCTCATACTGAAAAAGGGCACTACATAGACAAACGCCGCCACCCGCATCAGTATCATCAGAAAATATTCCAGATCGGCATAATTAAACTCCACGCTGACCATAGCGCGCCGCTACTTTACATATAAGCTGAAATCCGACCACAGAGTTGTCATCAGGTTTACCATCTCGGTGAGCATCCAGTGGCCGATCAGCATGATCGTCATAAAAATTGCCAGCACTTTGGGCACAAACGTAAGAGTCTGCTCCTGGATCGAGGTGACAGTCTGAAAAATACTGACGATCAGTCCCACCGCCATGGAGATCAGAAGTACGGGAGCCGCCACCTTGATCACGACAAAAAGTCCCTGATCGACGATCGCAACAACTTCATCTATTGTCATACTATACCTCCTGCACTTTTTCACTGCAATACAAATTTTTTTCCATTTCCGCCGGAACACTGCCCGATTTATCCGTTCGGATAGAAAGAACGGACCAGATTCACGATCACCAGATTCCAGCCGTCCGCCACCACAAAGAGCAGTATCTTGAATGGCATGGAGATCGTGGTGGGGGGCAGCATCATCATACCCATGCTCATCAGCGTGGATGCCACCACCATGTCTATCACGATAAACGGGATATAGATGATAAACCCTATTGTAAACCCGATCCGCAGTTCGCTGATCATGTAGGCAGGGATCAGAACCGAAGTCGGAATGTCATCCAACGTCTCTCCGTCCCACTCCGTGCGGGAAATTTCCATAAATACCCGGGCATCCTCCGCCTGTGTCGAGCGGTACATAAACTTTCTGAGAGGTACGATCCCCCTCTCTAAAGCCTCCTCCTGATCGATCTGCCCGCTCTCAAAGGGCACGATGGCATCATTGTATACCTCTGTAAAAGTAGGCTGCATGATAAAAAAAGTAAGGATCAGAGACAGCCCTATCAGAATCTGGTTCGGCGGAACAGTCTGGGTACTGAGCGCCGCTCTTGTAAAGTGAAGGACGATGATGATCCTTGTAAAAGAAGTCATCATCAGGATGATCGTCGGCAGGACTGCGATCAGTGTCAATGTCAACAGAATACGCAGAGTGCCTGCTATCGTGCCGTTATCGTTGCTGACTGTGATCGTGGCAGTGTTGGCGATATTCAGTTCTCCCAGTTCCTCCGGAGTTTCCGCCTCCCCGGGATCCTGCAGTGTCGTACTGGTTCCCGTATCACCGGTCTCACCGTTATCAATATCCAGTACCGTCGCATGCACAGTCCGGGGCGTAGCGCAAATACAGAATATGCCTACCGTAAACAGCAGGCATAACAGTTTCCTAATCCGTAGTCCGGAAAGTCTCTTCTTCATTCTTTTTTCTTTTCCCTGACTTTCTCCAGTAATTCCTGAAAACTCATCTTCATTCCGGGCGCATCCTCCCCGCTCGTCAACGCCGACCCGTCCAGTTCTGCCAGAAAAGTGACCGTATCCTTCGCCACCGCTATGGCGAGATATTTATCCGCCACACGCATTATATGAACATACTTATCAGAGGCAATACGAAAGCTTTCCAGCATCTCAATATTGCCACCCGCCCATTTCCCTCTCTGGCAGCCAGCGGTCCACTTTGTCACTGCCCATGTCACCCACAGGATCGCAACAAAAAGAATCAGTACAGTAATAAACTGTGCTATTCCGCTAAATGCCGCTGTCGTCAAAAGCATCATTATCCGATAACCTTCTTGACGGCTTCCAATACACGGTCAGCCTGAAACGGCTTCACGATAAAATCCTTCGCACCGGCCTGGATGGATTCAATAACCATCGCCTGCTGTCCCATCGCAGAACACATAATGACCTTCGCACCCGGGTCCGATCCTTTGATCTTCTTGAGCGCCTGGATACCATCCATCTCCGGCATGGTAATGTCCATCAGCACCAGATCCGGTTTCAGCTCACCGTACTTCTCCACTGCCTTCGCACCATTTTCTGCTTCCCCCGCAACGTTATAGCCATTCTTGGAAAGAATGTCCTTGATCATCATTCTCATGAACGCTGCATCGTCACAAATCAATACGTTTTTAGCCATTTTTTTACTCCTATCCCTTTTCTATGTTACTTTACTTTATAACCACTGCTTTCGTGTTGCCCTATTTAATGATCTCTGTTATCCTGACGCCGAAACTCTCCTCGATCACGACAACTTCGCCTCTCGCCACCAGCTTCCCGTTTACCAGGACCTCCACCGGTTCCCCGGCAACCTTATCTAACTCTATGATAGTACCCGGGGCAAAATCCAACACCTCCGAGATGGATTTCTTCGTCCTGCCGAGCTCTACGGTGACTTCCAGCGCCACATCCATGATCAGATCGATGTTTGCAGGCGCTCCGGCTCCCGCAGGACCTCCTGCAAAACTCTGGAACTGGGCCGGCTGAATATTCATTGCCGGAGCCGCAGGCTGAGATGCCTGAGGCATCCCGTAGGGCATTCCATATCCCTGGGGCATCGGCATCCCGTAGGGCGGATACATACCCGCCATATTCATATCCGGCGCTGGTGTTCCCATCATGGGGGCTCCCATACCTGCCATGTTCATATCCGGTGCCGGCGCGGGTACGGGTGCCGGCGCGGGCTGAGGTGCCGCCGGTGCAGGCGCAGGTGCCTCCGGCTCAACATTCATCCCGCCGTTCATAAACGTATCGCACAGATATCTTGCAAAGTCACAGGGATATAACTGCATGATCGTACTGTCCACAAGATCCCCTATCTGCATCCTGAAGGAAATTTTGACAAAAGTCCCCCCCAGGAAGGGCGCTATATCCTGCCCTCCATCTATGGTCATCAGATCCACCAGAGTCGCCTCCGGCGGGCTGATATCTATCATCTTTCCGAGCATTGTCGCGAGCGAAGTCGCAGACGCTCCCATCATCTGGTTCATCGCCTCTGAAATAGCGCTCAGATGGATCTCTGTGAGGTCTCCGTCCGTATTTGTGCCGTCACCGCCCATCATCAGATCAGTGATGACCTTTACGTCATGCTCCTTCAGTATTAAGATATTATGGCCGTCCAGGCCTGCCGTATACTTGATCTGAATAAATACGCAGGGCCTCTCATAGTCTTCCACCATCGTCTCCCACTGTGACAGTGATACGATCGGCGTAGTGATATCCACCTTTCGGTTCACCAGCGAATATAATGTAGTTGCTGCCGAACCCATACTGATATTCGCGATCTCCCCAATGGCGTCCTTTTCCATATCATTGAGCAAAGCTGCATCATCCGCCGCGCCAGTACCTGCATTCTGGGATCCGGATGCGGCAGCCCCCGCCGTCAGATCATCCACATCCGCGGAACTGTCGGACATTCCGTTCAGGAGAGCATTGATCTCATCCTGTGATAACATTCCACCATCCACTTATCTATTCCTCCTCTCCCAGAACCGACGTAACCTGCACAGCATATTTTTCCTTGCTGGAACCAGGTACTGCGGTGAATTTTTTAATATTTCCTACATAAACCGTCAGGTCGCTGTTTACTTCGGAATCCAGCCGGATAATATCCCCCAGCTGGAGATTCATAAAGTCGTTTACCGATATGCTGCTCGTACCGAGGATCGCCCTGAGCGGTACGCTCACCCTCTTCACCAGAGCCTCCAGATACTCCTCATAATTCTCATCGGAGTCCTCCTGCATTGTGGAGTACCAGAACTTCGTATTCAGGTTATCCATAATACTCTCCAGTGTAAAGTACGGCAGACAGATATTCATCAGGCCGTCCACATCGCCTATCCTGATATTTAACGTCACGATCGCGATCATATCGCTGGGCGCTATGATCTGGGCGAACTGCGGGTTTGTCTCGATCCTGTCAAGAACAGGCGATATCTCAACCACATTCTTCCAGGGTTCTCTGAGAAGCTGCATGCAGACGACCAGTATCTTCTCTAAGATCGCCATCTCTATCTCGGAAAACTCCTTGGCCCTCTCGAGCGTCGCCCCCTGTCCTCCGAGCATCCTGTCAATGATCGAGTACCCTATATTCAGGGAAAGTTCCATCAGGATATTCCCGGACAACGGCGCAAAATTAATGATCGATAATATGACCGGACTCGACAGCGCATTCGAAAATTCCGAAAAAGTTACGGTTTCCGAACTGCTCACGGATATCTGCACGTTCTTCCTGAGGTAAACCTGAAGATTCGTGGAAAGCAGCCGTCCATAATGTTCAAAAATGATTTCAAGCGTACGCAGATGTTCTTTGGAAAATTTGACAGGCCGTTTAAAATCGTAATCCTTTACCTGTTTTTCCTCAGTCTCCTGCATATCGCTGGCATCCAGTTCACCGGTACTGAGAGCCGCCAGAAGATTATCTATCTCCTGTTGCGATAAAACTTCACTCATCCGGGCCCACCTCCTTTACCCGGAATATTTTACATCTCTGAAATCTACCTTATAAATGAAGTCAGAACCGAACATATTCTGAATTCTTTCCAGGATCGCCTGCTTGAGCGCCTCCTCATCCGCCTGCGCTTCAGCCATCGTATACTGACCGACCACGCTGATGATCTCACTCTTGATCAGGCTCTCCCTGTCACCCAGTGTCTCACCGTATTCTTTGTAATCATCGTGCTCTTTATCCATGGAAAGCGTGACAGCTATCATAATATAATGTTCCGCCCCGTCCTCGTCCTGTTTTAAACGGATCGTCATGGTATCCGCAATATCATAGGACGCCACATTCTCTATGGGCACCGCCGGCTTAAACGCCGTTCCGTCCGCAGAGGAAAGTTCCATGTCCATAGCGCCCGTGATCCGTGTCACCAGATCAGCCGTCGCCTTATTGGTACTCGTCACGCTGAACAGCATCACCGATGTCAGGGCGATATTCACGATCAGCAGCGCCAGTATAATAACCGAAATCATATTTTTCTTCATTTCTGTCTCCCCTCTTCTCCACTACCTGTCGGATTTTAGAGTTTATTCTCTATTTATTCATAACTGGATATCTCATTGAAGATCCTGATCTCCACTCGCCGGTTCTTCGCCCTGCCCTCCTCGGTGGAGTTATCAGCGATCGGCACATACTCTCCTCTGCCGGAATTCTTGATACGCGCCGGATCAAGGTTTGTCGTATCCATCATATAATTGAAAACCGAAAGGGCTCTCGCTGCGCTCAACTCATTGTTGCTGGCAAAACGCCTGCTGGACATGGGGACATTATCCGTATGTCCCTCAATCTCTATGGTCCCCGCCGCATATCTCTCCAGAATCAGCCCCACCTTGTCAAGCACCGGTTTGGACTCCTCCTTCAGCTCATCGCTGCCCGAATTAAAAAGGAGTGATCCCTTCATTGTAAGCTGCACATACTGCGCTGTCACCTGCATCTCGATATCGCCTGTCAGATTGTTTTCCTGCACAGCCTCCTCGATCTTTTCCGCCATTTCCTCGGACTGCTTCAAACCTTCCTTCTGTACCTCGCTCTGAAGGTCATCCATCTCTTCCATCTCCGGCGTATTCTCTGCCATCTGCCCCACACTGTTCACAAAATCATCCAGTTCCGGCAGCTGGCTGATACCGTTTCCGATCATCGCCCCGTCCCCTATCGTCGTCGAGCCGGCGGTAAAGATACTGAACGTCTGAGAGAAGGAAGCCGCTATCAGTTCAAACTTCTGCGCATCCACCGTAGACATGGAAAACAGAAGCACGAAGAAGCAAAGCAGAAGGTTCATCAGATCGGCAAAGGTGCTTTGCCACGCAGGCGCGCCTTTCGGCGGTTCGTCTTCCCGTCTTTTAGCCATCTGCCTCACCACCTTCTGACGCTGTCCGGTCCTTAGGAGCAAGGAATGACTTCAGTTTCTCTTCAATGACACGGGGATTCTCCCCTGCCTGAATCGATAAGAGCCCTTCTATCAGGATCTCCTTCAGCTGATACTCTTCGCTGTTGTTCATCTTCAGCTTCATTGCTATCGGTGTACAGATCCAGTTTGCAAGAAGGGAACCGTAGAGTGTTGTGATCAGGGCCACAGCCATCTGGGGGCCAATGGAGTTCGGGTCCGACATGTTATTCAACATATTTACCAGTCCGACCAGAGTACCGATCATACCCCATGCAGGTCCCATGGAGCCGACATCCTCCCAGAAGGTTATCTTCTTTTTATGGCGGTCCTCCATACTGACAAGTTCGGTCTCCATGATCGCCCTCACCAGCTCCGGATCGGTACCATCGACTACCAGCAGGATCCCTTTTTTCAGGAACGCGTCGTCGATATCCCCCGCAGCCTCCTCCAGAGAAAGAAGTCCTTCTTTACGTGCCACGTTGGAAAGGTCTATGACTTTCTGGATCATTTCCGGGATATTGAAGTTCGGCCGCTTCAGCGCAAGCCCGAAACTCTTTAACCCTCCCACAAAGCTTTCTATCGTATTGCCCGCCAGAATAGCACAAAACGCGCCGCCGAAGGTGATCAGCGCAGACTGCAGATCCATAAAGTCACGATAGATCGCAGCGACGCCGTTACCTACTATGATCGCCATTAGTGTCAACGAAATACATACTACTAATCCTATGATTGACGCTATATCCATTGCTCTTGCCTTTCTTCCGTTTTTACATCAATCTGCAAAAACACCCTTTCTCTACGATTTTACTAAATTTTATCAGAAATGTCTACTTTCAATTACAATTATTTTTATACAATCTTTCCCAAAGTTCGGAACAAAACAGGAGATTTGTCGTTTTTTGTCCGACAAATCCCCTAATTGTCTTTATTTTACTGGACTGCTCTGAAAAAAATACTAACGTTTCAGATTAATCAGTTCTTCCAGCATCGTGTCAGATACCGTGATGATACGGCTGTTCGCCTGGAAGCCACGCTGGGTTACGATCATGCCGGTCAGCTCGCCGGACAGATCTACATTGGACATCTCCAGTTCGCCGGTGGTCATATAACCGCCGTCTGACTTGATATCTATGCCGATTCCGTCAAAATCACCGGAGTTCTGGGTTGCCGAATATAAGTTGTCACCTTCCTTCTGCAGGCCCGACGCGTTCGCGAAACTCGCCACCGCGATCTGCCCGAGAAGCTTGCTCTGCCCGTTGTCATATGTGGCATAGATCTTACCGTCATCCTGGATCGACAGGCCGGACATCTTACCGATCTTACGCCCTGCGCCGATCTTGTCGCCCGCCAGGCTGCCGTTTGTGGCGTTCGCGGTAGTCACCTTCTCGTTGCCCGAGTTGTTTAAGGTGGAGAAATCGACGGTTATGGTCTCAAAGTTGGAGGCGTCGGGCGTATTGGCGAAAGTGATCTGCGTCGTCTTTGCACCGGCCACATTGCTGATACCCACAAAGGAACCGTCCGCCTTGCTGAAGTCGATGCTGCAGCCGTTGATAGTCTTGCCGTTGAAGATGATTTCGCCCGCTTTTGCTCCTTCAGCCGGATTTCCGTTATCCTCTTTCATTCCATTTGCCTGCATCAGGGAGCCCAGCTGTGTACTTACATTGTATGTTGTAGTTGTCGTGTTCGGTGCCGTACCCGTAGTGATTGAACTGCGCATTCTTTTAAAGTCATCCACATTGGTATAGCCAAAGGCTTTCGCCACGCCCGCCCACGCTTCATCGTTCGTCATCGCCTCACCGTTCTGGGTTCCGCCGGCAGGATATTTTATAGCTGTTACGCAATTACCATCGTTGCTGTCATTTATCGTATAGACGATATGCTCTCCCGTAATGCCATCCACCACATAGTCGAGCGTGTACTGCGGGCCTGTTCCCGACAGGGAATAACCGTTTGCAAGAGTTTTCTTCTCATCCGGCATGGTGACATTTGAACTTCCCATACTGATCCCCGCTGTCGCCGTCACATCTTTTCCGGAGGCATCTAAGAGTTTAGTCAGTTCACAGGAATAGGAATTCACATTCTCGTTATTTCCGTCAACCCTCTTGAGTGCCAGCTTCGCCGTATAGCTGTAGCCTCTGCTGTCGTAGAAGTTTAAGTTCATGATCTTGCCGTCCGGGGAGTTTACCTCCGGGCTCTCCGCGTCCACGATACCGGTCACATAAGCCTGCGTCGTCGCCTCCGCCGGGTATGTCATATTTGCCGCGTTCATGATCTGCAGGGCAGATACGGTATCCGGCTTGATATCGTTGGTATCGGGATCCACCTGCCATCCTAACACCTTGTAACCGTTGGATGACATGACCAGGTTGCCCGCCGCGTCCACCTTGAAGGAACCGTCCCTGGTGAACAGATTGTTTCTGCCGTCTGTTACGATAAAGAAGGAATCCCCCGTGATACGCAGGTCGAACGGGTTGTTGGTCGTCTCCGCCGAACCGGGCAGTGTGATATTGGTGGAGATGGATGCCATCTTAACGCCCAGGCCTACCTGCTTGGCGTTGATACCACCTGTGTTTGTGTTGGCGTTTGGCCCTGTCGCATTGCTGGAATTTTGATACAGCAGTTCGGAGAACAGCGCCGCCTGCGCCTTGTATCCCACTGTGTTTACGTTGGCAATATTGTTACCGATTACGTCCATTCTCGTCTGGTGTGTTTTCAGCCCTGCCACACCAGAGTACATTGATCTCATCATAGTTCAAGTTACCTCCTGTAAATAGTGAACTTCGCTCACATTGCGAGTTGACTGCCCGCTCGGAACACCGAAGTTCTTTTAGAGAAGGCTGTCTGCTCCTTCTGTCATTCCGGAACATCTATAGCTTCCATAAGGTCCGGCTATATTATATGATGACAGCCCCGTCAATATTTGTAAAAATGTTTTCCTGTGCCTCACTCTGCTCCATGGCAGTCACCACGGTGCTGCTCGGTACATTCACGATAAATGCCAGAGAATCCACGAGTACAAGGGAATCTCTGATGCCCTTCTCCTGCGCCTTCTTTGTGCCCTCCTGCAGCCTTTCCATCTGTCTGTCCGTCAGCTCTATGTTTCTTGTGTTCAGCCTGTTTGATGCGTGCTTGGAAAATCTGACTTCACTGTCTTTCCCTGACGCCTGTTTCAATATGTCCTGAAAGGACAGGCTGCCCTGCTTTTTTTCCGTCGGATCTTTGGGCTTATGGCTTAAATATTCGCTCTGTACCTGCTCTAAGGAGTGAAACCCGTTAGTCTGTAATTTCATAATCCGTTACCTTGCTCTCTTCCATGACTGCAAATCCGCGTTCTGTCTTATGCCGTTTCAGTTCCTTCTGATCCGTTATCCGAGCCTTCCGATCCGGTCTCTTCCCCGTCTTCTTCGGGAGTCACCGCTCCGCTCTCACCCGGCTTCTCGGTCTCGTCCGGCTTTACAGTTTCATCCGGCTTTTCCGTCTCGTCCGGTTTTACCGTCTCACCCGGCTTTTCGGTCTCATCCGGCTTTGAACTTTCCTCATGGTTTTTCTTTAACTCCTGAATCCTGTCGTGGTACTTCTTGATCTTGTCAGCATTTTCCTTCGCCACGAAAGTCTTTTCATAGTCGGACATCTTATCATATTCGTTGTAAAGGCTCTCCACATCCTCCTCATCGTCCAATGTCACATTCTCATAGGACGGAAGCTTATTCAGTTTTACGGACCACTCATATACTTTATCGAACGCTGTCATATACTCCGTATCGATCACATCATGCAGATCGTCCATAGAGTAAAGCCCGCCGTTTACGGAAAGGTACGCCTTGCCCCCTTCATAGGTGACATAGTCTACCTTGCCCTGTATTGTGGATACCTTACCCGACTCACTTGTAGTCTGGAGAACTACCGTCTTTCCCACAAGCGATGACGCCCTCGACAGATCAAAGGATGCGCTCATGTTCTGCATTGCCTCCAACTCCGAGAATGTCGCATACTGGGATATCCACTCTGTGTTGGATGTGGGCTCCAACGGATCCTGGTTCTGTACCTCTGCCACCAGCAGCCTCAAAAAAGTATCCTTGCTGTATGTGGAATTCTTATCTTTAGCCTTTTTCAGAGAAGACTGGGATTCTGTCTCAACTATCTTGCCGTCTTCCACCGGTGCTATCAAATTTCCTGCCATTTTTTCCTCCTTTCTCCTGTATTCGGCGCCTTTACGCCTCATTATTCACTGCGCGGCACATCCGCTACGCCGTATAATTTACCGTGCTTCCCTCGGATCTCATTACTTCCGCCGTCAGACGCTCCTCCTCGGTGAGATCCTCTTCCTCCTCCTCGTCCAGTTCTCTCAGATTCAGGTTTCTTCTGCCTCCTGCCGTCTGTCTGTCCTGTTCGGATGAGGCTTCACTTCCGTCCGGATTCCTGTCCAGGGAATACTGCGCGATCGTCACTTCCACCGCCTCCACTTTAAGTCCCTGCTGCTCAAGGTTTTCCTTCAGTTCCATGACCTGGCTTTCCAGCGCTGCCCTCACGGATTCGTTCTGGGCGATAAACTGCGCTGTTACAGCGCCTTCCTTATTCGAGATCTGAATGTGCAGTGTACCGAGCGATTCAGGATGCAGCTGCATTTCCAGACTTGTCATCTCCGGCTTCACGGAAACCTTCATATAATCCAGTATCTGATCCATGATCTCCTGTGTATCCGCCATCGAAAATGCACTCTCTGCCTCCGCCCCTCTCAGGACCTGCGCCTGCTGCTCAACATTCTGTGTCTGATAACTGTTCTGCATGAACGGGCTCTCCGAATCCTTTCCGGCGCTCTCATGCCTGGGCTGTTCCTTCGGAGCAACTGTCTCTGTCCTGGCATTTTCCGTCAATTCCGGCCTGGGCGCATTAAACTTTACGTTTCCGCTTTCCTGCCCTGCCGCGGTTTTCTCCAGATCACCGCCAGCGGACATCTCCTGTGCTTCATCGATGCCGTCCGACGCTTTCATTGACGCGAGCTGTCTCTGCGCCTGTAACAACGCCGCCTGAAACTCATCCTCGCTCATGCCGGTTTCTTCCTGCACTCCCCCGACAATCTCCTCCAGCGTGCGAAGTGCCTCTGTCACGGAGCGGTAAAAGTTCTCGTCCGTCAGAATAGACATCTCGTCTGCGCCCTCTGTGAGTTCCACCATCAGTTCCTTCAGGTTTTTCGGATCCAACAGTGATACATCCGTCATACCCAGTTCATCCATCGCCGCCCTCAGGGCTTCCTGCGTGATCCCCAGCTGCGCCGCCAGTGCCGCCGCCATCTCGCCGCCGGCTTTTTCCAGAACTTCCGTATCGTCCGTGATATCTTCCGAAACTTCCTCTGTGCCTGCCGCGTTCTCTTTTGCCTCTGTCTCCTTCGCCCCGGCTTTTTCTTCCGTTCTGCCGCCGTTTTCAACTTTCTTTTCCGAAAGGCCTTCCGCTCTTTCCTTCGCCTCCGCGGTTTTTCCCGCATCCGCTTTTCTCTCGGCCTGAGCGCCCTGCCTTCCCGCCGCAGTAGTCTGCTTCAGAACAGTGTCAAAACTTCCGCCGCCCGAAGGTGCTGCCTGTTTTGTTCCTTTTGCCGATAAGATGTTCTGTGCCACAGAACCCTTATCAAGTACGGGCATGTTTGTCACGTTTTTACCTCCTTTTCTTCTATTGTCAAAGTCCTTTTCCGGATCCTCTCCGGATCTTTGCAGCATATATAAAATCGCCGTCCTCCGCCTCCATGCACAGGGACGGACAATTTTCAAATATTATATCGGATATTTCAGCCGCTTTCTTAATCGCCCTCCGATGATTTCACCTTTTTGATGATTCCGCTTTCCCTCAGCCCAGAATCTGCCCGGACAGGAATATACCCCCTGCCGGAATATCGCCGGCCTCCGCCCGCAGATCATCCCGGATCCATCATCTTGGTGAGCCTCGCCGCATTCTCCTCGTTCATCTGCTCTAAAATCTTCGCCCGGTCATCCGCGCTCATCGCTCCCAGGATCTTCGCCACCAGATCCAGGTCGCTCGTCATCGTATCAAAAACTGCAGCCGCCTCCTTTGCCTTCATGGAAGAATAGGTCGCGACATAATCCTCCAGTTCCTTATTTGCCGCTGTCTCCTGAATCGTCTGCTGATACAGATATTCCGCCGTTGCCGGATCCATCGCCTCATAGTATTTCTGATACTCCTCCACACCCGGGCCGTTTTCCGCATAGACGACTTCCTCGTAAAATTCATTCTTCAGCCGTTCAAATTCCAGCTGGCTGCTCTCAAAATTCTGAAGGCGGCTGTTCTCCTCCTTCAGTTCGCTGATCTCGTTGGCATAAGAGAGATTCTGTTCCTGCGCCATCTGCAGTTCCTGTTCCAACTGCCTGATCTGTGCCACCGCATCCCCCACATCATCGTACCCGCTGTATTCATCCTCTTCCTCATCGCCTCTCCTGCGTTCGCTCGGCAGGATCTTATTGACCACCGGCACATCCTTCAACAGGGGCTTCAGTACATTCGTGCCGACGCCGCCCACATCCAGCTTTACCAGGACACAAAGTATCGCGATCCAGACTGCCACGATAAAAGCCGTCACCAAAAACACCGGAAGCCCTCCCGGTTCGCCGTCCAGTTCCTCCTCCTGGTCGGAGATTTCTCTCGCCTTCTGTTTTGCCTCTTTCTTTTGTGCTTTCTGTTCCGCTTTTAAACGCTTTTTCTCTTCTTTTAACCTCTGGCGCTCCGACTCCCGGTCTTCGAATTCCTCCTCCGGCTGCGCGCCCTCATTCGGTCTTACTGCCATACTTTATCCTCTTTTCTGACCATATGTATAACTGACGAGCTCATCCACCTCTTTGCTCTCTTCTCTGACCAGTTCTTCCTTGAACTCCTCGAACGCAGCCTCCTTCAGCTGCTCGTGAGTCTTTCTCTCTATCATATACTCCTGCAGGATCTGTCTTGCCCTCTCCAGCGCTTCCTCCGCCTTCCTCACTCTGATCCTCTGGTCGATGATCGCTTCCCTGATATATTCAAGCGCCGCTCTGTTTTCCTGCAGCTTTAACGGATCGAGCACCTGCTGGCGCAGTATGGCCCCCTCCGCCAGATACTGGATCCTGCGCTGTATAAGCCTCTGCAGCCTCTCCTCCTCCGTCGTAAGCTGCTGTCTCGCCGCCGCAAAAGCGAGCTTCGCCTGCTCCTCCATCTTTTCCTTTATATTCAAAATGCTCTGCATCCGATAAACAAACTTTGCCATACTCTAACCTTCCGCTCATGGCGCGAAAATCCCGCTCATGGCGGCAACCGTCTCCTCGAATCCCGTCTTTGTATCCACATCCTGCATCAAGAACTCGTTCACCTGGCCGATCTTGGAGATTGCAAAATCAATATCCGGATTACTGCCCGCCTTATACGCGCCGATATTGATCAGATCCTCAGCCTCCTGATAGGTGGCAAGCACATTTTTCAGCTTTCCCGCCACAGCCTTGTGTTCCCTGTCCGCAATACTGCTCATACATCTGGAAATGCTCTGCAGCACATCAATCGCAGGGTAGTGGTTCTTATGGGCAAGCTTCCTGTTTAACATGATATGCCCGTCCAGGATACTTCTCGCCGTATCTGTGATCGGTTCGTTAAAATCATCTCCGTCCACCAGTACTGTGTAAAGCCCGGTGATGGAGCCCTTGCCGGAACGGCCGGCACGCTCGAGGAGCTTCGGCATCTCAGCGTACACACTCGGCGGATATCCCCTCGACACCGGCGGCTCCCCGCTGGCAAGTCCTATCTCCCTCTGCGCCATCGAGAAACGGGTCAGGGAATCCATCATCAAAAGTACATCCTTTCCCTCATCTCTGAAATATTCCGCGATCGCTGTGGCAGTCTTTGCCGCTTTATTTCTTTCAAGCGCCGGTTTATCCGAAGTGGAGACCACAACAACAGAACGCGCCATACCCTCAGGCCCCAGGTCTCTCTCTATAAATTCGCGGACCTCCCTGCCACGCTCTCCGATCAGAGCGATCACATTGATCTCCGCTGTCGTATTTCTCGCAAACATACCCATCAGCGTGGACTTGCCCACACCGGAACCCGCAAAGATACCGATCCTCTGTCCTTTCCCAACCGTCAAAAGACCGTCCACCGCCTTCACCCCAAGCGGCAGCACTTCATCGATGATCTCCCTTGAAAGCGGATCAGGCGGGGCGGCCTCCACCGGATATCTGGCAGTCGCCTCAAATGTCCTGCCGTCCACCGGCCTTCCGAGGCCATCCAGAGTCCTTCCCAGAATATCATCGGTGATCTCCACCATCAGAGGCATATTGGTGTTCTCCACCATGCTGCCGGAACCGATGCCGTCCGTCACCTCATAGGGCATCAGCTGCGTCATGCCGCCCTTAAAGCCGACGACCTCCGCCATGATGGAACTGCCGTCCCCGCCGGAGGGGTAGATCCTGCAGATATCGCCGAGCCTTGCATCGGGTCCCGCCGACTCGATCGTCAGCCCGATCACATTTACCACCTTCCCCATCTTTTTGAACAGGGGTTCCTCTATACAGGCTCTGTATTTTCTTAAATCCGCAAATGCTCCCGCTTCCAAATACACCTACTCCTTCTGATACGCAAGCATATGTATCCTGCTTTTCAATTCCTGCAGTTCCACATCGATGCTGCAGTCAAAAAGGCCTCCGCCGGTCTCGATCATTCCCTCTCCACGCTTCATCACGGCATCCGCCACCAGATCCATCCTGACACCCGGCATCCCCGTCGTAAGTTCCCCTTTGCGGGCATTGATATATTCATAGTCCGCCTGAGATACCCTGACAATGAATTCCCTGCCGCTGTCGATCCGGTGCAGCGTTGTATCCAGAAGATGAAGCAGTATACCGCTCTGCTCTTTTAACCCCGCCGCAAAAACATGGTCATAGATGTCTGTCAATTCATCTATCACCATCGGTTCAAGCTCCTGCATCTTTTTTTCATATTCGAGGCGCAGCCTCTCCCGCACCGCCTCTGTCTCCCGGATTGCCGCCTGAGCCTTCTCCTCCGCCTTTTCTATCTCTGACAGAGCCTCGCCATGCCCTCTGGCAAATCCATCGTTATAACCTTCTTTTTTTCCTTCCTCCCGCGCCTGAAGCCTGCAGGCTTCTATCTCCTGTGCGGCGGAAGCCTTCATTTCTTCGATTTCCCGCTTTGCCTCTTCCACAAGTTCCTCGGGAGAAGGACCATCGTACACAGGTTTCTCCCTGTATACATTGCCGCTCTCCTCGCCGAAAAGCGCCTTCCTTGTCTCCTCATCCATCTCCTCGAATTCAGCCCTCTGAAAGCCTTCCTCCGAGGCGGCCTCCTCCGGCTGCAGGGAGAAATTTCTGTAGCCTGGTCCGAGGCGTTTCGCCACGATCTCATTGGAGTCTATGACCCTTGCCTCCTCCGCGCGGAAGTTTACAAATCCGGACTTCAATATATTAGACAACGACCTCGTCTCCTCCGCCTCTGGAAATAACGATCTCTCCTGAATCTTCCAGTTTTCTGATAATGTTTACGATCTTCTGCTGTGCTTCCTCCACATCCTTCATTCTGACCGGTCCCATGAATTCCATGTCCTCCTGGATCATGGATGCGAGACGTTTCGAGAGGTTGTTGAAGATAGCCGACTTGACTTCCTCATTGGAACTCTTTAAGGAGACTGCCAGGTCATTGTTATCCACATCTCTGAGTACACGCTGAATGGATCTGTCGTCCAGAAGCAAGATATCCTCGAATACAAACATCTTCTTCCTGATCTCGTCCGCCAGCTCGGGCTCTTCGATCTCCAGTGTCTCCATGATATGCTTTTCTGTTCCGCGGTCCACCGTATTTAAAATATCCACCACGGCGTCCACGCCGCCGATGATCGTATAATCCTGATTGACAAGAGATGCCAGTTTCGATTCGAGAATGTTCTCCACCTCCTTGATCACATCCGGGCTGGTTCTGTCCATCACCGCAATACGTTTCGCCACATCCGCCTGTCTGTCAGGGGGAAGTGAGGAAATGATCAGGGCAGCCTGCCCCGGTGATAAATAGGAGAGGATCAGGGCAATAGTCTGCGGATGCTCATCCTGGATAAAGTTGATCAGCTGTGCCGCATCCGTCTTTCTCACAAATTCGAAAGGCTTCACCTGCAGGGAAGCTGTCAGTTTGCTGATCACATCCACCGCCTTGTCTTCGCCCAGCGCTTTCTCCAGAACCTCCTTCGCGTAGCCGATACCACCCTCCGCGATATACTGCTGCGCAAGGCAGAGCTGATAAAACTCACTTGTGACCGCCTCTTTTATCTGAGGCGTAATGCTCCTGGTATTCGCGATCTCCAGCGTCAGTTCCTCTATCTCTTCTTCTTTTAAATGCTTGAATATCTGTGAGGACATTTCCGGTCCCAGCGCGATCAGAAGAATCGCCGCCTTCTGCAGGCCGCCCAATTCCTCTATACTCATTTCTTTCGCCATACTCAGTTACCCCCAATCCTCATTCAGCCAGTTACGCAGCAGATTTGCCGCTGCTTCCGGGTTTTCTTCCACGAATTTCTCCAGGATCAGCCTTGTCTCCGACTTCGGCTCCACCTCTATATCCTCGATCTCATCCGGTGTGGACTGGAGAAGTTCATCCACAGGGAGCGGTTCCTCCGGCTCTTCGGGTACTCTCTCCCTCATCATGCTCCGCAGGATCACAAAGGCGAGCAATGCCAGGATCAGCAGGATCAATATAAAGGCGATCACATCCGTTGCCTCCACATCCAGTCCTTCGCTGTCCACAAACCAGTTTTCCTCATAGGCGACGATGGAAATATTCTCGTTTGGAATACCCGTAGCTTTTGCCACTACATTGATATAGTCATCATCTATCTCAATCTTCGTCCTGCCGCTGTTCTGTGCCTTGTACTCCTCCCAGCTGATACCGTCCAGCAGCCCCTGGTCCTTTACCGCTTTCTCCTGGACGATGATATAATCTATGGCGGTGATACCGGCTGAAGAATTGCCGTAGTTGATCACGCCGACACTGTTTTTCTCACTGATCCTCTCACTCGGCACATATTTATAATCTTCCTCCGAGGAGGATGTGCTCTGGTTCCCGTCGGTATCCACCACATATGTCGTAGGCTCGTCGTTTGAGTCTGTCCCCGGGATATCGCCGGGTCCCGATGTGGAGTCTGAATTATAGATGTGCGCCTCCGCCAAAAGCCCCTGGGTGGAATTGGCCGGCGCATAGTAATTGTGGTCCACCACCTTTTCCGTCGAAAAATCAATATCAAGGTTTACCGCCACCTCGATGGCGTCAAAACCGTTGGTCCCTTTCAGGGCATTTTTCACCTTGTTTCCGACCACCTGCTCAGACTGCTGCTTCACGGCCATCTGGTTGTTCGCGGTGTCTGTGACGGAATAGTTGTCATCGCCGGTGTACAGCATCTTTCCCGTCGTATCGATAATGGATATCCTGTCCGTACTCTCGTTGCCGAGCGCCGTCGCCACCGCCCTCGCCAGAAAAGCGGCGTTCTCACTGGTGAATTCCCCGTCGATCTTCAGCACGATAGAGGCGGAAGATTCCTGCTCCGTGGCGATCAGCGTACCGTTTTCCTCCGGTATGTTCAACATCACCGTAGCTTCCTTGATGGCGTCGAACATGCCCATAAAGTCATGCTCCAGCTCATCCTGCAGCATTTTTTTATAGCGCTTCTTTTTATCCGCCTCCGTAACGCCGAGGCCGCCCTCCGTCACCTGGTCGATCGTGTAACGGTCAGAGACAATGCTGTTTGCCGCCAGCAGAAGGTTTGCGTCCCCAAGCTGGGACGTAGCCACCTCCACCCTGAGCCCGTCGTCCGATATCTGATATGTATAACCCCCGGCCTCATCCAGGATCTCCTTGATCTGAGCTCCCTCGCTTGCCGATTCACACTCTTTCAACAGAGTAAATTTCGGTCTGGAAATCACCGTCAGTACGATCGCGAGCGCAAGTATGATACCCGCACCAATACATACGATCATCGTTCGCTGCTTTATTTTCAGGCCTTTCCACCAGTCAATGATCTTTTTTAACAGTTCTCTTATTTTTTCCTGCATCTGGACATTTCTCCCACCTGTACTTTATCTCTCCCTCTGTCCCGGCTGCGGACAGCAAAAAAGTGCAGAGCCTAAATCTGCATCTGCATGATTTCTCTGTAAGCCTCAAGCAGTCTGTCCCTGATGGCTGTGGTATAACTCAACGCCTGCGAAGCCTTACTCAGTGCGATAGTCAGGTCATGGGGATTATCCACTTCTCCCATTGCCCATTTCAGTTCCATATCTTCCTTATCCGACAGATAGGCATTCGTAAGGTTAAAGTTTTTTATCGCTGTGTCCAACAGATAGCCAAACCCCGTCTCGTCTTCCTCCGTCTTCCTGGGATTCTCTATCTTGGAAGTTGCCAGGCTGGCTGTCTCCACCAGATCGGCAGAATTCACACTGAACAAAGATGTAATATCCATTTTATACTGTTACTCCCTTTCCCGCATTATTGTCTCACCAGAATACACTTCCATGCCTGTTTTGCGGTATATTTAACACACTTTAAGCCTGCCCGATAGACAGCCCTCGCTGCGCCATGCTCTTACTCGCCTCAAAAGCAGTAGCGTTCACTTCATAGCCGCGGCTGGCATCGATCAGGTTTACAAACTCCGTCACGGCGTCCACATTCGGGTACAGCACATAACCGTTTTCGTCCGCATCCGGATGCCCCGGGTCATAGACCATCTTCATCTCTGTCCAGGTATCTTCATAAACGCCTGTCACCTTCACACCGTTCCCGGAATATTTCCCGGTCCTGTTGGAATATCTGTCCCGCTTTTCATCCAGTATATGGGAAAAAGGCGTTTTCTCTCCCTTTTCCTGAAAAGTTACCACTTTTCTCCGGTAAGGAGTCCCGTCCTCCGTCCTTGTGGTATTCATATTTGCCAGGTTTTCCGAAATGATATCCATGCGGTAGCGCTCTGCGGTCATGCCGGACGCATTGATATCAAAAGCTGTAAAAAGTCCCATAATCTGCTCCTTATCTCCTTATAACAGCATTTCCAGCCGTCTGCTCACACTGCAGTTTATTTTGTTACGATCTTCAGATCCGCAAAGTCGGATGTGATCGCTGTGATAAGGCCGTTATAATAAATCTGATTTTCTGCCTCATACACATTCTCCACATCGATATCCACATTATTTTCATCTTTCCGGTATGAATATCCGGCATAATCTATGTAGGATTTCGGTTTCAGATCCTCATTAGTCAGGTTATGCACCTTCTCGTCCGTTGTCATATAGCGGAATTCACTCATCGCCTGTTTCAACTGCGCCTTGAAATCCACATCCTGCCTTTTGTAGCCGGGCGTATTCACATTTGCCATATTGTTGGAAATGCAGTCATTTCTGATCCACGCGGCGTCCGCTGCCTTATCCAGCACTCTCGTATAATCATAAATATTGGTATTCAACAGGGTGCTCATTGCATTCTCCTTCCCTTCTTCTGTCCTGAAAATTACATCCCACATTTTATTATACGTTAAAGTTTCAAAAAAACAAGTTCTTTTTCACAAACAGTAACTTCTCTTTTCTCTGTTTTTTATCCCAAAAATACCAAAAGGAATCTATTGCTCCCAATAAATTCCTTTTTCAACATTCGTCCATCCTTGACTCTGCCTTTCCGCTTTCAGGCTATTTTATGCATGATTTCAGGGAACCATCCTTTTTCATCTGTGCTTTAAGCGATTCGATCTCCTCATAGACCGCGTCATTCAACACTTTGATCGATGTTCCCTTCATCCCCGAGGAACGGGATTCGATCACGCCGGCACTCTCAAACTTCCGCAGGGCATTGACGATCACGGAACGCGTGATCCCCACCCTGTCCGCGATCTTACTCGCCACAAGGATGCCCTCCCTGCCGTTCAGCTCGTCAAAAATACAGATGATGGCTTCCATCTCCGAATAGGAGAGGGTGCTGACGGCGGATTTCACGACCGCTAACTTCCTGTTCTCCGCCGCCGTCTCCTCGCTGACTGCGCGCAGCATCTCCAGCCCCACCACGGTGCTCCCGTACTCGCACAGAATAATATCATCTATATCGTATGTCTCATTCTCTTTATAGATAAACAGGGTTCCCAGCCTCTCTCCCGCTATCTCGATAGGAGAGACTAACGCCTCATATTTCCTGGCAGTCTGCTCCTCAAACCCCAGCGTCTCCAGATTCACGTTTTCTTTCGTGGAAAGCACACCCAGCAGCCTTTCATTCAACAGAGAATCCACAAACTTTCCAACATCGTCCGACAGCAGCACCTCGAGCGGCCTGATCCCTGAAAGCTCACCTACCCCCAGTACCTTTCCCTTTCTGCTGATCACGAGAACATTGGAATTCAGGATATCCTTCATCACCTTGCAGATATCATTAAAAACCACTTTGCTGGAATTATTGTTATGCAACAATTTTCCTATTTTTCTCGTTTTATCCAATAATTGTACGCTGCTGCTCACGTAAACCCCCTATCTCTACCGGTCCTGCTCCAATAAAAACAAAATATGAGCCAATTCTACCATATACTGCGGTAAATTGCAAATACAATCTTTTACACTGTTCAGCTGTCTGCAGTATTTTTGTAACAGTTTGGCCGGATGGCTGAACTGCTGCGCTTTTTTATGTCCCGTGGCATCTATCATGAATCATTCTGTCAGACAGCTGTCTCCGGCTGTCCGGCATCCTGCGATGGGGAGGCCGCCGGCTTATCCGTCACATGGCCGCACCCCTCTCCGGAACAGACCAGTTTATTTCCTTTCTCCACCATCATGCTCCCACATTTTTCACAGAGTACGCCGGAAGGCTTCTGCCACACCATGAAATCACAGTCCGGATTGTCGATACAGCCATAGTACCTGCGTCCCTTTCTCGTCTTTTTCATGACAATGTCCCTGCCGCACTTAGGGCATTTTATACCGATCTTTTCAAAATAGGGCTTCGTATTTTTGCACTCCGGAAACCCGGGACAGGCGAGAAACCTGCCGTGAGGACCGTACTTGATGACCATCTGCCTGCCGCATACGTCGCAGTATTCCTCGGAGAGCTCATCCTTTATCTCCACTTCCTCAAGCCGCTTCTCCGCCTCTTTCACCGCTTCATCCAGATCCGGGTAGAAGTTTCTGATAATTGTCTTCCAGTCCACTTCCCCCAGTTCCACACCGTCTAACAGGGCTTCCATATTGGCTGTAAAACTCACATCCACGATCGTCGGGAACGCCTCCCGCATCATCTTATCCACCACTTCACCGATCTCAGTCACATAGATATTCTTGTTTTCCTTCACGATATATCTTCTGGCGAGCAGAGTCGTCAATGTGGGGGCGTAGGTGCTGGGCCTGCCGATTCCCTCCTCCTCCAGCGCTCTGACGATGGACGCCTCCGTGTAATGTGCCGGAGGCTGGGTGAAATGCTGCTTATGCTGCAGCTCTTTCAGGCCAAGCTTCGTATCCCTGTCCAGGTTCCTGGAAATCACCGATGTCTCCTCTTTGTCATCCTCCTGTACATACACACTCAGAAAGCCGTCAAATTTCAGCTTGCTGGCGGAGACAGTGAAGCGTTCTCCCGCCGCATCGATCTTTACGGATGTCGTCTCATACACGGCGGCGCTCATGCGGCTCGCTGTAAAACGCTTCCAGATCAGCTGGTACAGGCGGAACTGATCCCTGCTCAGAGAATCCTTCAGATCTGCCGGTGTTCTCGCGATATCCGTAGGGCGGATCGCCTCATGGGCATCCTGTATCTTCCTGCCGGTCTTTTTCTCCGCCGTCTCCCCCGCCAGATAAGCCGTGCCGTACTTTTCTTCGATATATTTCGATGCCGCTAAAGAAGCCTCCTCCGAGATCCTTGTGGAGTCGGTACGCAGATAAGTAATGATACCCGCCGTGCCATTCCCCTTGATATCCACGCCTTCATACAGCTGCTGGGCGACGCGCATGGTCTTCTGGGTGGAGAAGTTTAACACTTTGCTCGCCTCCTGCTGGAGCGTGGACGTTGTAAACGGAAGCGGTGCCTTCTTTGTCCTCTCCCCGGACTTTTTATCCGTGATCCGCCAGTCCGCGCCCCTGAGCCTCTCTAAGATATCCTGCAGTTCCTGTTCGTTTTTGATCGTTACCTTTTTGTCGCCGTGGCCATGATATTTTGCCGTCAGGGGCTTTTTCTCCCCCTCTATATTCAATACGGCATCCAGTGTCCAGTATTCCTCTGGCACAAAAGCATTGATCTCCTCCTCCCGCTCACAGATGATCCGGAGGGCTGCCGACTGCACCCTTCCCGCGGAGAGCCCGCGTTTCACCTTCGCCCAGAGCACCGGTGAGATCCGGTATCCCACCATTCGATCCAGCACCCGCCTCACCTGTTGGGCGTCCACCAGGTTCATATCGATCTCACGGGGATTTTTCAACGCCTCTTTCACCGCCGTCTTTGTGATCTCATTAAAAGTAATGCGATATACCTTCTTTCCCTCCAGCTTCAGCGCGTAATACAAATGCCAGGAGATTGCCTCCCCCTCGCGGTCCGGGTCAGTTGCCAGATATATCTTTTCCGCTTTTTTCACTTCTTTTCTGAGGGCTGCCAGGATATCGCCCTTTCCCCGGATCGTAATATATTTCAATTCAAAGTCATTTTCCGGCGAAAAGCCAAGCTGGCTTTTGGGCAGATCCCTGACATGCCCGTTGCTCGCCATTACCTCATAGTTTGCCCCCAAAAACTTTTTGATCGTCTTCACCTTCGCAGGTGATTCCACAATTACCAGATATTTTGCCATGATGATCAAGACTCCTGTTCCATTTTTCAGGCACCACATAACCGCCTGCTGATTTTTGTATTTTTATACATCAATCGCCAATCACTATACACCAAATTTTTTTAAGTTGCAAGGACTTTTTGGCAATATCCTTCTGTCCTCTGTTCCGCGGCTCCTTTCAGACACAGTTCTACCAGCGTACACATGACCTCCTGGATCGTAAGCGTTCCATCCATTCGAAGCCTGATCTCCTCCGCTGTCCTCGGCAGGACCTCCAGATGTCCGTACACCTGCCTTTCCCGCTCCGAGAGTGCTACAGACACTGCGGCATTTCCCCATAACGCTGTATTTCCCCCGCTTTTTTTCACTGTTTCTTCTATATTAATGGCACTGCTGAATATGCGGGATCCGCAGAGCGCCTCCAAAATGTCACCCGGACTTGCCGCCACACCAGCCCCCTGCTTAAAGAGGCTGTTACATCCCCTGCTCAGAGAATCTGTGATCCTGCCCGGCACCGCAAAGACCTCCCTGCCCTGTTCCAACGCCATATCCACCGTGATCAGTGTGCCGCTCTTCTCCCTCGCCTCCACCACCACGACAACATCCGAAAGGCCGCTGATGATCCGGTTTCTCGCCGGGAAGAGATATGCCTCTGGCTTTGTCCCCGGAGGATATTCCGACAGGATCCCTCCCTGAAGCCCGCACTTCTCATACAGGCTGCGGTTGCTCCTCGGATAACAGATATCCACACCGCAGCCCAGTACCCCGAAACTCTCCCCGCCCGCAGCAAGCGCTGCCTCCTGAGCAATCCCATCGATTCCCACAGCCAGTCCACTGATAATCTGTATGCCTGCCCCTGCCAGTTTAGAACCGAATTCTTTCGCCGTATAGACGCCGTACTCGGAACACGCACGTGCACCGATCAACGCCGCCGACGGAACCTTATCAGAGGGAAGATGCCCCTGATAGTACAGTCCGAGAGGTGCGTCCGGTATCTCTGAAAGCCGCGCCGGGTAATCGCTGTCTCCATAACAGGTAAACTTTATTTTCTGCCTGCACAGCCTCTCATATTCTGTAAAAATATCCCACTTCCTTTTTGTCTTCAGAATCTTTTCTGCCGCCGTCTCCCCAGCCAGAGCGCGCAGTTCCTTTTCAGAAGCCCTGTACACCGCCTCAGCCGACCCCAGTCTCTGCAGCAAGGCTATTTTTTTCTTTCTCCCCGCTCCCCTCAGATTCATCAGCCAGTTTTGATACGGCTTGTCCTGTTCCGCCGGCGTCCTCGCCGCATCCGTTGTCTGCCGCCCGCCATCCTGCATCTTCCATTGCGCTTCTCCCTGCATCTGCCGCACACTCCCTTCCGCCTGTGCCTGCTCTTCCGGCATCCGTTTATACTTTTCCACAGCTTTCATCCATGCCTCCCCCAATATTTACTGTCCGTCCTGCGATAGCAGGCTGCCTCCGCCAGATGGCTCCTCCTTATCCGCCCGCTTCCCTCCAGATCCGCTATGGTCCTTGCCACCTTGATGATCTTATGGTATGCTCTTGCGCTGAGATTCATGGAGGCGAAAAGCTGCTGCATCATCTGTTGTTCCTCCGCTCCGAGAGGGCAATACTTTCGTACCTGCGCCGGTCCCATATCCGCGTTAAAGGACAGCACGGTCCCCTCAAACCGCTTTTCCTGCATCCTCCGCGCTTTCATGACCCTCTGCAGTATCCCGGCGCTGCTCTCCCCGTCCCGCCCGTCGGAAAGCCTCGCGATATCCACTTTCTTCGCCTCCGCCACGATATCCATCCGGTCCAGTATGGGGCCGGATATCCTGTGCAGATACCGATCTATCTCCCAGGGGGAACAGCTGCAGTGATTCCTGTCAGGATAATAGCCGCAGGGACAGGGATTCATCGCCCCCACGATCAGGCAGGATGCCGGGTAGGTGAACGTGCCGCTGCTCCTGGCAATCTGCACCTCCTTATCCTCCATCGGCTGGCGCAGTATCTCCAAAGTCGCTTTCCTGAATTCTGTCAGTTCGTCCAGAAACAAAACGCCGCGGTGAGACAGGCTCAAAACGCCGGGACGCGGTATTTTACCGCCTCCCGCCAGGGCGTGCTCCGTTATGGTGTGGTGGGGACTTAAGAACGGGCGGCGGCACACAAGGGACTGTTTTTCTTTTAAAAGCCCTGCCACAGAGTAGATCGTGGAGACCTCCAGGCTCTCCTCCATGCTCATCGGCGGCAGGATTGACGGGATTCGCTTCGCGATCATGGTCTTTCCGCTGCCCGGCGGCCCGATCATCAATAAATGATGAAATCCCGCTGCCGCGATCTCCGCCGCCCGCCTCACTTCCTCCTGCCCCTGTATCTCTGAAAAATCAGGCTGCCCTTCCTCCGGCCTCTCAAATGCCTCCCGGATATCCACGTATGCCGGCTCACAGGGCGGTTCCCTGTGGTGCCGCAAAAATTCCGCCACCTCCTGAAGGCTGCCAAGCCCGTACACATCGATGCCCTCCACCACCGCCCCCTCATTCCCATTTTCTTCCGGCACGATACAGCGCTTAAAACCGGCAGCTTTCGCCTCCCTCACAATGGGAAGCACGCCTCTCACCGGCCTCAGCTCCCCGTTCAATCCAAGTTCTCCTATCATCAGAAGCTCATCGAGGCTTTCCTCCGGTACCACCCCCATGGAACACAGGACCGCCGCCGCCACCGGCAGGTCGTAGGCGGTCCCCTCCTTTGGAATATCCGCCGGGGAGATATTCACCGTGATCTTTCCTGCGGGCATCACAAATCCTGCATTTTTAAGCGCCACCCGCACCCGCTCTTTCGCCTCCTTCACCTCGCTCCCGAGATATCCTACCATCTCAAAGCCCGGAAGCCCCTGCGATATATCCACCTCCACCTGCACCAGATAGCTGTAGATTCCTCTGAGTCCTCCCGAAATCACTGTACTGTACATTTTTCCTCTTTTCTGCGCCGCTCTCCATGATGGCACATATGCCGGAAGCGCCCGCGGATACGGCGCAGAGACAGACTCTTCCCCCATGCATATATACTTCTGTGTGTAACTGTCTCCGGAATGTTTTAAAATATGTCTTCAGAAAATAAATACTGACTCTCACGGTTATCCGCCTTTAGCGCGCAACCGTAAAAATAGATAGTAAGATATTAAAACATTATGATAATTTAAGAGATATATGGATTATATAAGATTATCATCCAAATTGCAAGAAAAAAATCTGCAGATCCTCGACAGCGCGGAACAGTTCAGCCATCCGGCCAAACTGTTACATGCGTTCTCTGAACGCATTATGCAGGCGCCTGTCCGGGTTTACTGCCTCCCGCCTCCCGCACTGTTGATCTCCCCCCGCCGGAACATTTCAAAATACTGCTCCACCTCGCCGAGCCTTTCACTGTAGTGCATCAGTTCCTTTTTTATCTTCTCCCTGTCCATCTTTTGTGTCCCTTTATACAGGATCCTGTGCTCCATGCTTGCCCACAGATCCATCTCCATCGTCCGAAACTGCACTTCCACCGGAAAGATCTCCATCGTATCGGCACAGTAGACCGGTACTCCGATGATCAGGTGATAACTTCTGTAACCGTTCTTCTTTGGTGCTTTGATATAGTCTTTTTCTTTGATAAACACCAGTTCCGACTGCCTTGTCAAAAGCTCCACCAGCGTATAGATATCATCCAGAAACAGGCAGATCACCCGGATTCCGGCAATATCCCGCAGATAGTCCTTCGCGTTTTTGACAGAAGGTTCCAGTTCTTTCTTCATCAGTTTATTTTCTATACTGTCTTTTCCCTTGATCCGGTTCTGGATCGTATGGTAAAGTTGTTGTTCCTCCTTATTATATAGAGAATGTCCCAGCACCCTGATCCTGATCAAAAGCATATTCATCGCATCCTCATAGGGGCGGACCAGCTTATAATATTCTGTATCGTTCATAAATATTTCATCCTGTTTCCCGCTTTACTGCACAGATTTCCTTTCATTCCATCCGGCGAAAATCTGTTTTATACATTATACTTCCAAAATATGTCTAAGCTGTGATGAAATTATTAAAATTGTATAATTTATCCAGGATGATCATCTGCCTGCGCGATTTTCCTCCTTCTTCTCCCTTCTGTCCACCAGAGATTCCCGGTAATCTCCCGCCGGTGTTCCGGTATATTTTTTAAATACTTTGCAAAAATAATTGGGACTGTTAAAGCCGCACTTCTCCGCAACCTCCGCAATATCCATCTCTTCGTGCAGCATCCTCTTTGCCTCATCGATCCTGACATCATTTAAATATTTCGTAAAAGTACTGCCAAACTGTTCCTTAAATATCTTACTCAGATATGCTGCGCTGATCCCCAGGTGATCCGCCGCTCTGCTCAGGGAATAAAAGCCATCCGGATAATGTTCTTCGATATCCCGGATCACACTGTTTAACATATCCGGCATTTTTCTCGACTGGCTCTCCGCGACATCTTTGCAGCGTCTTTCAATATAAGACTGTATCGCTGTTTTCAATTTCTCAGATCCGTCATATAACGCGAACGATCTGACCGGAGATAAGGAAATGGCGCCCACTGTCATCTTCAAATAATGATCTATCACGATCCGTTTGGATTCCATGGCCGCTCCCGCCGTTTTTTCCGAATCATCTGACAACCTCTGCCCCATAAGCATCTCCTCCATCATTATCACCGCCCCCTCGATTTCCTGAGTGGCAATCCTGATGGCGATCCCCTTTTCATCGCAAAAAAAGGAATCTGATATCTTTCCTGCCTCCGCCGTTATGTCCTCCATGTTCATTCTGCGGTACAGCATCGCACATTCTCCTGCATCCCCGACGGGAGATATCTTTATCCTCTCTTTCCCGATGATGCACCGTTCCAACAACTCTGAAAAATCCCTGCCATCCTCTCCTGTCTGCTGCGCCAGCAAAATGATTTGCCTGCCCAGATGGGAACCGATGGCTTTGATTCCAAAACTGTAAAGCCGATGTCTGATCTCCTCATACAATTTTGCCATATTTTCTTCCATCTTCTCATATTCCGCCACCACCATCCACAGCCCGATATCTTCCGGATATATTCTCCTGAGGATATTTCTCACTCTTTCGGGCGGATAGGAGTCCATAACAATGGCGGATATAATGCTGTCCTCAACATAGGGCGTAAAAAAGTCAAACCGGCGTTTCCACTCCTTTTCATCCTCCAAAAGCCGCATGTCCCGCTTTTTTTCCACTTTACGGACCGCATCCAGCAGCTTCTCTCTTCTCACCGGCTTTAAAATATAATCTTCCACCCCCAGTTTGATCGCTTGTACCGCATACTCAAACTCATCATGTGCTGTCAGAATGATGGAGGAAATGCCCGAAACGATTCCAAAAATCTCCTTCAAAGCCGCAAGGCCGTTCATCAGGGGCATACGGATATCCATGACCACAATGCAGGGCAGATACTTTCCCGCCAGACCGATCGCTTCCACCCCATCGGACGCTTCTACGATCCTGTACTCTTTCCCCAACTCGTTCTTCATGATCTGTACGATCATCTTCCTCTCGATATCTTCATCATCCACCACCAAGATGACAGGTTTTCCATTCATAGTTCTCTCCTCAAGTCACAGGCAGGATCATAGTCACTATAGTTCCGCAGTCCCGTTCACTGGATATCGTGATATCCGCCCGTTTTCCGAAATACAGACGCAGCCTTCTCAAAACGTTGCTCACGCCGATATGTCCCTCATCTTCTGTCTCACAGGACATGATCTCCTCCATATTTTCATGGTTCATCCCCTCCCCGTTATCCTCCGTGACAATATAGATATTCTCTTTATCACAGGAAAAACTGACCGTCACTTCCCCGCCGCTTCGGCAGTTTGCCAGCCCATGTAACACCGCATTCTCCACGATCGGCTGCAACAGCATCCCGGGCAGCCGGATATTGGGAATATGTTCCTGTCTGTTTATGCGGAAACTGATCTTGTTTTCATATCTGACACTGCATATATAAAAATAACTTTTCAGAAATTCTATCTCGCTTTTTAAATCTGTCACCGCATTTGCCGCCCGTGTGATATACTGAAATGTGTCAATCACACAGTCCAACATCTCTCCCGCTCTCTTTGCTTTCTCCAGATAGCACAGTTGTGAGACGATTCCAAGAGTATTATACAAAAAGTGGGGATTGATCTGGCTGTTCAACGCCTTGATCTGGGCATCCCGCATGGTTCCATACAATTTCAGGTATTCGTTCTCCGCTTTGATCATCTGCAGTGCTTGTCTGTCTTTTTCCTCGATGATCGCCACATATTTCTGAATGCTCTTCGCCATATCCGCCATCGCCAGCCCAAGCCCGTCCAGTTCATTTTTACTCCCTGTCACGCTCTGCGCCGGTTCCTTATCATACTCCTGTCTGGAAACATGATCCGCATACGACTTCAGCCCTGCGATCTTCTTTTTGATCTCCCGCATTTCATGTGTCAGGATACCGATGATCAGTGACATCCCAAGAATCTGGCTTGCCAGGATCAGCCTTGTGGATATCCTTGATCTCTCCATCTGTTCTTCCAGATAAAAGTGCATATCCTTTGTATTCAGAGAATACATCGGCGCAACCACATCGTTGATCAGCCCTGCATTTTTTACCAGTTCCCGATAGGAGGCGTAAGCCCTCTCCACCTCCCCTGCGTCACGGTATGAGATCGCCGCATCCGCACAGGCAAAGCTGTTCAGATACATATTTTTCAGTCCCCTGAACATTACCTTTGTACGATGCAGAGAAATATCTCTCATCAGCCCCTCGAATTCTTTTAAGCAGGATGCCTTCTGCCGCTCATACTCTGACCTGAGTTCCTCATCCGGCCGTTGTACATACTGATAGACCGTATTTTTCAGCGCTGTATTATACTCAAAAATATTGCTCAGCACCTCGTTTTTTACCGCCGTAGTTTCCATGACCGAATGAAATCCGTTTATCATCCACAGATTAGTTGTCAATATTGCCGCCGCTGACAGGATAACGATACTCTGGATCAGCAGAAATATACTCTTGATACTCTGACGGTCAATATGTCTCATACAACACCTCTCTCACTTTTTACACCGCCTGCCCGCCGCTCCGAAGCCCTTCTCCGCCCACCGGAATCCATCACGACGGAAAAGATAGGGAACTCCCTATCTTTCCGCATACCCGCAAAGCCATTTTCGGGCTCAATATTCCTCTCTGGTATAATCCCCATCGGGGTACAGCGACGGAATCGGCACATAGTCTGTCCACGCCTCCTTATCATTGGCGATCTCCTTATAGCTGTCCACATTATCCGCATTGATCATCATTGTCCCCACATCATTAAAGACATATTCGGGCACTGTGCCGTCCTCGATATAATCCATGATCCACATGCAGCTCTGATAGGCCTGCTTATAGAAGGAACCGTAGGTGACACCGTAGAGTTTTCCGGCTTTGATCATATCGATCTGCTCGTCCGTATCATCGATCCCCACGATAAACACATCCTCCGCCAGGCCATGTTCTTCCAGCACGGCATAGGCTGCCGGGGCGGCGATGCCGTCTATACAGAAAATACAGTTTATCGTATCATCCGCCAGAATACAGGTTTCCACAACTTCCATACACTTAAGGCTGTCGCCCTGTGTCGCCTGCTGCTGAATCTTAAACCGGTCACCATAATATTCTTCCAGATATTCGCAATAGTAATCATAAGCTGTAGTCGCCGCCGTATAGTCGATATTTGTGGTCAGAAACAGCGCATTGATCTCCGCATCCTCCCCGAAATGCTCATAGGCAGCCTCCACACCGATCCTCGCCCCCGCTTCCAGGTCGAAACCGATATATCCGAGCTGCGGCGCGTCCTCAATGGGCGAATCGATGACGCAGACCGGAATGCCCGCCTCATATGCCTTTTTCAACACACCCACCATCGCCTCCGGATTCTGCCCCTGGGTGATGATGCCGCTGACATTCTGGGATATGGCTATCTCAAGGTAATTGATCATCTCGTCCACATTCCCGTCCGCCGGTCCTACCCATTCCGCCTCAAATCCCAGATCCTCCCCTGCCTCAAACAGAGCGTCCTTTGCCTGCAGCCAACTGTCATGTCCGATCAGAGGCGTCACGAACGTAATGTGATAGTCGCCCTCCGCCTTCGTTTCATCTGTCTCAGCCGCCCCGGCATCCTCCGCTGCAGACTCCGCATCCGGAGCCTCGGCCTCCTCCGCGACGGGTTTTCCGGCCTGCTCTACACCGCAGCCCGATAAAGCCGCCAGAATAAGCAGGAAGCTGACTGTCAATGCCAAATCTCTTCTTTTTTTCCTCATGTCATTCTCTCCTTTTTCGTTGTATTTTTATATAAAGTCCTCCAACTTTATTTTTCCGCTCCGGCACCGTTTATTTTTGCCAGCAGATCCGCTTCCGATACGGGATTTTCCCTGGCATCCACGATCTCGCTGACAGTTCCGCCGGATAATATGACAAACCTGTCACATACCTTCACCAGTTCTGGCAGTTCCGATGAAACAATAATGATACTGGCACCGTTTTTTGTCAGATCCGACATCAGGTTGTAAATCTCCTCTCTCGCACCCACATCCACTCCCCTGGTGGGCTCGTCCAAAAACAATACTTTTGAATCGTTCATCAGCCATTTTGCCACCAGCACTTTCTGCTGATTGCCTCCCGAAAGCGACAGGATCGGTGTGGAGGAGGAAGGCGCCTTTATACGAATATACCGGAAAAATTTATCGATGGCTGCCTTCTCTTTTTTCCTGTTTAAGAACAATCCCTCCTGCAGTTTTTTCAGGATGACGAGAGACATATTCTCCCCCACCGACATGGTTTTCACATATCCGTCAAGCCCCCTCTCCTCCGTCAGCAGCCCTATACCGTGCTCGATCGCTTTTGCCGGATCGTCCGCCGCTATCTTTCTGCCGTCCATCCACAACTCTCCGCTCAGTTTTGGTATCGCCCCGAAAGCCGCCCGCAGCAGTTCGCTCCTGCCGCTCCCCAGAAGCCCGGCGATCCCCAGGATCTCTCCCCGATGCAGATCAAACGATACATCATCCAATATATGTTTTCCCCTGACATAGCCGTGCTCTATGGAAAAATTCCTAAAGGAGAGCCTCACATCCCCGGTCATATGGCACTCGTGCACATACTCGCGCTCCTTTTTCTCCCCCACGATGTCCCGGATGATCCTGCCCTGGTCCATCTTCTGTCTCTCATACTGGCTGATCAGAGAGCCGTCCCGAAAGACAATGCTGCGATCCGCGATCTTAAAAACTTCATCCAGTTTATGGGTGATGTACAGGCTGCAGATCCCCTCGCTCCGCAGATCCGCCAGTTTTTTTAACAGCGCTTCCGTCTCCTTATTTGTCAGGGCGGAAGTGGGTTCATCCAGAATCAGCACCGACGGCTCGGACATCAGCGCCCGGGCGATCGCCATCATCTGGTGGATGCCGGAAGTCACACACCTCGCCTGCTGTGTCACATCGATATCCAGATCCAGCTTCTCCATTGCCTTCCTCGCCATTTCATTCATCCGGGGCACATCGACAAATACTCCTTTCAGGGGCCAGTTTCCGAGCATGATATTTTCCGCTATGGTCAGATCCGGCTGTATGCTGATCTCCTGCGGGATCATCGCTATCCCCTTTTTCACAGCATCTCTTGTGCCGGCGGATCTGAGCGGTATGCCATCCTTGTATATCTCACCCTCATAGTCACCGTAGGGGATCACACCACACAGAATCTTTACAAGAGTGGATTTCCCCGCACCGTTTTCCCCAAGGAGCGCCGCGATCTCTCCTTTGTGCAGCGCAAAGCTCACCCCCTTTAACGCCGTGACGCCCGGGTAATGTTTATATATGTTTTCAAATACCAGTAACTCTTTCTGATCTGTCATACAGGCACCTTCTTTCCCTGTCACAATCTACATTTTTTTCATCTGCAGCCGCGTCCTGTATTTATCCCAGATCACCGCCAGCACAACAAAGATACCGATCACGAGCTGCTGCCAGTACACGTTCACATGCAGCATGAGAAGCCCGTTCTGCAGAGCCATCACAAACAATGCCCCTAACATGGTCCCCGCTATGCCGCCGGAACCGCCCTCTATGCTCGTCCCCCCGATCAGGCAGGCAACAATGGAATTCAACTCATAGCCGGAACCTGTGGCAGACTGCGCCGAGCCCACCCGCGCCGCCATCGCAATACCGCCGAACATGGCAAGCATGGCGCTGATCACATAGACTGCGATAAAATTTTTCCTTACATTGATCCCGCTCAGTCTGGCGGATTCCCTGTTGCCGCCCACCGCATATACTTCTCTTCCGAATCGCGTCCTCTTTATAACGATCCAGCCTGCTGCGGCGATCAGCACCGCCACGACCGCGATCAGCGGAATCCCCAATATGCTGACCGCATCCAGATCCGTAAACGCCTCCGGAAGCGGATAGACCGGCTTACCCTCCGTAATGATATTGATCACTCCCTTTGCGACATACTGCATTCCCAGCGTCATGATCATGGGCGGAATCTCAAATGTATACGTAAGATATCCGGTGATCAGCCCGATTCCCCCCGCTATGCCCATCGTCACAAGCAGCGCAAAGAGCATCGGCATTCCGCCTGTGATAAATTTACAGAAAAGGATACCTCCCAGCCCCATCACCGTGCAGACGGACAGATCAATATTGCCTGATATCAATACAAAAGTCATACCGCACGCCGTGATCAGCAGATAGGACGTCGAACGCAGCAGGTTTGTGATATTGCTTGGTCCCAGAAAAGCATTGTTGACGATCTGGACAGACAGAAAAAATACCACTGTCATAATAATAATGCTGCTCTCTTTCAGATTCCAGAAACGCGTAAACGCCTTTGCCGCCGATCCCGTTTTTCTTTTTTCACCCATAAAAATGCTCCTTTCCGCTTACCAGCTTCTCCATCCTCTCTTCCACTTCCTCCAGGGGCAGATACCCCGGAATCGTCCCGGAATATCCCGCAGAAATGGCTGCATACATGTTTCCCCACTTGCAGGCTTCCCTCAGATTGCTTCCCTGATGCAGCCGATATGCCGCCGCAGCCAGAAAAGCGTCCCCCGCCCCACTTGTATCCACCACTTTTACATCGATTCCCTTCTCCCCGCTTATCTCTCCCTTCTCATTCAACACATACCCCTTCTCTCCAAGGGTAAGGACAATATCCGGGCCATGACAGCTTCGCCGCAAAAGTTCTGTGACTTCCTCCCAGTTGCTGTCTCCCTTTTTTACCCCTGCCAGTTCCAGTATCTGACATGCCTCCACCTCATTGACAAACACGATGTCCGCCGCTCCAAAATCCAGGCATCTGCCTACGGGAGAAGGATTGAGCATGGTAGTCATTCCATAGTCTTTCGCCTTTCTCAGCGCATACAGAGCGTCCTCCTCATCTATCTCAAATCCGGTGATAAAGATCCTGCTGTCTTTTCTCTCATCCAGTGCTCTGTCGATCAGATCATGGGGAACAGACATATCCCCCTCTCCCAGCACAATGCTGTTTTGTCCCTCCTGATCAACAAACACGACCCCTGTGGCAGTCTCAAGATTTTTATCCCGCACCACACAGGAAATATCTGTCCCTGCCTCCCTAAGCCAGCCCGTGCACAGATCCGCCCAGACATCATCTCCCACTTTTGTGACAAGTGTATTTTTTATATGAAGCCTTCCCAGCGCCACCGCGATATTCGTTCCCTTACAGCCATCTCTATCCAGCTTCCAGCTGATCGCCCTTCTCGTCTCTCCCGCCGCCGGCAGCCTGTCCACGCGCACATTCTGCCCTGCGCCATGGCTGTATACCAGCACAACTCCTTCTCTCTCCATCGCATCCTCCCGCTAATAAGCTAAATATCCGGCGTCGCTCCCACGGCTGATCACATGGTCCGCCGTCCCGGTATCACAGCAGAGCAGAAATTCCGGAATCCTGTTGGCAAGTACCGTCACCGGAAACTCCGTTGTCGCCTCACCAAAGAGCGCCACCCTCACCACCGTCTGCTTCCACGCTCCTGTCGTCACAAGGAATATCCCCTTTCTGGCAGTCAGGATGGATTCCATGCCTATGGTGATCCCCATGGGCGGAACCGCCTCATAACATCCCCCGAACTCTCTCTGGGCGTAAGCCACTATAGTATCCTCATTGATCACCGCCGGCCTTGTCCTGGAATGTTCATATTCCTCCAATGTCACTTTGTAATACCGGGAGCGCAAAGGTTCATCGAAAGCGACCATGCCTCTGCACCCCACTCCGCCCTGCACCGTATCGATCCCTCCCATCTCCCGGATCAGATTATCTATGGCATCCAGATCTTTCATATCCGGCCAGTGCCTGTTCTCCTCCGGGATCGAAAGTTCATCCTCTATCAGTGCATAAAATCCGCTCTCCATTATGCCTCTCGCACTGACAAAAGAATTTCGGGCGTCCATCGGGCGAAACTGCCAGTCCAGCCAGTCGTCCATATGAAAAATGTGGAGCCTGCTGCAATCGATCCTCTCCTCATTCACCCTTTTCGCAAAATACCGGTACTGATCCAGGTGCCCGCTGGGCAATATCCATTTCGTCAGCTCGCCCTTTTGATTATGTTCCGCGAGCTCGTCCGCCATCCTGTCCCCGATGAACCGGTAGAGTTCTTCCTTCTTCTCCCGGATCAGAATATCGCATTTTCTCTCCGGATGGTCCGCCAGTTCTTCCACAGGTATCCGGCACCACCTCAAAAGCTCCTTTTTTCCGATCACATATTCCTGCATATTACTCCTTTCCATCCGCCTTTCCCACCGTATACTTTACAGTGGTTTCCATATGCTCTGAGGGCGTTAAGATATTCGCCCTGCCCTTCCGTATCGCCTCCTCCAGATTGACCGGCCATGTGGTAAACGCTTCCGTCATAATGCAGGCATGCCCCCGCCATCCCCCATAGATGGGCCATAAACTCAGACACCGGAAAAGGCCTTTGTCAAATTCAATTTTCAGTCCTGTTTTTTCCTGTTCGTGTACTATCCCATAACACCCTTCCCTGACCGGATGCATTAAAAAATTGAAAAAACCTGTATTATAACGTCCCGCATCCGACAGATCCCTTCCATGGTAGAAAGGCCACCGAAACCGTTCCGTCTTTCCCTTTTCCAGTTCTTCCGCCATATACATGTCATAACTTCCCTCCGGCACATACAGCCGGGAGCTCTCATAGATGCATAGAGAAGGATGGAAGCCGAACAGAAATCCAAATTCCTTTGTCCCTGTATTTACTATTTTGTATGTAATATTCAGACAATTCTCACACAGAGAAATTCTCTTCTCCATCCGTGCCGTCCAGACCGGCGACTCACATGTCAGTATGATTTCTCTGTCATGTTGTGTATAACGCCACGGAATAGTCCATATCTCCCCGAAAAAAGGAAGGTCCGCATCCCCTATTTTGCAGGGCTGCACCGTCGGAAATGCTTCTTCTATCCCCGATGCCGACAGATCATCATAATTACAGCCGTAATATCTGGGTACATCCTCCGTCCTTGGATTGGACCAGATCAGTTCACAGGAATGCTTTTTGTCAAAAATACGGCTGATCCGTCCGCCGTCACCGGGAAGAATCTCCGCCAGTATCCATTCATTCTCCAATAAAATCTTATCTCTGCAGTTCAGCATTTTTTCACCCCGCTTCTTTTTCTTTAGTATAATACGCACAATATCCCGATTTCAATTTCACATTTTTTGTGCAATTAAACATTTTTATCATTTTAGGCGCAATAGAAAATCCTCTTTTCAGGTTTTTTGCCCAAAAAGAGGTTCTTTCGCCATACGGTTATATATTCTTTTTATATTTCGACCTTCTCCTCCAGCGCCCTGCGCAATTTATACAGGGCACGCTTTTCAATACGGCTTACATAGCTTCTCGAAATCCCCATCATCTCTCCCACTTCCCGCTGTGTCACCTCGTCCCCTGTTTTCAGCCCGTATCGGTAGGCTATGATCTCTCTCTCCCGACTGCTCAGCGCTTTTCCCAGGACTCCTCTGAGCCGTTCGATACTTTCCTGGTTTTCCAGCTGTTCCAGTGTGTCCGGCTGCTCATATTCTATGATATCAAGAAGGCTCACCTCGTTGCCCTCCTTATCTGTTCCCATGGGTTCATAGAGCGAGACTTCCCTTGACAGCTTCTTATGCCCCCGCAGCATCATCAGGATCTCGTTTTCAATGCACCTCGCCGCGTAGGTGGCAAGCCTTGTTCCCTTTCCGGGCACATAGGTATTCACCGCCTTGATCAGCCCGATCGTGCCGCAGGATATCATATCCTCCATATCCTGGGGCGCTCCCGCATATTTTTTCAGGACATAGGCTACCAGCCGCAGATTCCGTTCAATCAGGACATCCTTCGCCTCCTGCACCGCTCTTTCGTCACCGGAATGATACTCCTTTAAATAATATGCCTCTTCTTCTGGCGTCAGTGGTTTGCTGAATGTCTTCATAAAAAGCCTCCGGAACCGCTTTCTATTATCTTATGATTCCATGCTTTTCCAAAGTGCCTGTTCCACTGAAAGCTTATCGTTCTTTTTGAGATGCCTCCTGAATCTGATCTGATCCCACCGGTTTTCCGTTCACCCTGACGCCCTCCAGGTTTGTGGAATATAGATATGCATTATCATAAGCCCCTCATCACAGCAAAAACTCCGCGAACACCACATTGCTGACATCGACGCCCTGTCTTGTCAGGCGTATCCTGTCACCTGAGCGCACAAGGAGCTTTTGGCTCTCCATCCTTTTTATAACCTCCCCGTATATCTGCTCTATCGGGACATGAAAGCAGTTTCGGAAATCCTGACAGGAAACCCCTCCCATGAGCCGTAACCCCAGAAACATAAACTCTTCCATCTGTTCCCGCTTGGATAACCGCTGAAATTCCTGATGAAAGTTCTTTTGATCAAGGCTCTCGCCCCTGTTTCCGGAAACCGCTTGATCTTTCCTATTATCTCTACCTCGCAGTTTTTCTTTGTCCTTCCCGCCGTCTTTACCTTTTAGCCCCTCTCTGTTCCCCGGGCGCATCTCATATTCCGGCTTCCCGCATCCTCTCAGCAGCCTTCTGTATTCCTTCAGGTCCCTGCTCTTCGTGAACCGGCAGTTGTCCATCAGAGACGCCGCCCCCAGCCCGAGCCCCAGATAATCCCCTCTCGTCCAGTATGTGATATTGTGGCGGCACTCACAGCCCGGCAAGGCATAATTGGAAATCTCGTAGCGGCGATACCCGCTCTGCCCGAGTATCTCCTGCGTCAGCTCATACATCCGCCTCTCCTCCTCCTCGGAGGGCAGCAGATGATCTCCATCCTCCCCGTCACGCCGCCTGCGCTTATCCGCCTCGCCATAGCGCTCAAAAAAGGGCGTCCCCTCCTCGATTATAAGGCTGTAGGCTGAAATATGCTCCGGGTGAAGAGAAGCCGCCTCCCGCAACGAGTTTACATAACTCTCCGTGCTCTGCCCGGGCAGGGCCGACATCAGATCTATGTTGATATTCCGAAAACCGGCTTTCCTCGCCAGATGAAAGGTTTTAAGGAAGTCCTCCCTGGTGTGGATCCTTCCGAGTTTTAAAAGTTCCTCATTCTGCATGGACTGCGCGCCGATGCTGAGCCTGTTGAAGCCTGCCTCTCTCAGCCTTCCCAGATCCCCCCCGTCTACCGTACCCGGATTGCACTCCAGCGTGATCTCCGCCTCCTGCGTCCCTGTCGCAAAAACAGAAAAACATTCTTTCAGCTTACACAGTATTCTCTCAAGCTGTTCCGGCTTCAGGACTGTCGGCGTACCGCCGCCAAAAAAGACTGTCCTCCCCAGATATCCGGGATACAGCGCCGCCTCCTCTTCGATCTCTTCGCACAGCAGATTTACATAATCCTCCCTCACCTCTTCCGAAGCCGGCGCCGACAGAAAATCGCAGTAATCACACTTTCTGACACAAAACGGAATATGGACATACAGAGAGAGCGGCTTTCTTTCCACGCCGCTTCCCGCACTTACCCCTGCACCGCCCCCTCTGCGGGGATCTCTGTCAGACTTTCCAATTTTTAATCCTTCCCTGTTCTGCATCTTCCTCTCTCCACATCTGTCCCATTTGATTCCTCTCAGTCAGGCAGTATTATCTTACCACAGGGTCACCAATTTTTCTATTCCCAACTTGACAGGGGCAGTCAGATCACACTCCTGACTGCCCCTGTCACACGCCTTGTTCCCCTGTTTACGCCTGCGCTCTTTCCGCCGATCCAAACAACAGGATCTTTTCCTTTACTACCTTTTTCATCTCCGCGATCTCATAGGGGATCAGTCCCGTCATGGACTTCTCCCCCGCCGCGATGCCCGCTTCCACGCCGCGTTTGCCGGCTTTGTCGATATCCGTGAAAATATTCACTTTCGATACCCCCAGGCTTACCGCCCTCCGGAAGTCCTGGTCCGAAAGCCCCGAGCCGCCGTGGAGCACCAACGGAAGATCCGTCTTTTCGGAGATCACCTGAATCCGCTCGAAATCCAGTTTGGGCGGGAACGCGTAATCCCCGTGGGCGTTGCCCACCGCCACTGCCAGGGCGTCCACCCCTGTCTTTGCGGCAAAGTCGGCTGCAGTGTCGGGATCCGTGAAGTAATCGCTGGGATTCTCCAGTTTACCGGCTCCCGCGTTATCGCCCACATGCCCCAGCTCTCCCTCCACCGTCACGCCCATGGCATGACAGATCTTCACCATCTCCGCAACCTTCCCCACATTCTTCTCATAGGAAGCGGTGGAACAGTCATACATAACGGACGTAAAGCCCAGCTTCAGCGCCTCCATGCATTTCTCAAAGGTCAGGCCGTGATCGTAGTGGACGCACACCGGAACACTCGCCTTCTTTGCCATTGGGATCAGATATTCAGCCACCCTCTCAAGCGCCGTCGTCGGAAGAAGGACTTCCGCCGTTCCGACCATCACCGGGGCGCGCATCTCCTCCGCCGTCTCGATGATCGCCCGCGCCATCTCCACATTCACCGCATTAAAAAATCCGACGCCATAACCGCCATCCTTCGCGGGAAGCAATATCTCCTTCATATTTACTAACATGACAATACTCCTCTCATCTAAAAATCTGTTTTTTCCATCCCTGTCCTATTTTTTCCCGAAGTTCCTCAAAAGGCTTCAATCCGCTCAGGGCGTCATAGGCGGCGACACAGGACGCGCCGGTCGCCGTCGAAAGGCGCAGACATTCATCCGGCGGGCATCCCTCCAGCACCGCCATCAGAAAGGCCGCAATACTGGTATCTCCGGCGCCTGTCCCCGACGCGATCCGCTCCGGGACATAACTCTTCTCAAAGCCCTCCAGATCCGCCCACTTTTCCGGCTCCGCTATCAGGTTTCCTCCGATCTGACAAATCACTCTTTCGTCAGCCGTGCGGTAATAAATGCCCGGCGCCCCGCATTTGATCAGGACCACCTTCGCGCCGAGTTTCATACACTTTTCCGCCAGCGGCGCAACATCCGCATCCACATCCAGGAATTTTGTGATGTCCTCTCCGCCCGCCCTTCGCTGCCACCCATCAAAGCGTTCTCTGTCCAGCATAAAGCACAGTTCTTCCACACTAGGCACAAAAAAGTCCACATAAGGAAGCGCCCGACCAAGGATTTTTTCCCAGTCAGCCCTTCCCGCCTCCGAAGCGGCATCCACCGCCGCCATATCCATGGATGTGGCGATCCCAGCCTCCTTCATCCTCCGCATCAGCTTCACCAGTTCCGCCCCGTCATTTTCGTACATGGCTTTCATGATCGGCGGATAACCGAAATGAAACAGCGCCACATCCTCCGGGAGATCCTCCGGAATATCGTCCGCCCGAAAGGCATTATTCGCCCCCGGATTATGCAGAAAGATCCGATCGATTCCCGGCACCGCAACCACCACGGAATAGGATGTAGAGAGATCGTCCGAAAACAGCATCCCCGATTCGGCATCATATTTTTTCAGGATATTCAGGACCATATCCCCGAACGCGTCCCGTCCGATCTTTCCCATCAGCATGACGTCCGCGCCCAGTAGTTTCATTGCCAGCCCCGTGTTCGCCACGGAACCGCCGGTATGCACATCCGCCTCCTTCACCTCCACCAGTTTTCCCGGCGACAGAACATCCTCCAGATGTTCTGCCCCCGTGTTCGGAAAAACAGGCGTGATATCAAGGCAGATATGGCCTGCCGCTATCACTTTTTTCTTCTTCATACGACCGAATTATTCCACCCCCATAAGAAGATTCATCACATACATCTCAAGTCCCTCAAAATCGCGGTTTTCAACACACTTTTTCTGAAACTCATAGTCAAACCGGTCCACCTTTTCCTCCAGCGCCTTAAAGATCTTCAGGCTGTTTTCCAGATGTTTGTAGCCGTCCTCATCCTTTGTGGTGCGCATCGCCTTCACATCGAGCCCCACATATTCGCCGTTGTCCCCGTATCCGTTCTCCTTCAATACCTTCACCTGATTGAACGCCGCGCGAAGGTTCTCCACGCCGAAGGATTTGTCCTGGTCATAGCGGATGCCATTTTGATCGTTCAAATGAACTGTCATCAGCTTATTCATCGCCAACGCAAAGCCAATCTCATGTGCCGGATCAAGTCCCGCAAGGATCGCGTGGGCGCTCTCCAAATTGCCGCCGACACGGGAAGGATCGATGGTTGCCGCCGAAATTGCCAGAACATGCCCCATTGTACCGCAGATGCTCCTGTCGATCGGCTCATTGGGTTTGGGCTCGATGCAGACACGGATCTTCGGATCGTACTCGAGCATCCTGTTGATCGCTTCGATCAGCATCTTTGTCGCCCACACCGGCGATTTGGATTCCGCGCATACCGTGCCCTCTCTCGCAAGCCACAACACGATCATATCCGTCCCCAGCTCGTTCGCGATATCGATGGAGCGGTAAGCCCTCCACATCGCATACTCCCTGTCCTTCTCGGATGTGCTCATAAATCCGCCGTCCGCCGTGTGCTCATCCATCCAGAGACGAGGCGCCACAAATTCCGCTTTCAGATCATATTTATCCAGCGTCTTCTTTAACTCGCGGGCTTTTTCTTTGATCTCCTCTTCGGTATAATCATTGATATTCGGAACCGCGTCATCATCGTGGAACTGGATTGCCGAAAATCCCATCTCCGCAAATTTCCTGAATTTCTCCTCCACCGGAATATCTTTTCTCGTCGCCGGGCCGTAGGAATCCGCCCCCGTATGTACGTTCCATGGTCCTACTGAAAATTTGAATTTTGACATATTCTGCCTCCTTTTTCGTTATCTCTCTATTATTTGCCTGCTGTCCCTCTGTTTCCTCTTCAACTGTTTTTCAGCGCGTCGTCAAACGCCACATCCGACGGCGAGAAATTGATCTTTTTGGTGAATGCACAGGCTTCCGTTCCGCCAAATACCCTCTCCATGCCGCTGTCCTCCCACTCGATGGAGAGCGGTCCGTCATAGCCGATCTGGTTCAGCACGCGGATGATATTGTCAAAATCAACGTCCCCGTGTCCGGGCGACACAAAATTCCAGCCCCTGCGCTGATCGCCGAATGTGATGTGGGAACCCAGGATACCGTTTCTGCCGTTCAGGTTCAGTTTTGTGTCCTTCACATGTACATGGTAAATCCGATCCGCAAAATCAAACAGGAATATTGCCGGATCAAGCCCCTGCCAGATCAGGTGGCTCGGATCAAAGTTGATGCCCAGTGTCTGCCGGTACTCAAATACTTCCAGAAGCCTCTTTGTACTCCAATAGTCAAAGGCGATCTCCGTGGGATGCACCTCCAGCGCAAGCCTCACGCCGCAGCTGTCAAACTCGTCCATAACGGGACTCCAGAGCCTTTTGACCGTCTGATATCCCTCTTCGATCATCTCCTCAGATGTCTGGGGGAACGAATACCAGTATTTCCAAATAGGCGAACCCATAAAGAAGGTCACCACATCCACCCCCATCGCTTTTGCCGCGTGAGCTGTCGCTTTCATCTCCTCGATCGCCCATTTCTGGATCTCCTCCGGTTTTCCCGCAAATTCCGCGGGCGCAAAACCATCCAGACGGGTGTCGTAGACGCTGGCGATGCTGTCAGCGACACACTGTCCCGCGAGATGATTGCTGATCGCCCAGCAGTTCAGCCCATATTTTTCCAGGAGTTCCTTCACTTCCTTCACATACGCCGGATCTTCTGCCGCGCGCCTCATATCCAGATGCGCCGCGGATAACTCCAGTCCGTCATACCCCATCTCCTTTGCCTGCCTGCACATTTCCTGAAGCGGCAGATCTCCCCATTGGATCGTAAATAATGTTACCGGTCTTGCCATTTTCCTTCTCCTTTCTATAACGTCAGACTCTGATTTACTGATTTTCAGGCGTTTTCGTCGCTTAAGCCTGTACTTCCACCCAGATATTGCCCTTTTCATTGCTCTCTAAACATGCTTCCACATATTTTAGCCCGGCAATCCCCTCTTCTATCGTCGGATAGTCGATCATCTCTGGCTGGAATGTACCCTCTTTTTTCGCTCTCACACATTCCCCGTAGCTGTCATATAAATTTCCCATGGATTCCAGCCACCCTTCCGTGTGCCCGCCGGGAAGCCTTCCGTATTTCCCGGCTGACGCAGGGATCGCGCCGTTTCCTCTCCGGATGATCCTTGAGATCCCATCCTCTCCGATCAGCGTCACCTCCTCGCATCGCTCCTGAAACCAGAGGATCGTCCCTTTAGAGCCGTAGATCCTGACTCTCAAGCTGTTGTCGCATCCGATCGCAAACTGCGATGTCCAGTTCACGCCCGTCGCGCCGTTGTCATATTCCACCAGGATCTGATCATTGTCATCGAGTACTCTCCCCGGTACGACAACATCCATCTTCGCAAGGACTCTCTTTACTTTCAGCCCGGTCATTGTGGCAACCGCATTTTCCACATGTGTCCCCAGATCGCCGAGGCAGTTGACTTTCCCCGACTGAGCCGGGTCGCATCTCCAGGCTCCCTGCTTTCCGCCGTTGTCTTTCTCATCGTAGAGCCAACCCTGGGGATATTCCGCCATCACGGTCCGCACTGTCCCGATCTCTCCTCCGGCGATCAGTTCCCGTATAAATTTGGAAGTGACATGCCCCACATAGGTATAGGTAACCATGAACAGCAATCCCTTTTCATCCGCGATCGCCTTCAGTTCCTCCGCCTGTCTGCTCTCCGTCACCAGCGGTTTGTCACAGACAACATGGATGCCCGCCTCAAGAAACGCTTTACATACCTGATAATGGGTGTTATTGGGTGTTACGACAACCACAAAATCAATTCCATCTTCACGTGCCGCCTCTTTCTCTGCCATTTCCCTGTAATCGGCGTAGCAGCGGCAGGCATCAAGCCCAAGCGCCTGCCCCTGCATTTTTGTTTTTTCCGGCGTCCTGGAAAAACAGCCCGCGACCAGATCGGCCGTGTTGTCCAGGCTGATCGCTTTTCGATGCGCATCCCCTATGAACGCATCCGGTCCGCCGCCAACCATACCATAGTTTAATTTGCTGTGCATTCTGCCCTCTCCTTTACTTTTTTGACTTATCGTCACGTTTGATTGATAAGTATACTATACAAAAGACAGGGCTCCTCTTCTATGCATTTGTTGCTGTGCAAACACGACAAGTTTGCTTTTTTCACAAAAAGATATTTTCTCCGCTTTTCTTCTGTACTATAATAAAAGAAAAACAAGGACAAACCAAATGACACTGTTGTGAAAAGGGCATCTTATATGTACGAAAATCAGCAAAAAAATGAGTATGAGAAAGTCTCCCATACCCGCGTCAACAACATCAATTTTTTTCTGGTGAACTTGACCTACCGCACGCCGCACACCCACCGCGATTTTGAGATCCTTCAGGTGATCGAGGGAGAACTGCATGTCAAAACCCTCACCGAAGATTTTATTGCCGGTCCCGGCGAGATCGTGCTGTTCAACCCGGATACCTTCCACATGCTCTACAGCGTGCAGAGTTCCTGTGTTGTGCTCGCCATTCAGGCGGATCCCTCCTTCTGTCTGGCACACTATCCAGCCATCCAGCATATCCGGTTTGACACAGCCAACATAACCTCCGGCATCCCCTTTCCCGAAGCGTTAGACATCATCCATGTGTGCCTGAACCTCGGATACCATTACTGCCGGAAAGATAAGGGGTTTGAGCTTCGCTGTCTGAGCGACCTCTACCGCCTGTTTTCCTATTTTGTCATGTTTGTACCCTATCACCTTGAAAATGAGTTGGGCGTCTTTCATTCCAAAGAAAAGGAGCGGCGGTTTACACGCATCATCAACTATATCCATCAGCACTACACGGAAAAGATAACCCTGTCGGCGCTGGCTGAATCCGAAAATCTGTCCATGACCTACTTATCCCATCTGTTCAAGGATGCGGCAAAAATGTCCTTTCAGGAATATCTGAACTCCCTGCGTTTTGAACACGCTCTCCTTCTGCTGAAAAAAACAGATATGAGCATCACCGAAATCTGCCTGGAAAGCGGCTTCTCGGACAGCAAATATTTAAATAAAAGGCTCAAAGCCGCCTGTCATCTTTCCTTAAAGGATTTTCGGAATACGGACTCCAATCCTGACAGAAGCATCAGCGGCAGAGGAGACGACCAGTTCATCTATACCCCCGAGGAAGGGCTGGAAATCCTGCGAAAGCACTATCATTTTGAGTGCGATGACAGGTAGTCCCCGATGTCAGTTTAGCAGGCGCCTCAGCTCACCGCCATCTCTAATCCCTCGTATCCAGCTTCAGCACGCTCATAAATGCGCTCTGCGGGATCTCCACATTCCCCACCTGACGCATCCGCTTCTTGCCCTCCTTCTGTTTCTCCAGCAGTTTCTTCTTTCTGGTAATATCGCCGCCGTAGCATTTCGCCAGCACATCCTTGCGCATCGCCTTCACGGTCTCCCTGGCGATGACCTTGCCGCCCACAGCCGCCTGGATCGGGATCTCAAACAGATGCCTCGGGATCTCCTCCTTCAATTTCTCACACATCTTCCGCCCTCTCTCGTAGGCGCTGTCCGCATGGACGATGAAAGAGAGGGCGTCCACCTCCTCCTTGTTGATCAGGATGTCCAGCTTCACAAGTTTCGATGTCTCGTAGCCCTTCAGGTCATAATCAAAGGACGCATAGCCCCTGGAACGGGATTTCAGCGCATCGAAAAAGTCATAGATTATTTCATTTAACGGCAGTTCATATTTGAGGAGCGCCCTCGTCGTCTCGATGTACTCCGTGCTGATATAGCGCCCCCGCCTCTCCTGGCACAGCTGCATGATCGGTCCGATAAAGTCCGTGGTCACCATGATCTCCGCGCTGACGATGGGCTCCTCCATGTAGTCGATCTCCGAGGGGTCCGGCAGATTGGAGGGATTGGTCAGCTCGATCATCTCCCCATTTGTCTTATATACTTTATAGATAACGCCCGGCGCCGTGGTCACCAGATCCAGATTGTACTCCCGCTCCAGCCGCTCCTGGATGATATCCAGGTGCAAAAGCCCTAAAAAGCCGCAGCGGAAACCGAACCCCAGCGCCAGGGAAGTCTCCGGCTCGTAGAACAGCGCCGCGTCGTTGAGCTGCAGCTTTTCCAGCGCATCTCGCAGATCGGGATATTTGTTCGTATCCGCCGGATAGATGCCGCAGTATACCATGGGATTCACTTTTTTGTAGCCCGGCAGCGGCTCCGCGCAGGGGTTGTCCAGATCCGTCACCGTGTCGCCCACACGGGTATCCTTCACGTTCTTGATGGAGGCGGTCAGATAGCCCACCATCCCCGCCTGCAGCTCCTCGCAGGGAATAAACTGCCCCGCGCCGAAATAGCCCACCTCCACCACTTCCGCCGTGGCGCCGGTCGCCATCATCTTAATGCGGGTACCCTTCTTCACGCCGCCTTCCCGGATTCTGCAAAAGACGATCACGCCTTTGTAGGAATCATAGACGGAGTCAAAGATTAGCGCCTTGAGCGGCGCATCAGCGCTCCCCTCCGGCGCGGGCACCTTCGCCACCACCTGCTCTAACACATCCTCGATGCCGATCCCGTTCTTTGCGGAGATCAGCGGCGCATCCTGCGCCTCCAAGCCGATCACATCCTCGATCTCCTCGATCACATGCTCCGGATCTGCGCTGGGCAGGTCGATCTTGTTGATCACCGGGAACACATCCAGGTCGTGATCAAGCGCCAGATACACGTTCGCCAGCGTCTGCGCCTCGATCCCCTGCGCCGCGTCCACCACCAGGATCGCGCCGTCGCACGCCGCCAGCGCCCGGCTCACCTCATAGTTGAAATCCACATGTCCCGGCGTGTCGATCAGATTGAAGATGTACTCGTTTCCGTCCTTCGCCCTGTAGATGAGCCGCACGGTCTGGGCTTTGATCGTGATCCCCCTCTCCCGCTCCAACTCCATATTGTCAAGCACCTGATCCTGCATCTCCCTGCTGGTGAGAAGCCCGGTCTTTTCGATGATCCGGTCCGCCAGCGTGGATTTGCCGTGGTCGATGTGCGCGATAATACAAAAATTCCTGATCCTGCTCTGATCCGCCTTGGACATGATATACCTCCTGCATTTCCCAATCAAAAGTGTTCACGCACTAGTATAGCAATCTTTTGCGGAATCGGCAAACTGTTTTTCTATTTTCCATTGCAAAAATAATTCCCTCATGATAGAATGACTTAGATGAATGAATATCGCTTAACCCTTATCAGACGGGCGACAGACGATATAACAGACCTTGGCGTTCACATTGCTTTTACCTTATCGGAACCTGACACTTCAAAAAATTTTATCAGATGTCTTAAAACTATTACATTTTCTATCAGATCATAAATATCCAACGAGAACTCTAATATCACACAGTAAGGAGAATCACTACTTTTTATGGAAAGAGCAAAAAGAATTGACGGACTTATGCGCCATTTACGCGATAATTGCGGTATTGACATATCAGGGGGCAAAAAGAAACGGCAGCTGACACAATATGGCTACTATCACGGTTATAAAGGATACCGTTTTTTCAAACGATCAAACAATAGAATACCCTATACAAATTTCGATGAAATCATTGCCGTGATAGAATATGATAATGAATTGAAAAAGACAGTATATCCTGCATTGATGTTTCTGGAGATGTCCATTAAAAATATTGCTTTGAGTGAGATTGTCCCCAATATGAAGGATACTTCTATCCATAGTATCTACCAGGAAAAAATGAACGATGACATCACAAATAGAAAACTAAAAGTTAAACGTCTGAAAATCAGAGATCGGGTGCAAATTTCACTTTCAAATTCCTATACCCACAAAAATACAATGGTATCTCATTTTTATAACCGAGGTTTAGAAGTTCCTTTGTGGGGCATTTTTGAGATAATGATGCTGGGAGACTTTGCCGACCTGCTTCAATGCCTAAATAAAAATATGCGCGAAAAAATTGCAGACAGTCTTAATATGAATGTACGATATGATACCAACTCCGTCCTGTTACCCAATGCGCTGTTCACCATCAAAAGCCTGAGAAATGCCACTGCACATAATAATATCATTTTTGACGCAAGATTCAAAGATCGCGATGTAGATAAAAATTTAATTCATTGGGTTGAGGCAGAAACCAATATTACAGGTATTAAATTTGAATCGCTGTCTGATTACATGGCTCTCATTTTTTGTATGCTAAAGCATGTCGGTTATCCCAAAATCAAATCCATGCAGTTACTCGCCGAATACAGAAAATGTCTGGATTCCCTGTATAAACGCGTTCCGCTCCCAATTTACAACAAGATTGTACACACAGGCATTCCGGGCAAACTGTCAAAACTTGAAATATTTATAAAAATCTAAATTAACACTTGCATATAAAATTCTACTATTGTATATTATAAGTAAGGATTGGGGCGTAAGTTTGCGGACTACGTCTGGCGAGGCGGATAAATTCCGACCTCGCTGTTTTCAATTTAAAATCCGGAGTACTTTTGGATGTGGCACAACAATCATTATCTCTATTCCACTCTCATAAGTCCCGCAAAAATCATCTATCCGTACTTTAAATCGTCAAAGCCCTCATTCCCCGCTCAACACCATATCCAGCACTCTCGCCAACGGCCCGCAGGCGTTCATCGCCTCCTGCACCGTATTGTTCTGGGCTCCCAGCTCCACAAGAAGCGTCCGCGGCTTCAGATGCATATTATAGCGATACCCTTTCAGGTAAACCTTTCTTGTCAGCCCCGGATAATACTCCTCGCACGCCTTCTGCATCTGGAACGAAAAGGCGAGATTTCCCTGCAGGTTTTCGTTGGGAAGATAGCTGATCTCCCCGATCTCACGAACCCTCGACAGGCCGTTAAAGAACATAAACCGCGCTGTCTGCTGTCCTTCGATCTCGGTCACCAGCCTTGTGTCCGCCGCCACCGAATCCCTGTGCAGATCGATGACAACCTCTATCGTGGGATTTTCGATCAGCACCTGCTCGAGCGCCGGCAGCGCGTTGGAGTAGGCGTAATCCCTGTCCTCATCGTACACGCCGGTATGATGGAGCACCTGATAGCCGTACTCCTGCTGCAGGATCTGCGACAGATGTTCCCCCACGCCCACGATCGTTGTGGAGACATCCCCCGCCACGGAATCCGCATATCCCTCATGGGAATGGGTGTGGTAGATCAGGATCTGGGGACCTGATGCCTGTTTCGCTATTTTCATATCCGCGGAGGAGAGTTTCTTTGCGTTCAGTTCCTCCGCCGAAGTATAGGTGCTGGCATCCACCGTATAAAATTTCCCTACAAACTCCTCGAACTCCTGATAGTCCTCCAGGGAGATATTCTGTGCTTTCTCCGTATGTATCAACGCTCTGTATGCCTCTTTGTCCATGGCGTCCGCACTGCCGTCCGTGATCATAAAATGAGATCCATCCTCGTTCAGCCTCTGCCCTTCTTCTCTTTCGTTCTCCGTCTCCTCTATAATAAAGCCGTTCTGCCTCCCTCCGCTTTCCGATGCGCCGCCGTTTAGCCCGCCTTCTGCTCCCGCCGCGCCGTCCTGCCCGTCCGCGTTTTCTCTGCCTGTATCCGTTCCCCCTGCGCTGCCGTTCTCACCTGTCTGATTTCCGCCTGCCGCATCATTTTCCTCTCCCCGGACACCGCTCTCTCCTGCCTGATTCCCCGACATGTCCTCCCCTGTCCCCTCCTCTGCCTCCCGCATCAGTATCTCCACATATTCCTTATAATACTGATTCATCATGCCGTCCCCGAAATAAGAAATACTGTAGCTGTAAAGCGGCAGTTCTCTGGATATCATATCCATCACCTTTCCCTCCGCCGTCACGCATTTTTCCCCGTAGGCAAGGGTGTCCATACAAAAGGCAGCCGTTGGAAAGAGCTGCCTGTATACCTTCTCCACCAGTTTTCCCTCCGGATACAGCAAGATCAGAAATGCCGCCATGGACAGGGAAACTAAAAAAACAGCCTTTTGTCTGCCCTCACTATATTTCCAATGCAATATTGATTGCCTCCGATACCGTATAACTTAATCTGTTCACCACATCATCGATATCTTTTGTCGTCACATACATATTCTGCAATTCCGCCATTTTCAGGGCATGGATATCAGAACAGAACAGCATCTCCCGCTCCACCTGTTCCACCGCGTCCCCCACGATCGTACCCGCATCCACAACAGTCGGGATACCGATACCGATCACAGGAATTCCCAGCGTTTCCTCGGTCAGCGCATGGCGGTGATTTCCTACGCCTGATCCCGGCTGTACACCGGTATCCGTGATCTGGATCGTCCGGTTTAACCGTTTGGTGCTGCGTGCCGCCAGCGCATCAATAGCGATGATCACATCCGGCTCCGTCTCCTCCACCACGCCGCGTATGATCTCGCAAGTCTCCATGCCGGTCTTCGCCATGACGCCCGGCACAATGGCGCTGATCATGTGCATCTTGTTTTTATTATACGCCGCCTTTCCGAACTCTCTGACCACATGTCTTGTAATATGGAGCTGATCCGCCGCATTGGGACCCAGGGCATCCGCAGTCACATCCCTGTTGCCAAGCCCCACCACAAGTACGGAAAGTTCCTCCTTCTCATCCGGCAAAAGCTCCCTTATCTGATCCGCCACCTTTTCCGAGATCTCCCTGTGATAATCCTCATCCGGCGTTGCCATCCGGGGGGCCTCCAGTGTGATATAAGTCCCCATCGGCTTCCCCATGGTCTTTGCGCCGTTTTTTGTCTCGATGATGACTCTCGTGATATAGATCTCATTTTCCGCATCCTTTTCCTCTTCCACACGGACGCCCCGAATCTCCTCATCCGGCTTCTGCACCGTCTCCTTTGCCTCTAACGCAAGGTCCGTTCTCACCTGAACTCCCATAAACAACCCTACCTTATCTTTCCTCTTACATTTTTATTCAGATTTGTGCCCGAATAGTAATATTTTTGGCAAATAATACGAAATTATGTATTGACAGAAATGCTTTCTGACTTTACAATTAAATGCGTATGTTTACGTTAGTTGTCCGTGTCTCGCTAAAGTAACATCATAAAAATACGAACGAACAGTAGAAATTATTGGAGGTATCAACTTGGCTAACATTAAATCTGCAAAGAAGCGTATCCTGGTAAACCGGACAAAAGCTGCGAGAAATAAATCCATCAAGTCCGCTACCAAAACCGCTATCAAGAAAGTTTATGCTGCTATCGAGGCTAAGGATAAGGAAGCTGCAAAGGCTGCGTTGCTTGCTGCCACATCCACGATCGATAAAGCTGCCACAAAAGGCGTCTACCATAAAAACAATGCGTCAAGGAAAATTTCCCGCCTGAATCTGGCGGTCAACAAGATGGAATAGCATTGAGCCATGCAAAAAAGCACTGGTGTGCGCGACGCGTGTTTACACGCAGGAGCGCATAGCAGTGCTTTTTTATGTGGCGATAGCCACACATCCGGGGAAATGCTTCGCATTTTCCCGGATGCGCATGGCGCAGCCCCAAGGAGATGAAATGCGCAGCATTTCCCTCGGATGCCGCATGGCGCAACCCTTGGAGGGTGAAATGCGCAGCATTTCCCTCGGATGCCGCATGGCGCAGCCCCAAGGAGATGAAATGCGCAGCATTTCCCTCGGATGCCGCATGGCGCAACCCTTGGAGGATGAAATGCGAAGCATTTCCCTCGGATGCCGCATGGCGCAACCCTTGGAGGATGAATTGCGCAGCATTTCCCTCGGATGCCGCATGGCGCAGCCTCTCAATGCCTGTGTCCTCCGCCCCCATGCGACCTCCCGCCGCTGGAGACATGGTGCCCGCCTCCTCCCCTGCTGCCGCTGCTTCCTCCGCTGTTATTCTGTATCCTGTGCTGAGCGACCGACTTTCTGAGAAACTGATCCTCCCTGTGGTTCACTTTCACCTTTCCGCCCTTCACATAAGTTCTGGCATCCGTTGTCTTATCACCTGCCCTGCCTCCTCTGTTCGTCACCACAAAGCCGACCGATATCACAAACGACGCCAGAAATAGAAACGGGACAGAAAAATTGACGTTCACCGCCCCGAACCCGTTCATGTCATGATAAAACTGATTGATATAAGCCCTGTAACCGAAATAAGGGCTGACTTTGCTCCATCGATAACTCTTCTCCAACAGGTGATCGATCATGCGGCTGCTGTACTTTCCCTCCGCCTTCCCGGTGGTACAAAGCCAGCTGTAAGCCCAGCCATCATCCTCCCGATAGAGATTGTCGAGCAACAGCACCCCGTTCCCGTATGGCTTATCATATCCAAACAAATGCTCATCATAGAAGTCATCCGCATAGAGCATCACATATTTGTCCTCGGTGATATACTCCTTCTGCGCATATGCATACTCCCTCAGGGATTCATTCAGTGTCACCAGGACAATATCACAGCCGGTCTGTCTCTCTCTCTTCGCGATCAGTTTCCGCAGCTTTTCTTCCTCCTTCTCTGTCAGAACCTCCGCCTCGTCAAACACCCTCTCCTTTGTTGTGCACTCCGTATTCTGTCTTCTGCCGTTTTTGACGCTACCCACAGCGCTGTGCAGCCCCAGCAGACAAAACCAGACAGCCGCCAGTACTCCCAGAATGATCAGCCAGACCTTAAATCTTCTCAAAAATCCCCGCATCTCAGAGTACCTCCAGTATCATTTTGACAAACACCATGCATGTGAACAGGAATCCCCAGAGAGACGCACCGTATGCGAACATCTTTCCCTTTGAAACCGGCGTCTTTCCCAGCACCTTTCCACTCTGTCCGTTCACATAATAGGTATATTTCTGCCCGTGATAACTATAGTAATACACCCAGACGGGAAGAAGCGCATATTCCGCTGTCTGCCGCTGCAGATTCAGATGCTTTCTGTCAGCATGCAGCGAAGTGTAGCCCGAGATAGTATCCCGCAGCAGTTCTTCCGCATCACGCCGCGCCTTCTCCTGCGCCCTGTGTTCCAGGCTCATAAGTCCCTCGCTGTACATCTCCCCCTCAAAACCGGACATATACTTTTTCTGAAAGCTTTCGAGAGCCCCGCTGTCAAAGGGTTCCAGGAGATCCATCATGTCGTTGTTCATATCGATGGAGGCGTCCACCGGGATCCTGTCAAAATCAATATCCAGATTCCGCTCCACCCTGAACCAGGATGTCTCCACATACTCTGTATTGCCTCTGCGCCAGCTCCTGACCTTCGTCCCGGTTCCCGCATAGTCAAAGGTGCCAAGATAACCATACAGGAAGAAAGGCACATAGATCCCCTCCATTCCCGTCAGTGTTGCCGCCGAGAGAAAGGTACCCGGCGTAAAGTATCTGCTCTGAAACTCCTTCTCTAAAAGTTTCACCGCTTTTTCTTTTGATATCTGAAATGGCAGGATCAAATGAGGCGTAAGTTCTCCCGCCACCCTCTCTTCCAATATCATATAACTGCCGCAATGCTCGCATTTACAGGCAGACGTATAGCGGGACACCTCCACAGGTGCCCCGCAATTTGCACATTCTGTCACGGAGGAGGGAACCTCCTCCTCACTGTCAACTGCCTCGCAGTGCGGACAGTACATCTTCTTTTTATCAGGATGATATACCACATTTCCGCCACAATTCTTACATTTATAGATCATGTCTCCATACCTGGCTTATCTGTTTTTCAACTCGTCTCTCTACGGGAAACGTTTAGTAAAATACTACCGGTTTTCCTGCCTGTGCGATCGCTATATAGGTTTTGCCGGTGTTGAGCTGTATTTCGTTACCATTGTCGTCATAGTATTTTGTCGGCGTATAATCCGTGGCCTTCGCCCATCTGATATGGATTGCTTTGCCCTTTGTAAAGTAATAGCCATCCTGCATATTATCCAGCATCTGGAATGCCAGATACCCCTTCGCATCGAGCGGAGCCCATGTGGTGTTCTGCACGATCACGTTCGCAAAAGCAAGCTGCTGTCCTGTCAGGGCGTCCGTCTGCGGTTTGCCGTGCAGGTTTTTCAGATACAGCCCGGAAACCGGATCATAGCGCAGGGAACTCTTTGTATATTCATATACCTTCGAGAGATCGATCACGTTCGCAGCGGCCGCCTGAGCGCCGTACTGATCTAATGTATTGACACCTTCCGCGAATGTAAAATGTTTGCTGTTATAAACGCCCTGACGGACTGTTGTCTGATAGCCGAGCTGTGCGCATGCCTTCTGGATGCCGTCCGCACTGATATAGGCATTATGAGGCGCCTTGCGGTTTGATGTCCGGAAAAAGTATCCGGAACCCGGCGCTTCGCCTCCCACACCGTATTCATATGTACCGGAAAGGTTATTTACATCGGGTGCATCGATCGCTCCCTTCATATAACACACACCGCCGAAATGAACCAGGATCGGATCCCACTCTTTTGCTGCGGAGATATAATAGAGCCTGCAGCTCCTCAAATTGCCGATCTGAGGCAGTCCCTGCCAGTTGGGGATGATCGCCATCTGGCGGGAGATATTTCCCTCCTCCATAATCTCATATAAAATATCCGCGCTTCCGATCCCGTAGGAGGGCTGCGCCACCTTATCCGTAGGCATCATGACCGCGATCGGGCGAAGCGATGCCTGCGCCGCTGTCACCGGTTCATTCGTATAGACGCTCCTCACCGCCGGAGCCTCTGCCGTTGCCTCCGCATCCAGAGACGCCCCCATAAAGAGGCCCGCCGCCATCGCGGATGCCATAACCATGCTGCATAATCTTGCTTTCCATTTTTTCATGTCTCGTTTCCTTTCTCTACCGCATTTTCAACAAACTGTGTCTCTTTTTTAACTACAATACCATCATACAACTTTTTCCGCCAGGAATCTATTATTTTTTTTCGACAAATTATGATATAATAACCGCAGGAGAAAAACAAGCGGCTGCGAAGCAGTCATTTGTTTTTCTGCGGTTATTAACGAGCAAACGTCCGATGAAATCGGACATAAAGCGCGAATGCGCGGGTTTGCGAGTTTATGATATAATATCCACGAAAGCAATGAGCAGTGCGGAAAAAGACTGATAAAAAGATGCGTTGTGCCTGCACATAAGCAGATTTTTATCTGGTTTTTTCCATAGGGCGACAGCCCGTGAGTTCGAAAACCGCAAATTTTTCGAACTCGCACTGCGGAGAAGATTCATGATATAATCAGCATTAGCGAGAAGAATGAGCATGTTCATTCAGCGGCGAATGTCTATCATGAACCGCAGATTCATGATAGACTCAGCATCAACGAGAAGCACAAGCCTGCTCACTCAGCGGGCAGCGATAAAGAAAGGACGATAACTACCATGACAAAAAAAGATATTCTTGAACTCAAAAAAAGGCTGAATAAAACCGACTGTTCCATAACCAGGCTGTGCGGCTGTTATGTGGATAACAATAAAAATAAAGTCCTGACGCTCTCGGAAACCTTCCTGAATCTGGACGATGAAGAATTCTACAAATATCTGGATCTCTCCAGAAAATGCCTCTCCGGGACAGTGGGCAACAACCTTATGCAGCTTGACTTTCCCGAAATGGAAGAAGCGCCCGGCGGCAGACAACAGTTCCTGATGGGCATAAAGGAAAGCGGATTGAAAAATGAGGAATTGTTAGACCGGTTCTACGACCTTGTCATCGAGCACTATGACTATACCGGAAACTTTCTGATCCTGCTGTTCAAGGACGCCTACGATGTGATCACAAAGACAAACGATGGTTTAAAGTTAGATGAATCCGAGGAGGTCTTCGACTATCTGCTCTGCGCTGTCTGCCCTGTCACCCTCTCCAAACCGGGGCTCGGCTACAGAGAGGAGGAAAACCGGATCGGCGCCCGTATCCGCGACTGGGTGGTCGGCGCCCCGGACACCGGATTTATTTTTCCCGCATTCTCCGACCGCAGCGCCGATATCCATTCTCTGATCTACTATATAAAGGACACCAAAGATTCCCGCCCGGAATTTGTGGAAAATGTGCTCGGCTGCAGCGCAAAGCGCACTGCCACCGAACAGCACCAGCTATTTTCCTCCATTGTAAAGCAGGCACTCTCGCCTGTCCGGGATGACACTGAGGAAGTCCTTCTCGGGCTGCAGGAAAGTTTTCAGGAGATCGCCTGCCCAGATGAAGAGGATATCTATGAACAGCCCGAACCTGTCATCCTCACAGACGATCTGGTCGATGAAGTACTGGCTGAACACAAGATCCTGGGCGATGCCGCCAGACATATCAAAGAGGGGATCTCCCGGGAATTTGAGGCAGAACCGCCTGTTCTCCAAAATTTAATAGATGAGAAAGCTCTGGAAAAGAATGCCAGAAAGAAAGAGGAACAGCAGCTCCGCCTGCAGGTTCAGAATTTACAGAAAGAACTCGCCGAAAAAACCTTTTCCGCCTTCGATACCGGCGAAAGCGGGCAGGTTCCGGATGACGGCTCAGATGCTGCTGCAGGCCGCCCGGCTCCCAACGTCATGCTCCGCATAAAACCGGAAAAGGCGGCATTTATCAGATCCGAGATCATAGACGGACAAAAATGCCTGGTCATTCCCGTAGATGAGGATGAACAGGTGAATGTAAACGGTGTAGATACCATGATCTGACATCCTTTTTCCGTCTGCGCGAACGTATACTGCAAAGCAATTGATTTTACAAAAAACTGGGGCTGCCGCAAAATCAGTAATTCTACAATATGTACTCTATACCCGAAAGTATTGGTACTGTGTACTGTAGAAATCTGCCATTTTGCGACAGCCCCATCATCCGCGCCAAATCTCAGATATTTCTCCTGTCCGCTCAACAAGGAGCATATCGGATAGCAGCGGTCCATCTTCTGATCTGTATCGCCGTACTCTCCTATCTCAGCAACGCCTCACTCACCCGCTCCAGATTCTCCCTGACCGCAATATGCTGCGGGCAGGCTTCCTCGCATCTGCCGCATTTGATACACGCATCCGCATGCTTCAGGCCATGTCTGTCTACCAGCCATTCTTCCTGGCTTTTCGCCCTCCCCTTATCCCGATAGAGCGTCAGATAGTTCATCGCCGTAAAGGAACCGGAGATACCGATATTCATGGGACATACCTTCGCACAGTAATTGCAGGATGTACACGGAATCAGCGGAATCTTCCTCAATTCCTCCCTCGCCTGCTCCAGAACTTCCCTCTGTGCTTCGGTCAGCCCCGTAAATCCCTTCATATAGGACAGATTATCCTTCATCTGCTCCACACTGCTCATCCCCGAAAGGACTGTGATGATCCCCTCCAGATCAGCCGCAAAGCGGATCGCCCAGGATGCCGCTGAACTCTCCGGTTCCGCCGCTCTCAGTATCTTTTCCACAGACTCGGGCGGCGTTGCCAGCATGCCGCCTTTCACAGGTTCCATGATGATGACGGGCTTTCCGTATTTCCTCGCCATCTCATAACAGCGCCCCGACTGTACCGCCGGATTCTCCCAGTCGCCGTAGTTGACCTGCAGCTGCACAAATTCCATCTCCGGATGAGCCTTTAAGATCTCCTCCAGTTCCTCCGGCGTGGAATGAAACGAAAATCCGATATGCTTTACCGATCCCTCCCGCTTTTTCTCCTGTATCCAGTTCCACATATCAAAATCATCAAAATAGTGGGATCTTCCCTCCCCCAGATTATGCAGCAGATAAAAATCAAAGTATCCCGCACCCGTCTGTTTCAGGGAAACATCGAACTGCGCTATGGCATCCTCCCTCGTCTTACAGTCAATCCACGCCGCGTTCTTCGTCGCCAGCTGATAACTCTCCCTCGGGTAACGCTCTACCAGCGCCTGGCGGATCGCATCCTCACTGCCCGCATAAGCCCATGCCGTATCGAAATATGTAAAGCCGGCACCCATAAACAGGTCTACCATCTCCTTCGTCTGCTCCACATCGATCGCGCCGTCCTTCTGCGGCAGGCGCATCAGCCCGAATCCCAGTTTCCCGATTTCTTCTCCCAAATAACTCATCGTTTTCTCTCCTTTTTTCTGCCAGCCTAAAATATATTGCATATTGATATTGTTTATCATACAATCAGTATAACAGCTTCGTGTTACTCGAAGTCAATATTCAATTGAAATTTTTATAAACTATTCTGAACTGACGGAGGTTTCCATGAATTATACGATCAGACAATTTGCAGAAAAATTTCACACGACGGAACACACAATACGCTATTATACTGATATCGGCCTGCTGCCCTGTCTGAGGGACAGCGGAAACCACCGCCTGTTCGACGAGGAATCTGAAAACTGGATGCAGACGATTGCATGCCTGAAACAGTGCGGCACACCCCTCAAGGATATCAAAGAATACTGTGACCTGTGCCGTCTTGAGGAATCTGAGGAAAATCTGAGGGCTCGCTTCCGGATCATTCTCAGACAGAAGGCGCAGGCTCATAAGAAAGCGCAGCAGGCAATAGCCGCCGCCAAGTTTATGGATCGCAAAGCCAAACATTACGAAGACATCCTCGCCGGCAGGATCCCCGATGATACCAACCCGGGAAGCCGGGCGTTAAGTCCCTGTCTGCCCTCCTGATTTCCGGGCATTCGTCAAATGTTCTTGCAGGCATGACACCTGACTCACTGCCCGCAGAAGTCGCCAAGATCATGCGGGCACGGGTATTTGGCTAATGCCATGCAAGCCTGGCATTTTACCCGCGGAAATAAAGAAAGAACGGTCAGCTGCCATATCAGCCGACAACCGGCGTTTTCGCCTGATACCTCCTCACCGCCTCCGCCATCCTCACCGCCCGCATATTTTCCTTCACATCGTGCACCCTGACAAAACTGCAGCCTTTCAGCACGCCGACTGCGGTAGTTACAAGCGTGCCCTCCAGCCTTTCCTCCACAGGGAGATCAAGCGTCAGCCCGATCACAGACTTTCTGCTGCACCCGAGAAGCAGAGGATACCCCAGCGCATGCAGCTCGTCCAGCCTCGCGATCATCTCCAGATTCTGCTCTCTGTCCTTTCCGAAACCTATACCGGGATCCAGTATGATCTTATCATCCTCTATCCCCGCCGCTTTCGCCAGCCGTACGCTCTCCCGCAGATCGTCAATAACATCCGTTATGAGAGACCCATAAACTGCCTCCTGCCGATTGTGCATCAGACAGCAGCAGACGCCCGCCTCCGCTATAACGTCCGCCATCCGGCTATCATACCGCAATCCCCAGATATCGTTGATCAGGTCCGCTCCCGTCTGGATCCCCGCCTTAGCCACCGCCGGCTTATAAGTGTCCAGGGAGATCGGGACATCAAACCCGGCCTTCACTTTTTCTATGACAGGAACCACTCGCTCGATCTCCTCCTGATCGGAGATCTTCGTATGTCCCGGCCTTGTGGATTCCCCGCCAATATCCAGAATATCCATGCCCTCCGCCAGCATCTTCTCCACCTGAAAAAGCGCATCATCTATCTCCCGGAACTTTCCGCCGTCGGAAAAAGAATCCGGGGTGACGTTCAGGATTCCCATAATATAACATCTGTTATTTAAATCAAACTCTCTGTTTCCTATCCTCATGTGCGTCCGCTCCTATGCTGTCATCTGAATCAGCCTGTTATTGCATATTCTGCTGCGTTATCCGGACCGCCTGACCTTCGTCCAGACCGTTCATTCTCCGCCTGCCCGCTGTACTATTTTGCTGCCACTCCGCTTTTCAAACTGCCTGCTTTTCATACATTTTTAAAAAAAGTTCCGCCTCTTCGAGCGAAATATTTAATTTACTTTGCAGCCTGATCAAAATATCTTCCGCCGTAAGCCCAAACTCATAGCCGGTCTCCACGATTTCTTCCGCCCTTCCCTCTATTCTTCCTTCCTGTCTTCCCTCTTCCTTCATATCCTCAAACGCCTTACACATACTGAACTCTCCTCTCTCAAATTCGTCTTTTCCGACACAGCCTGCACAACTCAATATCGCAGCACCAGATTCTTCTTATCCCCTTTCCAGCTGCATTCCTTCTCCGCCGGGCAGCAAAAGCAGCTTCGGCTCATCTTATCCGCTCGGTACAGAAGCCCGTCCAGGGACTGTTCATCCCTCACCGCCGCATTCCGGTGATTCCGTATCGCGGAAATGATCTGCTCCGATTCCTCCGCCGAAAAGCCGCTCTCCGAGAGTATCTCCGGTGCCAGAAACGCCGACGCCTCCTCATGGGGCGTTCCGTCCTCGTACTGCCTCCATCTGCCTATATCGTGCAGAAGCGCCGCGGCGTAGATAAGTTCCTCCGGCAGGGAAAGCCCCTGTTTCAGATTAAAGATCATCGCTAACCTCGCCACATCCAGGAAATGCCCCATATCATGATGGCAGAAGCGCCTGTCCTCTTCTGCCATCATGTTCTTTCCCAGATATTCTTTATATGATCTGTTGCCCAGTATATTGTTTACACGTTCCATATATTCCATACCTGCCGCCTCTCCGGCCTGTCCTGCACATACTGCTCCTGCTGCGCGGCATATTTTTTCTGCACACTGCCTTCCAATATCTTCCGCGCAAAGCTGCCCGCCATCCGCCTTCTCCGCTTTCATCTCCCCAGCATCCTGAAAAACTTATCCTGCAGCGCCATGTCCTCCCTGAAGACACCTTTCGCCGCGTATGTCACGGTCTTACTGCCCGGCTTCTTGATCCCCCGCATAGTCATGCACAGATGCTCCGCCTCCGTCAGTACCATCACGCCCTTCGGCGACAGATGCTCCATCACTGCCTCCGCGATCTGATCGGTCATCCGCTCCTGAAGCTGCAGACGCTTCGCATAAACTTCCACGCACCTCGCCAGCTTGCTGAGCCCCACTACTTTTCCGTCAGGAATATAGGCGATATGCACCTTTCCGAAAAAGGGCAGTATATGATGCTCACACATGGAATAAAATACGATATCCTTCTCCAGCACCATCTCCGTCTTCTCTGTCGTAAAAGTCTTTGAGAGCACCTCCCCCGCATCTGCATCCATACCGCCGCAGAGTTCACCGTACATCCGCTCAATGCGGTCCGGCGTCTCTCTCAGCCCTTCCCTGTCCGCATCCTCACCGATACCTTCCAAAAGCAGCCTGACGGCCTCTCTTATCTTTTCCTGATCTGTCATGTTTTTCGCTCCTGTCCTTCAATATTCTGCCCAGCGCCCCAAGATAGGAGAGGGAGCCGAAGGCAATGATCACCCAGTCCTTCTCCGTGAGCAGGTAGGCCATCTCCACCGCCTCCTCCAGACTGCCGGCCTCTGTAACTTTCGGGTGATACCCGGATGCCGTCTCCGCCAGTTCATGCCCGGGAAGCGCCCTCGCCTGCCCCGGCGGCGTGACCGTGATGATCTGTTCCGCATAGGCGTACGTATGCGCGATCACTTTCTCATATTCCTTGTCTTTCAACATTCCCATTATATAGAGAATCTTCTTATTTGTAAAATAAAACCTGATACTCTCCGCCAGCCGCTTTGCCGCATCCTCGTTGTGGGCGCCGTCCAGGATAAAATAAGGCTTCCTTGCCGCTATCTCAAAACGGTATCCCCACTTTGCCGCGCCAAGCCCGTCCCTCAACTGCTTCTCCGTCACAGAAAACCCTTTTTTTCCAAGCGCCTCCATGATCTCCACCGCCAACGCCGCATTCTCCGGCTGCGTCAGGCCCGCGAGGGAAATCTCGAGATGCCTGTAAAGTATGCCGCTGTCGGACACATAGTCAAAGCGCTGCCTTTCCAGACCGCATTTTATGCGGGAGAGCCTCTCCCTCTCCACAACCCGGATTTCCGCATCCCCCGCCCTTCTTCTCAAAAGTCCAGACACCTCCGGCTGCTGGATCCCGCTGACGATCTCCGCTCCTGGCTTTATGATACCGGCCTTGTGCGCCGCGATCTCCTGCAGGGTGTTCCCAAGAAAAGCCATATGGTCCATGCTGATGGAAGAAAAAGCCGCAACCAGCGTATTCCTCACAATATTGGTGGCATCCAGGTCCCCGCCCATGCCACACTCCATAAGCACAATATCACAATGCTGCTCCTTAAAGTACAAAAATGCCGCCGCCGTCTCCATCTCGAACACGGTCGGATGCGGTAGCCCTTCCGCCTCCATGGCATCCGCCTCCTCGCGCACCAGGCTCATCAGAAGTGCAAACTCCCTGGCAAGGATCTCCTTCCCGTTCACCTGTATCCTCTCCCGGTAAGCATAGACTGCCGGGGATGTATAAAGCCCCGCCCGGTATCCCGCCGTCCTTAAAATGCTGTAGACATAGGCAAGTGCAGAACCCTTTCCGTTTGTCCCCGCGATATGCACAAAAAAAAGACCTTCCTGCGGATCTCCCAGCCGCCTGCAGAGTTCCGCCGTGCTCTCAAGCCCCGGCACGCTGCCGAGATACGACATATCCTCTATATATTCCATCGTTTCCCGATAATTCATACGCTCTCCCTGTTACAGACCAGTATTTCAACACTGTGAAGACGCCCACTGCTCTCGACTGCTCAAATGCCCTGGCAAGATCCTTATCTGTTTTTCAACATCATGAAGCCGCCCTCATATCTCATGTTGTCGCATTCCTTACTTCATTATGAATAATCTTCTCCGATCTGTCCATACTTTTTCTTATGAATACAAAAAGACCGACACAAAAAAATAAGCCTTCCCTGTCCATCTTCCGCCTGTTTCTCCACTGCGGCATTGCCGGCTGGTGCATTGAGATCCTGTACACCGCAGGCAATATGCTGCAGCGCCGTAAATTCCAACTGAAAGGAACCACCTCTCTGTGGATGTTTCCGATCTACGGCTGCGCAGCCTTTCTGCGCCCGCTGTTTCGCATCACCCACAAACTGTGGCTCCCTCTCCGCGGTACTTTATATGCCCTTCTCATCTTCTCAGGCGAACTTGTCTCCGGCAGGCTGCTGTGCGAAAAGGGACTGGAACCCTGGGATTACAGCCGTTACAGATTCCGGATTGGTCCCCATATCCGCCTCGATTTCTTCCCTTACTGGTTCCTCGCAGGGCTGTTTTATGAAAAATTTACATTGAAGGATGGATTCCGAAACCTCTGATATGACAATATTTACCGCCCGTTCAGTCCTCGAGCCTGTCCGGTATCCCGTTACCGTCCAGGTCCACATCGGCGTCAATACTCAGTGTATTCATCGTCCTGCGTTTCATCCTCGCCTCCTCCGATGCTTCCAGAATGAAATCCTTGATTGCCTTGGCATTCCTCACATGCTCTATATACAGTTTTGGGTTTGTTGTATCGCCCGTGTAGCAGACCACAGTTCCCATCTTAAAGATCCTCTCCCACAGCGATACAGTCAGTTCCACATCCTGCACCTTATACATATAACAGTCATTTTCCCTTGTGCTCAAAAGCCCCGTATTGATCGTGATCATTTCATCTTTTACCGTATATTTTGTAAAAGTCCAGGGCAGTCCAAAAAATAGCAGCCGTTTTCTTTCAGTATATTCCATTCTCCTCTTCTCCCTTCTCTTTTCATCTCTCCGGTACGATAGTCTTATGCAGAACACAGCACATCTTCTGACCGCCCCTCCCTCCTACTTGTCATGGGCAGCCTTTTTACTGTACTTCTCCTCACAGTATTTGCAGCGATAGATTTCCTTCGCCTCATCAGCCAACACAAAAATATGCGGGAGCTCCTGCTCTATGGATGTGATACACCTTGGATTATGACAGTGGATCACGTTTTTGATTTCCTTCGGCAGATGCAGCGCCATCTTCTCCACAATCTCCCCCTTCTGTATCACATTGACCGTGATATTGTGATCTATATATCCCAAAACATCTAAATTTAATGTATTGATATCACACTCTACCTTGATGATATCTTTCTTTTCCATTTTATTACTGCGGGCATTTTTTATGATCGCAACCGTACAGTCCAGCTTGTCAAGCTGCAGATACCTGTATATTTCCATACTTTTGCCGGCTTTGATATGGTCTAAGACCAGCCCTTCCTCGATTTTTCCTACATTCAGCATACTATTGTCCTCTATTCCAGTTCCGCAGATATTCTGCCAGTGCACTTATATCTGCTGTCTTCCAGTTCCGCAGATATTCCAACTCACAAACGCATCACTTTTTGTTCGTATCCCTCGCTTTCAGCTCGGCCTATGCCAGTTCCAACAATGTCAGTATCAGTGCCATCCTCACATATACTCCATACTGCACCTGTTTGAAATAAACAGCCCTCTCATCCTCATCCACTTCAACCGAAATCTCATTCACTCTCGGAAGCGGGTGCAGGATCAGGCAGTCCGGTTTCGCAAGCGACATCTTCGCCTTATCCAGAATATAAAAATCCTTCAGACGGACATAATCCTCCTCATTAAAAAAACGTTCCCGCTGTACTCTTGTCATATACAAAAGATCAAGTTCCGGTATACAGTTCTCGAGGCTGATCACTTCCTCATACGGGATATTTTTGTCCTTTAACATCTCAATGATATAATCCGGTACACGCAGCTCCTCCGGCGAAATAAATTTGAATTTCACGTTCTCATAGCGCACAAGCGCATTGATCAGCGAATGCACCGTCCTGCCGAATTTCAGATCCCCACAGAGCCCTATCGTAAAATCTCCAAGGCGGCCTTTTAACGCATGGATCGTCATCAGGTCAGTCAGTGTCTGAGTCGGATGCTGATGTCCACCGTCTCCGGCGTTGATGATCGGAATGGAGGAATGGGATGCCGCCACAAATGCCGCTCCCTCCTTCGGGTGGCGCATGGCGCAGATATCCGCAAAACAACAGATCACGCGTGTCGTGTCAGAGACGCTCTCCCCTTTTGATGCGGAGGATGAAGCCGCGTCGGAAAACCCCAGCACACTCCCTCCCAGATTCAGCATGGCAGTCTCAAAACTCAGCCTCGTTCTCGTACTGGGCTCATAAAAGCAGGTCGCCAGTTTCTTTCCCGCGCAGACATGCGCGTATCTGGCGGGATCTTTTTCAATGTCATCCGCAAGTTCAAAAAGAGCATCCAGCTCCTGTGTCGAAAAATCAAGAGGGCTTAAAAGATGTCTCATGATGCAATACCTCCTATTCCAGTTCCGCAGACGGACCTGCAACACACGGCCCCAGAAGAACATTTCCGCCCGCTCCGCGTTCGTTAATGTTCTTGTGCGTTTCCGCTCCTTCTGCTGTTTTCCAGTTCCGCAGATGGACCTGCAACACACGGCTCCAGAAGAACATTTCCGCCCGCTCCGCGTTCGTTAATGTTCTTGTGCGTTTCCGCTCCTTCTGCTGTTTTCCAGTTCCGCAGACGGACCTGCAACACACGGCTCATCTGCTGTTTACTTTGAAAAAGCGAAGGGATAACTATCCCTCCGCTCAAATGTTAACAAAATGACAATAATTCTTCTACCGGTTTTCTTCTTGGCGCTTTCGGCTCCTCCGCCGCATATCCCATAGGAATGAGGGCAGCCACCTCCCTGTCCTCCGAAATCTCCAAAATAGACGCTGCCTTCACATCGTCAAACAGGCCGAGAATAACAGATGCGATTCCCTTTTCATAAGCCGCCAGACAGAGAGTCTGAGATGCGATTCCCGCATCATACATCTGCCATCTGTCTCCCTTGTTTGTGGAATAAGAACCGTCTCTCTCAAAACCGGAACGGTTTTTAATGATGGTGATCGCCATCACCACCGGAGCGGATTCCATGATCTTTCCGTTGTTTGCCCACATATCGGTACATTCCTTAGCCAGTCTTTCCTTCTTCTCCCCTTCCACAGCCACAAAACGCACGATCTGTGTATGCTTCCAGCTCGGATAGTAGGAAGCGGTTTCCACGATCTCGGATAACAGCCCGTGATCGATCGCCTGATCCGTAAACTGGCGGACGCTCCTGCGCTCCATAATACATTCTTTTGCTGTCATTTTAACCCCCTTTTCCTGATGATCCCATTTATGCTTCAAAATCCTGTAACCCTATAGACAAGTATAACAAAAGGGGAGCCTGCTTTCAAGTTTCTTTTTAGGAAACTATCCCTCTATGTAAAACCGGCCTGCAATATCTCTCAGATTATCCGCCTCGCTCTGGCATTCCGCCACCATATCCATATTTTCGCCCATACGGTTCACCACGGAAGCAGTCTTCTCCGCGATATCCGCCACGCCTATCGCGGACTCGTTGATGGTCTTGCTGATACCCTCAAGCCCGTCTGTGACCACAGAGATCGTCTCATTCAGCTGAGCGACGGATTCCTGTATGGATGTCATAGAGTTCTTCACCGCCACAGAGTCATCGTTATACTGGTTGCTCACATCGTAGAACGCCTGATAGTCCGGCACTACCTGAGTTTCCATAAACTGCGTTGTATCGTGCAGCGTTGTCCCCATATCCCTCACGACCGTGTTGACTTCCGCCACAATATTGTTGATATCCGCCACGGTCTCGGATGTCTGGTTTGCCAGATTGCCGATCTCCGTTGCAACGACCGCGAAACCTTTTCCCGCTTCGCCCGCTCTCGCCGCCTCGATGGAGGCATTTAACGCCAGAAGGCTGGTCTGGGAGGATATCCGCATGATCACTTCCGTCAGCTCATTGATCTTATCCACCGCCTTGGCTTCCTCGATAGCTTTTGCGGAATTCTTCTGGAGTGTGGCAAACATATCCCGCGCCAGTTTCACTGATGCCGTCGCGGACTCTTTCAGTTTCGCCGCCCTCGCCTCGATCTCGCCCGACAGTTCCTCCCCTTCCATGGACATCCTCTGGATATCGCCTGATTCATCCTTCATGTCCTCGATGCTGGAGACAAGCGTCTGTGTCGTCGCCGTCGTCTCCTCCATACCCGCTGCCAGTTCCTCGGTCGTAGCGGAATTATCCGTACAGGAATCATTTACTTCCGAGGAGGTAACCTGCAATGTATTGATGATCTCATTCAGATGTGTGCTGGCGCTGCTGATATCCCGGATAACACTCCGAAGGCTCTCCCGCATCGCTGATACCGCGTTCGCCATAGCGCCGCACTCATCCCTGCCCTTCGTAAGCTTCTTATTCCAGGGATGGCTGACAAACTTCAGTTCCTCCATCTCGTTGATCAGAACCGTGATCTTTTTAAGCGGATTCATCATGATACCGGTCACGATAAAGATCACGACCGCGAGCAGGATCATCACCGCGAGCATCCCCTCGCCGGAATGCAGCATCATCGCCGTGATCCCGCTCAGGACCTCCTCCTCATCCGTGGAGATCACGATCACATCGTGGGTGGAGAGAACATAGTAGGAAGCATATTTGACTTTCCCGTCAAATTCATAACTCACCACTTCCGGCTGTGGTATAACGCCGGACTGTATCTTTGCCACCACTTCTTTTACCACATCGTTTTCCACCGGATTCCCGACTTTGCTCTGCGTGGGATGGTACAGCATTGTCCCGTCCGGCGACACCATATATGCATAGGAAGACTCCACGCCCTCCATCTTCGCGCCCGCGAGAATCCCCGCGTAGGCATCATAAGTTAATTTTCTGCCGTGCTGCTGATACTCCTCGATCTCCGTCTCCATTCCCGCAGCATAAGCTTTCGCAAGACTGAGCATGGAATTCTGTGTCAGCGTGGTCAGTTCCTCCCCTGCTCTCGGCACCGTCATCTGCAGTACCATAAAGCAGGAGCAGAGCGCTCCGATCTGCACAAGCAGCATGATTTTTGTCCGCATCGAATGAAACACGGACACCCTGTGTTTTGATTTTCTCTGTTCGTTAGGCATGATTTCCATCTCCCTTTTCTCATGGTATCGGTTAAGAAGATAACCTATGGCAAAATTATATAACATTTTTTTCCAGAAGACCATAGTTTTTTCAGGATTTCCGTCATATCATCAGACAAATTCTGTACTTTTATCAATACAGCACTTTTTGCAATATTTTCCCCACTTTATGCCATTGTTTTCTCTCCCCTCCTCTTTTATACTGATCATAAAAGCGGATAGTACGGCGCGTAACCATCCTGCAGGCAGGAACGGTTCCGCCCTGAAACAGAATTCCTGAACAATCACACACAACAGAGGGAGGCAGATTATGGAACATATTTTTGAAATGATCAACAATGTATTTTCTTTTGTCATACCGGTTTCCGATTTTTTCTGGGATTTTCCCACAAATTTTGACTGGTACGCAGGCATTCCGATCCTCGGGAACTTTTCCCTGGCGGTCATTCTGTTAGTCGGCTCCGGTATCTTCTTTACCGTAAGGCTCGGTTTTATCCAGGTGACACACTTTAAGACAGGCATCCGCATCCTGGCAAAAAAGAAGAGCGATGAGATAGGCATCTCCTCTCTGGGCGCCTTTTTCTTAAGTTCCGCCATGCGTGTGGGCCCCGGCAATATCCTGGGCGTTACCGGCGCCATCTCCGTGGGCGGCCCCGGCGCGCTGTTCTGGATGTGGCTTTCCGCCTTTTTCGGTATGTCCACCGCCTATACCGAGGCCGTTATGTCGCAGATGTTCAAAGAGAAAAAGGATGACGAGTTTGTGGGCGGACTGCCCTACTACGGCAAAAAACTTCTCGGCAATAAAAAAGGCGCCGGCATCTTCCTCTCCGTCATGTTCATCGTATACGCGATGTGCTGTCTGCCCGCCCAGGGCTTTAACGTGGTCAGCTCCGTGGGACAGATGGGCGAGATCCTGACCGGCAGCAGTATCGCCACCACTTCGCCGCTATATTACATAACAGCTGCTGTCTTAATTTTATTGGTGGCATACCTCGCTTTCGGCGGCATCAAAAAAGTGACCAGGGTGACGGATATCGCCGTGCCCATCATGTCTGTCATCTACATTGTCACCGTACTTCTGATGATTCTGATGAACCTCGGCGCGGTTCCTTATTTCTTCTCCTCCGTCTTTGGCGGCGCTTTCACTCCCGAAGCTGTCTTCGGCGGCGTATTCGGCACTGTCCTGGCACAGGGGATCAAGCGGGGACTGATGAGCAATGAAGCCGGCCAGGGAACCATTACCATGGCGGCAGGCGCTGCAAACACGGATCATCCCTGCGAGCAGGGCTTCGTACAATCCATCGGTGTTTTTCTGGATACCATCATAATCTGTACACTGACAGGTTTTGTCGTAGTCATGGCACATCTCTGGACCGGAGAAGGCGCCGGGGCATGGATGGAACTGGATAAACTTCCCAAGTTCCTGACATCCGCATCCGCGCTGACACCGGGTACCGGCTTATTTGACAATATTGTGATCTTCCTGATCACCATATGCTTCTGCCTGTTCGCCTTCACCTGCGTGATCGGCTTTTTCAGCTTCTCGGAGATCGCCGCAGGCAGGATCACCTCCAAAAAGTCTCTGACAAACGGTATCCGCATTCTCGGCATCTTCATCACCCTCTTTGGCATCTTCTGTTCCATTGCAGGGCTTGATCTGGGCAATATGTGGGCGATTTCCGATCTCGGCAATATCCTGATCGTATTCGCCAATATCCCGCTCTTATATCTCGGATGCAGGTATGTCTTCAAGGCCACCGACCACTACAGGAGAAACGACGGCACACCGTTCACCTCCGAAACGGCAGGGATCTCCTGCGAATACTGGGATGAACGGGCGAGGAGAAGATAGCAGTCATTGCCATGCAGCATGCCTGTTTTCCCCATTGTCTGCAACAGTCAACGTCTCTGCGGCATCTGACTCACTGAACGATCAGGCAGGGAAAAGCCGTCTTCCCCTGCTTGCCGTGCGGCCCGTGCGCCGCTCTGGCGGCGTATTTCCTCTGCACGGTCTGCGCATAAAAAGGCATGGAGGACGGCACAAAACTGTCCCCATGCCTTTTCTATGCAATATCTCGCCTGGCAATGTCTCACTTGCCGTCATTTGTCATACTGAAATTCAGTCTCTCCTTCACCGCTTCTTTCAACTCTTCCAGGCTATAACGCACTTTTCCGGTTCCCTGCATCCCCGGATTGCCGAGGATCATGCCGCGCTTCCAGTGATCCTTCACCGTCTTCAGCTCAAAAGCATGATAACGCATATTCATAAATCTGTCCCTGATATCCGCCGCCTCATTTCTGGCGCTCTCCAGATACTCTCCCGGATGGATCTGCATCCGCTCACGTATACTGCGCAGTTTTCCCTCTATGCTCTCTGTGAGTTCTCCCAGATGCATTTCCGCTGCGTCCCGGTATTGTCCGATCTCCTCCTCCGTAAGCGCCGCGATCACATCCAGCCGCTTCTGCATATGCGCCATCTCCTCCTTGACCTTCTCCATCGCCAGCAGGATATCTCTGATATCCAGCGCCGCCCGGAACGAAAGCGCAAAATCAGCGGCAATACAGACCGTCAGGACAAATACAAGGATCGAAAGAACCCCTGCCGGGATCATATAGAGTATTCCCTCTATCGGCCTGTGGATCACTCTGGTCATCAGAATCGTCAAAAATCCCCAGGAAAGTGTGGTTCCGAGACAGATATGCCCCTGAAAGTTGAACGGCACATCGGAATAGTCCCAGTATCGCACCTTGAAGAGCGCCTCCATCGCAACACCCGTTATATATTCCAGCACAGTCGCCCCGATACAGCCTGCCACATAAGTGAGCACCAGATTATGCTGAAAGGGCGATGAAACCACCAACATCATGATCGCCCCGCTGCCATAGAGCGGCAGAAAAGGCCCGCGCATGAAACCTCTGTTGATCCAGCGGGGAGGTTTCTCCTTCAGGCTGACATATGTGGATTCCACACACCAGCCCAGAAAACAGTACAGATAAAATAGAAACAGCCATTGTGACATTGTGTACGGATACATGATATCTTCCTCTCCCTGACCACATAATCTTTCCGCGCAACAGCAAGATCTATAGGATCCACTGCCGCCTTTCTACATCTGATAGACAAATACCCCCACGCTCAGCCTGCCCTTCTTAGTCTCCCTGTCCGCGCCGTCATAGAAAAATTTCCCTTTTCCGCGCACACTGACCGCATCTCCCCTCTTTAAAAAGCAACTGTTATTTTCGCTCAGCCTGCCGTTGATAAACACTTTCTGTCCCCGGAAAAGCGCAAGGCTCTCCGCCCGGGAAAGACGGTACAAAGAAGCGATGACCACATCTGCCCGCTCCGAGGAAACAGTCAGGCTTTTCCTAGTCTTTTCCTGTTTTTCCAATATTTCTCCGGCTTGTGCCAGAGAGCAGCTCACATCCGTATGTCTGACTTTTTTCAGTTCCTCAGAGATAAACCCGGCAATGGAATCAAGACAGAAAAGATAGCCGCAGTTATCTCTGATGAAGATATCACCGAGCAGGCTCCTGTCAATGCCGAGATTCATCAGTGCTCCGAGAAAATCCCTGTGCCCCAGCGCATCCGCATATTTCTGCAAAAGCGGTTCTATTTTCAGCAGAACGATCGGGAATTCCACCTCATATCCCATCTCCTGCGGATCACCGAATCGCGCCACCACCCTCTCCGCATCCTCGCTGCCGCCAAAAAGGGCAGGATGCGCGAAAGAAAGTTCCCTTTCCATTCGATAAAACACATCCTGCTGTGCCATTCCCAGAAATCCTGTGAATGTATAGATATTCTGCCTGCTGCTCTTCTCCGCCAGTTCCGTCAGGCGCTTTTTAAACTGCCTTATTTCCTTATCTGAATCCATCTCTGTATCTCCGCCCGTCGAACATCCCTGTGCCGAAATCCTTTTTCAGGCTCCCTCTGATCACTCGTGATCAAAACGGCACGTTCACTCTACATAAAGGATATCACTTCCTCCTTCGGCGGCTTCACCTTCTCCACCTTCTCCGCATGGAGTACCGGTCCCTCTCCGTTGTAATCGCCCCAGTATTCCTTCTTCACCACAGCGGTCACTCTCACCCAGTCCCGCTGCTCAAGATCCGCGGTCTCCGAATATTCGCAGACATAGCCCAGAAAACTCATATCCTCGGCGCAACATGTCATCGCCATCCTCCCGGGCACAAAATGATCCGCCGGGAAGTTTTCCGGTTTGAGCACCTGCGCGACAAACCGGATCCTTTTGTCCAGATACCGCTCCAGATGATCCATTGAATCGATATACCAGATACCATAACCAGTGTTATCCAACACGATCGGATCATCCTGAAGATCATAGGGGAGGTCATCCTCAAATATCTCGTCGATCTCACCGTTTGAATCTTCAAAAATGATCTCCGCCTGCCGGTTCACTGCCTTGATGTTTCTTTTGTAGGATGCCAGATCTTCAATCCCGTCACAACGGTTAAAGATGATCATCTCCGATTTTCTCACCATCTCCGCCAGCAGAGACTTCATATTCGTATAGTACATCGGAAACGTTGAGGCATCGATGCAGGTGATCTGCTGTTCCACACTCCAGTGCCAGGGCAGCTTCATATTTTTAAAATTCCACATGCCGTTGTATTCTATGATGATCCGCTCTGGCTTATATTTTTTGTCAAACTCCATCAGAGCCGCAGGTGTAAAGTCCGACTCCTCCTCGATCAGCTCCAGTATCGTGTTACTGTTCCTCAACAGCTTTTCATCATATTCTGTCTCTCCTTCTTCGCACAGCAGAAGAAGTGTCTTCCCTTTCAGCTGAAAATACGGCTGTGCCAGTGTATAGACGATAAACTCCGTCTTTCCGCTCTCCAGAAATCCGTTAATGATATATACAGGTTTCATGTTCTACCACCCTTTTTCCATTTTACTTGCCGAGGAACAATTCTTTCAGCGCATTCTCATTTAACTCCGAACCGATCACGCACAGCTTCCCCGTCACATCCGCCGCTCCGATACGCACCTGCATCTCGCCCGGCACATAGTCAAAGTGGATCCAGCTTCCATCCGGAGAAGGAACCATGCCCTTCGCCCGAAGGACGATCCCATATTCTTTTTCACGGTCCAGTTCCTCCAGGATCTCCTCGATCTGAGACTTCTCATAGAGCGCCGCAGTCTCCATACCCCAGCTCGTAAACACCTCATCCGCATGGTGATGGCCGTGATGATCGTGGTCATGGCAGCCGCATTCCGCACCGCCGTCATGGTGATGGTGGTGATGTTCCTCATCGTGGTGATGGCCTTCGTGACAGTGGCCATGCTCCTCATCGTGGTGATGGCCTTCGTGACAGTGGCCATGCTCCTCATCGTGGTGATGGCCTTCGTGACAGCAGCCGTGCTCCTCATCGTGGTGATGGCCTTCGTGACAGCAGCCGTGCTCCTCACCGTGATGATGGTAATGCTCCTCCTCCTCATGGCGCGCCAGCACTTCCCGCATCAGTTCTGCCTCCAGGTCGGATGCGCCCTCTATTGTCTCCAGGATCATGCCGCCCTCCAATTCCTCCCAGGGCGTAGTGATCACAGTCGCTTTTTCGTTATGCTGCCTGATCAGCGCGACAGCCTCCTCGATCTTCTCCTGTCTCATGGAACCGGTACGGCTCAAAATGACAGTCCCCGCATACTCGACCTGATTGATGAAGAATTCACCGAAATTCTTCATATACATTTTACACTTGGAAGCGTCGACCACAACGACTGCACTGTTTAAATGCGCTTTGCCGTCCGCTTTCACATTTTCCACCGCTTTCATCACATCCGAAAGCTTTCCCACTCCTGAAGGCTCGATCAGGATCCGCTCCGGCTCATAGGTTTCGAGCACCTCCAACAGGGAAGTCCCGAAGTCCCCCACCAGAGAACAACAGATACAGCCGGAATTCATCTCCTTGATCTCGATGCCGGATTCCTTTAAAAATCCTCCGTCGATCCCGATCTGTCCGAATTCGTTTTCGATCAGTACCACCTTTGTCCCCGCCAACGCCTCCTGTAGCAGCTTTTTGATCAGGGTTGTCTTTCCAGCCCCTAAAAATCCCGAAACAATATCGATCTTTGTCATCCTTCCATCACACCTTTCCAATATTTTTCAGCCTGCTTCTGTTTTCCTGTCACATATGACACAAACTGTATCACTGTTGCGCCCTGCTCTGAGGGCTATGATATTCTTTCCTATTTTCCACCAATTCCTTCAGCCTGTCAAGTTTATGGGCAAACTGTTAATGGATTCTTTAGAAGTTCAACCGTAACAGGCTAACGCCTGATCCTCCATACCGGCACCGCCGCAAAGTGCAGTTTCCCGTCACCTCCCGCCAGAATGCCGACAAGTTCTCCCTGCTTGTCAAAAATGCCGCTGCCGGACATCCCGGCGTCCACAGGGGCAGCGCCCTCCTGCGCGACAAGATCTGTCCCGCTCCCGGTCTCCTGCGTTCCCTCCCGCACCACTCCTCCGAGCAACAGTTCCTGCTCACTCTCATACCCCTCGATCTGCATCCTGAAATCCTTCTCAATCAAATATCCCTTCACAAAATTTCCGGCCGCATGATCCATGGAACCGTAGACAGCAAGCTCCTCTCCCTGTATCAGCTCCTCTTTCCCGCGCCCGCAGGGAACCACCGCTCTCAGCTTAACTCCGTCCTCCTTTAACTGCTCGGCCGGGAATACCGCAAAACCGATATCACAGTCCTCCAGGATCCGCTCAACCGACGCCTCATAATACACGCCCGCATAGCATATCACCTCGCAGGCTTCCGCATTTTTCAGGAGATGGCCGCTGCCCGCCACGATCACTTCCTCCTCCGTGACATCCCAGACAACACCGCTCCCCGTATACCCGCCGCAGGTGATCTGCAGAATGGAAGGCCGCAGAGTCTCCTCGAGTATGATCCAGTCCATCTCTTCCGTCTGTCTGCCGCCCTCTTCCTCTCCGCCTGTCATCTTAAGTCCGCCGTCCGCCGCATCCCCCCGGAATCTATCTCCTTCCGCAGGTATCTCCATCCCCTCAAAGGCCGTTTCCGCCTCTGTTCTTTCCTCCCTGCCGTCTGCCTGTTCCTTCCATCCTGTTATAAGAAATCCCGCTGTGATTGATAAAATACAGCCTGCTGCCAGACATAGCGTTCTATTTTTCCTCATATCTTTTCTCTTCCTTTTCAAGGCTGTCTGATCCGGCCTCACAAAAGACAGGCAAAACAGACTATCAAAAAAATCATGCGAGAAGAAAAAGAATCCCGTCGCGGGATTCTTTTGCACAAACTTCCAGGCATTCCTCCGCATACCCTGCAGGGAAAAGCCTTTTGACAATTTATAAGCAGGACGATAAGCCGGGTTCTGTTCCCTGCAAAGCAGGGCAATGGCCATCTATCTTGGACTGCTGTCGCCAGCAGCCTCCAGCGACCTACCTGAGAACAAGCCGGGCCGGCTTATGGTCCTCTGTTTGGTCTTGCTTCGGATGGGGTTTACATGGCTCCGCCTGTTACCAGACGGACGGTAGTCTCTTACACTGCCTTTCCACCCTTACCAGCCTCAACGCATCAGGCTGGCGGTATATTTCTGTTGCACTTGCCTTGGAGTCACCTCCACCGGACGTTATCCGGCATCCTGCCCTGTGAAGCCCGGACTTTCCTCACCGGCCTCCCGAAAGAGAAAACCGGCGCGGCCATTTGTCCTGCTTATAAAATGATGCCGCATGATATGAATTATAAGAGCGCTTTGCGGTTTTTGCAAGAGAAAATTCTCCTGATCTGTATATCCCGCTGTCCATCCCTAATGCGCGCTCTCTTTCCCCGCTTCCGTCAGATACATCTTCCGCACCACTGCCGCCAGAATGCCGACAGAGACAAAAAGGACTGCCTCCATCGCCGCAAGAGGCACGGAGTTTGACAAAAGCACCGTAGCCGCGTCCACCAGAAAATGGAGCGCCACAGCCAGAAACCAGTATTTTTTCATCCCGTATCTCACAGCCCTGTAAACAAGATAAGACAAGCATATATGAAGCGCGATCGCCGTGATCCGCTCTATGCCCGCCATAAAAAACAGATACCCCGGTGTTGTCCACAGTACCGACAGGCCCTGGATCGCCGTCTCCTTTCCCACGCCGTCCTCTATCGACGAAAAAGCGTTCTCGATCTGTCCCGAATTGATCATCAGTGCCGTGATCAGATTGGAGATACAGGTCAGCCCTGCGATCAGGATCGCCTCTATCCCGCCATGCCCCACACCGTACATGATAGAACTCTCCCTCGAAAGGTTTTTCTTCATCCAGAATCTCATCGCCACAAACCTTCCGGTCTCCTCAAACAGCCCCGCGGCGAGCCCGCCATAGAGCGCATACAGCCAGACATTCTCCGTCAGCGCCTCCTTCCCGAGCCCCAGAGCGATACTGTGCGATATCTGTTCCAGAACCAGCGCAAATAAAACGAAGGTGAGCGCTCCGATCCCGGCATCGGCAGCCCTCGTATGCAATTTCACCTTTACCAGTACCAGCAGGACGATCGGCAGCCCTATCGCGATCACCGCCGAAAAAATAATACCTGTTATTGCCAGCGCAGAAACCTGTTCCACCATTCTGTACCTCCTCCTCACCCGGCCTCCGGCTTATGATACTCTCATCAAAGCCAAAACAGCCGTCTGTCTGCACTCTCACACTTTAAAACAGCTTCCCCCCACAAACTCCCTGCAGATCGAATTGTTGGGGATCGAAGCGCTGTCCACACCGAGGAAATAGTTGAGGAACCGCAGCAGGCGTTTTGCCTCGTAAAATTCCGGCTCCCCCTCCCGGATGCTGAACAATAACGGCTCCGCGTACTGCTTTAACACCGCCAACTCATAGACCAGCACCGAGTTGAACATCACATCCGCCTCCTCCTGAAACGGGAAGATATTCTCCTCCTCTCCTCTTCTCACCGACGGCCACATCTGGATCGTCCTCTTTGCGGAGGAATTCCTTGTCCTCGCGTCCCTCACGATCCGGCGCAGCAGCCGTCCATCCGTCGTCGGGATCCTGTTGTGGTCATCTATATTCAGGCTTGTCAACGCGCTGATATAGATTTTAAATTTACTCTCCTCCGGCAGCGAATAGGACATCTTCGGATTCAGCCCATGTATCCCTTCGATGACCAGGATATCCTCCTCCTCCAGTTTCATCGTATGCCCGAGATACTCCCTGTGTCCTATCTTGAAATTGAAGGAAGGCAGTTCCACCTCCTCGCCGCCGAGCAGTTTCAACATATCCCGGTTAAACATCTCCACATCGATGGCGCCGAGGCACTCAAAATTGTAGTCCCCCTTCTCATCTCTGGGCGTATCCTCTCTGTTCACAAAATAATCGTCCAGGCTGATCAGATGAGGCACCTTTCCAAGCGCCCGAAGCTGGATGGAAAGCCTGTTGGCGAAAGATGTCTTCCCCGAGGAGGACGGCCCCGCTATCATCACGAATTTCACATGGCTGTGGCCCACCACCTCCCTGGCGATCTCACCGATGCGTCTCTCCTGCTCCGCCTCCTGCAGCAGGATCATCTCCTGCATCCTGTTGCTGCAGATCATATCGTTCAGCTCGCCCACATTGTCGATCCCCGCGTGAGTGGTCCAGTCGGAAGATTCCTTTAACGTCCGGAACAGTTTTTCCTGGGCGTGCAGCGGCCTGACTCTGAAGGGATCCTTCTCATCGGGCATCACCAACATAAAGCCCTCCGCGTAGGCGACCACCTGAAAATGCTTTACATATCCCGTACTCGGCAGCATGTATCCATAGTAATAATCGTAAAATCCGTCCAGGCAGTACAGGTTCACGCCGGAACTCCTCCGGTAGCGGAACAGCTTTTCCTTGTCCTTCATCCCGTATTTCCGGATCAGTTTCATACACTTTGCCATCGGATAATACTTCTTTGTGATCAGCATATCCATTTCCGCCATCTCCAGCATCCGCCTCTGGATCTCGTCAGCCAGTTCCCTCGTGATCTGAAAATTTCCTTTTGCTGTACAGTAATATCCGTTGCTGACCGCAAACTCGATCTTCACTCTCTCCAGATCATCCCGTCCCACGATATCTGTGATGGCTTTCAGAAACATCATCTTGACCGTCCTCACATACGCCCTGTGTCCGATCGCATCGCGCAGTGTCAGGAAGGATATCTCACAGTCCTCCTTTATCTTTTTGTGGAGCTCATGGATCTTTCCGTTCGCTATGACAAGCGCGATCTCATTTTTGTACTCCGCCTGATAGTTTGATGCCACCTCCTCAAAAGTCGCATCCTCATGATATTCTGTTGCCACTCCGTTCACTGTAACCTTCATACTGCCACACCCCTTTCGTTATCTGCTGAACTGATATGTAATGACTTTTGTCAATAGGTAAATTGAGTCACCACAAACT
>CAJUDM010000018.1:0-47272 GCA_910584915.1 uncultured Lachnospiraceae bacterium
TTTAATTTGCGGCGACTGCGCCGCCGCAAATAGGATTAAAATGCTGTCTCACAGTTATCTGATGGTTACACCTTCGCCCGTTTCAGCATCTGCATAGGACGCTTCCTCAGCTGCTTTCTTAGCTGCCTCACGCTCCGCCTGCTCTTTGGCTGCCTTTTCAGCTGCCTCGCGCTCCGCCTGCTCTTTGGCTGCCTTTTCAGCCGCCTCACGCTCCGCCTGCTCTTTGGCTGCCTTTTCAGCCGCCTCACGCTCCGCCTGCTCTTTGGCTGCCCTTTCAGCCGCCTCGCGTTCAGCCCGCTCTTTCTCAGCCTTCTCAGCCGCCTCGCGTTCAGCCCGCTCTTTCTCAGCCTTCTCAGCCGCCTCGCGCTCAGCCTGCTCTTTGGCTGCCCTTTCAGCCGCCTCGCGTTCAGCCTGCTCTCTTGCCGCCTTTTCCGCCGCCTCTTTCTCAAGACGTTCTTTTTCTGCCTTTTCCGCCGCCTCTTTCTCAGACATATCTTCAACAGTCTTGTTTTCAAAATCTTCAGGCCAGTACCTTCTCATTTCTGCTTCCGTGAATGCATTATCGCCCCAGTGACAGCTTCCGTGATGAACCTGGATCACATGCTTACGCCACTCTGTTTTCCAGTCGCCTTCCATTACGAAATGCTCTTTGCACTGGCAGACACGTACCATTGTAGTATCAGAATCCTGCTCTTTAGCTGCCTTTTCAGCGGTGTCTTTTTCCGCCTGCTCTTTGGCTGCCCATTTTTCATCAATGTCTTTGCCCTCATCCGCAGGTCCGTAGGTCGTATTATAACTATGGATCATATCTCCCTTGCGGCTGCCCTCAACCGTATGTTTCATAAGTTCATGTTTGTCAGTGGTATGATAGCCGCAGCTGCACCAGTAGTGAGCTGTCACCGCATTTTCAGTGTCATTTGCGCTCTGTGCTGCCGCAGCAGATGCATTCTGTTTGGGCGCGGCAGACATCTGGGCCATATACTCAGATTCAGCGCCGCTCATGGCAATCTGGCTGAAGACCGTCTCAGTGTCAGCTTTTTCTGCAATGTCAAATTCATCATCGGTCTCTTCGTCTTCATCGGCAATGGTAAATACGTCAGTCCTGTTCCGATCGGAATCCATTGCCATTGGTACTGCGATGCCTGCCGCTGTAAGAGCGGTTGTGATCAATCCGGCTGAGATTTTTACCATGATACTCTTTGTCGTTGTTGTCATAAGTTTTTCCTCCGTTTCAAAAGTGGTTTTGATCGTTTACACCTATAAAACGACTGAGGAAACTGACCGGTTGCAGGATTTTCAAAAAAGTTTAATAATTTTATTCGCCAAGGATACGAATATCAAGGGTAGAAGGCTGACCCAGGGGAACCGACCAGTCGTTGGACCAATGGGTAGTGGTCGGGTCGATGGTGAACGTGATATGCTGTCCCTCATACCGGTCCATGTTGTCGATGCCCTGGATATTGATCATCAGGGCCTCACCGTCAAAATAGCCTTCTTCGCCTGCTCTGAGGCGCAAAGTCTGTGGCGTATCCAGTACGATCATACGGTACATCTCACCTTCAAAAGACTCACGGGCAGACTCATACTGATCATAATACGGAGAGTCGGGATCAGACTTTTTGAACAGCGAGAGCATCTCGTCATAATCGTATGTACCAACAGTACCGGTGAGCGTGATGAGGGCTCCGCTTGTGCGAAGCGTACCGCTGTCGGACGATTCGGACGTTTTTGCCCCGCCTGAATCGGGTGCTGTCCAGCTGTCAAACGCGGACAGATCGTCGATCTCATGCCATTCGATCTCAATAAAAGTGATCGAGTCGGGCATCTGGTCGATCCTGCCCTCCCAACAGGTTTCCCGTTTGAGGGAATCTCCGTCCAGCGTGATCCGCGTGACGGAGCCTTCCCCGGTTCCGCCGGACCATCCCTGGGTCATCATTCCGTTTCCGTCCCCTGCCATGGAGAGACCGCCGCGGATTCCGCCGACTCCGATCATTTCGCCGGGCTGATGCAGCGTTTTTGTATCCGGGTCATATTGGAAAACACGGGCTCCGCCTATAGATACGGACATCTCGGTATCCATTTCCTCTCTTTCAAGCAGCAGCGTCGGAACCGGGTCATCCGGCTGCATCTGCACCAGCGCATAGCGGTAGCCGACGAACTCGCGCCACGAAAGGTCTGATTTGTATTCACCATAATCATAACTGTCCGCCTGTCCGATGACGGTACGGTACTGTTCCAGAGTTTCGTCGATGGGATCGGGTTCCTCCGTTTCCGCTGTCTCCTCCAGGGCTTCCGGCTCTTCTGATCCCGCCGCTTCCCCCTGGGTTTCCGACTCTTCTGATTCCTCAGCTTCCTCCTGGTCGCTGACGTCTTCGGAGCCCCACGAATCCTGACGCTCGGCTAAGCGGGAGGTGATCTGGGTCACGCCCAAAGCGCCAAGGCCGACAACTGTCACAGCGGCAAGAGCGATGAGCCCGATCTTCAGCGCGCCAAGGCCGCCGGATGCCGCGGCTGTGCCGGCTGAGATGGAGCCCGCTGTTGTTCCGGTCCCAACCGCACTTGCCGTTTCGTTGCCCGCCGCTGTTCCGGCTGTACCCGCCGCTTCGGAGCCTGTTGCTGCTCCGACTGTATCTGTACCCTGCGTCATACCTGCTGCTTCGGAGCTCGTCGCTGTTCCGGCTGTCCCTGCGCCCTGCGCCGCACCAGCTGCTCCGCCAGCCCCTGCCGTTCCGGCGGCGCCCACAGGCTGCGAAGCGAGGATTGCCTGAAGGATCCGGGGATCCGGCGCCTCGGCCGCATATGCCTTCTGGCTGCGGAAGAGCAGCAGCAGGAACGGAAGCGGAGCCAGGCTGTAGAGCTTCGTGCCCTGTTTCTCCAGTTCCAGAATCTTCTTCTCGATTTTGTTTCGCCCATACATCAGCCGGCTCTTGACCGCGCTCTCAGAGACGTCCATGGCAGCGGCGATCTCTTTTACCGACATCTCCTCATAGTAGAACATGCCGATGGCGGCGCGCTGATCCTCCGGCAGTTCTTCAATGATCTCGCGGATCAGGCGCTTAGTCTCCTTCTGATCGATGATCTGATCCGGAAGATTCTCGCTGCGCTCATCCGGGAACAGTTCCTCCACGGGAGTATCCTGTTCGTCGGCGGAACCCAGTTCCGTAAACAGCATGGGGCGCTTCTTTTTCAGCCAGTCTCTGGCAGTGTTGGCGGCGATCTGCCGCACCCACGGCGAGAATTTCTCGTCGCCCTGGAAACCTTCCAGATGGGCGAATGCTTTTATGTAAGTGTCCTGTACGATGTCAAACACTGCGTTCTCATCCCTGATCATGGATTTGACGGTGTAATAGACGCTGCTGTAAGTCTTTTCATACAGGGCGCCGATGGCGTCCTGAGCGCCGGTGCGCGCCGCCGCCACCAGCCCGGCAGACGTATCGCCCCGGGAGACGGGCGTCCCGCAGTACCCGCAAAATGCGGCGTCGTTTGCAATTTGTTTTCCACAAGAAGTGCAGTACATAATTTATTGATCCTCCTCTGTCTTTTCCTGGCCTGCAATGCTCTGCAGCATGTCTGTTTTTTTCTCCTCATCTATCGGGAATGATTCGATGGCCGCCCGGAGCATGCGCCTGATGAGATCATCCGGCATGATCGCCTCTCCTTTCGTCCTGTTCAGGGTGTGGCCCTGATATCTATAGAACGAATAGAAGATGCTGTTGGTTGCAGATATCCCGCGAATTTTTATTATAGATAGAAATATATGACCGTAAAACATGACGCCTGGGCTGTCACAATGCAGCAGCACTTCATACGCGCGGTCATTTCGTCGGTCCTGATGCCGGGATTTTTCCGGTTTTGTTTTTATTTAAACAGAATACAGTTATGATGCTATCATATGTCCCCGCTGCACACAAGTATAAAATAAATACTGTCCGGGCAGACAGTCTAAAAACTGCGGGATCGGGACAGAATAAGCTGAAAACTGTTTCTAAATTTGGAGCATAATTTTCAGGAAAAAACAGGCAGGAGAAAAGGAAAATGCGGAAATCCTCTGTTTGCCGACACCTGTGGCATGGATGCAGATACCAAAATGAAATACGTTTCAATTTTTTGAATAAATAAAAATTGTATATACAATTATGAGAGAATTCAGCCTTGAAATGGAAATAGTTAAACGATATCATGAATATACAAAAAACAGACAATACTCTACAAGAAGGAAGGAGAAAAGAAGATGAAAAGATTCAGAAAAATCGCAGCAGTCCTGTTGGCAGTTTGCATGGTGTCGGGTCTGACGGCGTGCGGATCTGCGGCAGAGGACGCGGCGGATAAAGAAGCCCTGGAATATTTTGGGAGAAAGTACTTTGGCAGAAAATGCTCCACCGCGAATTGAAACATTTCAGCTTCAGAATTCTTTTTGCAAGCCGAGTTTTTTATATGCTTGATCTGATTGTCGCATATTTGCCATAGTGTAATGCCGTGCTTTTGGGCAAATTGCGTTGCGCCGGTTTGAAAGCCGGTTGTGGATATCAGAAGCCCTTTATTGGCACCAATACTTTGTACTTTTGTGTATAATGCCGCTACGATTTCGCGTTCAATAGCGCGGGAATGTTTCTTGCACTCAACTATTAAAGTATTTTTGGTTCCCAATGCAACATATTCTGCAAATATGTCAATCTGATATGTACCATCATCGGCGGTTATTTTTTTATTGTGGTTTAACCGGAACTGTTGCAGGCCTTCCTGTTTGGCATAAGCACGAAGTGTCTCCATGCAAAATATCTCAAATTCTGTTGGTGTAATATCTGCAGATAAAGAACGATATGGATTAATATCTGTGTTCATATTTCTTTCCCTTTCGGTCGATGAATATATTTATATTGTAGTCCAATAACATGCATACAGCAATATTTTTTGTAGAATTCTGTACAGGTATTGATTTTGCCTTTTATGTTGTATTTAGAGAGTTTTATTAGAAAGTTTGTGTAATTTAGTGCGAAAATCAAAATAAATGTAGTGGGAATAAGCACGAATATATAGTATACTATAACCATCACCGACAGGGGGCGATTTTATGTACAGAAAGATCACGCGTTTTCTGGAGGAGTGGAAGGAGAGCAGACACCGCAAGCCTCTCATTTTGCAGGGGGCGAGGCAGGTCGGGAAAACCTATTCCATTCTGGAGTTTGGGCGCAGGCATTATGACAATGTGGCGTACTTTAATTTTGAGACAAATCCCCGACTGAATGAAACCTTTGCGGAAGATATCAGTCCCGGCTATCTGATACCGATCCTGTCCCATATCGCGGGGCAGACGATCGTCAGAGAAAAGACGCTGATCGTATTTGACGAAGTACAGCTCTGCGAGGGGGCTCTGACGTCGTTAAAATATTTTTGTGAGGACGCGCCGGAGTATCATATTATCGTGGCGGGCAGCCTGCTCGGCGTGGCGGTGAACAGGGCGAGATTCTCCTTCCCCGTGGGCAAGGCGGATATGAAAACGCTATACCCTATGGACATGGAGGAATTTATGCTGGCGATGGGGGAGGAGGCACTTGTGGAGCAGGTAAAGAAATGCTTTGCCGCCGATGCTCCGCTGCCCTCTGCGCTCCACGATGCGGCGATGCGCCTCTACCGGGAGTATCTGATCGTAGGCGGGATGCCGGAGTGCGTGAGGCTGTTTGCGGAGACAAAAGACCATATCTTGATCCGGCATACGCAGGACACCATTCTGAGAAGCTGCCTGAGCGATATGAGCAAGTACAATAACCTGAATGAGATAAAAAAGACGAGGCTTGTTTATGACAATATCACGGTTCAGCTCTCCAGAAAGAATACCCGTTTTCAATATAAGCTGATCAAAAAGGGCGGGCGGGCTTCGGAGTTTGAGAACGCCATCGAGTGGCTGTGCCTGTCGGGCATCGTGTCGCAGGTTTACCGGGCGGAGCAGATCAGAAAGCCTCTTGAGAATTATCGGGATATCAATTCCTTTAAGATATATGTGTCGGATCCGGGGCTGCTGTGCGCCAAAAAGGATCTGGCGGCGAATGACATTCTGTATATGGTGGAGGAGATAAACGATTTTAAGGGCGGGATGGCGGAAAACTATGTGCATGTGCAGCTCACCGCAAACGGATATCGCACTTACTACTGGACGTCTGAGCGTGGGGCGGAAATTGATTTTGTCATTCAGCGGGAGGGTAGTCTGATACCGATCGAGGTGAAATCGGCGGACAATACCAGGGCGAAGAGCTTAAAAGTTTATATGGAGACATATAAGCCGGATTACGCGATAAAGCTTTCGGCTAAAAATTTCGGGTTTGAGGACGGAAAGAAGATCGTTCCGCTTTATGCGGCGTTTTGTATCTGAAAAAGGGTAAAGTAGATTGATATCAGCAGGTAAATACAGGATCGTGGCTGTGTTAGTCAGTACAGTATGTAATGGGAGAAACAATGAATCATCAATACAAAATTCTTCATGTGAATAGAGAAAACTGTTGGATCACGATTACGAGTGATGATAAATTTGATCGGGAAGAGCCGGATGCCTTTGTAGAATTGTTGAGGAAAATACAGGATCATACAGGAGGAACGATCAAAAAGGTCGGAGACATACAGTATAGGATCAGTGGAGATGGTCTTGATTTTATCTATCAGTGGGACAGTTTGTTCGGGATAACCGTGATATATCCGAGGGATGTCACGGAGGCGCAGGCAAGGGGATTTCTGAGCAGGTATATGGGTGAATTTTAGAAAATCGGGCGAATTTGAATAGTTAACGCGAGGAATCAGCATATAATAAGGAATAGGGCGATAGTTAAAATGAGAACTGTCGCCTTATTTTTTTCTGAAACTAAATCATTTTGAACCACATATTTCGTTATATACTGATAAGGGGACGCCCTCGGGAGGAACGATTTTGACGCGCGAAGATAGATTGATTCAAAAGATGGAGCAGGGAGATATGGGTGCGGTGGACGAGCTGGCGAAGATGTACTACCCGGAAATTCTGCGCTACTGTCTCTGGCACGCTCCGAACAGGTGCCTTGCCCAGGATGCGGCGCAGGAAACATTTTTGAAGGCGATACGCTATTTTGGCAGGTACACGCACAGAGGAAAATTCAGGGCATTTCTGTACCGGATCGCTGCCAATACCTGTATTGACATGGGGCGGAAAGAGAGATGTCCCGACATGTCTTTAGAAGAGGCTGAGATAGAACCACCGTATGTGGAGCCGGGGTTTGAGGAGGTACGGTCGGATATGGTTTTGAGGCAGCTTATCGACATTCTGCCGGAGGAGGGAAAGGAGATCATCCTTTTGAGATTCGGGCAGGATCTGACGATCCGGGAGATCGCGGAAGTGACCGGGATGCCGATGCGGACAGTGCAGTCGAGGCTGCGTTCGGCTCTGAAGAAACTGAAAAAGGAGTTTGAGGAAGGAGGAGCATCGTGAGGGAGCAGGATTTTGAAAATCATTTGAGGCGGTCATTGCATCAGTGTCCCGTCGGGGCGGAAGGAGAACATTATGAGAAAACTCTTTTGCTCGCCAGGGGGGAAGCACACAAAAGACAGAGGCGTGCGCGCATTTCATTTGCGGGCTTTTTAGGCGCTCAGATCAGGTTTATCGGCTTTAGGATCTGGGGCGCTCAGGGAATCTTTTTGCTGGCGGCAAGCCTGATATTGTCCGGTATGTATGGCGGCGTGATAAATCCGTATTATCTGACAAAGCTGTTGTTTTGTTTATCGGTCCTCGTCTTTATGACGGCGCTGCCTTTTTTGTACCGCTCCGTCCGCTGGCAGATGCAGGAGGTGGAGGCGGCGAGCCGTTTTTCCGCGGTGAGGCTGCTGACGGCAAGGCTGATCGTGATCGCGGTTGGGGATATCTGTATGCTGGGCTGCATTTTTGCGGCGACGATACTGAAAACATCCCTGCGGGCGGACAGCGCCGTCCTGTATCTGTGTGTCCCGTTCCTTCTGGTGTGCGGGGGCTGTCTGTTTATGTTGGGACATTTTACGCCGAAGGTGTTTTTGGGCGGCAGTGTGGGGCTTTGTTCCTTTTTACTGCTCCTGTTTGCCGCGATGCCCGGACATTGGGAAGTTTTATTCGGGCAGTCTCTCACGGTGGGGTGGGGCGCGGTATGTGCGCTGCTTCTGGGGTTCTGCGCGGAGCAGTTTCGGTATATCGTCCGGGACTCGCTTTATACGGAGAGGCAGGTGGCATAACAATGTTATTTAATTATCGGTGCCGGACGCCGAGAGGAAAATAAAATACTCCGTCGCCACGCTTTCGCTCCGTAAAAAGCGTAGCGGGCACTAAGCTCGTGAACGACCTCGCTAAGTGCCGACGCTTTTTAAGGGGCTCCTTGAGCATTTTATTTTCCTCACGGCTGGACGAAGGTGCTAACTAATGACATTGGATGGTGTGATGGATAGGACATACGTGTCAAGAGCCCGGCCGGGGCACAGTCAGTGTTTCGCGATGGCAGATAAAAACAGAGAAGAAAGGAAACAAAAAAGAAGAGAGGAAACGAAATGGAACTATACTTGGAACATATTACAAAGCAGTTTAAGGATATGACGGCGGTGGATGACGTTTCTCTGCGCATCACGCCCGGGGTGTGGGGGCTGCTCGGGGCGAACGGGGCGGGGAAGACCACGCTGATGCGGATGATCGCGGGGATCATGAAGCCGGATGCCGGAAAGATTTTTTATGACGGCGTTCCGATCAGCGAATTGAAGGAGAGCTACCGGGATATATTCGGCTATCTCCCCCAGGAGTTCGGGTTTTACCCGGAATTTACGGTGAAGGACTACCTGGAATATGTGGCGGTTTTAAAAGGGCTGACAAAAAAGCAGACGAGGCGGAAGATCGATGAACTTTTGGAAAGGCTGAGTTTGTCCCATGTCCGAAACAAGAAGATCGCGAAATTGTCCGGCGGGATGAAGCGCAGGGTGGGGATCGCCCAGGCGCTGCTGAATGAGCCGGAGGTCCTGATTTTGGATGAGCCCACCAGCGGGCTCGATCCCGGGGAGAGGGTGCGCTTCCGCAACCAGCTCTCGGAGTTTGCCCACGACCGTATCGTGCTGATCTCCACACATATTGTCTCCGATGTGGAATATATCGCCACACAGAATGCGGTGATGAAAGAGGGAGCGCTGCTGGCGAGGGGAACCACTGAGGAACTGGTAAAGCTGGTTCACGGAAAGGTGTGGACAGAACAGATTCCGATGAAGTGTCTGCAGGAATATGAGCGGAAGCTGCAGGTGGTAAATGTCAGGAATGAGGAGGACGGAGAGATAACGGTCCGCTATCTTTCCGGGCAGCCTTATACGGAGTATTCAAATCCTGCCGCGCCCCATCTGGAAGATCTGTATCTGTGGCTGTTCCCGCAGGAGGAAAGGAGCGGCGGAAAATTTGACTGAGAAATTTGACAGGGCAGGATTCGAAGGGCGGCAGTTTTTGCCGGGAATATTGACTGAGATGCGCGAAAGGGCGCGCGGGGAGGAATAAAAATGCGTTTATTGAGACTGGAAATAAAACGGGTATTGAGGACCAGGACGACAATGATACTGTTGGCTGCGGCGTTTTTGCTGTCTTTTGTCATGGCGTATCTGCCCATCACTTATTCGTACAATATCGTGAAGGATGAGGAAGGAAATACGGTGAAGCTGAAAGGGTTTGAGTCCATCGCGTATGAGAAGGACTTGCAGGCTGATACGGCGGGAGATGTGACGCCGGAGAAAGTGCGCCGGGCGCTGGAGAGCTATCAGGCGTGCCTTACGAAATACGGCGTGGAAAATTCCTACGACCTGCCGGAGGGTGTCTATGAGGAGGAGATATATCCTTATGCGCCTCTTGTACACGGTCTCCGGGAAGCGTTCGCAGACCCGGAGACGGGCATCGCCCCGGCATTGGGGGAGATCGATCCCGATGAGATTGACAGATACTATGAGGTATGCGAAGAGCGCATTGCCTCATTGATGAAAATGGAGCAGAAGAAACATCCGGCGGCGCAGGAGGCGGCGATAGAGATGTACGATGAAGTGGAAAAGCCCTATCGGTTTTATCCGGGATACAGCTCGGACGCCATGGACTACCAGATTCTGCTGGCGTTTTTGATCCTGCTTTTCTGCACGGTGATCGCGGCGCCTGTCTTTACGTCCGATTACCAGACGGGGGCGGATGATATACTCCGCTGTACCAAATACGGAAAAGCGGAATTTGCCGCCACAAAGATCGCATCGGCGTTTTTGATCTGCGGGATTTCCTTCGCCCTCTGCGCCGTGATCTATATCCTTGTGTCAAACAGCCTCTGGGGCGGGGAATGCACAAAAACTTCCATACAGATGCTGTATTCTATTGTGAACCTGCCGAATATGGATATCGGGCAGATGCAGTGGTTTCTCATGGTATCCGGGCTGCTCAGCCTGCTCGCCTCCGTGAGTTTTACACTGTTTCTCTCCTCGAGGCTGGGCAGTATGGTGGCTTCCCTGTCGACGGCGCTTTTATTCTGTGTGTTGCCGGTCATACTGTACATGGCTCTGCCCGGGGAGATCGGCAGCTATTTCTACAGCGTCCTTCCGGCGGGCGGATGCGGGCTGCAGACCAGTATGCTGTACGCCCTCGTGGAGTTTGACTACTGGAATATCGGAAATATCGCGATATGGGTACCTCATGTGATGCTCGGGGCGTATATGATCGAGATCCCGCTGTTTGCGGGGCTTGCGGTGCATGGCTATTCGAGGCATAGGGGAAGGTAGCGGTGTAAGCGCGTATAAAGGGATGTTGACTATTGTGTAATTAGTGTGTATAATATTTTTACGCAGAGGAAAACAAATTGCCGGAATCAATGTGTCGAGAGTGCTGCAGGAAGCATTGATGAACGTGTTGAATGTGAGACGAAATATATAGCAGAGTGTGATACAGGAAAAATATCTGCGGAACTGGAAAAGGAGAACCATTATGCCCACAGAATTAGAGATTGCAAAACCTCCGTGCAGGGTTTGAGGACGATGCATGGAGGGGTAAGCCGACATCGGCGATAGTCCTCAGACTTTGCGACTTTGTGAACAGAGCGGAAATTGGTGCAGTAATGCCTGCACCAATTTCCGCCGACCGCAATATATCAATAACATAAGATCAAAGGAGCAAAGTAAAGATGAAAGATACCATAAAGGAACTGAAGACATTTCTCGTTCTCTGGAGCACGCAGTCGCTGTCGCAGCTCGGGAGCACGATGACCAATTTTGCCCTGACGCTGTGGCTTTACCAGAAGACGGGCTCCGCGCTGCAGACGGCGCTTCTGTCGATCTGCTCTTATGCGCCCTACGTCCTGCTCAGTATTTTTGCGGGGGCGCTGAGCGACAGATGGGATAAGAAAAAGACCATGCTGGTGTGCGATACGCTGGCGGCGTGCTGCTCTGTGGCGGTTTTTGTACTGTTGAAGACGGAGTGCCTGATGCCGGTGCATCTGTACCTGCTGAATGCGCTGAACGGCCTGATGAACACGGTACAGCAGCCGGCGGGAGATGTGGCGATGACGCTGATCACGCCGAAAGAACATTACCAGAGGACGGGCGGTATGCGCTCTCTGTCCAACTCGCTGATCACAATTTTAAACCCGGTGCTCGCCACGGCGGTGTTTGCCTTCGCGGGGCTGGAGGCTGTGATCTACACGGACCTTCTGACTTTTGGGGTGGCGTTTTGCACACTGCTTTTTTGGGTGAAGATTCCCGATGTCTCACAGGCGGCACCGGAAAAGGAGCCTTTCGGGGAGGCGGTAAAGGCTGGGCTGAAATATCTGAATAAGAACCGCCTGATCCTCTGGCTGATTTTGTTTTTGGCGGGGGTGAACCTGGTGGCGTCAGCCTTTGACGCAACCCTTCCGGCATACGTGTTGCCGAGGGAGAACGGGGGAGAGAAGGTGCTCGGCGTTGTGACTTCCTGCGCGGGGATCGCGATGCTCGCCGGGAGCCTGATCGCCACCCTGCTGCCTGCGCCGAAAAACCGTATCCGTGTGATCTATATCACCATGCTGATCTCGCTGGGGACGGAAAATTTTGTGCTGGCATTTGCGAAAACGCCCCTTTTGTGGTGTGCGGCGCAGATCATCGGCTGGCTGCTCGTGCCGGTGATGAGCACGAATCTGGATGTGATCCTGCGGACGACGATCCCGGTGGATATGCAGGGGCGGGTGTATTCGTGCAGGAACACGCTACAGTTTTTTACGATTCCCGTGGGGTTCTTCTTCGGAGGGCTTTTGGTGGATGAACTGTGCGAGCCGGTGATGGCGGCTGCTCCCGCGGGCGGAATGCTGCGGGCGTGGTTTGGCGCCGGAAAGGGCTCCGGGGCGGCGATGATGATGTTCATCCTGGGGGTTTTGGGCGTTGCGATCTGCCTGTACTTCAGGGGAGTTCTGAGAAAATATACATTGAAAGAGTAAAAATATCTCGAGGTGATCAGTAGATGATGAGACCGGGAAATACGTGACAGGGAAGCCGAATGTCTGAGTTGTTGCGTATTCCCGGTTTTTGCTGTTGATGGAAATTTAGCCGGGTAAAACATAGGGTTAATTAAGGCGAATCATTTAGGAGATATTCCACTGCAAGAGCTTCCCCAGAAACCGTTTGAGCTGTTCCGTCTCGGGGTGGTCAAAAAGCCGGGCGCTCTCCCCGTATTCCATCAGGGTACCCTCACAGAGAAACGCTGCCCTGTCGCAGGCGTGGCGGGCAAACCCCATCTCGTGGGTTACGATGATAAAGCGCATCCCGTCCTCCTTCAATTCCCGGATCACATTGAGTACCTCGGTGGTAAATTCGGGATCGAGGGCGCTGGTGGGCTCATCTAAGAGCAGGAGTTTCGGGCGGGCGGCGACGGCTCTGGCGATCGCCACGCGCTGCTGCTGTCCGCCGGAGAGGGCGGCAGGCTTTTTTTCCGCATCCTCTTTTAAGCCGAAACGCGCGAGCAGTTCCATGGCGCGTTCTTCGGCATGCTCACGGCTGTATCCGTGTACCTGTTCTAAGGGGACCGCAATGTTGTCCCTGGCGCTCATATGCCGGAATAAGCCGCCCTGCTGAAAGACAAAGCCGATCTTTTTGCGGTACTGCTGCAGAGCGGTCTCATTCTGGAGGATCTCCTCGCCGTCCACCCACAGTTTTCCGGTGGTGGGGGCGATCAGCCCGCCGAGAATGCGCAGCAGCGTGGATTTGCCGCCGCCGGAAGGTCCAATGATTGCCAGAGTGTGGACGTCATCGGCGAAATTCATGGGGTGTAAAATGATCTGTTCCGGTTCATATTGTTTGGACAGGTTCTGAAATTCAACTTTCATACTGAAACCTTCTTTCCAGGCGTTCGCTGACAAGGGAGATGGGCAGCGTCAGGCACAGATAGAGTACGCCGAGAAACAGATAGCACTCAAAGAGCCGAAAATTCACGGCGCTGATCTCCCGCATGGTCTGTGTCAGTTCGATGACCGCAATGACGGACAACAGGGAGGAATCCTTGATGATGGAGGCAAACTGTCCGGTCAGTGCCGGCAGGGTGCGGGCGACCATCTGGGGCAGGATCACAAAACGCCACGCCTGTCTTTTGGTAAAGCCCACCGCCCGCGCCGCCTCCAACTGGGACTGATCTAAGGAGAGCAGGCTGCCGCGGATGATCTCGGCGATATAGGCGCCCTCGAAGATCGAAAGGATCAGGACGCCGGCGAGAAACCGGTTGTCTACGCCCCACGCCGTGCCGACGATGTAAAAGAACAGATAGATCTGCATGATCAGCGGCGTCCCCCGTATAAATTTCACATAGACGCTGCAGAAAAAGCGGATAAACAAAACAGGCGAACTCTGCCCCGCCGCGCTCAGCATACCGATGATAAGGCTGAACGCCAGACTGACAATACTCAGCCCCAGCGTCATCAGAAAACCGTTCCGGATACGCAAAGGAAATTCCCCCAGAAACCTGAAATCAAGTTTGACCTGGATGGCGCTCAAAGAAATCCAGAAGAGCCCCACCCACAGGGCGGTAACCCCCGCCAGATTCAAAACCGCCGCAGAACGGCTTATTTTTCTATTCTCAGATACCCAAAATAAATTCTGTAATCGTCCCATATGAATATTCCTGATTCTTTCCGTTCCGGCGTCCGCTTCTCATCACTCTTTCATGTCAAAAAACCACTGAAACCCCAGCTCATCGAACGCCTTTTTCTCCTCCGCCAGATATTTTTCCGTCAGCTCCTCATACCCTCCGTTGTCGCGGTACTCGGCGAGAAACGAGTTGAGCTGATCCAGGAGTTCCTGATTGCCCTTCGGCACGGCGATCCCCCATTTCTCCACATCCTGAAAGGGGATAAAAATGGCGGTGGTGGTGTCCTGGTTGTTCTGCCAGTTGCGGTAGATGGTGAGCTGGTCGTAGATAAAGCCGTCCGCCCGTCCCTGCGCCACTTCCGTCACGCAGGCGCTCTCATCCGGCAGTACCAGAAGTTCGGCTTCGGGAAGATTTTTCTCCGCGTACATATGTCCGGTGGAGCCGGATTTTACGGCGAGGACTTTTCCCGCCTGATTCAGATCGTCCACCGAGGCGATGCCGGAGTCCGCCCCGGCGAGGACTGCCAGAAGAGCATTGGCATAAGGGTCGGAAAAATCGATCAGTTCTTTGCGCTCATCGGTGATGGTCATGGAAGAGATCACAATATCCGCGGCGCCTGTCTGCAAGGAGGGAATCAGTCCGTCCCAGGAGGTATTTTCGATGCGTATCTCATATCCGGCATACTCCCCGAAAGCTTTCATCAGATCGGCGCTGATCCCCGCAGGCTCTCCGGCGGCATCCCGCATTTCAAAAGGCGGGTAGGCGAGTTCCATGGCGACCGTCAGCGTATCTTTTTCGCTTACAGCGGTATCTTCCGCGTTGCTTTCGGCGGCAGCTTCAGAAGGAACTGTATTGTCTTTCATGTCCTCACTGCCGCCGCAGCCGGCAAGCAGCAGGGCGGACAGCAGTGTCGTCAGCAGATAAATTTGTTTTCTCATCACGGTATCTCCATTTCTTTATTTTCCAATATTTTTTCACCAACACGGACTATTCTAGCACATATGTTCTTTTATTTCAATCTGCGGTGTGCTATTTCTTGACACAATGTTCCATTTGTAATATTGTAATTTTAGTATCAGATATCCTGCGGCGTCCGCCAAATGTCCGTGCAGGCGTGGCATTTGGCGAATTGCCTGTAGAAAAAAATCATGCCGACGGATAAAAGCCGCAGGCGGGCGGAGGTAGTATGGTAAACCTTGTCATTGCGTTGGAGTGTTTTGGCATATGTCTTACTGTGATGGCTTTACTTCTTTTGCTCAATGGAGACGGGGCAAAAGAGCAGAAACTGCTGATCATCATTATGTGCAGCTGCCTTGTACAGAATGTGGGTTATATGCTGGAGCTGACAGCGTCCACGCTGGAGGCGGCGATGACGGCGATCACTGTGGAAAATGTGGGCTCGGCGTTTGTGACGCTGTGTTACTGCTGGTTTATCTATATCTATTGTTATGTAACTCCGCCGAAAACGTTTTTGAGAGTGCTCGGCGTGATCAACTTTCTCGCCCTGCCCTCGGTGTTTTTCAACTGGTATGGGCTTTTCTACAGAGAGGTTCAGTGGGTGGAGGGCGAGGGCGGATTCTATCATGTCAGCATTACCTACGGAGCGCTGTATGTTGTTTTTTTGTTCAGCCGCATTATCATTCCCTATACTCTCTGCATATATACATTGGTAAGAGCGATACGCGAGCGTTCAGACAGACAGGTGAACCGTCAGTACTGGACGATCCTCTGGATATCCACTCTGCCTGTCATTATGCTGGCGGCGTATGTCTGCAAGCTTGTGAAGGTATATGATCTCACACCGGTGACACTGACGATCTCCATGGCGATGGTGGTCATCGTGGTGTGGAGCCGCAGGAACTATGACTTTCGGCATATGGCGGCGGAGAAGGTGTTGGAGAGCATGGGGGACGGCGTGATCGCGCTGGATGACCATGACCGGCTGGTCAACTATAACAGGGCGGCTACGAGTATCTTTACAAGCCTGCCTTCTCATAAACTGGGAGAGAATATCCGGGTGTTGGAGGATTTCCGGGAGGAGATATTGGGTGAGGATACGCCTCAGAGTTTCACGATCAACGGGCGGGACTATGAGAGCCATACCAAGTCTATCATGGGCGAAAACGGGAAAAGGCAGGGATGCGTTATCCTGATGCTGGATATGACCGACATAAAGGCGTATATCGAAGAGATCAAGCGGGTGCGGCTTGAGGCGGAGAGAGCTAGTATCGCGAAGAGTGAGTTTCTCGCCAATATGTCCCATGAGATACGGACTCCGATGAATGCCATTATCGGGTTAAACGATATTATCATGGAAGAGTGCGAAGATGCCGGAATTTATGAACATGCCAGGGATGTGCAGTCCGCGGCGAAGAATCTGCTCGCTATCATCAATGACATTCTCGACCTGTCCAAAGTCGAGGCGGGCAAAATGGAACTGGTGTACACGGATTACTATATAAAAACCCTTGTGGACGAGATCATGGGTATGATGGATATGGCGGCATCCCAGAGGGGGCTGATCCTGAAGTATGAGTGCGACGGGGCGATACCCTGCCGCTACAGCGGCGACGATGTGCGGATCAAACAGATCCTGATCAATATTCTCAGCAACGCCGTAAAGTTCACAAAAGAGGGATATGTGCGCGTCCATGTCACCGGAGAGCCCGGGAATGACGGGGAGGAACTGCTCACTTTCCGGGTGGAGGACACAGGCTGCGGCATACGAAAGGAGGATCTGGAAAAGATCTTTGAGGATTTCAGGCAGGTGGATTCGAGGCGCAACAGAAGCGTGGAAGGTACAGGGCTGGGGCTTGCCATAGTCAAACAATTGGTGGAACTGATGGACGGCAATATCCGGGTGGAGAGCACATACGGCGAAGGGACTGTAGTCACCATAGCAATCCCCCAGAGGATCGTGGATGCGCGTCCGGTTTCAGAGATGCCGGAGAGTATGCAGACAGGGCGGGAGATCGCGGATGCCTTTACCGCCCCTGATATAAAAGTGCTCATTGTCGATGATAATGCGGTCAACCGCAAGGTGGCGAGAGGTTTCTTAAAGCCTTATGAGTTTGAACTGGCGGAGGCGGAGAGCGGGCCTGAGGCGATAGAACTGGTGCGGGATAAACGGTATGACATTATCTTTATGGATCACATGATGCCCGGCATGGACGGCATAGAGGCGGCGCAGATCATCCGCCGAGACTGCGGGGAAAACGGAGCCGCGCCGGCAATGATAGCGCTGACCGCGAATGCGATGGAGGGGATGCGGGAGCATTTTTTACAGTGTGGTTTTCAGGATTTTATCGCAAAGCCTCTCGACAGAAAGGAACTCCATCAGCTCCTGATGCGCTGGGTGCCGGAAGAGCGCAGGCATAAAAGCCAGACGGAGAAGGATTCTCCTTCTATCGATCCGGCGGCGTTTGTGATCGACGGGATAGATATGAGTGCCGTGACGCAGTATTATTCCGGCGACGGGGAGGGATTTGCGGAACTTCTGGAACTCTATTGCCTGGATGGCAGGCGCAAGGTGGAACTTTTGCGGGAACTTGTGGACACGGACATAGAGCGCTATCGGATAGAGGTGCACGGATTAAAGAGCGCTTCCGCGGGAATCGGCGCGATGGAAGTCTCGGCTATGGCGCGGGCGCAGGAGAATGCCGCGGCACAGGGTGATATGAAATTTATCTCCGAACAGTTTTCCGCGCTGATGGGGGGTTATGAAACCCTTCTGGCAAATATCGGAGCGTTTCTTGAGGCGTGCGGGAAGAACGGGGAAGCGGATAAGCTGCCTCGTCTGCTGTTTGAGGAACTGCGGGAACAGACAGCGGCGGCGCTCGATGAACTGGAACATTTTCATTCGGGAGAGTGCGCCGGGAGAGTGGAAGAGATGCTGCTCCATGAACTGCCGGAGGATGTGGAGGAACGTCTCATACATATACGGGAACAGCTGAAACTATATGAGGATGACAATGCGGAAGAGATGCTGCGCCAGCTTCTCGGCATACTGGAAAAGGAGGAAGAGGAGAAGTGAGTGAAAAAGGAGAAAAGAGTAAGAAAGAAGGCGGCGGTTACAGAAAGAAGATTTTGGCGGTGGACGATACGGTGATCGTTCTGACGAGGATATCGGATACACTGCGGAATGATTATGAGGTGGTCACTGTCAATTCGGGGATAAGGGCATTGAAATATCTGCAGCAGGAAAAACCTGACCTGATCCTTTTAGATATTCAGATGGCAACAAAGGATGGTATTGAGACACTGAGGGAGATACGGGCGATGAAAGACCGGAGCGACATTCCGGTGATCATGCTGACCGGTATGGAGGACAAAGCTACCGTGCTGGAGAGCGCCAAGCTGGGAATCCGCGATTATATTTTGAAGCCGTTTTCTTCTGAGGATCTGTTAGGAAGGATCAGAAAGGTACTGGAGCCTGACAGAAAACAGTCCTTTGAAGATTTCTGCAAGGAGATGGATAGAAAATAGAATGATGTAGTGAAGACGGGAGGCGTAAAAAATAGGATTTCACAGATATCTGTTGAGAAGAAGGGATATTTTGCGGACACAGGGCTGTCAACGCGGAATATTCCTTTTTTGTATGGACATTTGCCCCGCATCCCTGATTTCATGCGGGTTGTCTTGACAGCTGCCAGAAGGCAAAGGTATAATTATTTTATGTCAATCCGGCCTGAAGGGAGGATGGTCCGTTTCCGGAATGGGTGCGGGCCATTTTTCACAGGCTGCAACAAAAATTTTGTTCGGCATATAAAAGAGTAAGGAGTAATGATACGCAGACGGAAAGAAAATACAGGGGGAATCTATGGCATTGCATAGTGTGGCTGACGGACATGATTTTACAGCGGGCTCTGTGGCGGGCAGCATTGTCCGGCTTTCTTTGCCGATGATATTTGCGCAGCTTGTCAATGTCCTGTATAATATTGTGGACAGGATGTATCTGGGACATATGCAGGGGGACGGAAGGCTCGCGCTGACAGGCGTGGGCGTGGCATTTCCGATCGTCACGATCATTAACGCTTTTGCCAATCTCTGCGGGAGCGGCGGTGCGCCGCTATGTTCTATCGAACGCGGGCGGGGAGATGAGGAGAAAGCCGGGCGGATCATGGGAAATTCTCTGACGCTTTTAGTTGTGTTCGGATTTATTCTGACAGCACTGGGGTATCTCTGCAAAACGCCGCTGCTCTATCTTTTCGGTGCCAGCGATGAGACATTTTTTTATGCGGACGCATATATGGATGTCTATCTGGCGGGAAATCTGTTCGTGATGCTGGGGCTTGGCATGAACCCTTTTATCGAGTCTCAGGGATTCGCGAAGACAGGTATGTTTACAGTGGTGATCGGCGCCATATTAAATCTGATACTGGATCCGCTGTTTATCTTCGGGCTGGGGCTCGGGGTGCGGGGCGCCGCCCTTGCGACGATCCTCTCACAGTTTGTTTCGGCGGCGTGGGTGCTGTGTTTTTTATGTGGGAGGAAAGCTATTCTGCGGTTAGATCTGCCTGCACTTCGACTACAGTGGGATCTGGTGAGACGGATCCTGGCGTTAGGGCTGTCGGGGTTTACGATGTCCGTGACCAACTCCCTGGTGCAGATATTCTGCAATGCGTCCCTGCAGTTTTACGGCGGCGATCTCTACGTGGGAGCGATGACGATCATCTATTCCGTGAGGGAGGTCGTGCAGATGCCCATACAGGGATTTACCCAGGGCGCCCAGCCGGTGATCGGCTTTAATTACGGCGCCGGGGAGAACGGGAGAGTGAAAGAGGCAGTCCGGTTTATAAGGCGGGTGACGCTATCCTACGCGGTGGGTATCTGGGTTGTCCTGATGCTATTTCCGCGGTTTATTATCAGCTTTTTTAACGGGGAGGCGGAGTTGTCGGAGGTGGCGGCAGTCTCCATGCGCTGGCATTTTGCGCTGTTTTTCTTTATGGCATTCCAGTACATCGGGCAGACTGTGTTTGTGAGCCTGGGGAAGGCGAAGCAGGCGGTGTTCTTCTCACTGTTTCGTAAGGCGATCCTGGGCGTGCCGCTGATCCTTATTCTGCCCCGCCTCTGGGATCTGGGCATCACGGGAGTGCTGGCGGCGGAGCCTGTCACCAATGTGATCGGCGGGCTGGCATGCTATCTGACGATGATGGCGGTGGTGTGGAAGAGGTTGTGAGGGAGAGATATTTTTTCCCGGCATCCGGCATCATGACATTGGAAGCCGGAAGAACTGCGAGAAGCCTGCTGTGAAAACGGCGGAATTTCTCAGAAGAAGAGTCTGATTTATCGCAGAGGACAACAGGAAGGAATGAGAATAAAATTATGGTATGATATGAATCATTTGGTGGAAAGATAGATACTGTCTGAGAAATATAATAAATACTATATATACTTTATTGGATAAAGCGAAAAGCAAATAAAAGAAGAGAGAGGAGTATATCAGATATGCTGGAAATCGGAACAAAGGCGCCGGGGTTTTCACTGCCGGACCAGAACGGGGATGTGCACACATTGGAAGAGTACAGAGGAAAGAAAGTGATCCTCTATTTTTACCCGAAGGATAATACGCCGGGCTGCACAAAACAGGCGTGCAATTTCGGGCTGCTCACCCCGCAGTTTACGGAGAAGGGGGCGGTGGTGATCGGAGTCAGCAGGGATTCCGTCGCTTCCCATAAGAAGTTTGAGGAAAAATATCATCTTCCGTTTACGCTGCTCTCCGATCCGGAGCTTTCCTGCATTCAGGCGTACGATGTGTGGCAGGAAAAGATCAATTACGGGAAAAAGAGCATGGGGGTCGTGCGGACAACCTATCTGATCGATGAGAACGGCGTGATCGTGAAGGCGTTCGGCAAGGTGAAAGCGGAGGAGAATCCGGAGCAGATGTTGGGGGAACTGTGAGGCATGGGAACCGATCGGGGGCGGGTGCGGCATTATTTCCGTTCCCATTGAATTTCAGCCGGCATTTACGGGGCTGTTAATACTGTTTTATGAATCCAATGGGAAGTATCGTGGGGAGACCATGGTACTTCTTTTTTTCTCAGAAAGCATTCTTTAAATGGAGAATGTTGTTCGATGATTAATTTGCGTTGTTTGTGCAAAATCTGTGTCGTTTATGCAGACAGCATATCATTTTTTTCTCAGTGTGGTATAAATAAGATGTCTGATAGAAAAGCAGATATCATGTAATTATGGCACAGAAAATTGCGTTCAACAGGTTTGGGGATGCAGTGTAGAAATGAGGAAAATGAAGTATGAAAAAAATGAAAATGGCGATGGCTATGGGAGTAGTTATGTTTGTACTTTCAGCATGCGGACAGACTGAGAATCCGGAAGAGGCGCAGGCGGGTGTAACAGGCGGTGGCGCTAAGATCGACGACGGTGCGGAGGCGGTTCAGGAAATACAGAATGATGAGACAGCAGGCTCAGCCAACAGGAATCCGGCGGAAAGCAAAGATGATGTGCTGGAAAGCCTGACAGGAGAATATAGTTATTTATCAGACTATGGAACCGGCAGATTATCGATTAAAAGGACGTCCTGTGGCTATGATATTTCCGATTATGAATCAGAATCTTCCTATCGTTTCTTAGCCGATTCATCTAATATAGAAACCGTGGAAGATGACAGAATTTATATAAAGTATCCTGAACAGACATTTTCTGACGGAGAGGCTGTTTTTAGTTATTATATTCTGGAGTACAGCACAGATGGAATAGGTGTATATTATGGAAAATCTTCATTCGAGGAGGCTGAATTTTTATATCATGCCGCAAAGATAACGGAAACGACAGCAGAAGAGTTGTTAGATTTATTTATAAAAGGTTCAATAAGCGCGGTTGACTCCACAGATTCGACATTTTATATTACTGATTTAAATAGAGACTCTGAAGAATGGAATTCATATTCTGTTGGAGAGAAAGTCGATCTTGACAATGATGGTGAAAATGAACTGATCATTAGAGGTCCTTATGGCGGTATATATCTTGATGCGCGTGATAACAAGGTATACGAGTTTGCAGCGCCGGGCGGCACTGCTCTTATGCTTTCCTATACTTATTATAACGGAGCTGTATGGATTATGTATAGTAACAGGTCGAGTGCAGGATTTGAATTTTACCATATGGAAAAATTTGAAGGAGCTGATAACTTAGCCGCAGAAATGAATTTTGGTGAAGAATTTGATATCAATAATGTGGACGCCGGAGTGAAATATACATTAAATGAAACTGAAATTTCTTATGATGAATATACAGAGTTATGCACCAAAATTTTTGCCGCTGAAGTAAATACAAACTGAAAGAAAAGTTTTAAGTTTTGACAGTATGAGTTTTGAATAGGTTTGTACAGCTTTACGGCGGTGTTTTCCATAAATCTTGGCAAAGAGAACGCCGGATATACGGCAAGCCTGTATTATTACAACGAAAGCACAGGGGAACGTGGTGGATATGGGGGGCAGTTTGTTGGTGATCGTCATGGGAATCGGTGTATTCTTTGCGGCAAAGAAGAGGCAGGAAACAGAAAGTTAAACCGACTGCGCTGCACAGACGGCGTATTGACAGAAATGGTGTCCGGGGAATATAGTAAAAGAAGAGGTGACAGTATGAGGATCATCATTTCGCCGGCAAAAAAGATGAATGTGGACAGGGATTCCCTGGCGGTGCGGGGAATGCCCTGTTTTCCTGCGGAGACAAAAGCCTTGATGGAGGAGGTCAGAAAGCTTTCCTTCGAGGAGGCGAAGGCGCTTTGGAAGTGCAATGATAAACTGGCGGAATTAAATTTCCGGCGGTTTGCCGAGATGGATCTTGAAAGGTGCCTGACGCCGGCGGTTCTCTCCTACGAGGGATTGCAGTATCAGTATATGGCGCCCGGGGTGTTTACGGAGAGGGCGCTTGCCTATGCGGAGGAGCATCTGCGCATTTTGTCGGGGTTTTACGGCGTGCTGAAACCTTTTGACGGCGTTACGCCCTATCGGCTGGAGATGCAGGCGCATCTGGCGGTGGGGGATAAGAGGGATCTGTATGCGTTCTGGGGCGATAAGCTTTACCGGGAGCTGATGGAGGGAAACGGGGATGGAATCATCCTGAATCTGGCATCGAAGGAATATTCCTGTGCCGTGGAGCCCTATGTGAAGCCGGAATGCCGGTTTATCACAGTTTCCTTTGAGGAGGAGGCGGAGGGAAAAAGAAGACAGAAAGGTACTCTAGCGAAGATGGCGAGAGGGGAGATGGTGCGGTTCCTCTCGGAGAACGGGGTGGAGGATGTGGAAAGCGTGAAGGAATTTGACGCTATGGGATACAGATATCGTGAGGAACTGTCGGACGAGAGGAAGTTTGTGTTTGTGAGGGGCATAGGAAAAGATGAGAAAAAGCGGTACAGCATGAGAGTGCGGAGAAGCTGAAAGTGACGAACATATAGTGTAAACAAAACTGTGGGCCGGGAATCTGAAGAAAGGTTTCCGGCTCTTATATTGCGGTGAACTGCCATATTTAAGCATCTGGATAAAAAAACAATTGTATATAACGATATAATATGATATATTACGAATTAGATAATAAACAGATTATCAACAAAAGAAGAGAGAGGGCAGAGAAAATGGTGAGGGAGAGAAAGAAGAGAAAGTATCCGGCGGTGTATCTCATCCTTTTTATGGCGTTGCTTCCGGGTATCAGCGCACTGCGCGTGCAGGCGTCGGTGGAAAAGAAAAAGGTGGTCGTGGGCACGAACGCGGAGTATGCGCCCTTTGATTATCTGGACAGCGACGGAAACCTGACAGGGTTTGATATTGACCTGCTGGAGGCAGTCGCGGAGGAAACGGATCTGGAACTGGTGTGGAGAGATCTTCCCTTTGATTCGCTGTTAGGGGCAATGGAAGCAGGCGATGTCGAGGTGATCGCGGCGGCTGTCGGACCGACGGAGGAGCGGGAGCATACGTGGATATCATTCGCGGAACGCCTTCGGTATTACAGCTGATGATCATCTATTTTGCGGTATTCCACAGCCGTCTGGGGTATATGGCGGCGGTGATCAGCTTTGGGTTAAACAGCGGCGCTTATGTCTCCGAGGTCATCCGGGGAGGTATTCTGGCGGTGGAGAAAGGACAGATGGAAGCAGGGCGGTCCCTTGGCTTAAGCTACAGGGATACCATGCGGTTTATTGTGATCCCGCAGGCGGTGAAAAACATACTTCCGGCTATGGGGAATGAGTTTATTCTTTTGATCAAGGAGACTTCCATCCTGGGCTATGTGGGCATTGTGGATCTGACGAAGGCGGCAAGCTATGTGTCTTCCAGAACCTATCAGATGTTTATCCCGCTGCTGGCGGCGGGGATATTGTACTACGGGATCGTGAAGCTGCTGAGCCTGCTGCTTGGCCGGTTTGAGAGGAGGTTGCGGGAAAGTGATTAAGGTGGAGAATCTGAAAAAGACCTTTGGGGCGGTAAATGTGCTGAAGGGTATCAATGCAGAGATAAAAAGGGGGGAATGTATCTGTATCATCGGACCGTCCGGCTCCGGTAAATCCACTTTTCTCAGGTGTATCAATCTGCTGGAGATGCCGACGGAGGGGAAGATATATGTGGATGGGACAGATATCACGGATGAGAAACTGGATATTGACCGGTATCGGCGCAAAGTCGGTATGGTGTTTCAGCATTTTCATCTGTTTCCCAATATGACGGTATTAAGAAATATTACGCTGGCGCCCGTGCGCCACGGGATATGGACGGAGGACGAGGCGGAGGACAGGGCGAGGGAACTTCTGCGCAAAGTGGGACTGGAGGAAAAGGCGGATGCCTATCCGAACAAACTCTCCGGCGGGCAGAAACAGCGCGTGGCGATCGCCCGTGCGCTGGCGGTGAATCCGGAGGTGATGCTGTTCGATGAACCGACGTCGGCGCTTGATCCGGAGATGGTCGGCGAGGTTCTGGAGGTGATGAAGAGCCTGGCAAAAGAAGGGATGACTATGCTGGTGGTAACTCATGAGATGGGATTTGCGAAGGGAGTCAGCGACCGCGTTCTGTTTATCGATCAGGGTATCGTCCTGGAGGATAAGCCGCCGAGAGAACTTTTCGAACATCCGGAGCATGAGCGGACGAAAGTGTTTTTGTCAAAGGTGCTGGCATAATGAAATACCCCGCGGCTTGCTGCGGGGTATTTTACTAATGTCATTTAGTTAGCTCCTCACGGCGTTTAGGTCCGGTTACCATTAGCTAAATGGAGAGCTGATACCTTGACCCGACGATGAACTCCCGTACAAAGAGGATCGGCCTGCTGTCCGTATCCCTCAGGAAGGATTCCAACACCATGAGCGGTTCTCCGATCGGAATATGGAGTGCGTCCGCCATCTGGGAGGAGGCGGATGTGACACTGATCAGGCTGCGGCAGTCGTCCGCCATGGTAAGGCCGTAGTCCTGCCGCAGATACTTGTAGAGGGAACCGTCCTCCAGCTTTTTCGGGTCAAAATCGGGATAGTCCTTCGGATTTAAATAGATCGTGTCGTAGGTGATCGGTATGTGGTCGGCGGACAGGATCCGCTCTGTCAGAAAAACCGATTCCTCCGCCGCGAGCCGCAAAAAATCCGAGCAGACCGCATCCGGAGCTGTCATTCCGAAGGAGATCACGTGGGAGGATGGAATCCGGCCGTTTGCGAGGCAGGTGTCGCTGAAACTCATGTTCTTCTGCACTTCCAGTTTTCTCTGGATCTTCGGAAGGCAGACGAAAGTGCCTTTTCCCTGCTTCTTGTTGAGGTATCCCTGCGCACACAGTTCTTCGATGGTGCGGCGGACTGTGATGCGGCTCACATGGTAGCTGGCCGCCAGTTCCGGCTCGGTGGGGATCTGATCTCCCTCTTTGTAAGTTCCGTCCTGTATTTGCGCCAGAAGCAGGTCCATCATCTGACGGTAGAGCGGTTTGACCGCATCTTTTTTTAACATAGATAAGTGCCTCCTGAAATTATAGATACGATTTCTTTAACTTTCCATATCATCCAGATAAAACCGGTAGCGTTCCCCCAGAATATACTGCTTTCCCATATGCACCAGACGCCCGTCCTGATCATAGTTTTTCGTGAACAGAAAGAAGAGCGGCTCGCCGATCGATACCTGAAGCTGTTTGGCGATGATGCCGTTTGCCCGAACCACATCGACGTAGGATTCCTTTGAGGAAGTCACCTGAATGTGGTACTTCTCCGACAGAAGGTCAAACAGTGATCCGTCCAGTGCCTCATCCAGCAGGAAGGCGAAACGATCTCCGGGAAAATAGTTATTTTCCAGCATAATGGGGACATCGTCCGCAAAGCGGATTCTCTGCGTAAATATCACCTCATCTCCGGGAAACCATCCCATCTCATCGGCAGTCTCCTGATCTAACAGGATCCGTTTTTTGAGAAGGCACTTTGTCCCGCATACCATGCCGTTCGCTTTGCAGGAGCGGCTGAAACTCATGAGAGTATGGATCAGCTTTCTCTGTATTTTATGATACCGGACAAAGGTGCCCTTTCCCTGATGCCTGGAGAGATAGTTTTCCATGCACAGTTCCTCGATGGCTCTGCGGACGGTGATCCGGCTCACATGATACTGCCTGCTCAGCTCGGCTTCCGTGGGAATTTTCTGCCCCGGCTTCCAGCTTCCGCTTAAGATTTCATGCAGCAGGCCGTTTTTCAGCTGCTGATAGAGAGGAACTGCCTGTTCAGAATTCAGTTTCATATAGGCCTCCCGGGTTGTCCTAAAAAACCCGCCAAATATATAACCATATAATACCATTCGCAAAATTGGTTATGTGTAAATGAAATAAATTTCCATAGCCCTATTTTACTATATTTCACAAACTTTTGTCCAGTGGTGAAAAAGAAGTTGTCATATAACGTTATAATATGATATGGTGAATTTAACAGAGAGAGAGGAGGTAGATCAGGATTGGGAAGCATGATTTTGAAATCGGACATTATTTTTGACGGTACCGGGCGGGATGCTTATGCGGGTTATCTGATCATAGAGTCCGGGAAGATCAGGGAGATCTGCGAGGGCGCATTGCCGGAGAAGGCGGAGAGAGAGTCGGAGCGGGTCATCGATCTGACAGGGAAAGTGATCTGTCCGGGATTTGCGGATGTACATACCTTTTTCACGGGGCATGCGCTTTCCCACAGGGACATCCGGGCAAAAGAGGGGATCCCCTATGAGACATTGCGCGAAAATCTCAACGACCGCCCTTTCATCGAGCGGGAATGGAAGGATTACATGCAGCTTTTGAACAGCCGGGGCGTTACTTCCGTGAAAGAGATGGGGTTTGACGATTACGCCGGATTCACCGATTTTTTGAAGGAGAAAGAGGAAAAGGGCGAGCTGAGCTTACGGGTATCGTTTATGTCCCAGCCGGACAGTCAGCCTGTCAATATCGAATACGGCAGGGAGATGGCGGAGAAGTTTACCGGCGAGTACGTGAGATTTTCCGGGTACAATCACATGACGGACGGAACCATCGCCAGCGGCGCCGGCGAGCTGAAAAAGCCTTACGAGGGCACGGATATCACCTGTTATCAGGAGATCGACTGGGCGGGGCTTGAGGAGGCGGCGTTAAAGGCGGACGCGGCAGGGTTCCGGTATTCCCTTCACGCACAGGGGGACGGGGCGGTGAAAAAGACGCTGGATATTTTTGAGAAGTGCCGGAAGAATCCGGACGGAACACTGAAAAACCGGCACGCGATAACGGACCTGGAGCTGACGGATCCCGAAGATCTGGAGCGCATGGGAAAGCTGGGCGTGGTGGCGGAAGTTTATCCGCAGATCATGTGCCTGGATCCGGGAGACGTGGTGCGGGGAAACATACGAAGGACGATCGGAGAGGAGCGCGGAAAATATAACTGGAACAGGAGAAAGATGCTCGACAGTGGTGTTATCGTGAGCTGCGGCACGGATCTTCCGCTGATGATCCCGCACATGGGAGAATCCATCTATTATGCCTGCGGCGGATATTTTCCGGAGGGCGGCGAGCCGCTTAACCCGCAGAACACGATGACGGTGAAGGAGTTGTTGCGCGCCTTTACATGGGGCGGCCAGTATGACCTGTACCGGGAGGAGGAGCTCGGCACGCTGGAACCCGGAAAACTCGCGGATATCGCGGTGCTCGCGGAGAATGTGTTTGAGAAAGATCCGAAGGATCTGAGAGAACTGAAGGTTTCCATGACGATCGTCGGTGGAAAGATCGTATATGAGGCATGAGGAAAGGAGGAGAGAGATGGGACTGATAAACAGAGAGCAGATCGCGGGGATGAATATACATTATCTGTTTTACTCACTGGAGTATTTTCTGGACGCGCAGGCGCAGGCGGGGATAAAGACGATCGAATTCTGGCCCGGGACACCGCATTTTTTCCTGACAAACAGGGAGTATTCCGACTGCAGGCGGGTGAGAAGGCTGTTGGATGAGAGAGGATTGACATTGAAGATCATCACACCGGAGAACTGTACCTACCAGTATCAGTTTGCGGCGCAGGAGAAAGAGCAGTTTGAGAAGAGCAGGGAATATTTTAAAAATGCGCTGGATGCCGGAGAGGAACTGGGCGCTGAGATCATGGCGATCAATTCCGGCTGGGGATACTGGAACGAGGAGCGGGAAGAGGCGTGGAAACGTTCCAGAGAGATGCTCTCCTGTCTGGCGGAGTACGCGGCGGCAAAGAAGATCCGTCTGGCGATGGAATCCCTGAGGCCGCAGGAGTCCAATCTGGCGACAACACTGGCGGATGTGAAGCGGATGTTGTCGGAAGTGAATCACTCGAACCTGAAAGCGATGATCGATCTGACAGCTATGGGTGTCGCGGGAGAGACGATCGACCAGTGGTTTGAGGAACTGGGAGAAGATATCATCCATATGCATTTCATCGACGGAAATCCCTACGGCCATCTGGTCTGGGGCGACGGGGCGCACAGCCTGCGGGAATGTCTGGAGGCACTGAAGCGCCACGGCTACAGAGGATATCTGGGACAGGAGATTACGGAGTTTGACTATTTTGAGGATCCGGCGAAAGCGGACAGACGGAATATGGAAGCGTATGAACCATTTATATCCGGGAATTGATCCCGATCACGGAGTAAGAACAGAAATAAAAACGGAGGAGAAAAAAAGATGAGTAAAGAGAAAAAAGCAGGATTCAGGCTGCCGCACGTCCTGACACTGATTTTTATATTGACGGTTGTGATAGCCATATTGTCCTGGATACTGCCAAGCGGCCAGTTCGACTATGAACTGATGGACACGGCGGCAGGTGAGAGGGAGGTTGCGGTTGCCGGAACCTACCATGTCGTGGAAAAGGTGGCGGAGGACGGAACCGACCTGCGGCAGGGGCTCGCGCAGGTCCTGATGGCGCCGGGGCGGGGGATCCAGAGCATTGTCGAAGTACTTGCCTTTGTATTCATCATCGGGGGGGTATTCCAGATCATGGCAAAGACCAACGCGCTGACATTGGGCATTCAGAAGATCGTAAAGAAACTGGGGACAAAGGAAATTTTGATCATTCCGATCCTGATGGCGCTCTTCGGGCTGGGTGGAAGCACCTTCGGTATGTCGGACGAGCTGGTGCCGTTCTACATTCTGATCATGCCGATCATGTTTGCCATGGGATATGACTCCATGACGACTTTCATGACGGTGTGTCTCTCCGCCACGGTCGGATATGCGGCTTCCACGATCAATCCCTTCGCGGTGCTGATCGCTCAGGGCGTCGTGGGGATCCAGGGAAATCCGCAGCTGATATTCCGCATGGTGCAGTGGGTCATCATGATGGTGATCATCATCGGGTTCGTGACATGGCGTGCCCTGCAGGTGAAAAAGAATCCGGAGAAGTCCATTACATATCAGGATGACCTAGTAAAGAAAAAAGAGATGACCGGGGACGTGGATTTTGCTCAGGATATGACGACGCGCCAGAAGTTTGTCATCACCATTTTTGTAGTCGGCATGCTTCTCGTCGTGGTAGGCCTTGTGAAATGGGGCTGGTATATGAATGAACTGTCCATGTGCTTCTTCGGCATGGGACTTTTGATGGGGATCGCCGGCGGTATGAACGAGACGGAGATCGCGGAAGAGTTTCTGACGGGCGTAAAGGATATTGCCTTCGCTGCCATGGTCATCGGTTTCTGTTCCGGCATCATGGTGGTGGCGCAGGAAGGGATGATCATCGATACGATCTTAAATGCGCTGAGTAATCTGGTGGCAAATGCGAGCAACGCGCTGTTTGCGGTCATTCTGTATATCGTGCAGTCCCTGCTGACCCTGCTTGTGCCTTCCTCCTCGGGCCTTGCGGCTCTCTCGATGCCGATCATGGCACCGTTATGTGATCTGCATGGCGCCAACCCGGAGGCAGCTGTCACGGCGCTTCAGTATGGCAACCAGCTGACAAACCTGATGAGCCCTGTAGCGGGCACTACCGTGGCGGGCCTGGCAGTCTGCAAGATCACGTTCGGGCAGTGGTGGAAGACGATCTGGAAGGTATGGCTTGTGCTCACTGTGGTGGCGATCGCATTTGTGGCGATCTCGGCGGGCATGTAAGGGACGGAAGTAAAGAGATGAGAAAGCCCGGAAAGGCTGACAATCTGACAATTGCAAAAAAAGAAAAAAGGAGAGAAAAAAATGAACAGACCGGAAGAACTGATCAAAAAAATCTATGAGGAGCAGGGACAGATCCACGACGTATTTCTCACAGCCTGCGGCGGCTCGCTGGTGGACCTGTACCCGGGGTACTATTTTATCAATGCGGAGTCGGAGACCATGCACGCGCACTGGCTGACAGCGAAGGAGCTGATCGTCTCCCCGTCCAGATTTCTGACGAAAGGAGCGCTGGTGATCCTCTGCTCCCACGGCGGAAATACAGGCGAGACAGTGGAGGCGGCGAAGGCGGCGAAGGCGAAGGGCGCGGCGATCATCACCATGACGCACAATCCAGAGTCCATCTGTGCCGGGGACGATATGAACCCGATCGTGTATTCCTGGGAGGACGATACGAATGAGAAGGACAGGCCGCAGGGTATCGTGATGCGCATTCTGAACGAGCTGTTGAAGATGCAGGAACCCTCCTACCGGAAATATGATGCGATCCTGGACGGATTGGAGAAGGCGGAGGGTATCGTCCGTGCGGCGGTAAAGAAGGTGCAAAACCGTACATGGGTGTTTGCGGAGAAATACTTTGAGGAGCCGTTCCTCTACATCATGGGCTCCGGCGCGTCCTACTCTCAGGCGTACGGCTTTTCCATCTGCTCCCTGCAGGAGATGCAGTGGATGGACTGCTGCTATCTGCACAGCGGTGAGTATTTCCACGGACCGTTTGAGTGCACGGACAAAGACCATCTGTACATCCTGCTGATGGGGACGGGAGCCGCCAGGGTGATGGACGAGAGAGCCCTCACATTCCTGGAGAAATATGCCGAAAAGTATGAAGTGATCGATGCAAAAGAGCTCGGCATAGATGCGATCGACGCGAGCGTCAACGAGTATTTCTGCCCGATGCTGTTCTACGCGATGAGCGTTGCCTACAGGACCGGCCTGCAGGATAAGAGGAGACATCCTCTCGATATGAGGAGATATATGGGCGTAGTGGAGTATTGATGAGAGTTTGCAGGCTGTAGAAAGGGCATGGTAATCATTATGGCAAAATATAGTACAAAGGTGTTGGGATTCGGGGACAATGTGGTGGATATCTATGAACATTCCCATATTATGTATCCCGGCGGGAACTGTGTGAATCTCTGCGCGTATTCGAAGATCATGGATGTGGAGCGCGTGGCGTATATGGGATATTTCGGGAGCGACGACATCGCGGAGTTTGTGATCGGGGTGTTGAATGAGCTGGAGATCGAGACCGTAAAATGTAAACAGCTGGTCGGAGAAAACGGCTGGTCGAAGTGCAGCCTGATCGACGGCGACAGGATCTTCGGCGATTACAACCAGGGAGGCATCAGGGGGAGGACGCCCTATATCTTAGACCGGTTTGATCTGGAGTATATGCGGCAGTTTGACTATGTGCACAGCGGCAATTATTGTTACACGGAATCCCAGCTGCAGACGATCAAAGAAAACGGGATCAAACTGTCCTTTGATTTTTCGGACGATTCCACAAAAGAGTATTATGAGAAATATGCGCCCTATGTGACCTATGCGTTCTGCTCCTTTGACGGGGATGAGGAGGCGGCGAAGGAGCATCTGAGATTTATCCATTCGCTGGGACCGGAGATCGCGTCACTGACGAGAGGTTCGAAAGGCTGCATCATGTATGACGGCGAACAGTTTTATGTGCAGCCCGCCAAAAAGCTTGATGTGGTGGTCGATACCATGGGAGCGGGAGATTCCTTCTTAACTTCGTTCATGAACTGCTTTGTGGATCAGGAGAAGAAGGGGGCGGACAGGCCGGAGGCGATCAGGACGGCGCTGGCGGAGGCCGCTGAATTTGCGGCGTATGTCTGCGGTTTAAACGGCGGTTTCGGACACGGGAAACCCTACACCTACGGTGTGCGCGAGAGGTGAGAATATGATCTATCAGGGTGATGCGCTGGAATATATCGGATCTACACCGAAGATCCTTGAAACGATTCTGGAGAACAGAGTGCAGATTATGAGTGAGAGCATGGAGATGCTGCGGGGAAGGCATGTCCCGGAGATTTATCTGGCGGGAAGCGGTTCCTCCTACCATGCGGCAGTTGCAGCGGCCCCTTTTTTAAAAAAAGCGCTGGGTGTGCGGGTATTTCCCCTGCACCCGGCAGCTTTTTTGCAGGAGGAGGCGCTTTGGACGGGCGGGAGCCTTGTACTGGGCATCTCGCAGCAGGGAACGAGCATGTCGGTGATCCGTGCGTTAGATGAGGCGAGGGAACATGGGCTTCCCGCAATTTCCGTAACCGGAGAGTATGATACGGAAATCACGAAACATGCGGATGCCAATATCTATGTGGAGTGCGGTGTGGAGGATGCCGGGGCGACGACAAAGGGATACACTGCCACGGTGTTTACGTTGATGCTGTTCGGGCTCGGACTTGCGGAGGAACTGGGGAAACTTTCGGTGGAAGAAAGTCTCTGCTATTTGGGAAGGATGGCAGCTGTAGTGAAAAACATGGAAGCTGTCCTGGAGGCGGGCAGAGATTTCAGTGAGCGGACGGCAAAAATATTGAAGGACAGTAAAGATCTGATCCTGATCTCAGGAGAGACGCTCAGAAGTTCTCTGCTGGAGGGGGTTCTGAAGGTTTCGGAGTGCTGCAGGTTCCCGGTGAGGGGATTTGAGGTGGACGAGTTTATGCACGGCATGTACAATGCGGTTACGGATGACACGGATTTTTTGTATCTCTTTCCGGAGGAGAAGGAGACCAGAATGCAGATGGAAAAGCTGTCTGCCTATTATGAGAAGCAGGGGCGCCGCCAGTTTGCGATCAACAGGCGGGATGCGGACGATCCCTGCACATTTGTGGGGGATGCGGACTTTTCAATGCTCGAACAGATGCTGCCTCTGCAGATGCTTTTTGTCCTGACATCCAGGGAGAGGGGAATCGATCTGAATATTCCAAAGGACCCGGACTTTCACAGGAAGATGGGCAGCAAGAGAGAAGGTTGAAAGAAGATCTTTTGGCATTGATCTAAGGGTCGGATGAACATGCAGCCATGCTCGCCTGACCCATGGAAGCAGAAATGACAAACGGGAAAAGGGAGAGGAATTCTATGGAGAAGAATAAAAGCTTGCGCGCGATCGGCGTTGGTTTTTCGTGCGTGGACGTATATGAGAAGCTGAACAAGTATTATCCTACGGGAAACGGTGTGGACTGGGCTATCCATCTGCAGCGCATGGGGGTGCAGACCAGTATCCTCAGCGTGGTGGGGACGGATATCTATGGAGAGAAAATGAAGGAAGCGTTGAAAAAAGAGGGAATCGATATCTCCCATCTCCACACCGAGGAGGGGGAAACCTGTAAGATGCTGATGGATCTGAAGGACGGCGTGGACAGGGTACACCTTGAGGAGATCGAGGGAGTCATGAAGGATTTCTCCCTGACAAAGGAGGATAAAGACTATATCCGTCAGTATCCCTATATGCACACGGATCTGTTCGGCAATGTGCTGGGGGATCTCGAGGAACTCCACAGTGCCGGTGTGAAAGTGGTGATGGACTTTTCCGCATTCAGCGAGGATCCGGAATTTTGCAGGGATGAATACTTTTCCTGGGTGGACTATGCGTTTCTCTCCTGCGAGAAGGAGGACAGCCATGTGACAGAGCATTTAAAGAAGATACAATCCTGCGGCCCACAGATCGTAACGGCCACCTTCGGAGATAAGGGAAGCCTCAGTTATGACGGTGAGAGGTTTTACCGCCACGGGATCGTGGAGACGGAGGTGGTCAATACAGTGGGTGTGGGAGACTCTTATATCGCAGGCTTCACCTACGGAATCATGAACGGCTGGGATATCCCCGCCTGCATGAGAAAAGGAGCGGAGGTCAGCGCCGGAGTCGTCGCCAGATTTGAGCCGTATTGAAAGAAAAGCGGAGAGAAAGATTGAAAGAAAAGACAGATGTTACAGAGCAAAGGAGGAGGCAGAAATGATCATTGATATGCATATTCATCCGATATACTATGATTCTATCTGCGGAAATGCAGAGGAAGAAAAATTCCGCTCGGAGGCTTTCGGAGTTTATAAACAGAGCCCCTACGGCTACGATGAAATTTTTACGGAAATGGATTATGCAAAAGTGGATAAGGCGGCGCTTTTGCCGTTGGATGTGACAACCACAGAGGGCGGCTGTATCGTGACAAACGATCAGATCGCAAAGCTGGTATCGGAATATCCGGACAGATTTTACGGATTTGCCAGTGTGGATCCGAACAGGGAGGACGCGTCGGAGGTACTGGACTACGCTTTCGGGACACTGAAACTGGAGGGACTGAAACTGAATCCCGCCAAGCAGCATTTTAACCCGGACGATCCCAAATACTATCCGCTCTATGAAAAGTGTATCGCCTATAACAGACCGATCATCTTTCATGCGGGGCTGAGCTGGGAGCCGAACGCGGTCACGGAGTATGCCCACCCGTTCCGGTTTGAGAGGATCGCCATCGCCTATCCGCAGCTGCGGCTCTGTCTGGCGCATTTTGCCTGGCCCTTTGTGCGGGAGTTAGTCATGCTGCTGATCAAATATCCCAATGTCTACACGGATACGTCCGCGCTCTATATGGACTCTCCGGAGGAGTCCATCGGGAGGATCCTGACGACGGACATGGGATCGCTGTGGGTGGACCGCGCGCTGCACAGGCAGATCATGTTCGGCTCCAACGGTCCGAGGTTCAGGCAGTTTAAGCTGTTGAGAGGACTTGAAAAAGTACCGATGCGCGAGCGGAGCAGGGAGGAGATATATTATCGCAATGCGCTTCGTTTTATGGGAAAGGAGGAGTAGGATATGGTGGATCTGCAGAAGATCATTAAAATGAGCACCCGACCGGAGGAGTTTATCATGATCACGGAGGAGGTACATAAGATCGTGGAGGACAGCCCGGTAAAGAACGGGCTTGTGCTGGTCGTGACCGCGCATACGACCACCGGGATCATTGTCAATGAGGGTCTTCCCTGTGTGGAGGAAGATATACAGGATATGTTGGACCGGATGGCGCCGGTGGACGCCCCTTATAACCACGCGCATTTTCTGCCCTCCTACGGTGCGACGGGGAATAATTCCACAGGGCATTTAAAGAGCCTGCTCTGCGGAAATCATAGCGCTTTTCCCGTGGTGGACGGTAAAATCGTCTGCGGCGGCGCTCAGGATATCTATCTGGTGGAACTGGACGGTCCGCAGACGAGGACGGTCTATGTGGAGGTGATGGGGGAAAAGTAGGCTGCGACAGTGGGATCACGCCGCTCTGATTATAGCTGGAGACCGGGAGATTTGCGGGAAGGCTGTGAAGCGTGAGGGGACAGTAAACCGGTGGAAACACCGTTTGCTGAAAGGGCATGAGGACAGTCAGCAGAGTGTGCTGTCCGATGTCCTCTCGAAGGCAATCCTGGGGCTGCCGTCGGAGACATAGATGGTACCGCATTTTTGAAAACCGAACTTTATAACGAGATGCTGCATAATGAGATTATCCTGGTGGGTATCGATGCGCAGATGAGGGATTTTGCTTTCACAGTAGGAGACTGTTTCGGCAAAGATCCCTTTTTTTGTGCCGTTTCCGGCGATCCTGTGGATCGTGCCATAGGGAGTGTCGGAGAGCCAGGAGCCGTTTTCAATATAATTGTAGGTTTGATCCTCCCCGATGATAAAGGCGAAAACGCCGCAGGCTGTACCGGCATCTTTGCAGAGGTAAAGCTGTTTTTTTCCAATGTCCTGAAGGAGAATTTCTCTCCGGGGATAACCGTCCGCCCATTGGGTCGGGTTGCCGGATCTTTTCATGAAGGCTCTGGCGTATTCGTAGATGTTTAAAATGTCGGACAGGTCTTTCTTTGTTGCAGGTGTGATCATGGCGCGCCTCCTTATGGGTATATGTTATCACTTTTTTCTTTTGTCTGCATCAGTCTGAGTAAAAAAGCGGTTGATAAGCTGCCGGATACATGGCAAATTATGTAAAGCAACAGAATGCTTTGTCAGATATATACGTTCAGGAAAAGTTGGGGAGGCTTGTATCCTGCCCATGTTTGGCATATAATAACAGGAAAAGCAGAATCATATACAGGAAAGAAGTTACAGTGCAACGGCTCATATCCCGGCTTTTGCCGCCATATCCGGGCGGTGTGAATGTCCGGTGAAAGCGAAAACAGCGAAAAATATTCAGAAAAGGAAGGAATGAAAAGGCTATGTCAAAAAAAGAATATTTTAAGTTTTTATCCAGCGACAGAAAGACACAGATCCACGGCGTGAAGTGGATGCCTGAGTCAGGAGAATATACGGCAGTGTTGCAGATCTGCCACGGTATGACGGAGTATGTGGAAAGGTATCAGGAGTTTGCGGAATATATGACGGCTCACGGTTATCTGGTGGTGGGACATGATCATTTAGGGCACGGCGATTCCGTGAGGAGCAGGGACGACTGGGGCTATATCGCGGATGAGCGGGGCGAGCAGTATATGGTCGCGGATATCCATAAGGTGAGGAAGATAACAGAGAGGGAGAATCCCGGGCTGCCCTATTTTGTGCTGGGGCACAGCATGGGCTCCTATCTGTTGAGAAAGTATATTACAAGATATGGAGAGGGACTCTCGGGCGCGATCATTGTCGGAACGGGCAGTGTGCCGGACATTGTTTTGAAAACGGGGATGCGGGCGGCAGAGTGCATCGCGCTGTTCAAAGGCTGGCGCCATCGGAGCAGGCTGATGGAAAGGCTGTTTTTTTCCGGTTCCTTCAGAAAGTTCAGCATGGGCAGTGAAGACCCGGAGAACAACTGGCTGACAAAGGATGTGAGCAGGATAGGGAAATATTACGGTGAGCCGAGATGTTCCTTCCACTTTACCCTGAACGGCTTTTACAATGTGATGAAGGTGGTCTCCTTTGACAATCAGATGGACTATACGAACCGGATTCCGAAGGATCTGCCGATCGTTCTGCTGTCCGGCGCGAATGATCCTGTGGGGGATCTCGGGAAAGGTGTCAAGAGGGTGGAGAGGCAGCTGCGCAGAGCGGGGATCAGGGACTTGTACTGCAGGCTGTATGCGAATGACCGGCATGAGATATTGAATGAGACGGACAGGGATGTGGTGTATGAGGATATTCTTTGCTGGTGCGAGAAGAGAAAACATTGACAGCACTGATAAGGAGCCGGGAAATGTTATATAGTGGAGATTGAAAAAATGCTGGTGTGACGCTGCCGGGGGAATAGTGCTGTATGGCAGGGCAGGATGTGATGCGTCAGGGCACAGCGGGTAAGTGGGAAGATGACGGGAAGATGAGGAGACAGGATGCAGATATTTTTGGTGGAAGATGATAAGGAGATCGCGAAAAATCTGTCGCTCCTGCTGAGGGCAGAGGGGTTTTCGGTGATCCATGCAAAGACAAAGAAGGAAGCTTCGGAGAAACTCTGCGGGCAGAAGTTCGATCTGGCGCTGGTGGATATCTCCCTGCCGGACGGAAACGGCTATGCGGTGTGCACGGAGATCAGGGAGGCGCAGGACATTCCGATCCTCTTCCTGACGGCATCGGGCGATGAGGCGAGCGTTGTGACAGGGTTCAACATGGGAGCGGACGACTATATCATAAAACCTTTCCGCCCGAGGGAACTGATCGCCCGGATCAGGGCGGCTCTCAGAAAGAGCGGGCATGCCTCTTCCGTGTTTGAGACAGGAGGGCTCTCGGTGGATACAGGGAACGGCCTTGTGAAGAAAAACGGCGCGGAGGTGTTTCTCTCCGCCCTGGAATACCGGCTTTTGCTGGTATTTATCAACAACCCGCAGGGTGTTATCACAAGGCAGAGGCTGTTGGATGAACTGTGGGATGCGGCGGGGGAATTTGTCAATGACAATACGCTGACGGTCTACATAAAGCGCCTGCGGGAGAAGATCGAGGATGATCCGGGAGATCCGGAGATCATATTGACGGTGCGGGGGATGGGGTATCGGCTGGGAAGAGGATGAATGATGCTTCGGAATAGAGAAATAAGAATATTGGCCTGCAGTTTTTGCATTATCACTTTTTTAGGTGTGGTCACAGGTTTTTTGATCGATCCGGCGGCGGGAAGCCTTGTTCTGGCTTTGTCCGCCGCTTTTGGCGTGCTGTTTTTGGGATTTACAGAGAGCAGATACCGAAAGATCGCGGAGCTTGCGGAGCAGATCGATCTTGTGCTGCACTATGGAGAGCGCATGGATATCAGTCAGGAGGAAGAGGGTGAACTGTCTGTTCTGCAGAGCGAGATCACAAAGATGACGCTGCGCATCAGGGAGCAGAATGATGCGCTGAGACGGGAGAAAAATTATCTGTCAGATTCGCTTGCCGATATCGCCCATCAGCTCCGGACGCCGCTTACGTCCTTAAACCTGGTCTGGTCCCTGTTGGAAAATGGATCGGAGCAACAGGAGCGGAGACAGCTTTTGCGGGAGGGGGAGGAGCTTTTTTCGCAGGTGGACTGGCTGTTGACATCCCTTCTGAAGCTGTCAAGGCTGGATGCGGACATCGTGGATTTTAAGACCGAAGCTGCACAGGTGCGGAAGTTGGTGGATGCTGCGCTGCATCCTCTTCTGATCCCGATGGAACTGCATGATATCACGATCGATAAGAGCCTGCCGGAGGATGCACAGATCGAGGGCGATGCCGGATGGCTTGCGGAAGCGATACGGAATATCCTGAAAAACTGTATGGAAAGCGCGGGGGACGGAGGGAGGATAGAAATCTGTTGTAAGGATACCCTGCTGTATACGGAGATTTCGATACATGATGACGGCGCAGGGTTTGAGGCGGAGGAACTGTATCACATATTTGACAGATTTTATCGGGGAAAGAAGGAGAACGCGTCCGGTTACGGGATCGGGCTGGCGCTGTCAAAAACCATTATTGTGAGACAGGGCGGGACGATCACGGCTAAGAACCATCCGGAGGGCGGTGCGCTGTTTACGATGCGGTTTCCGAAGGAATGAACAATGCGGCTGATTTGATGGAATGCCATTTGAGAATGACATTGAATCGGAGCGGAGTAAAACAGAAGCTGTTATAAATGTCTGCAATGTGACAGAATCGTCACCTGAAAGTCACAAAGATGTAAGCTGTGCGGGGTATAATGTCCATGAAAACAATGAGCAGTGCGAAAAAAGGCTGGTAAAAAGATGCGTTGTGCTTGCACATAAGCAGATTTTTACCTGACTTTTTTCATAGGGCGAATGCCCGTGAATAAGCCTGCACTGCGGATTTGGCAAAAGAACACAGCAGCATCTGCAGAGCCCGGCGGCGTTGACTCATCGTACCGGAAGAATGCGGGATGCGGAACAGGAGACAAAATGGAATTCTTGACAGTAAAAGACCTGTGCAAAGTTTACGGCGGAGGTGAAAATCAGGTGGCGGCGCTTAACCATGTATCGCTCACTGTTGAAAAGGGAGAGTTTACCGCGATCATCGGCTCCTCCGGGTCGGGCAAATCCACGCTTCTGCACAGTATTGCGGGGGTGGATATCCCGACGAGCGGGAAAATCTACCTGGACGGGCAGGATGTCTATGCCCAGAGCAGCGAGAAACTGGCGATCTTCAGAAGGCGCCAGGTGGGGCTGATCTACCAGTTCCACAACCTGATCCCGACGTTGAATGTGGTGGAGAATATCACACTGCCGATCCTGATGGACAGGAGGAAGGTGAACAGGGAAAGGCTGAATGACCTGCTTGAGCTGCTGGGGCTTGAGGATCGGAAAAACCATCTGCCGAACCAGCTCTCCGGCGGGCAGCAGCAGAGGGTGGCGATCGGCAGGGCGCTGATGAACGCGCCCCAGGTGGTGTTGGCGGATGAACCGACAGGGAGCCTGGACAGCAAAAACGGAAAAGAGATCATCTACCTGCTAAAGAAGAGCAACAGGCTCTACGGGCAGACATTGCTTCTTGTCACCCACGATGAGAATATCGCGCTGCAGGCGGACCGGATCATCACCATCGCGGACGGGAGAGTCGTGCGGGACGAAAGGCAGGTGGCGCGGGTATGAGTGGACGAAATGACAGAGAATGCCGTGCGGGGAGAGCGGGTGCGGAGCATCAGCGGATGAAAAACCGGCGGAACGAATCGGAAGATCGACATGTGAGGAAAGTAGACAGAGGTTCCATCTTTCACAGGGTGGCGAGACAGAGCCTGAAAAGGAACCGCGCAGGCACCCTTGTGACGATCATCGGTGTTGCGCTGTCCACGGCACTGTTCACGGCGATCGCCACATTCGGCACTTCGATCATCGGTTTTATGATCGATTCGGAGGTGGCAAAAGGCGGTAACTGGCATATCACCTTTTCGGATATTCCGCTGTCCCGGATGGCGGAATGGGAGGAAGACCCGGAGGCGGAGGAGGGGGTATTTTTTGAGAACACAGGCTATGCTGTGCTGGAGGGAGCGGGAGAGCAGAGTGCAAAGAAGCCGTATCTCTTTATCGCGGGATTTTCCGATGAGACATTTGAGAGGCTGCCGGTCTCTCTGACCTGTGGCAGAATGCCGGAGAACAGCGAAGAGATCATTGTGCCTGCCGAGAGCATTGCCTGGAAGGCGGGGGTACGGATCGGTGTCAACGATACGCTGACACTTTTGGTCGGAGAGCGGCAGGAAAACGGGAAGGTGCTGACGCAGTGTGACCCCTACAGGCAGGGGGAGGCGCTTTCGGGAACGAAGGAGCGCACCTACACGGTGGTGGGGACTTTTGAGAGGCCCGGTTTTGAACTGCACGCCGCGCCGGGCTATACGGTGATCACAAGGGCGGACGGGAAGGCGGAGAGCGGGAGCCTCTATATGGCGCTGAAAAATCCCCGCAGTGTCCGGGATTACGGGGAGAAGCGGGCGGCGGAGAGTTCCTACGGTATCAATGAGAATCTGCTGCGTTTTATGGGCGTCTCGGACAACAGGGTGTTCAACGTATTTATGTATACCATAGGCGGCGTCCTGGCGGCAATCATTATGACAGGCTCGGTATTTCTGATCTACAACGCTTTCCAGATTTCCCTGAACGCACGCATGCATCAGTACGGTATTCTGATGTCAGTGGGGGCGACAGCAAAGCAGCTACGGGGCATGGTGTTGTACGAGGGACTCTGCATCGGCTGTGTCGGCATCCCGGCGGGGATGGCGGCAGGAATCGGCTGTGTCAGCCTTCTGCTGCCTGTGGTGGCGGAAAATTTTGCAGGTATCATCAACTACGGGGAAAGGCTTACGCTGTCGGTATCGTTTCCTGCGCTTTTGGGATCGGCACTGATCAGCCTTGTCACGATCCTGATCTCGGCATATATACCTGCGCGGAAGGCGGCGGCCTCGCCCGTCATGGACTGCATCCGTCAAAACGGCGAGGTGAAAGCGGAGGCGGGACAGGTTGAGATCGGAAGGACAGCATGGAAACTCTGCGGGCTGGAGGGAGCGCTGGCACTCAAAAATTTCCGGCGGAATAAAAAACGGTACCGCAGCATTGTGCTCTCCCTGACGCTGAGTGTTGTCCTGACGGTGACGGGGAGCGCCTTCGGAGGAGCGCTTGGGAAGATGGGAAGCGAGTACACCGGGCAGAAGTCGGATGGGGATGTCCTTCTCACAACACAGGATATGGCGCCCCGGGCGTTTGAGGGATTGTGCGGAGAACTTGCAGGACTCGAGGGTATCGAGCGCGCCACCTGGCAGACGGACTGCTTTTATCAGGCGCGGACGGAGGATCTGCCGGCGGATTTCCTTTTGGAATACAGGGAGGCGATGGGAGATGAGAGTGCGGGAACTGTGCAGGATGTGACGCTCTGTACACAGTTTATCGAGGATGATATCTATGAGGCGTATATAGAGGAGATGGGGCTTCCCGTGGAAGAGTACCGAGGGACGGACGGAAAAGTGCTGATCTGCCTGATGGATTTGACGGAACATGTCACATATTTTGCGGGGGATTCCATGTATTTTACGCTCGAATCCGCCGCCGGAGGGGCGGGGAAGAGGATCTGTGCGACTTTTGAGGATTCCTATCCGCTGGACGGGGTGTTTGTCCTGGAGGATGATCCTGCGTATTGTTTTGTTGTGACGGCGCCGTTATCTGCAAGGGAGCAGTTTGAGGGGCAGAAGACCGTGGACGGCAAGGTGCATCTGGGGGCGTTTTTCTGGAGTAAAAATCCCACGGAGGCGCTCCGGAAGATACAGAAGTGGCTGCTGGAAAAAGAGGTTATGGCAAACTACAGTCTGCTGAATGTGTCCAGGGCGTTTGAGTTGTACCGCAGTGCGGAGTTTATTATCAGTATTTTTACTTATGTGTTTGTATTCATGATATCTCTGATCGCCATCGCCAATGTGTTCAACACGATCTCCGCCAATATCAGGATGCGGCGCAGGGAGTTTGCGATGCTGCGCTCGGTGGGCATGTCCGACGCGGATTTTAAGAGAATGCTGCGTTTCGAGTGCGTATTCTATGGCATGCGCACGCTGGCGGCGGGGGTGCCTGTTGCGGTTTTGCTGTCCTTTTTGATCCACAGGGTGTTCATGGCTGTGGAGCAGATGGATGATGTGGCATTCACATTTCCCTGGGGCGCACTGGCGTTCAGCGTGCTGGAGGTGTTCGGGATCGTCTTTCTCACAATGGCGTATATGGCGGGGAAGATCAGGCGGGAGAATATTATGGATGCGCTGCGGGATGAGATGACATAGGGAGCCATTGAGGAGCGGCAGTGCGAAAGCTGCCGCCCCTCCGGGTAAAGTTAAACTGCCTCGTCCCGCTCTTTTTCCCGCAGCCTGCTGTTCATCCGCCGGATCTGCCTCCTGATGGCGCAGTACTGCGCAAGCCAGATCACCGCGTAGATCACAAAGAACAGAGCAAAGTAACAGAGGGCGCCGGGCAGGCTGTGGGGCATCCACCGCATGAACCAGGCGATGGGGAAGGAAGCGGCACAGCAGAAGGCAAGGTGGCTTATTGTCATTTTCAGAAGGCTCCATCCCTCCATATCCCAGATGACGAAGGAGACGTCATAGAGGGAGCCGTAGATCATGCCGAAAACGGCCTGCAGCAGGACAGCGTTTATCTCACTGCCGCAGACAGCGATGAGATCAGGGGGAACCGGATAGTAAGTTCCGTCTCCGATGAGGAGTGAGATCACGATTGTGCACAGGACGCAGATCGTAAGTCCGATGGGGGCGCCCAAGAGGGCGCGTGTCAGGATGCTTTTTCTTATATTCATAGTTTTTGTCGTTCAATCCCGTTTTTGAGGGATTGAATATTCCTTTCTCCCGGTCGTCCCGGGTGGTGATATAAAGGTTTCATGCGAAGCGTTTAGTAACCTTAATGCACAGTGCATGTACGGACAGCGCAGCGAGTGCGATGTCCTGATTGAAGGTTGAGATTTTTACAGTAATAATATTGATTCAGTCATCTATACTCCCAGCACCTGCTTTATTTTTTTGACGTATCTTCTCGATACATAGGTTGTGGTGCCGTCCGCGAGGGAGACACAGATGGTTCCGGTAAAACTCAGGTCAAAGTTTTTCACCTTTTTCAGATTGATGATCTCCGAGTTGGATATCCGGACAAAACAGTCTTTGTCGAGCCGCTCTTCAAGCTCATAGAGCCGCAGACGGAGCGTGTAATCTCCGCTCAGGGTGGAGGCGAAAACCTTTCCCGCCGCCGCATAGAGGCGGAGGATATCGGACTGCTCCAATATTTCCAGCGTGTCGTTCCGAAAGCCGGAGAGGACTTTTGGAGAATGTTCCGATATCCTGCCGACCAGGGTGTTTATCTCGTCGGTCACTTTGTCTGTATAGATGATGATTTTAGGCTCTTTACAAGCACTGTCGATTTTGATTTCTACCTGCATCTGTCTGACGGTCTCCTTTTTGTCATTTTTCCGATCATCTGCTCTGAAGGTTATACATTTGCCTGCGTGTGTTTACAGTATATACTATGAGCGGGAAGATTTCCGCTGTTTTTTGACAGACGGTTGTTTTTCGCATGCGGATGGTAATTTACTGTGAGTGAATTGAAAGAACTGTCATAAAATATGGAAAAGCCATATGAAAAGTATTGTTCAAACAGAAAATGATTTAAAAGATATTGAACTGATATAAAAACTTTATTGTATTCGGCGGACCAGTATGGTACAATGGCGATGTGGGAAACCAGAGAGCCAAGGCGGCTTATCCTCTCTTTGCGGGAGGGGTGCCCTCCCGACGAAAGAAAGGAGGGATGCCAATGTATATTACATATTCTGAACTGGTTCAGATAGGAATATTTATTTGTGCCCTTGTGGGATTGTGTTATACGATCTTTCGGGGAAAGAAATAGCCGCCACTACTGCAATAGTGACGGCGTGATGCGTAAAGCATTGGTTTAGTTATTGTTGAGAGTAAGCCGCTTCTCTGGCTTTCCCTTTTTCCATTATAGCATGGAGGGAAAAGTGTTTCAAGATGTTTTTGATAAAGAGGGATACAAGAAGAAAGGGGATATCTATGAGGAAGATTGTAGAAATATGCGCCGGAGGTTATGAGGACTGCGTGAGTGCCGCACTGGGCGGGGCGGACAGGGTTGAGTTGAACGCGGCGTTGAGCGTGGGAGGACTGACTCCCGGTATCACGGTTTTGAGAAAGGTAAAACGGGACACGGACTTAAAGGTAATCTGTATGGTGCGTCCGAGGGCGGCAGGTTTTTGTTATACGGAGAAGGAGAAAGAGGTAATGTTTGAGGAAGCAGGGCTGCTTCTTGAACATGGCGCGGACGGGATCGCCTTTGGATTTTTAAATGCGGACGGCAGTATCGATAAGGACAGTACGGATCGGATGATCTGTCTGATCCATAGACAAAAGAAGGAGGCGGTCTTTCACCGGGCTTTTGATGTGTGCGGGGACGCCTGCGGCGCCATGGAGTTTTTGATCTCCCTGGGGGCGGAGAGGGTGCTGACTTCGGGGCAGCGGGCGAAGGCGATGGAAGGGAAAAAGCTTCTGAAACAGCTGCAGGCGTCTTACGGCAGTCAGATCCAGATATTGGCGGGCAGCGGCGTCAATGAGACAAACGTGGGGGAGCTGATGGCGTATACCGGGATAAGCCAGGTGCATTCTTCCTGCAAAGATTACCGGGAAGATCCGACCACGGCGGCGGGGGATGTCTCCTATGCGTATCTCCCTGCGCCTTATGAGCGTTGCTGTGATGTGGTTTCGTCAGAAAAGGTGAGACGCCTGGTGGATGCCTGCAGGTAAGTGCAAAAGCTTGAGTGAGAGATATTATGGAAGGCATGCGAAAAACTATATGGGGAAACCGTGTGATAAAAGCATACAATGAAGATCATATGATGAAAGCCATAACAAACCGGGGTGGAGAAGTTCTTTCCATCCCGGTGCCTTTAGCGGATCATTTACCGTAAATATTTTATATTTCGTAATGCTGCTATTTCGCTGATTTCACTTCCGTCATGACAGCGACCATCTTATCTAACATCTCGCCGTCCTTCTCGTTGATGACCACAAGATTGTTCTTGATCTCGTCGGAGAGTACGCAGACTTCCATATTGACAAGATCCTCCGGCAGATGTTCCGCTGCGGCTTCGTTAAAGCACACGTAAGAAAACTCGGACAGAAGTTCCGCGGAGATTTCTGGGCGGAGTATAAAGTCGATAAAGAGCTGCGCCTCTTTTTTGTGTTTTGTCCCCTTTAAGATGACAAGATTGTCGATCGTCAGCGGGAACTGCTCCTGCTTCATCACCACGGTGAGATCGCTGTTTTCCCGCATTGCCTGGATCGCGTCGCCGCTGTAGATGTAGGCGAGCGCCACTTCCCCTCTTGTGATGGAGATCCTCTCATCCGCGATCTGGGAGTAGGATTTCAGGTTGGTGTTGAGTTTCAGCAGGTATTCCTTTGCGGTGTCTAGGGCGGCGAGGTCCGTGGTGACAGGATCGATGCCGCTGCCCTGCAGTGCCAGGGTGATATTGCTCTCGATATCATCGAAGATCAGAAGATTATTCTCCAGCGCCGGGTTTAACAGGTCTTCGGCGGTGTCCACCGTGACGCCCAGCTCATCCAGCATGGGTTTGTTGGCGAGGGCGACGTTGATCGTGCCGAAATAGGGCACGGTGTACTCGTTCTCGGGATCGTAGACAAGGCCGAGGTAGGCATCGTCGATGTTCCCCAGGTTGGTGATGGCACCCTCGTCGAAGGGCTCGAGGAGATCGTTGTCCTTGAATGCCTGAATATATGTGTTTGTGGGAACCGCTATATCATATTCGCCCTCTTTTCCGGCAATCAGTTTTGCCAGCAGTTCATCGTTGGATTCATAGGTAGTCTCAATGACCTTGATGCCGTATTCTGCTTCAAACTGGTCCAGGACATCCTGTGTCATATACTCTGACCAGTTGTAAAGATAGATCTCATCAGCGTAGCCGTTGCCGTCTTTATCATCTGATGAAGCGTCACCGCTGCTGCCGCAGCCTGAAAGTGCGCAGGCGCATCCCACTGTCAAAATGCCTGCCGCGAGTAGTGCGAAAGTACGTTTCATTTTTTTTCCTCCTATTCCAGTTCCGTAACTGCCCTGACGATACCCATATCCGGCAGAGAAAATCCTGTCTGTGAAACAGCCAGTATTTCC
>CAJUDM010000018.1:47372-92578 GCA_910584915.1 uncultured Lachnospiraceae bacterium
GACGATACCCATATCCGGCAGAGAAAATCCTGTCTGTGAAACAGCCAGTATTTCCTCTGGAGCATCTTACGGGCAGTTACTGATTCCAGTACTTATTCCAGTTCCGCATAAGCCCTTCCAGTACACATTACCCGAAGAGAATTTACTGCTGCGTTGCATCAGCAAATCCTCTTGTGCACTGTACGGGCTTATGCTGTTTTCCAGCCTGGTTAAAATTAATGCATAACAAATATATCATATAGAAAATTGCAGGTTTGTCAACAGTTTTTTGCAGTGCGGAAAAACTGTTTTTGCAAAAAAATAGGATTTGTAGATAAATAGTTGATATTTTATAATTATAATTGCTGTTGAGGAGGTGGCAGAGTGCGTACAAAAATACTGATAGCTGATGACGAGGCGGATATCGTGTCCATGCTTCGTGCGTTTTTTGCGAGCAGGGGTTATCTTGTCCTTTCCGCTGCAGACGGAGTGGAGGCACTGAGGCAGGTGGAGCAGGAGCCCGACATTATTCTGCTGGATATCAATATGCCGGGGATGGATGGCATGGAGGTCTGCAGGCGCATCCGCGCGCATGTTTCCTGTCCCATTCTTTTTCTGACTGCGCGGGTGGAGGATGCTGACAAAGTGAAAGGGTTTTCCGCCGGCGGCGACGATTATATTGTCAAGCCCTTTTCGCTTGTGGAGCTGGAGGCGAGGGTAAGCGCCCATCTGCGCAGGGAGGCGAGGCACAGTTTTGAGACGCGGATAAGGTTTTCAGGTGATCTGACGATCGATTATGGGGAGCGCTGTCTGTTTTTTGAGGGCAGGCGTATCGGGCTTGCGAAAAAAGAGTTTGAAATTGTAGAACTGTTGTCTCAAAATCCGGGACAAACCTTCGGAAGGGAGAGGATTTATGAGCGCATCTGGGGGTATGAGAGCGAAGGAGACAGCAGCGTTGTCGCCGAACATATCCGCAGGATACGGGCGAAGTTCGCGGCTTATACGGAACAGGTATATATTGAGACAGTATGGGGGTGCGGGTACAAATGGAAAAAATGAAATGCTTTGGCGGAAGTCTTTCTCTCAGAAAAAGCCTGATATTTTATATCGCAGCCTTCGTTATGCTGGCGCTGGCACTCACAGTGGTGACAGCTTCGATATGTGATCGCACCGTCTGTGGGATCAGGGAATCCTACCCCGTATCCGGCGAAAAATATTATCTGACAAACGAACGGGGGGAACGTCTGGGGGAAGGCGCTTTTATCGGAAATGTGCCGGCAGTCCTCACGGCGAGGGATGAGCGCAGGATCGCCCTGTTGGAAGTGCTGCCGACGGCTGCGGCGATCGCGTATTCGGTGTCCAGCATCATAGCCGCGGTGTTATTGTTTTACAGAAACAGGTTAAAAAAGCCGCTCGCCGGGCTGCGGGCGGCATCCGAAAAGATATCGGACAATGATCTGGACTTTTCCATCAGGTATGACAGGCAGGATGAACTGGGCGAGCTGGTCCGTTCTTTTGAGGTGATGCGAGCTGCTCTGGCGGATAATTTTTCAGAGATGTGGCGGCAGGTCGAGGAACGCAGACAGCTCAATGCCGCTTTTGCCCATGATCTGCGCACGCCCCTCACGGTATTGAAGGGCTATCATGAAATGCTGCTGACAAGCGAGTGTGAACAGACAAGGGAAATTGCTGTTACGATGGGCAGGCATCTGTCCCGCATGGAAGCTTATGTGGACAGTATGAGCAGGCTCAGGCGTCTGGAGGACATGGAACCGGAGTATGAGGAGGTTTTTCTGCCGGCGTTTTTGTCTTCCCTTGAGGAGAGCGCCCGGATCCTGTGCGTACAAAACGGGAAAAAATTATATCTGAACAATGGGGCTTCCGATGGCAGACTGTCTGTTGACAGGGCATTTATCTCACAGGTGTGCAATAATCTGATGGCGAACGCTGTCCGCTATGCCAGAGATGCCGTCACATTGTCATTTTCGTTACAGGATCGGGGACTGCTTCTCACGGTGGCAGACGATGGAAAGGGATTCGATCCGGACAGTGTGCAGGAAGCAGTGAAGCCGTATTTTACGCAGGAGTCGGACCGCTCTGAACATTTCGGGCTGGGGCTGTACATCAGCAAACTGCTCTGCGGGCGCCACGGCGGCTGTTTAAAGATTGAGAATACGGCGGATGGCGCGAAAGTGTCTGCTTTTTTTGGAGGAGATAAGTATAAAAAATAAATTTTTTCAAAACAAGTTTGTGCGCAAATCCGAATTTACAGGCTGCGTAAGAAGGGAAGATATATATGGAATTGAAAACGGTAGGACTGACGAAAAAATTTGGCAGAAAGACAGCCGTGAATGATCTGAGCATCACGCTGTCAAACGGTGTTTACGGACTGCTCGGGGCAAACGGTGCGGGGAAGACCACATTGATGAGGCTGTTGTGCAATCTCCAGAACCCTACTTCCGGCAGGATACTGTTAAACGGAAAGAATATTTTGGGGATCGGGGAGAAGTACAGAGGCATCCTGGGATATCTGCCGCAGCATTTCTGTTATTACCCGGATTTTACAGCGCTCGATTTTTTGCTGTATATCGCGGCGGTAAAGGGGCTTGGCGAGAAGGCGGCGAAGAAAAGGGCAAAGGAACTTTTGGAGGCGGTGGGTTTGTCCGCGGAGAGCAGGCACAAAATAAAAACTTTTTCCGGCGGTATGAAACAACGGCTTGGTATTGCGCAGGCGATGCTGAATGATCCGCACATCTTGATACTGGATGAGCCCACGGCGGGGCTCGATCCCAAAGAGCGCGTGCGTTTTCGCAATCTGATCAGCGCTTTTGCGAAAGGGCGGATCGTGATCCTGTCCACCCACATTGTCCCGGATGTGGAATATATCGCGCAGGAGATCATTATGATGAGGGGCGGCAGAGTCATCCATTTCGGGAGTCCGCAGGAGATCATTTCGGAGATAGACGGGAAGGTGTGGGAGTGCGTTGTCCCATCGGCGGAGGCGGAATGGTACGCGGAGGCTTTTTATACGGGCAATCTGCGCAATCTGGACAACGGCAGGACAAAACTCCGGATCATCGCGGAGAGTCCGCCTGTTGAGAACGCTCTGCGGGTGTTGCCGAATCTGGAGGATCTGTACTTATTCTGTTTCAGAGGAGATACAAAAGGGAGATGTAAAACGAGGGGCGGAAAGATGAGGAGACTGATTCCGGAGGAGGATCGGGAAGACAGGGAGGCTGGTTTCAGAGAAGGAGTGGGAAAATGAGGAGGTTGATTCTTTTTGAACTGCGAAAAATATTTTCAGGACGCCTTACACGGATATCTCTGGTCCTGTTGTTTCTTATTTCTGTTTTTCTCTGTTTTTCTGATTATCAGAACAAATATGCGTTTGACGGGAAAGGACTTGAGGGGACGGGAAAAACCGCGGTGGAGATCGACAGGGAGATCGCGGCGAAGTATGAGGGTATGCTGACGGATGAAAAAGTCCGGGAGATGATGGAGGACTTTGCGCCGAAATCCGATCTCCGCGGGATGAATGCCATATATCTGTACCACAATGCCATGCAGTCAGCTGTTTTTGCGCGCTTTTCCGATATAGACGGAAACTGGAACGGGCTCAGTGTCTCGGATGTGTTCGGCGGGGAGGAAATAAGGATCGGCTATATTGACGGCTGGCTTTCCGCAAGCGGAAACATGGTAAAGATTTTTCTTGTGCTTTCTCTGGCCATCATCGTGATGGATGCCCCGGTTTTCAGCGGTGAGTACGGCGGAGTGGATCAGATCATTCTGGCGGGCAGATACGGGAGGACAAAGTGTGCGGCGGCAAAGGCGGGCGCGGGTATGATCGCCGCGTTTATCGTCACGCTGTCGGTGGTCATTTTGAACTTCCTGCCTGCACTTTTATTGTACGGGGGCGGCGGCCTGGAATGCAGTATTTTATTTGCTCCGTTGACTTACATCGAGGGGTATATTCCCTTCAACATCACCTGCGGGACACTGTTAAAGTATCAGTTTTTGCTGGCTTTCACAGGGGCGATGGGTGTTGCGGGAATCACGCTGCTCTTCTCGGCTGTCAGCAAAAATGAGGCTGCGGCGGTGGCTGCTTCCGCAGCGGTGTACTTTTTTCCCGTCATATTGCCTGTTCCGGAGGGGAGTCTCCTTTTCAGGTATATCGGACTCTTGCCGGTATACCATGCGCAGTTTGTGTCCCTTATGTCGGTGGAGCGGATGGGAGGCGGCATTTTGTACGCCGTCTGGGCGGTCCCCGCAGCGTTTTTCCTTGCCGGGGCCTGCACTTTTGCCTCCCGTAGGATTTTTGGGAAACATGAGGTTTCATGAGACTGAACTGTTACACATCGAGGTTGTTAAGCTGTAAAAAAACTTGACAATATGCCACTGTACCACTATAATAGACTAAATTGAATAAACCTGTAAAAACGATGACAGAGACAGTACATCCATTTGGAAAGTCACAGAGAGCCGCGGGGGCTGAGAAGCGGTACGAGTAGAATGGCTGGAATATCACTCCCGAGTTGCTGTACCAAAGCGTTAGCGAGTAGATGCAGACGGGTTCCTCCCGTGACAGAGGACGCATATGTTGGTATGTCGTAGATGGGACGAGAGGAAAAAGAGACTTTAGAAGCCGACTATGCGAATCAGCAGGTCGGTTTTTTTAGTTTGCAGTATGGGATTATTGTGGAAGGAGATGCAATATTATGAAAAAAACAGTTGAGATCAGATGGCATGGAAGAGGCGGACAGGGTGCGAAGACGGCGGCGCTGCTGCTTGCGGATGTGGCGTTTAAGACGGGAAAGTATGTGCAGGGATTTCCGGAGTACGGCCCGGAGCGCATGGGCGCGCCGATCACGGCGTACAACAGGATCAGTGAGGATGTGATCACGATCCATTCCAATATCTATTCGCCGGATTATGTGGTGGTGGTGGATGACGGGCTGCTTGAGAGCATCGATGTGACCCAGGGCCTGAAAAAGGGAGGCGCGGTGATCGTCAATACCGGGCGAAGCAGGGCACAGATCGTATCACAGCTTAAACGGCATGGATGGAAGGGCAGCGTCTACACGGTGGATGCGCGGAAGATATCTCTCGATGCGCTGGGCAGATATTATCCCAATTCTCCTATGCTTGCGGCTGTGGTGGCGGTGTCAGGGGTTGTCTCCCCGGATGAGTTTTTAAAGGAGATGAGAGATTCCTTTGCCCATAAATTTGCGAAGAAGCCGGAAGTGATCGAGGGCAATATGAAAGCCCTTGAGAAGACTTTTGAGACGCTGGCGGAGAATGGGGAGAAGGCTGTCAGAAAGAGCGCGTAGAGCGGACATAAAAGGCATACATGGCTGTGCCTTACAGGAAAGGAAACAGCGATCAGATGAAGAGGAACGATATCAATGAGAGGAGCCCGTGGCAGGATATCACGGAGGGGAACCAGATCTATGAGCCTGCCACATCCAGGCGTTTTGAGACGGGCGAGTGGAGAGTATCTACGCCCGTATATAAGAAGGAGAAGTGCAGGCAGTGCCTGCTTTGCGTGCCGGTCTGTCCGGATTCTTCTATCCCGGTTTCCGAGGGAAAGCGCGGGGAGTTTGATTACGATCACTGCAAGGGCTGCGGTATCTGCGCGGCGGTGTGCCCTTTCGGCGCGATCGGGATGAAGGAGGGAAAGTAAATGGCGATCAGAGAACGTTTGTCAGGCAACGAAGCGGTGGCTTATGCCATCAGACAGATAAACCCGGATGTGATGCCGGCATTTCCGATCACGCCCTCCACGGAGATCCCGCAGTATGTGGCGAATTACATAGCAAACGGCAAGGTGGACACGGAGTTTATCCATGTGGAGAGCGAGCACAGCGCCATGAGTGCGGCGGTAGGCGCCTCGGCGGCGGGAGCGAGGGTGGTGACAGCGACGTCCTCCTGCGGTATGGCGCTGATGTGGGAGGAGCTGTATGTGGCAGCATCCGACAGGCTTCCGGTTGTGATGGCGCTTGTGAACCGGGCGCTCAGCGGCCCGATCAATATCAACGCGGACCATTCGGACAGCATGGGGGCGCGGGATTCCGGCTGGATTCAGATCTATGCGGAGTCCAATCAGGAGGTCTACGACAATTTTTTGCAGGCATACCCCATCGCGGAGCACGAGGCGGTGCATCTGCCTGTGATGATCTGCCAGGACGGTTTTATCACCAGCCACGGCGTGGAGAATATCCTGTTGGTCGAGGATGAGAAGGTGAAGGAGTTTGTGGGAGAATACTGTCCCGCGCACTATCTCCTGAATGAGAAGGAGCCGATGGCATTGGGGCCTTATGCGGTCTCCAGCTATTATATGGAGACAAAGCGCGGGCAGAGGGAAGCGATGAAAAATGCCAGACGGGTGATCCTGGAAGTGGCGGAGCGGTTTGAGAAAATGACCGGGAGAAAGTACGGCTTTTTCGAGGAGTACCGGATGGAGGACGCGGAGTATGTGATCGTCATCATTGGCTCAGCGGCGGGCACCTGCAGGGCGGCGGTGGACCATATCAGGAAGGAGAGCGGCAAAAAGGTCGGGCTCTTGAAGATCAGGGTATTCCGCCCCTTCCCGGAGGAGGAGCTGGCGGAGGCACTGAGGGATAAAAAAGCGGTGGCGGTGCTTGACCGCTCCGAGATGTTTTCCGCCACCGGCGGCCCTCTGGGGACGGAGGTGCGCTCAGCGCTCTACGGCGCGAAATCCAGGGCGGAGGTCGTGAATTACTTCTACGGCCTGGGCGGCAGGGATATCACCGTGGAGGACTTCGAGGAAGTCTATACAAAACTTGAAAAGCTGGCGGAGACACATAAAGCGGAAGATATGTATGACTATATCGGACTGCGGGAGAGATGATGCCTGCTGTGACGGGGAAGCGGAAGGATTGAACCAATATTATTTGATTATATCTTCAATCCAGCCAGGAGGAAAATAAAATGCTCAAGGAGCCCGTTAAAAAGCGTCGGCACAATTAACGAATGTGAAATTATAGAGCAAATTTCACATGTATTTCACGAGTTTAGTGTCCGTTACGCTGTTTCACAGGCTCTTGAGAAACAGAGCCGGCGAGAGCGTGGCGACGGAGCATTTTATTTTCCTCCTGGCGTCCAGAATACAGAACGCGGAAAAGTTTGATGAGATGAAAGGAAATGAGATGGAGACAGCATATAACTATAAGGAAGTGATGAGCAGGCGGGAGCGCCTTGCGCCGGGGCACAGAATGTGCGCGGGCTGCGGCGGGACTGTGGCGGTGCGGGCGGTGCTGCGGGCACTTCATCCGGAGGACAAGGCTGTGGTCGGCAACGCTACGGGATGCCTGGAGGTATCCACTTTCATGTATCCCTATACCGCCTATGAGGACAGCTATATCCACAATGCCTTTGAGAACGCGGGGGCGACCATGTCCGGCGTGGAGACCGCTTACCGGGTGCTCCGGAAAAAGGGAAAGATCGGGGAAGAGTATAAATTTATTACTTTCGGCGGCGACGGCGGAACCTATGATATCGGATTTCAGTCCCTTTCCGGCGCGATGGAGCGGGGGCACGACATGGTCTATGTCTGCTATGACAACGGCGCCTACATGAACACCGGTACGCAGCGTTCTTCCGCAACGCCGCAGTTTGCGGACACGACGACGACGCCTGCGGGGACAGTGTCGAAGGGCAAAGTGCAGATCCGGAAGGATCTGGCGGCGATCATGGCGGAGCATCACATCCCTTATGTGGCGCAGACTACGTTTACGTCCAATTTTAAGGACCTGCATACGAAGGCGGAGAAGGCGATCTACACGAAGGGGGCGGCATTTTTGAACGTGATGTCCCCCTGCCCGAGAGGCTGGGGCTACGAACCAGCGGAACTGATGAATATCTGTAAGCTGGCGGTGGAGAGCTGCTACTGGCCGCTTTATGAGGTGGTTGACGGAAAGTGGATATTGAACTATGAGCCGAAAAACAAGCTCCCTGTGGAGGATTTTCTGCGGACGCAGAAGCGCTTTAAACATCTCTTTACGCCGGGCGGAGAGGAACTGATCGCGCAGTGCCAGGCGGAAGTGGACAGGAGATGGGAGGAACTGAGGAGGAAGTGTGAGGCTTAAGGCTGAACTCTTGTTACTGTGAGCGGTCCACAGACCGTGAATGGCAACAAACTCTTCCGATCAGAATGCGAACATGAAATGTTACTATTGTGAATAGTATAGAAACATGCTATAATCACAGTGCAGGAAACCAGAGAGCCAGGGCGGCTTACCCTCCATGATCGGAGGGGTTTACCCTCCGGACGAAAGAGAGGAGGGCGATGCCAATGTATGTTACATATTCTGACTTGATTCAGATTGGAATATTCATGGTAGCCCTTGTAAGTCTGATCTATCAGATTTTCAGGGGAAGAAAATAGCCGCCAACTACCACCAATAGTTAGCGGCTGATACTGTAAAGTATTGACCTAATTATTTGGAGGGCAGCCGCCTCTCTGGCTTTCCTTTTCCTATTAAAATATATCATATGTGAGCGCATGATTCAAGTGTTTTTTGGAGAAAACGTAAATGGATTGTAACAGTTCAGCTTTTCAATATGGCTGTTATAGCGTATCTTATTCTGATCAATGTGATTGCCTGTAAAAAATTGTCTCGCTGATTTTCGGGATTTTTCATATAGGAATAGTTAGAGAAAATGTATAAGTAAGCTTTATGCATAGGGAACACTTTTCTGAAAAGGGAGTTAAATATACTAAGGAGGCATTACATGTTATCATTTGAGAGCGACTACAATACAGGAGCACATCCTGCCGTATTAAAGCGGCTTGCGGAGACAAACGCGGAACCTCTTCCGGGGTACGGTGCAGATCCCTACTGTGAGAGGGCGAAGGAGAAGATCAGAAAAGCCTGCGGATGCCCGGAGGCGGAGGTGGAGTTTCTCGTCGGAGGGACGCAGGCGAACGCGGTCGTCATTTCGACGATGCTGCGCGATTTTGAGGGCGTTATCGCGGCGAGGACGGGACATATCAACGGCCATGAGGCGGGGGCTGTCGAGTACACGGGGCACAAAGTGCTGGAAGTGCCTCATAAGGATGGAAAGATCGAAGCGGCAGTGCTGAAAAAATTTCTGGCGGATTATTACGCGGACTTAAACCATGAACATATGGTATTTCCCGGTATGGTATATATTTCTTATCCTACGGAATACGGCACCATATACACGAGGGAGGAACTGACAGCGCTCTCCGATATCTGCAGAGCTTATCGGATTCCGCTGTTTTTAGACGGTGCGCGGCTGGGATACGGGCTGATGAGCAGCGCCTGCGATCTGGAACTTGCGGACATCGCGAAGCTGACGGATGTCTTTTATATCGGCGGGACGAAGGTGGGAGCGCTGTGCGGGGAGGCTGTTGTGTTTACAAAGAAGAACAGGCCGTGCCATTTTATGACGTCCGTGAAGAAGAGGGGCGCCCTTTTGGCAAAGGGGAGGCTTCTGGGCGTTCAGTTTGACGCATTGTTTACGGATGGTCTGTATTTTGAGATATCCCGCCATGCCATAGAGATGGCGGAGGAGATGGCAGCGATCTTCCGGGAGGCAAAACTGCCCTTTTATCTGAATTCGCCCACGAACCAGCAGTTCATTATCCTGGAGAACGATCAGATGGAGAGGCTGAAAAAGCAGGTGAGGTTCGGCTTCTGGGAGAAGTATGATGAGAGTCATACGGTGGTGCGTTTTGCCACGGGCTGGTCAACGACGAAGGGGGATATCGAGGCGCTGAGGGAACTGCTGAAAGAATGCCAATAACCACGTTATGGGCTGAATAATGTATGTATTTGTATATCCGACTGTTCGTTCAGGCAGTCGGACGTTTTTTATGGGATGATGTTAAAGTGTGACGTTTCTGTACCGTTTCCTGTAATCCTTCGGGGTGCAGTCGTGATATTTTTTAAATACGGAACTAAAGTAGTTGCTGGAGGAAAAGCCGAGGGAGTAGGCGAGGTCCGTGATGCTGATATCGGTTTCCAGAAGTTTCTTTTTGGCGTACTCCAGCTTCTGCAGGGAAATATATTCGGCGGGAGTGATCCCGACTTCATTTTTAAATTTGATCTTGAAGTGGGAGAGCGAGTAACCCGAAACTTCCGCCAGATCCTGCAGATGCATGGTATCGTGGATATTCTGGTTTAGGTAGGCGATGGCTGCGGCGATATTGGGATCAAGCCTGTGGATATCTCTGTTGAAAACGGGCGGCAGAAATTGCAGGCTGAGCAAAAAACAGGTCAGAAACTGCGTTCCGATCTTGATGGAGTCCGGCGTCATATCGCTGAAAAAGTTGAAGGCGGAGCGCAGGTATTGTATATGGGTTTTTCCCATTCTGAAATGGCGCTGTTTCAGCGCCAGAAGAGTATGGCAGAGCATATTGCTGAATTCTTTATTTAACCCGAGCATGTTGTCGGGATCTTTTGTGCTGATCTGGAAAGCGTAAAATTCGCAGGGAAGCTGCGGGCCGCTGCTGTATCCGTGGATCTCAAAGGGAAACGTGATAAACACTTCGTTTCCGGCGTAAGTATAGCTCTCCAGGGAACCGTTCTTTTCGATCTGGGTGTAGCGCTGCCCCTTGATCATGCAGTGTATTTCGATGATATCAGAATGATAATGCATGATCAGAGAGGAGGGGGATGTCGTGAAGTTCCACCAGGTGATATTTCTGAGTCCGGGCACTCTGTGTTTTTCCCAGATCAGAGTCTTGTTTTCCTTTGTCCATGAAAAGTTGTCGAAACGTTCGAGGCGTTCGTTCATTATAGTGTCTCCCTTTTTGGTATTGGTTGTCAGATGAGAAGCTGCTTGCTTTTCTTTTGTGGACATCATATCATATATTTTCTCAAAATTCAGCAAAAAAGTATAAAATCGTACTTCAAATCATTTTGAAAGCGGAAAGGGGATGAATGTATTATGCTCATATCAGAAGGAGGAACCGGACAGGGGAGACGGAGAGAGTTTTGGGAGAAAGGGGATAAGGATGTATTTAGCGGAAGGAAAGAAAGAACTGATATTCGAGCCGGAGTTTTTGCAGGGAAATATCTGCCATGCGTCCAATGTGTGCCTGATGGGGGACGGACGGATAGGGGCAGTGTGGTTTGCGGGGAAGAAGGAAGGCTCGTCTGATGTTTCCATCTGGAAAGCGGTCAGAAAGGACGGAAGATGGAGCGAACCTGTGATGGCGGCGCACGATGCGGAGGAGGCGCACTGGAACCCGGTGCTCTACCGGAGAGAGGATGGAAGGGTACTGCTGCTCTACAAGGTGGGCGATGAGATCAGCCGGTGGTATACGAAGGTGCGGGTGTCGGAGGACTTTGGTGAGACTTTCGGGGAGCCGAAGGAGCTGGTGCCGGGAGACAGAGGAGGCAGAGGACCTGTCAGATGTAAGATGATCACGTTGTCGGACGGGAGCATACTGGCGGGGATGTCCACGGAGAACGGGATCTGGACGGCTTACGCAGACCGGTCGCGGGACGGTGGCAAAAGCTGGGAGCGCAGCGCCCCGGTCGGGATCAGTGTGGCATATGAGGGGGGAAATACGGCAGCTTCCAGTCAGATACAGGTTTCGGAGCAGTCCTTCTACGGGAGGGGCGTTATCCAGCCCACGCTCTGGGAGAGCGCGCCGGGGGAGGTACATATGCTGCTGCGCAGCAGCGAAGGATGGATTTACCGCGCGGATTCCGCGGATTACGGGAAAAGCTGGGGAAGCGCTTATCCCACAGGGCTTCCCAACAATAACAGCGGGATCGATGTAGTGCGGTGCGGGGATGGGATATTGCTTTTGTGCATGAATCCGGTGGGCGAAAATTGGGGAAAGAGAACACCCATTGTCCTGCTCGCCTCCACGGATAACGGAGAAACCTGGCAGGAGGAGGCGGTGCTGGAAGACGGTCCGGGAGAGTATTCCTATCCTTCGATCATAGCGGACGGCAACAAGGTATATGTCACGTATACTTTTGACAGAAGATCAATTGCGTTTTGGGAATTTATGAGAAAGGAGGTGTAGAGAAATGGGAGAAAATCAATTTGCGGGCGGCGTATGGCCGGTGATGCTGACACCTTTTACGGAACAGAATGAGGTGGATTACCCCGCTCTGGAGAGGCTGACAGAGTGGTATATCGAGAACGGGGTATCCGGGCTTTTTGCGGTATGCCAGTCCAGCGAGATGTTTTTTCTGTCGTTGGAAGAAAGGGTGAAGATCGCCGGGTTTGTGAAGGAAAAGGCGGCGGGCAGAGTTCCTGTCATCGCGTCAGGGCATGTTTCGGACAGCATGGAGGATCAGATCGGGGAACTTTTGCAGATCGCGGCGACCGGTGTGGATGCTGTGATCCTGATCACAAACCGGCTGGCAAAAAAAGAGGAGGGCGATGAAGTGTGGCTCTCCAATCTGAAAAAGCTGCTGGCGGGGATACCGGAAGATGTAAAGCTTGGATTTTACGAATGTCCCTATCCTTACAAGCGGGTTTTGTCCAAAGAGATGACTGCGTGGTGCGCGCAGACGGGGCGCTTTTATTTCCTGAAAGACACCAGTTGTGACATACACAATATTCTGGATAAACTGGAAGTCTGTAGGGGGACGAACCTGAAACTGTACAATGCCAACACGGCGACTTTGCTTGCGTCCCTGCGGGCAGGCGCGGCGGGTTACAGCGGCGTTATGGCGAATATGCAGTGCAGGCTTTACGATATTCTGACGGCGGACTATGAAAAGCGGGATCTGAGGGAACTTGCGGATATGCTGACACTGTGCGCGCTGATAGAGTACCAGTGTTATCCGGTCAACGCAAAATATTATCTGAGCGGCGAAGGAATCCCGATGACGACGGTCAGCAGAACAAAAAAGGATTCTCTGCTGACGGAAACGTTCCGCGAAGAGATGGAAGTGCTGCGGCGTATCACGAGAAAGCTGGAGGCGCGGTATCTGTAAGCCGGCGATAAAAGAGTGATCGAAAGGCATTGAGAAACGGCGTATACAAGGAATCCACAAAAAATATGTAAAATATGCGCAGTATATAAGCAAAAATTGCGCAGTTTAAAAACAGGAGGAAAATTATTATGTTCAAAAAAATAACAGCAGTTATATTATCGGTGGCTATGGGGGCGGCTCTGCTGACGGGCTGCGGGAAAGGCGGCGCATATCCGAGCGACGACATTGAGGTGATCGTGCCAAAGGGAGCAGGCGGCGGTACGGATACGTCCACAAGGGGACTTCTGACCTACATGGAGAAAAACTTTGAGGGCGCAAAATTTAACGTGACGAACAACCCGGACGGCGGCGGGATCACAGGCATGGTGCAGACGGCGGAAGCCGATGCTGACGGCTACACGCTGGGCGCGGTGACGGTGGAACTGGACATGTTCTGCTTTCAGGATAAGACGGATCTGACCTACGAAAGTTTTGACGCGATTGCGATGCCGATCGGCGCGCCGGCGGCGCTGATCGTACAGGCTGACGCGCCCTATAACAGCGTGGATGAGTTTGTGGCATACTGTCAGGAAAATCCCGATACAGTCCAGGTCGGAAACTCCGGCGCAGGGGCGATCTGGGATATCGCGACATATCTGATGGAGCAGGAATACGGTGTAACCGTTTCCCATATCCCTTATCCCAACGGCACCGCGGATATTGCGGCGGCGATTACAGGGGGACATATCGACGCGACGCTTGCCGATCCCTCCAGTTTTATGACGCAGATCGAGGCGGGGACGCTCAAATGCCTGGGCGTGATGAGTGCGGAGCGTATGACGCTGCTTCCGGACGTCCCGACTTTTGCGGAGGAAGGGCATGACCTGGTAGTGCGCGCCTGGGCGGCATTGGTTGCGCCGAAGGGGCTTGATGAGGCGAGCTTACAGGTACTCAGGGATGCGGCGAAAGCAGCGCTTGAATCCGATGAATGTAAGGAGTATTTCCTCTCCCAGGGAATCGAGCCGCTCGATTATATCGGGGACGAGGCGTATCAGGTGATGGCGGACGACTATGCAATGTATAAAGAAGTGTTTGAGACGATCGATTTCGCGGAGTGATCTGTAGAGAAACAGTTGTAAGCAGACAGTTCAGCCCTGCCTCGGGATATCTGCCTTTTGCGGTATGTCCTGCGGCGGGCTCTGCAGACAGAGAGAACATTTAAGAGGTGATTATCTATGGTCAGTATGAAAAAATGCAATTATGTCATATCGGCTGTAACGGGAGTGCTGGGAGTGATCATTCTGATCCTCTCGGCGCAGCTCGGGACAGGATTTAAGGCGGACGGCGGTATTTCCACGGGGACCTGGCCCGCCATCATGGGCGGCATTATGACAGTGGCTGCCATCGTTTTGCTGGTCATGACATTGGCAAACAGAAAAAAATATGAAGAGATGGAAGTGGCGTTAAAGATGCCGGCGAATAAGCGGGTGTATGCGGTGATGGGCGTTATGGTTTTGTACTGTGTGCTCCTGCGCATACTGGGGATCTATCTCTCCGGCGCGGTCCTGATCCCGGTGTTAATGTGGATGCTGGGAGAGCGGGACAAAAAGAAGATGGTGATCGTGACGGCGGTCACACTGGCAGGTGTTTTTGTGATATTCAATCTGATTTTGGGAACAAAGCTTCCGGAACCATTTTTCATGTAGGGAGGAGAACATATGTTAAACAATATAGTATCGGCGATCAGCAGTGCAGCATCCCCCATAACATTGCTGCTTCTGGTGGTGGGAACCGGGGCGGGCATCCTGATCGGAGCGATGCCGGGGCTCTCTGTCAATATGGGAATCGCACTGTTGTATCCTCTGACATTTGCTTTTGACGGCGTGCAGGGTATCATCATGCTGCTGGGGGTATACTGCGGCGCGATCTACGGCGGGAGCATATCCGCGATCCTTTTGAATACGCCCGGGACACCGGCTTCCGCAGCCACAACGCTGGACGGATATCCGATGGCGAACAAAATGGGACAGCCGGGGCGCGCGCTGGGGTTGTCCACGATGGCCAGTATGTTCGGCGGTCTGTTTTCTGCGATCTGCCTGATGGTCTTTGCGCCGCAGCTCGCAAAGGTGGCGCTGACCTTCTCCAAGGCGGAGTATTTTGCCCTGGCGCTGTTCGGTATCAGCATCATCACCAGCGTGTCCTCCGGCTCGGTGATCAAGGGGCTTATGGGCGGAGCGCTGGGGCTCTTTATCGGTACGATCGGTATCGACGCCATGACGGGAAAGATGCGGTTTACATTCGGCTCCACATATCTGATCGGCGGCATTTCGTTTATTCCGATCCTGATCGGCGTGTTCGCTTTTTCCCAGGTACTGGCATCCATAGAAAGCTGTTTTGATGAAAAGTTTGAGAAGAAAGATGTAAAGATAAGCAGGGTGCTCCCGACGCTGGACGATATAAAGAGAGTTGCGGCAACATTGCTCCGTTCCTCCGTGATCGGTACGTTTATCGGTTGTATTCCGGGGACCGGCGGGGATATCTCTTCGTTTATCTGTTATGACCAGGCGAAAAAATGGTCCAGGCATAAAGAGAATTTCGGCAACGGGGAACCGGAGGGGATCGTTGCGCCGGAATCCGGCAACAACGCGGTGTCAGGCGGCGCCATGATCCCGATGCTGACGCTTGGGATTCCGGGGGACGGCGCGACGGCTATCCTGCTCGGCGCGCTGATGGTGCAGGGGATCGCGCCGGGGCCGCTTCTGTTCACGAACCAGCCGGTGCAGGTCTACACGATCTTTCTGGGGCTGCTCCTGGCAAATATCGTGATGGGATGCTTTGGCTTTTCCCTGATACGGGTATTTTCCAAGGTGGTCAATGTGCCGAAGGAGATATTGATACCGATCATCTTCATTATGACGTTTGTGGGGACATACTCCTACAACCATTCGATGACGGATGTGTATGTCATGGTATTTTTCGGTTTCCTCGGATATTTCATGAACAAGACACAGTTTTCGATGTCCGCAATCATTCTGGGGATCATCCTCGGAGGGACGGCAGAGCAGAATTTCAGCGGCGCGCTGATGATGAGCAAGGGCAGCTTTTCGATATTCTTTACAAGGCCGATCTGCCTGGTGTTTCTGCTGATCTCCGTGTTGTCCCTGATGTCACCGCTCTACGGACAGGCGGTGAAGAGAATCTGGAAAAACAGAAAGAAATCCTCATAAATGGAAAAGGTGTTCTGAAAGAGGATCTGTCCTGCAAAAGAGTCCGCAGGACAGGCAGGAAAGGAAAACGGGATGATAATCGACCATATTAAAAATATAGGAAGATATCCGCAGTTAGAAAAATACGCGGAAGAAATGGAAGCATTTATTGGAAAATGCACAGGAGAGGCGGTGGAAGCCGGGCGCTATGAACTGCTTCCGGACGGCGAACTGTTTGCCCTGGTGCAGCGCTATGAGACGAGGCCGAAAGAGAAAGGACGCATGGAGTCCCACGGAAAGTACACGGATCTGCAGTATGTCGTGAGCGGGAGGGAGACGGTCTTTTATGATCTGGCGGAGGGACTGTCCATAGAGGAGGACAAAAGATCTGAGAAGGATGTTGTTTTTTATGAGCAGGGATCGGATAAGGGAGGAATTATCCTGACGTCAGGCATGTTTGCCTGCTGTGCGCCGCAGGACGCACATATGCCCTGTATCCGATGCGGAGAACATGGAGAGAAAGTGACAAAGATCGTTTTTAAAATTCTGGCGCGCTGAGAAAGCAAATGCCTGTACCGGACCATATCGGAGGATATGGTCCGGTTTTTTGATGTTTTTTGCATGGATTCCCAATTTTTTCTTATTCAAAAAAGACACATAATTGTTGTCCGTTGTGTACAAAATGAACTTACATGATCTGTGCGGCATATGAAAACGAACGGGAGATACAGGATGGTTCAGGTAATGTCGTTTGCGGTACGGCAGCTGCGATGCAGATCTCTACTGCAGGGAAAACAGCTGCGATACAGGATCCGGTTGCAGGGACAGCAGCTGCGATACAGATTTATGCTGCAGGGACGGTAAAGGAAAAGAGGAGAGGGTTATGAGTAAAATTGATGAAATAACGAGAGAAAGCTGGATCATGTCCACTTTCCCGGAATGGGGCACATGGCTTGTGGAAGAGATCGAAAATGAAGTCGTGGAGCCGGGGAATGTAGCCATGTGGTGGCTTGGCTGTACGGGCATCTGGTTTAAGACGCCGGGCGGCGCCAATGTCACTGTCGATCTGTGGTGCGGCAACGGAAAGAGGACGCACGGTGACGGAAAAATGAAGGTGGGGCATCAGATGGCAAACATGTGCGGCGCGCGTGCCATGCAGCCGAACCTGCGCAACGTGCCGTTTGTGATCGACCCTTTTGCCTTCAGGCAGGTTGATGCGGTGCTTGCCACACATTATCATCAGGACCACATGTCTGCGGAATGGGCAGCGCATGTGATCAGGAGCGGTATGACAACAGTCGATGAAAAGGGCAATGAGATTCCGGTCCCTTTTGTAGGACCGAAAAAATGTGTGGAGATCTGGAAAAAATGGGGTGTCCCGGAGGATCGCTGCATCATGGTAAGGCCGGGGGATAAGGTCAGGGTGAAGGATATCGAGATCATTGCCCTGGATTCTTTTGACAGAACCTGTATCGTGACAACGGATTCCACAGGTCCGGACAGGGAGGAACTGACCGGCATATGCCCGACGGATATGGATGACAAGGCTGTCAACTATCTGGTGAAAACGCCGGGCGGCAACATCTATCATTCCGGTGATTCCCATTTTTCCATTTACTTCGCCAAGCACGGGAAAGACTGTGACATTGATGTGGCTTTTGGCTCTTTCGGGGAGAACCCGATCGGTATGCAGGACAAAATGACTTCCATCGATATACTGCGCATGGCGGAGAATCTGCGCTGTAAAGTCGTAATACCGATCCACTGGGATGTATGGACGAATTTTCAGGCGGACTGTGAGGAAATTAAGCTGCTCTATGATTTCAAGAAGGACAGAAATGAATACAGATTTCATCCGTTTTTCTGGCAGGCAGGGGGAAAGTATGTATATCCCAGGGACAGGGATAAGGTTTACTATCATCACCCGAGAGGATTTGACGATTGTTTTGAAGCGCCGCAGAATATCCCTTTCAGATCATGCCTGTAGGAGATTTTTAATAGAGGTATTTGCGGAACTGGAAACAGCAGGTGTATCGGAGATGCACAAAAGTGTTTGCTGATGCAGAGCAGCAGAAAACACTTTTCGGATAGTGTGTATCGCAGAGACATCTGCGGAACTGGAATAGACCGGGCTGGAAGCGAGGGATATGAACAAAAAGCGAAGTGTTTGTGAGTTAAATATATGCAGTACGGGAATAGGAGGCATCTATGCTGAGGGAGTTTGTTGAAAAGAACCACTGTAAGTTTGCGGAGAGCGCAAAGGACTGGAGGGATGCGGTCCGAATGAGCTGTGAAGTGCTGGAGGCAGATGGCACGGTGGAGGAAAATTATAAGGAGGATATCATCCGCTGTGTGGAGAAGTATGGACCCTATATCGTGATCATGCCCGATGTGGCAATGCCTCATTGCCAGGAATGTGCAGAGGGCGTGCACAGAACGGCGATCGCGTTTATGAAACTCGAGAAACCTGTGAGCTTTGATCCCGGGGATCCGGAGAAGGACGCTGTGCTGTTTTTTACGCTGGCAAGCTGCGATCCGGAGCAGCACCTGGATAATATGTCCAGACTGGCGGAGTTAATGTCTGATGAGAAATTGATGGAAGAACTGAAAGCGGCCGGGAAGCCGGAGGACCTCCTGGCACTTCACAGGAAGTATTGCGGTTAAATTATTGTGCGGAACAGATAGACAGCAAATGCCCGAACAGAGCCCAGAGAATTTACTGACGCGAAAGCGTCTGTAAATTACTCTGCGGATAATGGTGCTGGAAGGGCAGTTGCGGAACAGATAGACAGCAAATGCCCGAACAGAGCCCAGAGAATTTACTGACGCGAAAGCGTCTGTAAATTACTCTGCAGATAATGGTGCTGGAAGGGCAGTTGCGGAACTTTTAATAGAAAGGAAAGTATTATGGACTATTTATTGAATGCATGGTCGTACTTCGCGACGAACATTTTACAGCAGCCTGCATTTATGATCGGCCTCATCGTTATGCTGGGGTACATACTGCAGAAAAAGCCCTGGTATGATGTTCTTGCAGGTGTGATCAAAGCGATAGTGGGTTATCTGATACTGGCGGTAGGATCCAGCGGGCTGGTATCCAATTTCAGGCCTGTGCTGGTGGGCTTAAAGGATGTATTTCAGATCGATGCCATGGTGATCGATCCGTATTTTGGACAAAACGCGGTGACAGCAGGTGTGGAGGAGGTTTTTGGTAAAGGATTCGGCGATGCGATGATCCTGCTGCTGATTGCCTTTATCATAAATATCCTGCTTGTGCGATTTAACAGAGTGACAAAACTGCGCGCACTGTTTACGACGGGACATGTGCAGGTACAGCAGGCGGCGACGGCGTACTGGCTGATCATGTTTGCGCTGCCCGGCCTTTTGACGAGGCATGCGGCGATGCTCATTGTCATGGCGGTCATTCTCGGGGCTTACTGGGCGGTGGGCACCAACCTTCTGATCAGGCCCTGCCAGGAGGTGACCGACGGCGCCGGGTTTACACTGGCACATCAGCAGATGTTCGGCGTGGCGCTCAATTACTGGCTGGCTGAAAAGCTTTTTGGCAAAAAGAAGGAAGGCAGGGAAGTGAAGAAGATCGATGATGTGGAACTGCCGGGATTCATGTCCATCTTCAATGAGAACATGGTCTGCACTTCCATCCTGATGGTGGCGTTTTTCGGCGCGATCCTCTGCATTCTCGGCAGGAATTATCTGGTGGCGGGCGGCTTTTTGAAGGAAGATGCGAGCATGGTGTTTTATGTGATCCAGACATGTCTTTATTTTTCCGTATATCTGGCGATCCTGCAGCTCGGCGTGCGTACTTTTGTGACGGAGCTGACGGCTTCCTTCCAGGGGATCGCGGATAAGCTGCTTCCGGGTTCTGTTCCGGGTGTGGACTGCGCGGTCATCTTCGGTTTCGGTTCCGCCAATGCGGTGCCGCTTGGCTTTCTGGCAGGCTTTCTCGGACAGATCATCGCGATCGCTGCGCTGATCGTGTTGAAAAGCCCTGTGCTTGTTATCTGCGGGTTTGTGCCGGTATTCTTTGACAACGCGACGATCGCGATATTCGCGAATGAAAAAGGCGGTATCAAAGCGGCGCTCATCCTGCCGTTCATCTCCGGCCTCTGCCAGGTATTTGGCTCCGCGATCATTGCGGGCTGGGTGGGTATGGCGGCCTACGGCGGATATCTCGGCATGTGGGACTGGGCTGTGGTATGGCCTGTCATGACTGCGCTCATGAAGTTTTTGAGCTATGCCGGCGTTGTGCTTGTGGCAGCCGGGCTGCTTGTGATACCGCAGCTTGAATACCGGGCGGACAGGGAAGGTTACTTCCTTGTGACAGAGGATTATGAGAAATATAAAAAATTGAAAAACAGATGAGTGAAGCAGATCTGGCCGTATCCCGCCACAAATAAATACGGAACCGGAAACAGTATCTGCGGGCGGGGCAGATACGAAACTGGAATAGGAGAGAGAAGTAAAATGGCAAAGGAAAATATGAGTTTTCTTGTATGTTGTGCAAACGGCGCGGGCTCGAGCCTGATGATGAAAATGACAATGCAGAAGGCGCTTGATAAGGCCGGCATTAAGGCGGGGAAGGTCCATCACTGCGCTCTGTCGGAGGGAAAGACAGCTGCCTCCCAGTACGATGTGGTATTCTGCGCACAGAATTTTGTAAATATGTTTAAAGATGCCGAGAAGAAAGGCACTGTCGTGATCGGGCTGCGCAATATCATGTCCGTTCAGGAGATGGAGGATAAAATGAAAGAGAAGGGTATTATAGAGTAATGCCGGCTGATCATGCAAGGCCTGCAGCTGCCGGACGGTATAAGGTATTTGCGGAGTGTGAGACAGCTGATTTTAGTGGAGGGCGGTAGAAAGAGATATGAAAGAGTATGCTTTGGGGTTATACGAAAAGGCGATGCCCGCCAATCTGCCCTGGCGGGAGAAACTTAAGGCGGCGCAGGAGGCCGGATATGATTATCTGGAACTCAGTATCGATGATTCGGAGGAGAAGATAAGCCGTCTGGATATGCCGAAAAAGGAGCGCCTTTCGATGGTCAGGATGATGTATGAGGAGGGAATGCCGATCCGCACCATGTGTGTCAGCGCGCTGACAAAATATTCCATTGGAAACGATAAGCCGGACTATGAAAAGCGGGGGATGGAGATCCTGGAGAAATCTATCGGCCTCGCGGAGGACCTGGGGATCCGTGTGGTCATGATCCCCGGGTATGATGTGTATTACGAAGAGTCCACACTGGAGACAAAGCGGCGCTATCTGGAGAATCTGAAGGCGGGGACTAAAATGGCAGAGAGGGCAGGAGTGACATTAGGGCTTGAGACAATGGAAAACGAGTTTATGAACAATGTGGAAAAAGCCATGAAATATGTGGTCCTGTGCGGTTCCAATTATCTGAAGGTGTACCCTGATCTGGGGAATCTGACCAACGCGGCGCATCTGTATCAGGCGGATGTGCTGGAGGATCTGGAACTGGGGAGGGGAAACATCACTTCCCTTCATCTGAAGGAGACCCTGCCCGGGAAATACCGCGAGGTGCCCTATGGAACGGGACATGTGGATTTTGAGGCTGCCATCGCGAAGGCGTGGGAGATGGGGATCCGCAGGTATGTGACGGAATTCTGGTATAGAGGAAGTGAGAACTGGAGGGAGGATCTGCACTTTGCCCATGATATGATGGCGGGGATCCTGGACAAACAGACTGGAAAGTGAGGAGCGAATATGAAAGCAGAGAAAAAGGTGATCTCAAATCTGACAAAATGTTATTCCATTGCGCCGTTGACTTATCGTGGGAAGGAGCATTTTCTGGTGGCGGCGGAGAAGGTGGACAAATGCCTTCTGTTTGACCTGGAGGGAAATATGGAAGATGTTGTTTGGGACGGGCCAGGCGGTACTATGACGATGGTTCAGGTGCCGGGCAGCGACGGTCAGTTTCTTGCCACCCACAAGTTCTATTCGCCGAACGATTCCAGGGAGGCGAAGATCGTCATCGTGACGCCTGCGGAAAATAAATGGGAAGTACGGACGTTAGTGGAGTTGCCTTTTGTGCACAGATTTGATATTCTAATTAGGGATGGTGTAAAGTACCTGATCGCCTGTGCCCTGAAGTCCGGCTATGAGTATAAGGAGGACTGGAGGTTCCCGGGAAAAGTCTATACGGCGGTACTGCCCGATGACCTGAGCGCATATAATGAGGACAACCAGCTTCCATTGACGGTTTTGAAGGACAATATGCTAAAAAACCACGGATATTACAGGGTGGAGGAAGATGGCGTGCCCTGCAGCCTGATCTCCACGGACAACGGCGTATTTCTGTTTATCCCCCCGGAGAGGGAAAGCGGAGAGTGGGAGATAAAAGAGCTGATATCTGATGCGGCTTCCGATGCGGTGCTCGTGGATTTTGACGGAGACGGTGAAAAGGAACTGGCAACTCTTTCCCCGTTCCACGGAAATACGATCCGTTTCTATAAAAAGAGAGGCGGCGCGTTTGAACTGGACTATGAATTTGAGGAGAAGAGAGAGTTCCTGCATTCCATCTACGGGGGCATGCTCTGTGGAAGACCGGTGCTCGTGACCGGCCACCGCAAGGGGGAGAGGGATCTGATGGTGTTTTCCTACAACAGGAAAAAAGGTGTCTATGAGATGGAGTATATCGACAGGGACTGCGGTTCCGCGAATGTCTATCACTATGTGAAGGACGGAAAAGATATGTTAGTCTCGACGAACAGGGAGATCGACGAGGTGGCGCTCTACACCATAACAGAATAGACAGCATCTGTCCGCACAGTGCACAGGAAATAGTAATAGTTCAACCGGAAGGTGAAGTTATTTGCTGCTTTCTGATCTGCGTAGCAAATGAAGAAAATTCCTGTTAAATCAGATGTGGAGTTGTCTTTGGGAAAGAGTGTACTGGGAGAGCAGATGTATAACTGGAACAGGAGGAAAAAGCAATGCTGGAAGAACTGAAAAAACGAGTGTATGAAGCAAATATGCTGCTGCCCCAATACGGGTTGGTGACGTTTACCTGGGGTAATGTCAGTGAGATCGACAGGGAGAGCGGCCTTTTCGCGATCAAGCCGAGCGGGGTGGAGTATGACAGATTGACTCCGGATGACATGGTGATCATGGACCTGGAGGGGAATAAGGTAGAGGGAAAATATAATCCGTCCTCTGATACAGCGACACATGTGGAGTTGTATAAGGCGTTCCCGAACGTGGGCGGCGTGGTGCATACCCACTCGTCCTGGGCGACAAGCTGGGCGCAGGCGGGAAGGGCGATACCCTGTTACGGAACGACTCATGCGGATTACATCTACGGCGAAGTGCCCTGCGCGAGATGTCTGACGGAAGAAGAGCTGAAGGATTATGAGAGAAATACCGGTCTTCTGATCGTGGATCTGTTTAAAGATAAGGATTATGAGGCAGTGCCGGCGGTGCTGTGTAAAAATCACGGCCCTTTCGCGTGGGGCAAGGACGCCCATGAGGCGGTACACAATGCGGTGGTTCTGGAGGAAGTCGCGAAAATGGCTTCCCGCTGTGAACTGATCAATCCGGATGTGAGGCCGGCGCCTCAGGAGCTGCAGGATAAGCATTATTACAGAAAGCATGGTGCGAACGCTTACTACGGCCAACGTTAGGATGCCGGAGGAGGCGGTACAGGAGAACTCTGTACACAGGGGTACAACAGGCAGACGAAAGAGCGGCGGGAATGCCGACCGCTTTGATAAAAGCCGTGTCCGGCAGTAAAACGGGCGGTGCGCGGCCGCAGGATGGGAGATACATCAGATATGATAAAAGCAGTCATCTTTGATATTGACAATACCATGTACAATTTTGATAAGGCCCATAAGGCGGCAATGGCTGCGCTGGCGGTCTATACAGGAAAAAATTTTGGCATGGGGCCGGAGGAAACGGATGAACTTGTAAAAAAATGCATGGACATAGTGACAGAGCGGACCGGCGATAACTGTGCCGCCCTGCATAACAGACTGCTGCGTTTCCAGTGCTTTCTGGAGGAGATCGGCTCTGCCGACTATCAGAAAGCTCTGGAGATGTATCATATCTACTGGGATACCCTGCTTGATGCCATGGAGCCGGAGCCGGGGCTGGTGCCGTTACTGAGACGCTTGAAGCAGAGAGGGATCAGGACGGGCATCGGCACCGATATGACGGCGTATATACAGTATAAAAAGCTGGAAAAGATAGGGGTATTACAGTATCTGGATTTTCTGGTGACAAGCGAGGAGGCGGGGGCGGAGAAACCCTCCCCGCGATTTTTTGAACTCTGTCTGAAAAAAGCCGGATGTGAGCCATCCGAATGCATTTTTATCGGAGATAACCTGAAAAAAGATGTGGCAGGCTCGACAGCCTTCGGTATGGTGGGAACCTGGTATATGCCAAATGAAACGGGCGCCGAGCGAAACGAGTGTGCATCGTGCAGCGTGTCGTGTCGTGAGACACGATACATGCCAAATGAAGCGGGCACCGGTACAGAACAATATCCTGTGGTCACATCCTTTGAGGAATTTCTGCCCGCAGGGGAATAACCCGCCTATTTGCCGGATCTGGCGAGTACATCCAGAAAGTCCTCCGGAGTCCGCACCGTCAAGATTTCCCGCACAGTGCTGCGGTTTAAGAGAGTGATCGCCAGAGGATCAAAGATCGTATTGAAAAGCTGCCTGTCCGCCGGAGAAAAGCAGAGCATGATGATAAGCTGGATCGGCGAGGAGTCCCAGTCGATGGGCGTATCATTGATCAGAATATACATACAGGAATTGGCCTCCTGCATTTTCACAGTGTGTGGGATCGCAAAATTCTGGATCACGGTGGAGGAGAGAGCTTCCCGCTCGAGGATGCGCTTTTCAAAGTCCTCCTGGCAATAGCCGTTTTTGTAGAGTTTGTTGCACATATAGTGTATGGCTTCCTCCTTGGTGAGCGGCCTGTCGATATGTTCCACAAACTGGGGAAACAGGAGTTTATGGAGTTCCTGATAGAAGGTATTGATTTTTTTCGCCTCCTTGAGCTGTGTGATCGTGCGTTCAATGATCCCGGCATCGGCAGATGTCAAAAACGGATTGATAGTAATGCTGGGCATGCCGACAGCGCCCTGTAGCGGGATCGTGGAGAGGACCAGGTCGGCATCGGCGAGTGACTCCGAAAGCTGCAGTTCGTTGGAGGTGATGTTGGTGATCAGGATGTCGTCGCGGAACCGCTCCATCAGCTTCTGTTTCAGGGTGGTTCTCATATCATAGTAGGCAGGACAGTTCAGGATGATCCTGATATGGGTCCTGGAGGCCTGCTGTTCTTCCAAAAAATTGCCGATGTGAAAAGCGATATAGGCAATCTCGTCATCGATGACGGGGGGGTAATCCGACCGGTCGTTCAGCACACTGCACAGACTGACGGCAGCGTCATAGATCAGCGGGCAGGAGGTTTTGATGGACTCGGTCAGGGGATTATGGTTATAGTGCCCTGTTTTCCGGCGCAGCAAAAGGCCTCTGACATGCAGGGCAAAACGGATGCGGAATTCTTCGGAATCCAGTGAGACGCCGTAGTCATCCTGCAGTTTGTCGAACATGGTATCCACCAGCGAGAGGCATTCCTGGCCCACATAGTCTGCCAGGTTGGATTCGTTGATATCATCTATCATCAGGGAGGTGATGGAAGTATAGAGCAGAAAAGCAAAGTCTTCCAACTCCGCCCGGTGGAATGTGATCTCAAAGTAATCCTCGAATTTTGCGCACAGATCCCGGGAGAGATCGTAGATATAGTCAGGCAGCAGGGGCAGTACATTGCTGTAGGCAAAATCAGTATGAGGCTTTAAATGCCGGTCCACGGCGATCGTAATGTGCAGCACCACATTGAAAAGCGCGAAGTCGTTGATAAAATATTTGTGCTCAAACAGTATTAAATTTACGGTTTCTATGATATAATCAATATCAATCTCATCGAATGAATCCTGCAGGGCCTCCATATTGAAGAAGGAGAACCGGGATTCATCAAAGATAATGGAACTGAGCATGCGGCGCCTGTTGCGTTCTTCTCCCCTGACTTCCACGTTGTCGCCTGATGCGGCAAGGATCAGGTTATACTGTTCAAACATACGTTTTGTTCGCTTCATAACAGTGCGGAGTGTGGACATACTAATGTAGAGTTCATCGCAGAGATCGAAGAGCGAGAGCGTTTCCGGTGAGCGCAGCAGGCGGATGGCAACGTAGGAAGACATCTCCTTGTTGGTCTGGGGAATATGCTGGGATGTTTCGTTCAGCAGTTTGGCTGCCATCTCTCTGTCTATGCGGTATCCGCTGCCGGACGACTCGATCAGGGACGCACAGATGCTGTTCAGATCGGATATGTAGTTTTTTATGGTTCTGACGGAGACGCCCATCTGGTCAGACAGAGAAGCTGCTGTCACCCAGCTTTTCTGTTCCATCAGAAGCTTTGTTATCTGAGTGTATTTTTGTTCCATGTGACTTATTATACTATATGCGGATTGGCGGACAAGTTATCTTTTGCACTGTGTCAGTGAAAATGATTGCCTGTCGGATCGTTTATAAATTTAGTATATTATATATCAAAGATAAAGAATAAGGGTAAAATGAAAGGAGTAGGGACATGAGAGTATTGGCGGGGAAGGCGGCGTTCAAGGGCGTTGCGATCGGAAAGGTCAGAGAGTTCGGAGCAAAGGCTGTGGAAGTTGTGAAAACTTCCGTTTCTGATGCGGAGGCTGAGATCGCCCGGTTTGAGGCGGCGAAGGAGACTGCGTCCGCTCAGCTCGGCGCGCTGTATGAGAAGGCGGTCGTCGAGGTGGGCGAGGAGAATGCGGCAATCTTTGAGGTGCACCAGATGATGCTGGAGGATGAGGATTATCTGGACGGCATCAAGGGGATGATCCGGGATGAGCAGGTAAATGCGGAGTATGCCGTTTCCGTGACCGGGCAGAATTTTTCGGAAATTTTTGCGGGTATGGACGACGATTATATGAAGGAGCGCGCGGCGGATGTCAAGGATATCTCCGCGAGGGTTGTCAGAATCCTGGCAGGCGTGGAGGAAGGCGGCGCGGCTATGGATGAGCCTTCTATTTTGGTGGCGGAGGACCTGGCTCCGAGTGAGACATTGCAGCTTGACCGCAGCAAGGTGCTCGCCTTTGTGACAAGAAAGGGTTCCACCAACTCCCACACGGCGATCCTGGCGCGCACCATGAATATTCCGGCGCTTGTGATGGTATCGGAGGCGGAGCATGTGGACGGCCTGATGGGCATCGTGGACGGCAAAGAGGGAAAGCTGATCGTAGAGCCGGATGAGGAGACGCTTAAAAGTTATCAGGATAAGCTGGAAGAGCAGAAGAAGGAGCAGGAGCTCTTGAACGCACTGAAGGGAAAACCCAGTGTGACGAAGGACGGCAGAAAGATCAATGTCTACGCGAATATCGGCGGCGTGGAGGATGTGGAGGCTGTGCTCGCCAACGATGCCGAGGGGATCGGGCTGTTCAGAAGTGAATTTTTATATCTGCAGAGCAATGATTATCCCACGGAGGAGGAGCAGTTTGAGGCGTACAAAGCGGTGGCGGAAAAGATGGGCGGTAAGCGCGTGATCATCCGCACGCTGGACATCGGCGCAGACAAGCAGATCGATTACTTCGGGCTCGACAAGGAGGAGAATCCGGCGCTGGGCTACCGCGCGGTCAGGATCTGCCTGAACAAGAGGGAAGTGTTCAGGACACAGCTTCGCGCGCTGTGCAGGGCTTCCGCTTACGGCAGGATCGCTATCATGGTCCCGATGATCATCTCCGTGTGGGAGGTGCAGACCGTGAAGGAGATCCTGGAAAGGATCAAGGAAGAGTTGAGAGAAGAGGGAAAGGAAGTCGGGGATATCGAGTTTGGTATTATGATCGAGACGCCGGCGTCCGTTATCATTGCCGATGAGCTGGCGAAGGAAGTGGACTTCTTCAGCATCGGGACGAACGATCTGACACAGTACACGCTGGCGATCGACCGTCAGAACGCGAAACTCGACATGTTCTACAATGCCCACCATCCGGCGATCCTGCGGATGATCAAGATGGTGGTGGACGCAGCCCACAAGGAGGGTATCTGGGCAGGCATCTGCGGCGAGCTCGGTGCGGACACGACGCTGACCGAGGAGTTTGTGAATATGGGCCTCGATGAGCTTTCCGTATCGCCGGGGATGGTGCTGCCGGTGAGAAATAAAGTGGTAAACATGTAACCGCACAGAGCCGGGCGGATTTGCTTTGGCATATGCGTCGGAATGCTTGCATTCCAGAGCAAATGCCGAAGCAAATACATTTGGCGAGAGCCAAACATCGAGAAAATGTGAAACATTTTCGAGATGCGGCTCTGTGAAGGAGCCGGAATACCGTTTTCAGCGGACGCTCCGGGAAGTATCTGCGTGTGAGGTATGTGGGTTCGGAGGCGGTAACGCTAAGCCTCCGCAGATCTGCTAGGGGCAAGTCATAAAAATCCATAACTCGCTTTGCTCAGATAGATGGATTTTTACGACTGGCGCAGATAATCTGGGGACAGAGCAAGTACAGGCTTGACAGAAAAATATTTATATTTGATAATGATAATAGGGATTAAAAATTGATAAGGAGGATTAAATCATGAAGGAATTCAGTTACACGATTCAGGATGCATTGGGGATCCATGCGCGTCCGGCGGGGCTTTTGGTGAAAGAGGCTGCGAAGTTTCCCTGTGATGTTACACTGAAATGCGGGGAGAAGAAGGGCAGCGCGAAGAAGATTATGGCTGTTATGGCTATGGGCGTTAAGAAGGACATGGAAGTGACCGTTGTCTGTGAGGGGGACAAAGAGGACGAGGCTGCTGCGGCTTTAGAGGCGTTCTTCAAGGAGAATCTGTAAGCTTGAGCAGTAAAAAAATGGTATTTCTGGATATTGACGGGACTCTTTTACATGAGGGACAACCTGTTTCCGAGAAAACGGCTAAGGCGCTTTCGCAGGCGAAGGATAACGGACATTTTTTGTGCATCTGTACCGGCAGGGCATACTCTGAGACACCGGATGAGATGAAGAAATTTGACGGTGTGATCAGCGCGGCGGGCGCCTGTGTCATGTGGAAAAAAGAGGTTTTGCTGGCGGAATATTTCTCAGATGAGGAAAAGAAGCTGGTGGCAGATCTGCTCGAGGCGGCAGGAGCCGTCTACATTATGGAAGGCTTTTCGGACCTCTATATGGATCAGGAGATCAGGGAGCGCTTTTTTAAGCAGATGGAGGGCTTTGAGGAGAGGGAGAAGTTTCTTCTCAGCTTCTTTATAAAAACCCTTCCCTGCACTTCCACGCAGGAGATGAAGAAGGTACATAAGTGTTCCTTTTTCTATGCGGAAAAAGACAATGAGTGGTTAAAAGAGAAACTGAGACAATGGGATATGAGCGTGACAACATTCAGTCAGGCGGATACCAGAGGAAACAGCGGCGAGATCACAAAGACAGCATTTACGAAGGGGACGGCTCTTAAGTATCTCAGCGGTTATCTGGGCATTCCGACGGAGGATACGATAGCCATAGGCGACAGCGAGAATGATCTCGAGATGCTGCGTGCCGCGGGTGTCGGCATCGCGATGGGAAATGCATCGGACTATGTGAAGCAGGCGGCGGATGATGTCACAAAGTCAGTCACGGAGGACGGCGTTTATCACGCGTTCCGAAAGTATGGGCTGATCGGGTAAGATTGAATAAGGATAATTAAAATTGACAGGGGCGGGGATCTTTGCCACAGCGGCTGAGGTCCCTGTTTTTGTGGCAAACTGACATTTTCACTCCGGCGGTGAAAAAGTCGGTTTGCTTTTTTATTTCAGGAAAAATACAATGGGCTTATCAAATAAATTGGAGGTGCGGGAAATGGCTGAGCACAATGTATTACTGGTATGCGGCTCCGGAGCGAGCAGCGGATTTATGGCGGCAAATATCAGAAAGGCTGCCGCGGCGAGAGGGATCAAGATGAGTGTGACTGCGAGGAGCGAGTCCGAGGTCCTGAACTATGTGGAGGATATCGATTGCCTGATGGTGGGGCCTCACCTTGCGACAGTGATCCCTTCCCTGGAGGAGGACTGTGAGGGGTATGATATCAAGATCGCGCTGATCGACAAGGAGGCTTACGCGAAGCTGAACGGCGATATGGCGTTGGATCAGATCCTGGAACTGTTCGGGGAGAAGTGAGCAGTAAAGAAAGTATAGTGAGACAAGAAAGGAGATAAGTACAAATGCAAAAATTGATTAGCTGGCTGGAAAACAGCTTTGCTCCTAAAATGAATAAGATCAGCAATATGATCTGGATTGTGACGATCAAGGACTCGGTATTGCAGATTCTGCCCTTTATCTTCCTGGGTTCCATTTTCTGTTGTCTGGCGATCATCGAGGACTATGTGGCGCTGCCGTTTTCCTTCTGGACGCCGTTTGGATGGACGATGGGTAAGGTATCGCTCCTTGTGGCGTTTTTGATCCCTTTTAACTACTGCGAGAAAAAACGTTTCAGAAAACAGCGTCTGCTTGCAGGACTTTCAGGACTTTTATTGTTTTTGATTGTGATAACGCCTATCGTGGAGGCAGAAGGCGAAGCAGGTTTCGGAAGTTCGGCTCTGGGTGCGGGCGGCATGTTCTGTGCAATGATAACAGGTGTTATAACAGGGCTTATCATGGGGGCCTTTGCAAAGTTCTCTTTCTTCAAAGAGGATTCCGCGATTCCCGATTTTGTTCGTCAGTGGTTTGACGCTCTTCTGCCGGTCGGTCTTGTCATTGTACTCGGCTGGGTAGTCGTACTGATCATGAAAGTGAACCTCTACAATATTATTCTGAGCATCTTCATGCCGCTGCAGGGCTTTTTGCAGACCTGGTACGGATTTACGCTCTTTATGTTCTTTATCTGCTTTATCTATTCCATGGGTATTTCAAGCTGGGTGCTGACGCCGGTGAGTGAACCTGTGAAGCTGGCAGCCATCGTGGCAAATCTGGAGCTGATTGCAGCAGGTACCGCAACGGCAGCAGGTATGAATATTTTTACGGAGGGCCTTGTCTTCTGTACATACATGTGGGTGGGAGGTATCGGCTGTACGCTGCCTCTGGTAGTTATGATGATACTTTCTAAGTCAAAGGAGTTGAAATCCCTCGGAAGAGCCTGCCTTGTGCCCGGCATCTTCAATATCAATGAGCCGGTTATCTTTGGTTGTTTCGCATGGAACCCCTATCTGATGGTTCCGATGTGGCTGCAGGGTATTATCATGTCGCTGTTGACATGGGTTGGCACAAAGGTTATCAAGTTTGCGCCGTTCCCGGATGTGCAGTTTGAGCTTTGGTACTGCCCGTACCCGATCTCCACATGGATCAGCACGAGGAGCTTCAGAGCGATCATTTTCCTGATCATCTCCGTGGCGGTATCCACACTGATCTGGTATCCGTTCTTCAAGGCATATGAGGCAAACGAGCTGAAGAAGGAAGCGGGAGATGTGAAGGCGGCAAAAAAGGCTGAGGCTAAATAAATCTGTTAAAAGAGGATGAGGTGGTTTTATGAATGAAACAACAGTAGAAAATGCCATGCAGATCATTATGCACGCGGGAGATGCGAGAAATTGCTGTCAGGCGGCGCTTTTGGCGATTGCGGGCGGCGATATGGCGGGCGCGCAGGAGCATTTGAAAGAGGCGGATGCAAAGATAGCGGAAGCCCATCACATTCAGACGGACTGCATCCAGGGCGCGATCGCGGGGGAGGATTTTGAGTACAATGTCCTGTTCGCCCATGCCCAGGATACCCTGATGACGATCTACAGCGAGATCATGATCGCGAAACAGATGTGCAATATCTTTGCATCCTATGATGAGAGGCTGAAAAAATTAGAAGGATAAAGTTAAGATAAGGACAGATGCGGAACTGGAATAGACCGAGCTGAAGGCGAGGGATACGAACAAAAAGCGGAGCGTTTGTGAGTCGGGACAGACGCAGAACTGAAATCAGGAGGAATAAGAAATGAGCAGAGTACCGAAAACATTCCCTGAAAACTTCCTCTGGGGCGGCGCGTTTGCCGCCAACCAGATGGAGGGAGCCTGGAAAGAGGGCGGCAAGGGGCTTTGTGTGGCGGATATCAATGAATTTGTGGACAATGTTCCTGTGGACAAAAAGTTTAATGAGGAGGTGACTTCGGAGTTTGTGAAGAAAGCTCTGGAGGACAGTGGCAGGATCTTCCCGAAGCGCTGGGGAATCGATTTTTATCACACTTACAAGGAGGATTTGAAACTCCTTGCGGAATTGGGGATGAAGACCTACAGGACATCCATCAACTGGGCGAGGATCTATCCGAACGGAGATGATAAGGAACCCAATGAGGAAGGGTTACAATTTTATGACAGCCTGATCGATGAGATCATCAAAAACGGCATGGAGCCTCTGATCACGATCTCCCACTATGAGATGCCCTTAAATCTGACAATGAATTATAAAGGCTGGTACTCGAGGGAAGTCATAGAGTTCTTTGAGAGATATTGTAAGACATTGTTTGACAGATACGGGGACAGGGTGAAACTTTGGATCGTGGTAAACCAGATCAACCTGATCGTGCATGAATCCTTCAACCACCTCGGTGTGGCGGAGGATGTGGTGGACAATGTGCTGGAGGCAAAGTATCAGGCTGTCCACAACGAGATGGTGGCATGCGCGAGGGCGACCAGATACGGGCACAGCCTGAACAAGGATTTGCAGATCGGCATGATGCTCTGTGGCGGTCCGTCCTATCCGGCTTCCTGCAAACCGGAGGATGTCCTGGCGGCGATGCGCCATAACCAGATGGAGTATTTCTTCTCCGATGTGCTGCTTCGGGGAAAATATCCGGGCTATGCGTTCCACTTTTTTGAGGAGAGAGGCATCAACATCGAGTTTGGCCCGGATGATGAGGAAGATCTGAAGAATACGGCAGACTTTTTGTCCTTCTCCTACTATTATACAAGGATGGTGACAAAGGAGAGTTTCGAGAATGGAAATGAAGCCGTCAGGAATCCGGATCTCCCGGCGAACCCCTGGGGGTGGAGCATCGATCCGAGCGGCCTTCGGTATATGCTGAACGAGTTCTACGACAGGTATCAATGTCCGATCTATATCACGGAGAACGGCTGCGGCAACTACGATAAGCTGGAGGAGGACGGCACCATCCATGATCCCTACCGTGTGGACTACTACAGGGCGCACATCGAGCAGATGAAGCTTGCCATTATGGACGGTGTGGATCTGAGAGGGTATTATCTCTGGGCACCCCTCGATATCGTGAGCTGTTCATCCTCCGAGATGAGCAAACGCTACGGCTTTATCTATGTGGATATCGATGACTACGGTAAGGGGAGCGGAAAGAGGATCAAGAAGGACAGCTTTGCCTGGTATCAGAAGGTCATCCGGACAAACGGGGAAGATCTGGCGTAGTGGGAGGACTTGAGGCAACAGTTCAGCCTGAATTGAGATCTTTTAGGATTGCGGGAACTTGGAATGCGGAGCAATCCGCGGTATCATAGTTTAGGTATAGTATATTGTAATAAAGTAAACGGATGTCCGGATGGGAAATTACCTTCCGCAGCCCGCTGACGGTTCAGGTCTTTGAAAGACAGTATCGGCGTTATGCAGGGCTGCGACAGGGTATTTTCTGTTCGGACTGTTTTGGATAAGGGGTTGAAATCAGAGAGAAGGGGACGTTATAATGGAGGAGAAAAAGACGATCCCTTTTTTGCCGTGGATTATAAGGCCGCCGGGATCGTGATGGCGGTGATCGGCGCGTTCTGTATTGTGAGCGGGCTCTGCCAGAAGGTGGTGAAGGGTGAGAAAGAAAGATAGCATTTTGCGGAACCTCTGCGCGAAGTTCAGGAAGACGGAGCGGGAAGACAGCGCAGAGTTCGGGAAGGCGGAGTGTGGGGACAACGTGGAGTTCAGGAAGATGGAGCGGGGGGACAGCGTGGAATCCGGATCGGCTGATCAGGAAGACAGCGCAGAGGCAGAGAAGAAGATGAGCGGCGATATCGTCAGGAAAAAACTGATCTTTAAGGGGGAAGTGCAGTTTGTGGGGTTTCGGTTTCAGTCCAAGTATCTCGCGGATACGCTGGGGCTCACCGGCTATGTGGAAAATCTGCCGAACGGAGATGTGTTGATGGAGGTACAGGGCCGGATGGAGACCATACAGGATATGATCGTCTGCCTGCACCAGAGAAAGCCGATCCGGATCGATTCCATCGAGGAGGAGATATTGTCTGTGAAGGAGGGCGAAAAAGGGTTTCGGTATATGTGGTGAGAAAATCTGATTGGCAAATATGTGTTGTGTATTGAAAAACGATGCCGCGTTTGTCATTGATTCGATGGCCATTCTGTGCTGAATATGTTGGTACGACGGATATTCTTTTGTCTATTTTCATCATGTTTATAATTCAAAATCCGTATGATCAGAGAAAAGAGACGCCTGCGGCATTTTGTTATATAGGGCGGTTTTGCGCCTAACGATGCCTCTTTGCGAGAGCGAATCTTACCACCGCTGACAGCAGGTAGATCAGTATGGCTGCAATGATCATCAGCGTGAACAGAGCGTAGACCTCCGTGGAGATCTTGCCCCTGGCCATGCCATAGACTTTGATGGGCAGCGTGGTATCACCTGCGCCGGTCACAAAATAGCTGATGATCACATCGTCCAGGGACAGGGTGATGGACAGCAGGGCGCCGGAGATAATGCCCGGCATCAGCATCGGGATCGTCACTCTGCGCAGGGTGCGGAGATGGTTTGCGCCGAGGTCCATAGCTGCCTCCTCGATGGATTTGTCAAAGCCGGCGATCCTGGCGCGCAGCGTGATGATCACGAAGGGAACGCAGAATGTCACATGGGCGATCACCAGTGTCCAGAAGCTGAGGGTGATGCGAAGCGTTGTGAAAGTGGCGAGGGATGCAATGCCGATGACTAACTCGGGGATGACGATCGGCACATAGAGCATATTGTCCAATGTCTTTTTCAGCTTGAAGTCATAGCGGTGCATACCGATGGCTGCAAGTGTACCGAGCACAACGGAGATCAGTGTGCTGACAAGAGCCAGTTCCAGTGTCAGGAGCAGGCTGCTCATCAGGGATCTGTTCCGGAACATGGCGCTGTACCAGTGCAGGGTAAATCCTTTGAAGACAAGATTATTATCGTTCGTATTGAAGGAGTAGCCGACCACCATAAAGATCGGCAGATATAAAAATAAGTAGACGGCTCCGGCATAGAGATAGGAGAGTGCGCCGAGCTGCTTTTTTTCATTACGTTTCATATTGTTTCCTCGTTATTTCGGAAGTATCTGTAAATGTCCTGGCGTAAGTACCTCTGTTCTGATATATCTGTGTTATGGCGCCTGTCACTGATACGATTTCCGCTGTTTTTCACTATGCCAGGTCCTCCAGATTTCCTACCTTTGTATACAGCTTCAAAACAAGCAGAGTAAAGAGGATCAGAATGACTGAGAAGGCTGCGCCGGAAGGCCAGTTTCGGGCTGCCATAAACTGATCCTTGATCAGGTTCCCTAGCAGTGTGGAGTTGCCGCCGCCCATCACATCCGCAATGTAGAAGGCGTCCAGGCTCGGGATGAACACCTGTATCGTGCCGGCGAAAATACCCGGCAGAGTGAGCGGCAGGATCACCCGGAAGAAGGTACTGATCCGGGAGGCACCCAGATCATGGGCTGCTTCGATCAGAGAATAGTCCAGTTTGGAGATCGAGTTGTTCAGCGGCAGCACCATAAACGGAAAGAGCGCATACACCATACCGAACAGAGTTGCGCCGTCCGTGTACATCATCGTGATCGGTTCGGAGATGATGCCGAGCTTTAGCAAAAAGGTATTGATGATACCGGAATCCCGCAATATATTGCTCCAGCCGTTTAGACGGATCAGCTGATTGATCCAGAAGGGCAGCATGATGAGAAGAATGCAGAATCCCTGATACTTCTTGCTGAATCTGGATAAAATAAAGGAGAACGGATAGGAGATGAGCAGGCAGATCAGGCTGGTCCAGAATGCCAGCACGATGGAGCGCCAGATCACCTTCCCGTAGGTCGGATTCCAGAGGGTGGTATAGTTTTCCAGCGTAAATATCGCCTGCACGCCGCCGTAGATACCCTTTTCCAGAAAGCTGATGACAATCACATAGGCGAGCGGCAGTGCCAGAAAGAGCACCATCCACAGAAAGAGAGGACCTACAAGAGAGAGGATCTCGTTTCTGTGCCTGTTGCCGTGTGAAATTTTTTCTGCGTTTTTTCTGCGTGCCATATCTGTTTTTCGTTCCCTGTCCTTTAGTGATGCTCTGTGCTTTGTATCTGCAATGTCTGAATGTCGACGGCCTTTCGGTACAGTCCGGCTTTACATGGCAGTTTTTGCGATCCGCTGCCTGTCTGTGTATATGATATCCGTAACCTGAAAAATTTGTCAGGTTTTGCCGTGCTGTCCTTTCTGTACGGCGAGATCCGGGCGGTTTAAGAGCGCATCCTCGATCAGGTCGTAGAGCGTATCTTCGGTGGTATGCATGATCACCGCCTTGTCCATATCCCAGTAGATTGTCACGGCGGAGCCGATTTCGGGTAAATTGCTGTGGGGGTGCTGGTTCAGCTTAAGCCTCTGCCCGTTTGGAAGCGCCACCACGGTCTTTACGATGGATCCCACATAGATATGCTCCTTCACAATGCCCCGAAGCCGGAAATTATCTACAGGTTCCGGGGAGTACATGGTGTTTTCGGGACGGATGGAGATATAGATCATCTCGTCCTGCACAAAACCGCTGCCCTTTGCATGGACCACGCCGTTCTCCGCGGTCAGTTCGATCAGGTCGCCGTCAAATCCTGTGACGGAAGCCTCTATAATATTGGATTCCCCGATAAAACTGGCGACAAACTTTGTTTTCGGATGCTCGTAGATCTCTCTGGCGGTTCCGATCTGCTCGATGGAACCGTTGTTCATGACAGCGATCCGGTCGCTCATGGTCAGCGCCTCCTCCTGATCATGGGTCACATAGACAAAGGTGATGCCGAGTTTCTGCTGCAGATGCTTTAATTCCATCTGCATCTGCTTGCGGAGCTTCAGATCCAGCGCCCCCAGCGGTTCATCCAGAAGCAGGACTTTCGGATTGTTGACAAGAGCCCTCGCGATGGCTACCCTCTGGCGCTGCCCGCCGGACATCTGATGAGGCTTTCTCCTGCCGAAGTTTTTGAGCTGCACCAGTTCCAGCATCTTTTCTACTCTCTGCCTGATTTCGGATTTCGGAACCTTCTTCTCCACAAGCCCGAAGGCGACGTTGTCAAAGACATTCATATGGGGAAAGAGAGCATAACTCTGAAAGACCGTGTTGACATTGCGCTTATAGGGGGCAAGGGCGGTCACATCCGCCTGCTCTAAATAGACATGTCCCTGAGACGGCGATTCAAAACCGGCGATGATGCGCAGCGTGGTAGTCTTGCCGCAGCCGGAAGGACCGAGCAAAGTCAGAAATTCCCCCTCGTAAACGTCCAGATCAATATTTTTTAAGACTTCACTTTTCCCAAAGTCTTTTGTCACGCCGGACAGTCTCACGATGGGTTTGCTGTCAGTTCTTATCATTCCTTTTATGGATACCTCCAATTGATTCCAGTTTGATGTGTGGTCCGTGCTGTCCGGCACAAGCCGGGCTTACAGCCGTATTGACGCCCGCATCATGGTCCGGGAAGGGACAGCGCGGCTGCGGGCCGTACCCGGGTCCGGAAGGCGGCAGTCCTACAGCACCTGCTTCCCCCTCTCTCCGGTACGGATGCGCATGACATCGTCGATGTCGGAGATAAATACCTTTCCGTCCCCCACATTGCCGGTAGAGAGCTTATCCACAATCTCAGAGAGGATATCTTCGAGATCTTCATCCCAGACTACGGTCATGACATAGAGTTTCGGCAGGAGGTTCACCTCCAGGCCGAGTTTTTCAAATTCAGGATTGTCAAAACCCTCCTGATGGCCGCAGCCCATAGCGGAGAGCACAGTCATGCCGCTGTATTCGTTTTTTGTCAGGATCTTTTTTAAATCCTCCAGCTTTTCAGGGCGGATGATAACTTCTATTTTTTTCATAAATGGTCTCCAGTTTTTTCCGTAAATATTGCTGCGGCCGGGGAATTCCGGCAAATTTCGCAGTAATTTCAATAGTAATAGAAAACGGGGGAAAATGCAATAGATTTATCGAGAGAATTTATGAATACGCCGGGGAGTCTTTACATGGGACGCAGTTTCCTGTGAAAGAAAAAGGCGGCGAAAATATCGCCGCCCGGGATGAGTAAAATCATATGCTTTCGTTGAACAGTGTGGACACCGACTCGGACAGGTTTTTGATCTTTTCTGCCGTGGCGTTGTAGGTGGTGTCCGTGGAGGACTTTGAGGAACTTGAGGATTTACCCTGAAGGGCATCCTGCACCAACTCCACTTTTTTGTTGACATTTTTCTCTTCTTTTATCGCTTTTTTGGTGTCGGCCTCCGGCACTTCGCTGTAGTAAGCCTTTAATAATTTGCCGTAGCTGCCGTTTTTGATGGCGGTGTAATCGATCAGTGTATTATCTCCGCCTCCGCCGAGCATGGTCTTTGTCAGGTTATTCATATCGGTGCCGCCATTGCTGCCGAGTTTCTGCATGCTCCTTGTGATAACGTTTGTGTGGTCCGGTTTCATCTGAACGGTCAATGACATGGTAAATCAGCTCCTTCTATCATATATGTGCGGCGTCCTCACGTGTTTTTATGGCAGGCACCGCAGATCAAACATCCCTGTAATGTATTTGTCGGCTGAATCCATCAAAAAATGAAGGGTGGATTGTATAAATTTAACATAAATTGTGTCCTCCAGTAGATTTTTCCGCCGGGATCACCGTGAAAGGGGATTTTCAGGCGGTTATGTGTGATGCGGGGGGTTCGGATAGACAAAAATGCGAAAAAATAAAAAATTGGGATTTCAATAGAAGGAAACGGAGAAAATTCGCAGAATATATATTATGAAGGCATATGAAATTGTCGTTTTACTGTTCTGCGGGAAGCCTGGTGAATCGGTATACAGCGCCGCGGACGCAGGCGGTACAGGAGAAAAACAATGCAGATACGGGAAAATCTGGAAAAGAGGGAGGCGGAGATCTTAAGTCCTTATGCCTGTCACAGTGCAGATTCAAAGGGCAGGGACCGACAGGAGGAGGAATGTGATATCCGGCCGGTCTTTCAGAGGGACAGGGACAGAATCCTGCACAGCAAATCCTTCCGCAGGCTGAAGGATAAGACGCAGGTCTTTTTGACGCCGGAGGGAGACCATTACAGGACCAGGCTTACCCATACATTGGAAGTCTCCCAGAATGCCAGAACGATTGCCAAGGCTCTCAGGCTCAATGAGGAGCTGGTGGAGGCGATCGCGCTGGGGCACGATCTGGGGCATACGCCCTTTGGCCATGCCGGAGAGAGGGCGTTATGTAACGTGTGTCCGCTGGGGTTTGCCCATAATGAGCAGAGCGTGAGGACAGTGGAACTTTTGGAGAAGAACGGGCAGGGGTTAAATCTGACTGTGGAGGTACGGGACGGGATCTTAAACCATCAGACCAGGGGAAATCCTTCGACGCTGGAGGGGCAGGTGGTGCGGTTTTCTGATAAGATCGCTTATATCCACCACGATATGGACGATGCCATACGAGGCGGTATCCTGACGCAGAAGGATGTGCCAAAGGAGATAGGTGATGTGATCGGCTATAACAGCGCGGAATGGATCGACCACTTTATCCACGACATTGTCTCAAACAGCTGCGAAAAAAACTGTATCATCATGTCGGAGCCTGTGGCCGGGGCGATGAGAAAACTCAGGAATTTTATGTTTGAGAGGGTTTATACAAACCCCCAGGCGAAGAGCGAAGAGGGGAAGGCTGTCATGCTGGTGGAGACACTGTACGGGTATTTCTGCGGGCACAAGGATAAGCTGCCGGAGGAGATGCTGATGCTGCTCGACAGGGGGGAGCCGCTCGAGAGAGTGGTCTGCGACCATATCAGCGCCATGACGGACCGCTACGCGATCGCGAAATTTGAGGAGATCTACGTGCCTGCGTCCTGGCACGGGTAAATACAAAAACAGTAAGTGCCCTGGTACTGGTAGGGGACTTACGGAACTGGAAAACAGTAAGTGCCCGGACAGTGCCCAGAGAATTTACAGACGGGGAAGCGTCTGGAAATTTCTCTGCATATCCTGGTACTGGTAGGGGACTTACGGAACTGGGATAGATAGGAGGCGGGTATGTTCTATCCGCAGGAAGTAATAGAAGAAGTCAGAACGAGAAATGATATCGTGGATGTGATCTCGGGTTATGTGCGGCTGCAGAAAAAAGGCGCGAGCCATTTCGGGCTGTGCCCCTTTCACAACGAAAAGTCGCCGTCTTTTTCGGTGTCCCAGTCAAAGCAGATGTATTACTGTTTTGGCTGCGGCGCCGGCGGCAATGTGATCACTTTTCTGCAGCAGTATGAGAACGCCAGTTTTCAGGAGGCAGTGAAGATGCTGGCGGACAGGGCGGGGATCAGGCTGCCGGAGGCGGAATACTCGGAGGCGGAGAGAGCGAAGGAAAATCATCGGGCGAGGCTTCTTGCGGTCAACAAAGAGGCGGCAAAGTATTTTTACTATCAGCTCCGCGCGCCGCAGGGGGGACAGGGGCTTTCCTATCTGAAGGACAGACGGCTCTCCGATGAGACTTTACATAAATTCGGACTCGGTTTTGCCAATAAGACGAGTGATGATCTTTCGCGCTATCTGAGGGAGAAGGGATTTTCCGATGAACTGATCAAGGAGGCGGGACTTGCGACGTTTGATGAACGATGGGGGCTCCATGATAAATTCTGGAACAGGGTGATCTTTCCGATCCAGGATATCAACCATCGGGTGATCGGTTTCGGCGGGCGCGTGATGGGGGACGGGACGCCGAAATATCTGAACTCGCCGGAGACGCCCGTATTTGACAAGAGCAGGAATCTGTACGGGCTGAATTTTGCCAGAAGTTCCAGAAAGAATCAGTTTATCCTCTGCGAGGGCTATATGGATGTGATCACGATGCATCAGGCAGGCTTTACACAGGCTGTGGCATCCCTGGGGACGGCATTTACGGCGGGACAGGCTTCCCTGTTAAAGCGTTATGCAGACGAAGTGCTGCTTGCCTATGACTCGGACGGCGCAGGTGTGAAGGCGGCTCTGCGGGCGATCGGGATCCTGCGGGAGTCGGGGCTTACCGGGCGTGTCCTGAGTTTTGCGCCCCATAAGGACCCGGATGAATTCATCAAGGCGGAGGGAGCGGAAGCGTTTGAGAAACGGCTCGCGGAGGCGGAGAACAGCTTTTTCTTCGAGATCCGTATTCTGTCGCGGGACTTTGACCTGAATGATCCGGCGGGAAAGACTAAGTTCCACAGGGAGATCGCCAGAAAGCTGTGCGGCTTTTCGGAGGAGGCGGAGCGCGCAAATTATGTGGAGGCGATCGCGGAGAGATATCATATCGGCCACGAAAACCTGCGGAAGCTGGTGAACTCTGCCGCAATGCAGACCGGGCTCGCGAAGCCGCTCGAGAGGCCGAAATCGGGGCTGCAGCAAAAGAGGATGCCGGAGGACAGTGTGAAGAAGCCGCAGAGGCTTCTGATCACCTGGCTGGCGGACGATCCGGGGCTGTATCAGAAGATCAAGAAATATATCACGCCGGATGATTTTACGGATGAGCTCTACAGAAAGGCTGCAGAACGATTGTTTGCGGATCTGGAGGAGGGAAAGGCGGATCCGGCGGGAATCGTTGCACTGTTCCCGGAGGAGGATCAGCAGCGGGAGGCGGCGCAGATGTTTCATGAAAGCCTCGGAAGGCTGGAGAACCGGAGCGAGGCAGAGCGGGCTCTGCATGATATAGTCTACAGCGTGAAGAGAAACAGTTATGAATATTATTCCCGGAGGCTGGGAACGGATATTTCAGCGTTAAATCAGGTGATCGCGGGGAAAAAAGCACTGGAAGAACTTAGCAAAATGCATATTTCTCTTGATTAGAGAGTATACTATCTGATTAAGTTATGAGTGTTGCCGAGAGCAGTAAGGAAGGCGGCCTGGCCGGTTCCGGTATGGCGCCCGGCGTCGTACCTGCATAAATAAGGAAGGATGGAAGTCATAATGGATGAAAACACAAAAGTAAAATTTGACGAGAAGATAAAAGAACTTTTGAATCTTGCCAAAAAGAAAAAGAACGTACTGGATTATTCCGAGGTCAGTGAGTTTTTTCACGATCTGCCGATCGAGGAGGAGCAGTTTGACAAGGTACTGGAGATCCTGGAGGCGAACGGCGTCGTCTGCAATATGGAGATCCCCGTGGAGGGAGACCTGGACGATGACGATGTCAATCTGTCGGAGGAGGATGAGGTTGATATGGAGAATATTGATCTTTCTGTGCCCGACGGCGTCAGCATCGAGGATCCGGTCAGAATGTATCTGAAGGAGATAGGGAAGGTTCCCCTTCTGTCGGCGGAGGAGGAGATAGAGTTCGCCCAGAAGATCGAGAACGGCGCGGCAGCGGTGGAGAAGTTAAAGGAGATCGACACCATGCTGGAAACCGCCGGGGAGGAGGAAAAAGAGGCGCTTGAAAAAGAAAAGAAAGAGCTGGGGTACGTAGTGGCGGACGGCGAGGCGGCAAAGCAGAAACTGGCGGAGGCAAACCTGCGCCTGGTAGTTTCCATCGCAAAGCGCTATGTGGGAAGGGGTATGCTGTTTTTGGATCTGATCCAGGAGGGAAATCTGGGGCTGATCAAGGCTGTGGAGAAATTTGATTACAGGAAGGGATATAAATTTTCTACCTATGCGACCTGGTGGATCCGCCAGGCGATCACAAGGGCGATCGCGGATCAGGCGAGGACTATCCGGATCCCGGTGCATATGGTGGAGACGATCAATAAGCTGATCCGGGTAAACAGACAGCTCTTGCAGGATCTTGGAAGAGAGCCGCTGCCGGAGGAGATCGCCGAAAAGATGGATATCCCTGTGGAGAGAGTGCGTGAGATATCCAAGATCTCTCAGGAGCCGGTATCTTTGGAGACGCCGATCGGCGAGGAGGAGGACAGCCATCTCGGAGACTTTATTCAGGATGACAATGTGCCGGTGCCGGCGGAGGCGGCAGCCTTTACGCTGCTGAAAGAACAGCTTGTGGAAGTCTTAAGTACCCTGACAGAGAGAGAACAGAAGGTACTTCGTCTGCGGTTCGGCCTGGATGACGGCAGGGCGAGGACACTGGAGGAAGTGGGCAAGGAATTCAATGTGACAAGGGAGCGTATCCGTCAGATCGAGGCAAAGGCGCTGCGGAAGCTTCGCCATCCCAGCAGAAGCCGGAAACTGAAGGATTATCTGAATTAATAACGGGTGTTGTATAAACTGATATGCTGAAGATCAATCTATCGAACAGAATGACGGCGGTGGCAGAACTTGTACCGTCCGGCGCGGCGGCGTGCGATGTGGGCTGTGACCACGGGTTTGTGGCAATCCACCTTGTGCGGGAAGGGATATGCCCGAGAGTGATCGCCATGGATATCAACACAGGACCGCTTCTGCGCGCCGAGGAGCATATAGAGAGCGCCGGCCTGTCCGCATACATAGAAACCCGTCTGTCCGACGGGATAGAGAAGCTTGTGCCGGGGGAGGCAGAGTGTATGATAGCCGCGGGGATGGGCGGCAGGCTCATTGTGAAGATCCTGGAGGATCATCCGGAAAAGCTTGAGAGCCTGCGTTACCTGGTACTGCAGCCACAGTCGGAACTCTCCTTTGTGCGCGGATATCTGCGCAGAAGAAGGTTTGTGATCCTGCGGGAGAATATGGTGTATGAGGATAGGAAGTTTTATCCGATGATGCTGGTGGAGACAGTATGCCGGGGGAGGACGGCTGCCGGCCCGGATGCTGCAACGGATGGCCCGGATGTTGCGGGAAAGACAAAAAACGGATGTTATGATATGGAGAAATGGGCTGGATTGGCGGATGAGTTCGGTCCCTGCCTGATCCGGGAAAGGCATCCGGTGCTTCTTGCATATCTGGACTGGTGGGAAGGGCAGCAGAGAAAAATATTAAAAGAAGTTTTGGACTATCCGGAAAGACGGGCGCAGGTCGAGCAGGAACTTGGGCGGATCCGGGATGTGCGGGAACTGATGGGAGCGCAGGGAAAGGGCTGAGGGAACAACTATGAAGTGTTATGAGATCATGGAATATCTGAGGGAGGTATCGCCGGAATCCTTCGCGGAGAGCTGGGATAATGTGGGGCTGTTGTGCGGCAGGGAGGAAAAGGAGGTATCTTCCATATATATCGCCCTGGATGCAACGAAGGAAGTGATCGAGGAGGTGAAGGCTCTGGGGGCGGATATGCTGTTGACGCACCATCCGATGATCTTTAAGCCGTTGAAGCGGGTTTCAGGAGAGCATTTTATCGGGGACAAAATATTGACGCTGGCGGAGAACGGCATATGTTATTATGCCATGCACACGAATTTTGATGTGATGGGGATGGCTGAAGCGGTGGCGGGGCAGCTCGGACTGGAGGATCGGAGGGTGCTGACTGTCACTTATGAGGATGAGCATTCCAGAGAGGGGATCGGCAGGGCAGGGATGCTGCCTTCACCGATGACGCTGGCTGAGTGCGCAGAGTATGTCAAGAGCCGCTGTCTGGTGGATCACGTGAAGGTGTTCGGGAAACCGTCGGAAACCATAGTGATGGCGGCGGTCTGTCCGGGATCCGGCAAGAGCTGTATCGAGGACGCGGTCAGGCTGGGGGCCGATGTTTTGATAACAGGTGATATTGATCATCATGAAGGGATCGATTCGGTGGAGCAGGGGCTTGCCGTCATCGATGCGGGGCATTATGGACTGGAAAAAGTCTTTGTGCCCTATATGGAGGAATACTGTAAAAGAAAACTGACGGGCGTGAAGGTTTATGCCGCGCCGGAGAGAAATCCGTTCTGGTTGGCATAACGACAGAGACTTAACAGACAATATGTAATGACCCCGCATTTGTAATCTCGTGGATTTACCTGTATA
>CAJUDM010000019.1:0-37327 GCA_910584915.1 uncultured Lachnospiraceae bacterium
AAGTTTGTGGTGACTCAATTTACCTATTGACAAAAGTCATTACATATCAGTTCAGAACAACCGCCGACGTCAAAAACGGCACAGCTCAATAGCCATGCCGCCATCTCTCTCCTGACTCTGTTTTTCTGAGATCCTGAAACACCGCTTCTGTATGCCCGCTCCCCGGGCATACTTCCCGCCGCAGTCCTTCATTTCATCCCGGCTGCGCTTCTCTACAGCGCCTTCCCCGCCAGAATCTCCCGATAATCCTCGTAATTCTTCTCAAGCAGAGCCGGCGTATCCAGCCCGTAAGGGCATTTCGACTTGCATTTCCCGCAGTGCAGGCAGTTTTCGATCCGCTTCATCTTCTCCTGCCACTCGGGCGTCAACCATGCCTCCGATGGAGCCCTGCGGAGCATCAGGCTCATTCTTGCGCTGTTGTTGATCTCAATCCCCGCAGGACAGGGCATACAGTAGCCGCAGCCGCGGCAGAACCCGCCTGACAGTTCCTTTCTGTCCTTTTCGATGACAGCTTTGATCTCCTCCGTTATCGCCGGCGGGTTATCTATGTAGGATAAAAATTCATCAAGCTCCTTCTCCCGCTGTACGCCCCAGATCGGCAGCACATTGTCAAACTGCGCAAGGTACGCGTAAGCCGCAGCAGAATTCGTGATCAGACCGCCGGAGAGCGCCTTCATCGCGATAAAGCCCATGTCCGCCTTTCTGCAGGCTTCCACCAGCTCCAGATCCTTCTCCGTCGCCAGATAACAGAAAGGAAACTGCAGCGTCTCATACAGCCCGCTCTCTATGGCTTCCTTCGCAATGTTCAGCCGATGGTTCGTGATGCCGATATGCCGCACCATGCCCTTTTCCTTCGCCTCCAGCATGGCTTCATAGAGCCCGCTTCCGTCGCCCGGCTTAGGACAGAACGCCGGATTGTGGAACTGGTACAGATCGATATAGTCCGTCCGCAGATTTTTCAGCGAGACCTCAATATCCTTCCAGAAGCCCTCCGCGTTCACCGCCCCGGTCTTTGTGGCGATGATCACTTTATCCCGCATACCGTCGAAGGCCTCCCCGACTTTCTCCTCGCTGTCCGTGTAGAACCTTGCGGTGTCAAAGAATCTGACACCCCTGTCATAAGCCTTCCTCAGAAGCTTTACTGCCTCCTCTTTGCTGATCCTCTGGATCGGCAGTGCGCCGAAGGCGTTCTTCTCCACACAGAAACCTGTTTTTCCCAATGTTACTTTTGACATGATGTTCTCCTTTCTGTTTTGCAATTCGCTGCGCCGGACTGCCGGCTTTTCTCCCTTTCATGATCGCGGTCTCGGCCTGTAACCACCGCGACCACAGCTAAAGCCATAATGCCACCATTCATACCTGATATCCGGGTCTTCTATTCTGAGAGCTTTAAGTCCGGTCTCATCGTATATGTATTGTTGAAGGTCCCTCATATCTTTGTCTCTGCATCCGCATGCATTATACCAGATTTTTTTCCCGTTTTTCAGTTCAAAAAAAAGCTCCATATAAAAATTGTAGTTTCCCCCCTGAACGTCCGCTCCCTTCGTCTTTCCATTCATAAACTGGTTTGAAAAGCCGTACGCCGCCAACTCTTCAAGCAGGACTTCATCTTCCCTGCTGATACAGTCCGTTTCCATTCCGCCATACGTATTTAAATATTTTCCGGTAATACGTCTCACGATAATTTTCCCGTCACCATACATAAGCCAATGGGTGCGATAGTGTTTCCATTCAGACAAGACCAATATCAAAATGAGAATCGCCACAATAAGCACCATAAAACCCGCCAGTTCTGCTGCTTCCCGCTTATTTCCCACCAAAAGCAGAGCGAATTCAAAACCCAGTCCAAAATATACGAATACCGAAATCATAACTATACCGATCGTCCACTTTTTTTTATCACGTATTTCCTTCATGCTTCCCCTTTTGCTTCCGCTGCAACATGAGTCTTGTTGAAATAAGCCATTACATCTTTATGCCGTTTAAAATCAATGCCTTTTATTGCCAATACCGCCTGCACAGCATATTTTCCGTTTGATCACCACGCGCATAAGAACCATACAAAACAATATTGCTCAAATCTCTATCTCCATCCCCGTATAAATCTCCGCCGCCATATCGCCCAGCTCGCGCTTCAACAGCTCCATCGCCCGCTCTCCAGTGCAGTGCCCGGTATATACTTTCTCAATACCTGTCTCCCGAATCTCGTCCGCCAGCGCCAGCACCTCCTCATCCGAAGCCTTATACAGATGCAGTCCCCCGATCAGCGCATACACCTTCTTTCCGGGAAACGTCTGTTTTACCTCCTCGATAATATGGTCTGCCCCGCCGTGACAGCAGCTGTTGCAGATCACCAGCCCTCTATCCGTCTCAAACACAAGGCTCTGCTCGTGAGAAAAATCATCCGGCGTCCAAGCGCCGTCCCTGTAACGGTACATCCCGACCTTCTCCCCCGCCTTCTCAAGCCCCTCTGTCTTATGAGGCAAAAGCGTCACGCCGGGCAACAGTTCATAATCCCCCTCCACTCTGACAAACCGATCCGCCCAGGCTTCCAAAAGTCCCTCCCTGATGCCGATATACTTGTCCTTTTTCCTGTCATAACAGTCCGCCCCGCAGCAGTTCCTGATATAACACTTTGCCTTCTTATTCACCTGAAAAAACCGTTCCAGCCCGTCCGCATGGTCATAGTGGGCATGGGAGAGCACCGCCAGCTCTATTTTCTCCACCGAAATTCCCATCGCCCCCGCATTATCCGCAAAAATCCCCGTGGTGCCCGCGTCCAAAAGGATACCATGCCCCTTATACTCTATAAAGAGCGACAGCCCCCACTCCGCCTGCAAAGTGTCTCTTGTGTTGTTGTCCACTAAAATTATTATCCGCATACTATACTGCCCTCATCCGAAATTCTTCTATACTCTCTGTATTACCGGCAAGCTTCAGCCATCTCCGCAAGGTATCTTCATCTGTTTCCGCTTTGATTTGTTCCGCCAGCTCCTCCGGTATAGATCCTTTTTCTTCCAGAAGATATATTAACGCTTCTATCTTTCCTTCTATCTTTCCTTCTATTTTTCCTGCTATCATTCCTTTTTCCATTCCTGCTATCCTTCCCGCCGTCTCACCTTCCTCATAAGCCTCTTCCTGAAGCACCTGCCGCACATCTTCCTCATTATATTCAAAAATGCTCACTCTCTTCACCTCCGCCTTGTTCTGCAACAGGAATTCTCTTAAAATCCCCTGCTCAATGCATTCGTCCACAGCTCTGTCAACTGCCTCGTCAATAGACATACTCTTCTTATATATCCTGACCTTATCGACATACTGCATATATTCCCCAAGTGTCAGGCATGCCTCTTTCAACCCTTCATTAAAGCCCTCATTGATATTGATCAATTTCTATCTATTGACACAAACCGACTCGCAAACGCTTCGCTCTTTGCTCGTATCGCTGCCTGAAAAACCGCAGCTCAGTTCCAGTTCAGGATTTTCTTCCTCCACCTCATATGCTGCTGACAGCCGTAATTCCTGCCGCTCCCCGCACTTTTCCATTCCGTTATAAAACACCACAAAATGAGGGGCGGGAATCTTGATCAATGTCCTCCTGTGCAGGTTCTTAGACACGATTATTTTCTCATACTCTGCCGATACATACTGCAAAAATCTCAAGGGCATGTTTTTATTCACGGTTGACTGGTGCTCAAACAAGTACAGCCTCATATCAATGATGAACGCCACATCATTTCGCATTCCCAGATATACTGCACTCTCCAGCATCACAATATCCAGCTTTTCCGGATTCTCATAATTCCGCCCACTGACTGCATTATACAGTCCGAGTAACTGCTTTTTCTCTCGGAACAACATGCGGAATACCGTATCTTTATAGTGGACATTTGCCCTTACCCTTTTCTGATTTTCTGCTCTTCCTACGGCACTCTTTCTTTTTCTTTTACTCATTTCTTCCTCCTTCCGGAATTTTCGGAAGAAAGACCGTCTTAATCCTCTCTGAGGTATCCGCACTAACTTTTTCCGAAATCCCATGCAATTTAAACTAATGTGAATTGAAAAGCACAGATTTCAGATGAAGTCAGACGGGACAGATATCCCTGAGAATGTGGCTATGCCTTTTGACTATTCCAATTTTGGAATTTGCCAAGCGGCATCCACGATAAGAATCCAATCCAAAAGAATATATGCTTTGAAAACAGTTTAGCAAGAGCTATAGAATTTTGCAAGCACAAAAAAACGCATATTTTACCCCTCATTTCATCCACGGTGTACCTGTAAGAATCAATATGGAAAGATAAACCATTTCCATATGAAAAAAGGGAATTAATATTGCCGCTTCTCTCTGCATGATTGCTTTCACTATCGCGGGAGGCGCTTCTTTTTTTAACTCGGATAGATTCCTTTCCAAATTTTCTGCCTGAGAAAAAATTTCACAGAAATCATCCGGAGAACGCACTTCCGTATTCAGTTTCAACTGCGGATCATATTTTCTTATTACATCGCAGGCTTTTGTCCCGATTTTTAAAGTTATAACCCAACTGGAAAAAATGGCTATAAATATTAAAAGCGCGAGCCCGTTGCCAATTTCTCCCTTCTCCCATATCGTAGCTATGATTAAAATCCCATACAAACCCATACACGCAAAAGACGGTTCAAAATATTGCTGAATATTTTGCTTCTTAATTTTTTTATACCATCTCCGTATCAGCAAGAGGACGATCAATATCCTGAACAGCCAGGCGGCTATCATACCAAATTCCGAGAAAACCAGAGGAAGAAATATTACAACTACAAAACTCAAAAATGCCTTTAAAAAATAGAAACCATACTTAAGATTCTGTCTCAATACATAAAACATAATCTGCCTCCCCATTACTGCCGAAAGAGCCATCCCAACAGTCCCTTGCCGTCCCATGCTTTTTCCTGTTCCGATCTTATCCTTTCTGCATCCAGTTTTGTCTCCCAAAAACGATCAATATCTTTTACAGATACATCCGGACCTTTTATTATGAAACCGGGATTCATAAGCTGTGTCCTTATCCCCGTTTGATCTCCAAAATCCTCAAATACTACCTTAAAGATCGGCTTACGTGCATTAGAAAGAGAACGTATACTGTTTCTATATTCTTTCAATGTTATGAGACAGTAATCTCCTCTGTCCTCCCATATATATTCAAATCGGTCATATACATTAAAATGCGTCATATATTCCCTGCATAATCTTACAGGATATTTTGACAGATAATATAATTCCATATCTCCCCCTGAACATTTCGTCACACCTTCCATCTTCTCTGATTTTTCACTTGTCAGCGTCACAAAAACAGTCCTTGCCATAATAATACCATATACGCCCTGCTCTGTCCCCACCAAAATATTGCACAGTTTTTTCTTCCGTTTTCTACATGGCCGTGTAACAGCAAAAACCGCTGTATCCCAGGCAATGCCGGAAATACAGCGATTTTCTCTCAACAATTGTCAAAAGCAGATCTCTATAAAGTTACCAATCACTCAGAAGGCACCGTCCGTTTCAGACACGCCCCCTCTCAGACTGCGCCCAGGCGCACCGCCACAGCCTCCCAGTTCTCCCTCGGACGATACCGCAGCACATGATCCTCGATCCGCAGCTCCGCCGCAGTATAAACTCCTGCGGCATAAACCTCCGCCATGTTCTCTGGGCATCCTTCCGGCAGAGGGATCTCCATGACCTCCGGCAGCTCCCCGCCAAAGGTGTGAAGCACCGCATAAGCCTCCCCGCCTTTTCCGACCCGGATCATCCCCTGCCAGCCCTTCGGATGGCGGGCACTCTTTATCTTTGGACCGAAGCGGAAAGATATGCCGTTTTTAATAACAGGCGCTATTTTATGATAAAACGCGATTCCCTTATCTATCGCCCTCCACTGCTCCGCGCTCAGCTCCGTCACATCCCCGGAGATACACATCCGCCCCAGAAACGTATTTGCCACCGAGTAAACGATTCTTTTTACGGAATCCTCCTGTCTGATCACCGCCCAGATCTGGCTCTGCGCCGGATGGATCAGCCTGTGCAGGTTCGCCGCGATGATCGGGATCTCCGGACACTCATGGGCATCCGAAAAAGACGCCATGCTCATCCGCCCCATCAGCCCGGGCTCCAGCCTGTGTCCGCCCGAAGAACAGTTCTCCAGCACGATACCCGGAACCTCCCGCTTCACTTTCTCGATAAAGTCTGCAGCCGCCTCCATATTCTGCCGCAGCCCCTCGCCCAGGGATTCCGCCCCGTCGCAGCCCATGCCAATGGTCTCGTTGTAGTCGATCTTCATATAGCCGAAGCCATACTTGTTCAACGTCCCGATCACCTTATCGGCCAGATACTCCTGCACCCAGGAATCCCGCATATCCCAGAATCTTCTGAAATAGCTGGTCAGCACCGCCCCGTCCTTTTGCAGCAGATGCTCCGTGTTCTGATAGGCTCTCGCTGCGCTGCCCACAGTCTCTATCTCAAACCAGAGCCCCGGCACCATCCCCGCATCCCGGATCGCCTGCGTGGTTTTCTCAAGCCCCTCCGGGAACAGCGTCTTTGACACCTCGTAATCCCCCATACCGATATCCCAGGGCACGCCGTCCTCCTTATACCAGCCGCAGTCGATCACAAAGTATCGAAAGCCTTTCCCCTGAATACAATCCAGTATCTTCTGAATATTCTCATGGGACGGATTCCCCCATGTGGTACAGTACTCATTAAACAGAACAGGCAGCTCCCGCTCCGACTCCGGCGCCCGCTCAAAGCCCTCCAACGCCGCCCTTGTCAGTCTTTCCGTAAAGACATCCAGAGAGTCTGTGTGCGCCGCGGAGACGATCGCCTCCGGCGTCTCAAACCGCTCTCCTGCCGCTAGCGTTTTCATCCAGTGCCCGAAATCCCGGTCCGCCAGCCCGCCGCTCAGGGCAAGCCCCTCATCCTTCCGGTACAGCTCCATCTGCCAGGACGCGTGGTGGGTGATCTGCGCCCCCCAGAACACATGGTGTTCCGCATCCTCCACCGCTACAAACGGGAAAAATTTATTCACCGGCATGGACCCTGCCTGCCCGAACTTCTCACACCGCACCGCATGGGGTTCCCACGCCGGCTCCAGCTGCAGATCCTCCGCGGCGATCCGCTCCATCCGCCCCTCCTGGCTCCACACGCTGCGGGCGCGGTACACAAAAAGCTGTTCATGCCCGTCCCCCTTCTGGTAGGGTGAGAGATTCCCCAGCGAAAAACTCTCAAACATCTCCATTGTCAACGAATCTTCCCCGGTATTTTCCAGCATGCAGGAAATCCTCACATACGGATCGCCCCGCCGCCAGGTAAGTCGGTGCACCGCCTCATACTTCCCCGGCGCCTCCATCACGGTCTCTATCGTCAGCCTGCCGTCCACCTCGCTCTCCCGCTGCTCTCGAAACGCAAGCCGTCTCACGCTCTCCCCGTTCCGCATGGAATTTCCCAGCGCGTACGCCTCATTGTAGATATCTCCGGTGAACTTCACCTGTATCAGAGAGTCCACTATCTCCTTCTTCTCATAAAGCTCCTCAAGCGGCAGATCCGCCGGAAGCAGCATCAGTCCGACCTGCCTTCTCTCCCCGTCCGTCACATACCGCGCAATCATATCCCCCAGCGGGTAATCTCTCAAAATCTCTATACCGTACATACTTTCCTACCCTTTCACCGCTCCAACCGTCATACCCTTGATAAAATACTTCTGCAAACTGAGGAACAGCACCGCGATCGGCAGTACCGAGATCACGATCGCCGCCATCGCCGTCGTGTAATCGCTGCTCTGCGCCGAGAACAGCGACTGGATCGCCACCGTCAGCGTTTTAAGCTGCTTCTTGCTCACATACAGGCTCGCCAGCAGATAATCATTCCAGATCTGGAAGGACTGCATGATGACAAGCGTCGCCATCGCCGGTTTTAACAGCGGCAGAACCACCGAAAAGTAGGTCCGGAACACCGAACACCCGTCGATCCTCGCCGCCTCCTCCAGCTCAAGCGGCACCGTGGACATGAAACTGTTCATCAAAAAAACGCCGAACGAGATCCCTGTAGCCACATACATAAAGATAATGCCGTGCCTTGTGTTCGTCAGGTTCAGCCTGAAACCGATCATATAGATCGGCAGAAACAGCGCCTGATAAGGGATCAGAATGCCGACTATAAAATAGACATAGGCAAACTTAAAAAACTTTCTGCTGCACCTGGCGATCGCCCACGCCGTCATCCCGCACAGAATTGCCAGGATCAGCACGCTCGTCACCGTATAGAACAGCGTGTTGACAAAAGTGGTCCCCAGATCCAATTTCTTAAAAGCCGCCGCATAGTTGTCGAAATTCAGGCTCTCCGGCAGCGCCAGCGGACTGCTCAGATACAGCTCCCTCTTCCCCTTGAAGGAATAATTCAAAATGATAAAGAGAGGCGCGATAAACAGAACCGCCGCCGCCGTCATAATGATCTGAACGACAAGCGTCCCCTTCGTATAAGGCTGGGAAGGCACAAACTCCTTCTCCTTTTTCTGTTTCAAAATACTCATTATACCTGCACCTCCTTCTTTTTCAGTCCTTTCACCTGGATCATCGCCACCAGCAAAAGCGCCAGCACAAGCGTCACAGACATGGCACAGCCGTAGCCGTACTGCCTGCCGTTGATCGCCGTCGTATAAGTCTGATAGATGACGGAAGTGGACGCCCTTCCGGGACCGCCCTTCGTGGAGGAGACAAGCAGGTCATAGACTTTCAGTGAACCCGTTGTGATACCCACCACGCAGATCGTGATCGCCGGCGCCAGCATCGGCAGCGTCACATTGATAAACCGGCTCACCGGTCCCGCGCCGTCCACTTTTGCCGCCTCATGGAGATCCCCCGGCACGGACTGAAGCCCCGCCAGATAAATTAACATCCAGTACCCGATCCACTGCCAGTTGTTGGCGATCAAAAGCCCTCTGAGCACCGTCCTCTTTTCCCCGAAGAGCAGGAAATTGATGTTGGTTCCCAATACATCGTTTAACGCCGGAAGCACATTTGAGAACATCTTTAACCACACAAATCCGACTACCAGCGCGCTGATCAGACAGGGTACAAACAGCACGGTCCTGTAGACCTTCTGCGCCTTGATGCCGGAGTCAAGCGCCACCGCGAAGAGCAGCGCCACCACATTCTGAATGATCGTGTTCCAGATCGTAAAGCGCAGCGTAAACCACCAGGCATTCCTGAACTCGGGATCTTTGATCAGATCGACATAGTTCTGAAACGCGACAAATGGCTTTTCCGCCGACATGCCGTCCCAGCTCGTAAACGAGTAGCGGACCGCCAGAACAAGCGGCACGATCAGTCCGATCGTAAAAATAATAAATCCCGGAAGTACCATCAGAAAATACTGTCTGGACATCTTCTTTTCCATATAGCTTATCTTCTTTTTTTCATTCATTGATGCTATCCTTCTTTCCCTGATCATAAATATGCGGCATGCCTGTCATACTCAAAAGAGGGGAAAAGCCTCCGCCTCTCCCCTCTCATAGTATCGTTTAGTTCGCGGAACTTGCGTCCACTCTGCCATCGGAAGCCTTCAGGCAGTCCTCAAAGGATTCATCCCCCTGCAGCCATGCAGCGATGTCTTTCGCGTTCTCCTCCTGGAAGCCTCCCCATACGAGCTGGTTGTTTCCAAGGGTTACGTCCACGATCATACCGTCTGCCGCGTAGGCGTCGATATCAGCCTGGCTCGGATTTGTGAAAGTGGGTGTCACATCTTTCAGCATGGAAGCTGTCTTTGTGTAGTCCAGGATCTCCACTGCCAGTTCCTTGTCGGATGTCAGTACATCCAGCACCTTGTTTACAGCATCCTGATGCTCTGTAGCCGCGCTTGTCATGATCGTGATATTCGGCTCAAAGATCAGCTTGGAATCGCCGGTCTGGTTCGGGAACGGGAAGATACCGAAGTCAAAGCTTTCATCGATATCCAGGAAGTTCTGGATGGACCAGGAGCCGGAAACCTTCATCGCCGCTTCGCCAAGCACCATCTTCGCATCGCAGTCTGTCTGCTCTGTGGAGAAAGTCTCGGGATAGGTGTTGTCGAAGATCAGCTTGTTGTATGTATAAGCCGTCTGCGCCGCTTCATCCTCCGAGAAGGACACTTCGCCTGCGCGGAACTTGTCACCCCATGTGGGATCGTTGTTGAACACATCGTTCATCATGAACTGCATGGTCACGTTGCCGATGGACCAGGTATCCACCATGTGGCTTGCGAAAGGCGTAATGCCCTTTGCGTTGCAGTCGTCGATGATCGCCTGTAAATCTTCCTGTGTCTTCGGCACTTCCCAGCCGTTCTCCGCAAACATCGTCTTGTTGTAGTAGACGCCCTGGTAAAGCGCGTTATATACAAGGCCGTATGTCTTGCCGTCGATGGTCACGTTCTCTCTCGCCGCATCCAGCCCCTTGTCCAGATAAGACGCATCGATCTCGCCGAGGATTCCCTGCGGTGCGTAGGTTGCCACATCCTGCGCCTTGCCGATCATGATATCGGGCAGGCCGGACTGCATATACTGCTGCATCTTCGGCTGGAAGTCATTGCCCCAGTCCACACATTCCCACTCCAGAGTCACTTCGGGATACTTTGCCGCCAGCGCCTCATCGATCATATCCTCGATGCCGGCGTCCGTCGTGGACTGTCCTGCCAGCACAGTCAGCGTCACAGCTTCATCAGAAGAGCTCTCCGCAGCCGGCGCCTCCGCCTCTTCGTCACCGCTCTCCTCAGCGGGTGCCTCTGCCTCCGCCGCAGGCGCCTCCTCCGCCCCGCCGGAATTGCCGCAGCCGGCTAAAAGCCCTGCTGTCATGCAGGTTGCAAGAAGTAAACTCAGTAAACTTTTCTTTTTCATTTTCCTTCCTCCGTTTTTTCTTTATTTACGATGTCCCGCTTGAGAGCACCGCTTTTGATGGTTTTATTATACAAAACCTTTTCTATGGACGATTAGGAAAAATTTGAAAATTTCAGTTGGATTTTTCGAACCTGCTCCTGTACTCCCGCGGGCTCATCCCCGTGCTCTTGCGGAACACTCTGCTGAAATAAGTATAATCATCATACCCCACCATAAAGGCGATTTCGGTCAGGTTCTTCTTTCCCTCCTGGATATACTGCTTCGCCTTCTCCATTCTTCTGCCAGTGATATATAAAACGGGGCTCTCCCCGATCTCCTGCCTGAACACTCTGGAAAAATAGGAATGCTCCACATGGAACCGCTCCGCCAGCGCCGTCAGCGTCAGCTCCTCATAGAAATGTCCGTCGATCCACGCTGCCGCCTCACGCACGATCGCCTTCATGGAGTCCGTCGCCGCCTCCTTCTTTTCCGGCACCAGCATACTGACCACTTCCCGCATCATATCGCACACGCTCCCGATATCCAGGCTCTCCACCGTCTTGTCCAGAGATTCTGTCACATTCTCTATCTCCACCGCCTTCTCTTTTCCGCACTCCCGCACCGCGAAATCCTGCAGTACATTCATGATCTGTCGCACAGCCTGCTTCACTTCCAGATAACTCCAGCCCTGCTTCTCACATGCCGCAAGCCCGCTCTCCGCGAGGATCACCCGGCATACGCCCTCCCCGTCCCGCGCCGCCAGATAATAGCCAAGCTGCTTTTCCCGCTCCTCTGGAAAACGGATCAGCATGCGCTCCTCCTTCTCCCCGCTTATGCCACAGAACAATATCTCATCTTCCCGCCTGAACTTCCGCTCCATCAAAAGTCCTATGGTCTCCATATAGGCCGTATGGATGCTCTCCATGGAATAGGAGTGCCCGCTGATGCACAGCGTCAGCACTGTCTGCAAAAATTCTGACATCCCTGTCATCAATCGTTCCGCCGCCTGCTCCAGCTTTCGTCCGCTCATCTCGGTGATGATCAGAAACTCGTTGGAATGATAAATGTGATTGAAGACGATTGCTTTCTCATTTTGCAGAAATTCCTGTATTTTCTCCTTCGTATGAAAGGAAAACTCGTTTCGGCTCATACGGCTCTCCCTGACGGTTTCCTGCAGATTATGTATTTTCAGAAGCATCAGGCTGATCCCGGCGAGATCCATATTTGTGTTGGCCGACACGCTGGAGGCAAGCGGAAGCTGCCTGTGAGCGATCATCTCGCTGAACTCCGTATCCTGAATCAGAGACGCCGCCTCCTGCAGGCGCTTTTGCTCATGCTCCCGCTCCCCTATCACCTGAAGCGCCTTCACAAGGGCATTCACCAGATCCATCTTTGTCACCGGTTTCATCAGATAGTTGATGGAACCCGCCATAAAGGAATCCCTGACATAGGCGAAATCATTGTAGCCGCTGACCACGAAGGAGATCACCTTCGGATACCTCTCCTGCACCGCTTTCAGCAGTTCCGTTCCAGACAAAAACGGCATGTCGATATCCGTGATCAGGATATCCGGCACCTCCTCCTCCATCCTGCGCAGCACATCCTCCCCGTCCACGGCGGGCTCCAGCAGTTCCAGAGAATATTTCTCCCAGGGGATCATACGCTTTAATTTTTCCCTCGTCCAGTATTCGTCATCCGCGATCAATACCTTGTATCTTCTCTCGTCCATCTTCCGCTCCCTCCGTCTTCTGTATTTGCCTTCCCCAGTAACCGTCCCGCACGTCGCTCTTCTGTTCTCATGCTCCTTCTGTCTTTTGTGCCCACATCCGCAGTCAAATCCTCTGCTTCCCGTCACCGCCTCCGCAGCAGCATCTTCACACGCTGTCCGCCTGTTCCTCTTCTATCCTCGGTATCACCATCCGCACCCTCGTCCCTTCCCCAATCGCGCTCTCGATATGCAGCCCGTACTTTTCTCCGTACAGGATCTTCAGCCGCGCATTGATATTGTGGATACCGATGGAATTCCCCCGCTCCACATAATCGAGGTTGCTGTGCCGAAGGCTCTCATTCATCTTCTCCGCATCCATGCCCACGCCGTTGTCCGCCACACAGATTTCCAGAAGATTCTCCCTCACCTTCGCCATGATCCTGACCTCCTTTTCTCCCCGCTTATTGCGCAGCCCGTGATTCAGCGCGTTCTCCACAAGCGGCTGGATGGAGATCCTGGGTACCCGCGCCCTGAGCGATTTCGGATCGATGTCATAATAGTACCGCACATGATCCTGCATGCGGACATCCATGACATAACAGTAGTTCTTTAAATGTACGATCTCCTTCGCCACGGTGGAGAACGGATCTTTCATATTTAAACTGTAGCGGAAGATATTGGACAGCGACTGGCTCAGCATACTCACCTCCGGGCAGTCCCTCACCTCCGCGATACTGCTCATCGTGTCCAGCGTATTGTAGAGAAAGTGCGGATTGATCTGTGCCTGCAATGCCTTGTACTGTGCCTGCACCAGTTGGAGGTTCGCCTGATTCTCCTTCTCCTTCAATTCCTCCACCTGATCCAGCATCACATTGAAGTTCCTGCCCAGTTCCCCGATCTCATCCGACTTTGTCACATTCGCCCTCAGTTCCATCTCCCCTCCCGCGATCCGCTTGATCGTCTGCATCAGCATATCGAGGGGTTTTGTGATCGTGCGGGAGACGATAAAAATAAGCGCCACCGAGACGATCACCATCACCACCGCTATCGTCACAAGGTTCACGGTCAGCGCCCGTTGGTTCTGCTGCAGGATGCTCTCCGGCATCAGCGAATACGCCGTCAGATCATACTTCCTCTGTTCCGCCTGAAACAGTTCCTGCGCGGACCTGCTCTCTATGGACGCCTGATTCCCCGCCCGGATCTGCTCGGATATCACCTGATAGATGCCGTCGTCCACCTCAGAGAGGCTGCCCCTCGAGACGATGGGCCTGTCCGAATCCGACTGCAGCCAGATATACATCGTGTTTTCCGTACAGTATTTTTCCAGAATGGAGGTAAACACCTTACTGTCCACATCGCACACCACATAGCCGATCTTTCTCTCCCGGTTGCTGTTGTTATAAAGTTTCAACACAAAACGGATGATGTCCTTCTCCCTGTATGTATTGTAATATCCCGAGATCAGCATCGCCGTCTCATCCGATTCCACATATTCCCGCACTTTCTCCGCGTTGTACGCCTCCACATCCTCATAGATATCCACCGGATAGTTGTGCTTCGGCGTAGTCGCCTTCCGGTAGGTGCTGATGATCTCATGGTCCGCCGTATAAAGATAGAGAGCCATCACCTTATCGCTGGTCTCAAAACTCCCCGAACCCACATCGTAAGCCTTCCGGTAAAAATCCTCCCGAAGCCGCTCGGTCGTATAATCCTCATCTTTCAGCGCGCTGATCAGATCCTGTTCCCCGTACACCTTGATCAGCTTCTTCTCCATATTGCCCGTGAACTGATAGATCTCCTCCTGCATGTTCTTCAGGGAATTCTCGCTCTCCTGCCTGGAAAGATTGTAGATCATCTCAGAAGAAGTCTCTTTAAACAAAAAAGTCTGTATCAAAAGCGCCAGAAGCACACAGACAATACAGCTCAGCAAAATACGAAAACGCAGTTTCATGCTCTCCCCCCTCCGGTTTGCAGAGTTTTCAGCCATATCCCACAGATATGATGTATCCGTGACACGCACCCTTTTCGCGGGCACCGGAATTATATCTATTGCTATCATATCATAAAATCTCTGCTATCCGGTTGGATTATTTTGAGATATAAATTGGATTATTTCGAAAAAAGGGGCTGTCTTTTTCCGACAGCCCCTTCTTATTGCAGCTTATATATCAACTTATTGCTTATTAAGTTTAGCAGAAACCTGATCAATGCTCATCGCGCGCCCCGTGCGCCGCCTTAGCGGCATATTTCCTCTGCACGGGTCTGCGCACAGAAACCGCAGGCTCCCTGCCCGCGGCAGTTCTCCACAAATCTCCTCCCCACTGCCCCGGCATTCTTTTAGTCACCTTCCGCAGAAAATCACCCACCCCAAAAAATCTGTGTTCATTAAAAGAATATGCTCCATATTGTCACCCCAGACCGGAGATCGTGATGAGCGAGAATATGGAGTATTTTCTGTCCTGATTTCAATGATATCATATATTCTTCGTCCTCTCATAAAGTTCCGTAAACCGCCGCAGGCCTTTTCGATAAAAAAGATGCCTTGCCTCATCGGGTTTGCAGGACGACGCATACCGGAATAATTTTCCGGCTTCCTCAAAGGAGGAAATCTCTCCACACCCGATCATCGCCAGGACAACATCCCCGTAGGAGGCGCCGACCGTCACCTCCGGGACAAAGATCTCCCTTCCCAGAACATCCGCCAGTATCTGCAGCAGCAGCCTGTTTTTCGTCCCGCCTCCCGTCACTGTCAAACGCCTGATCTCCACCCGGTTTTCCTCCAGCACCTGAATATTCTGTGCTATGCTGTAAGCGATCCCCTCCAGAAAAGCCCTGTATATATGCCTTCTGTCATGGTGCAGGCGGAGCCCGAACAATGCGCCGCAGGCATCCGGATCATTGATCGGTGTCCGCTCCCCTGAAAAATAGGGCAGCGCCATCAGTCCATCCGCACCGGCAGGCACGCTCTCACCCAGTCTCATCATTGCCTCATATGCGTTCCCGCCGCCTTCTCTCTCTTTCTCTTCCAACTCCGGAAACAGTCTCTCCTTCATCCATTTTGTCACCGTTCCCATATTGTTGGTGGCGCCCTGTATAGAATGAACGCCGGGAACCAGGTAGACGCTGTTCCACAGCCTGGGATCGTCAATGGGATGATCCGACAGGCTGATCATATACATGGAGGATCCCAGCATGACCATCGTATCCCCCAATCCAACGATCCCGGCGCTGATCGCCTCCGCGCCCGCGTCATCCGTGCCGGTGATCACACATGTCCCCTCCATCAGCCCCGTCTGCCCGGCCGCCCTCCTCGTCACTTTTCCCACCACATCCGTGCAGGACGCCGTGCCTGCCATCATGGAAGGATCGATAAAACGGGAAACCATCTCCTTTGCCAGCGTTCCGTCCGCATGATAGGCCGGAAAGTAACAGAGCTGTGCCAGATAGTTGTCCAGCACAAAAACATCCGTCAGTTTCGCTGTCAGATAAGTGGATGCCGTGCAGAACTTATATGTTTTTTCATAGATCTCCGGCTCCCTGTTTTTGATCCAGAGCGATTTGGCAAACACATCCTCGGAGCAGAGCGGATTGCCCCGCATCTCTCTGATCTTTTCTTTTCCTATGCGCTCCTCCATCTCTCTGAGTTCTTCCTCTGCTCTGGCATCGATCCCATAGAGGATCGCCTTTCTGAGCGGCGTACAGTTTTCATCCACAGGAACGCAGTCGGCTCCCAGCGCGCTGACTCCGACGCCTTTTACTTCCTCCGGAGCCGCTTTACTCATGCGGAGCAGGCTTCTGCTGATCCTGCAGAAATCTCCCCACCATATTCCCTCGGCATCGTGTTCATAGCAGCCCGGCCTCGGATTTTCCATATCATGCGGAAAGCTTATCTCCGCACGAATCCTTCCCTCCTGATCTGCCAGCACCCCTTTACTGGAAGAGCTTCCGATATCAACTCCCATATAATAACGCATACTGTATTCCTCTTATTCTGCAAGCCCTCTGCGGAAATCCTTTACTTCATCCATAAACTCTTTCACCCGGTGATAATCGATAAAATTCTCAAACTTTCCGTCCACTTTAAAGGTGGTTCCCACAAATGCGCCGTCAGCCACTGTCAGCTTCTCACGGATGTTTTCCTTCCTGCATCCCGTGTTGCAGAATACCCGGGTGCTCCCTGCCGCCTCCTTGATCCCTCTGATCCATTCTGAATCCGGATCCGAACCCGCATGGATCCCCGCCACGCAGATACCGTCCGGCTTGCATTTGAAGATCATGGAACGCACGATCGTCGCGTAATCCCGGTCATTTAAATAGGCGTCCGACTCATTGTTCAGAAAATAATACATCTCCAGATCCATCGCGTCCAATTGCCTGCGCCGTCTCAGCGTCTCCGCAATATCAGTGTGGAATATCCCGCCCTCCCCGACAAAAGCGCCGGTAAACTGCTCTCTCACAAAGGATGCCTCCACCGCAACCGCCAGATCGATGATATTGATCGGATCCTGCAAAAGATCCACTCCGTAGGGAACGGAAATATCATGTTTTAATTCCCCCACGATCCTCGCGATAGCCGCCGTGGTCATATGGTCCGCCACATTCCTGTAGGGTATGCCGAATTCATTTGAAAACAGTACGGCATCCACCCCGCCCTTCTGCAGAGCTTCCAGGTCCTTTGCCGCCTGCCTCACGATCTGCGACATGGTAGTCCCCCTCACATAGTTCGGATCGCTGGGAAACGCCGCCAGATGCAACAATGCAACGATCGGTTTCCTGATCTCTTTAATCCCTTTAGCCATCTTTTTCTCCTCTCTTATCTGCTGTGAAGCAGTCTCTTTCGTGACAGTTCAGCTGCCAATGTCATTTAGTCAGCACCTCAGCTCAGCCGCCTGTCTTTACTGTTACTCTTTTTTCAGCCAGCCTGTTTCCGATATGGTTGCACGCGATGATCAGAATCAGGGCAGCACCCCAGATCAGGTCTTTGTAGAAGTTGCTGAGTGACGGAAACATATTGAGCCCCGACGAAAGCACCTGCAGGATCAATACCGCAAACACAATGCCTCTCACTTTCCCGGAACCGCCGTTGGGATTCACACCGCCGAGCACACAGATCAAAATTGCCTGCATCGTGTAGGAAGATCCGAAGTCAGCCCTCGCCGTGTTGAACCTCGCACACATCAAAAGCCCTGAGACCGCAGCCAGCATCCCGCTGAAAATATATGTCTTCATGATCGTTTTTTCATTGTCCACACCGGAGTACCTGGACGCCGTCGCATTGGAACCCATCATATACAATTTATAGCCGAAAGTCGTTTTATTTAACTGATATGCCGCAAAACATGCGCACACGATAAACACGAGCAGCGTCACCGGAAGCAGATTCCCGAAAATATGTGTTCCCACCATATTCAGAGTGGGCGGAATATCCGTCACAGAAGAGCCCTTTGTCAGAGCGATCGCCAGTCCCATGACCAGGTCGCTCCCGCCCAGTGTCGCCAGAATAGGCGGAATGCCCAGCTTTGCTATCAGGACGCCGTTCAACGCCCCGCACGCCATACCGATCAGCAGGGCGAGCAGGATCGCGGCACAAAACACTGCAATGCCCGGTCCCTGCGCTTTCGAGTCCCCCAGCACCGTCTTCATAAAAATGCATGCCAGTATACCGGAAAAATTCGCCGTTGCGACAACACACAGATCGATCCCGCCGCTGATCATACAGAAAGCCATCCCCAGCGCAAGAATACCGAATTCCGGAAACAGATACAGCATGGATACCATGTAATCCCGGGTCAGAAAAATATCCGGTTCCATGATCGCAAGCGCCACGACTGAAACGGCTAACAGTAAACTGAGGCGCGAAATATTGGAATCCGTTTTCAAAAAATGAACTATCTTATCTTTCACATTAATCCTCCATTCTCACTCAATCCCTGGTCCTCCAGCACACCTACCGCCAATTGTCTCTGTCTCCTTAACGCCTGATATGCCGATACGCCTGTCCCCACAATGATCAGGATCCCCGTCACAAACTTGCTCCAGTATGTCGGAATTCCCATCAGGATCAGGCTGTTGCTCACCATCGTGAGGAGCAACGCCCCGAGCAGGGAACCCGCCACGGTCCCATGTCCGCCGCTTATCCTTGTGCCGCCCAGCACGACCGCCGCTATACAGGTCATCTCATAGCCGATCAGGCTGTTCGGCTGGCAGCTTCCCACCAAGATAGTCCTTGTGATCCCGACAAAACCCGCCAGGGCGCCCATAAAACCATACACAAACAATCGGATGCCATTGACATGAAACCCTGCTCTCTCCGCCGCCACAGGATCACCTCCCAGAGCGTAAATGCCGCGCCCCAGCATGGTATACTTCAGAAGAAATGCCGTAAATGCCACGATAATGATCAAAAAAACAAATACGCTCGGAAGAGAACTTGATATCCCCAGTTCCTGATTTGTCACCGTCAACAAAAAGGATTTCACCATTCTGCTGACCGGCCCCGGCAGAAGGGATGACGTATGGCTCTTCAGCACAGCCTGCATAAATCCCAGATAGATGCTGGAAGTTCCAAGCGTAATGATAAAAGCGGGCAGTTTCAGCAGGCAGATCAGCGCCCCGTTGATAAGCCCGAGGCACAGTCCGATCAGCACAGCGATCAAAAAAGCCAGCGCGACCGATCCCTCATACTCCATTTTCAGCAGAAGTTCCAATGTCGCATACATGCTCAGCATCGAAATTGCCGGAAAAGACACATCAATGCCGCCCGATATGATCTCCATCATCACCCCCATCGTCAGCATACCGGGAATGATCATGGCTCTCGCCAGGTCCACAAAATTGTTTGCCGTAAAAAACTGACCGCTTCGAAGCTGAATGATCAGGCTCAGCAGGAAAATGGTCACGGCCACATAAAATTCATTTCTCTTCAAAAGCTTTTTACTCTTCATCTGCTGCCTCCTTCTGCGCAGTGACCGCGTTTAACAGTTCCTGTTCGGTCACTTCCTTATTGCTGTATTCTCCGGTCAGCCTCCCCTGCTTCATCACGATGATCCTGTTGCAGTTTTCGATCAGTTCAGGAATATCATCCGAGATGACAATGATCGCCGTCTCCATCGCCTCCGCAAGCCTGTGCAGGTACGCGTGCAGATCGTACTTTGCCCCGATATCAACCCCCACCGTGGGACCGTTCAGGATCAGCACCTTCGGCTGTATCTCAAGCCACTTTGCCAGCACTATCTTCTGTTGGTTTCCGCCGGAAAGGGTTGTGATCAGCGCGTCCATGTCTCCCATTTTTACGGACAGTTCATCCCTCCATGCCCTCGCATGTTCGTGCAGGGTCTTCCAGTCGATCGTTTTTCTTTTTGTGATGAGCGCGTCGATATTCGCCAGCATCATATTATTCTCGATCGGCTGCCCCAAAAACAACCCCTCCGTCAGCCTGTCCTCGGGAACGTATCCGATCTTGTGTTTTATTGCGTCCTGCGGTGTGCGGATACTTACCGCCTCCCCGTCAATAAAGACCTCACCGCTCGTTGCCGGCAGCAGTCCGAACAGAGATTCCGCGAGTTCTGTCCTCCCCGAACCAAGAAGTCCGACTATGCCCAGCACTTCCCCAGCGTACACCTGAAAACTGATATGTTCAAAACCCTTATCAAGGCACAGATCCCTGACCTCAAATAACGGTTTATCTTTTCTGATCTCTTTCGGCGTAAAGTGTTCCTTCTCGATCGCCCTTCCGGTCATATAATATACAAATTTATCATTATCCACATTGGATGCCGCGTCGCTTATCACCCTTTTTCCATTTCTGAGGATCGTAAAATTATCGGCGATCTCAAACACCTCATCCAGTTTATGGCTCACAAACAAAATAGCGATCCCCTTTTGCTGCAGCTTTCTGATGATCCCGAACAGCTTGTCCACCTCTCTCCTTGTGAGCGCTGTCGTGGGCTCGTCCATAATGATCAGTTTCGCGTCATGGACCATCGCCCTGCAGATCGCCACAAGCTGCCTGTCCGCCACGGGAAGTTCTTCCACAAGGGCGTCAGGCGGTATCATGATCCCCAGCTTATCCATAGTATCTTTTGCTGTTTCCGCTGTTTTTTTCCAGTTCTGCAGCTTCTTTTTCGATACCACCGCATCATACATCACAATGTTCTCCGCCACCGTCAGATTCGGAAAAACAGAGAAATCCTGATAAATGACCTGTATTCCGGACATGATCGCTTCGATCGGATTCAATCTGCTGTGATCATGCCCTTCCACACTGATCGTGCCGCTGTCAGCTTTATAATATCCCGAAATGATCTTGATCAAAGTTGACTTGCCGGAACCGTTGCCGCCCGCCAGGCAGTGGATCTCCCCGCGCCGGATCTCCAGATCCACTTTGTCAAGCGCCTGTACTCCCCCGAAAGCCTTGCTTACCTGACTGATCTGTAACATAATATCTGACATTTGCTAATCCTCTCCAATCATCCCTGTGCCCGTGCCTGTCCGGGCACGGACGCTTTAGCTAAAAGGAGGTTGCAGATAATGCATTCGCATCTCTGAACCTCCTCGTTCTCTATTATTCAGCGAATATCCTGCCTTTTAGAAATTATAGTCTGACATATTGTCTTTGGTGATCGCGATCCAGCCTTCCCCGTTGATGTATTTTCCGTCCGTCACCGAAATGCTCTCAAAACCCGGCACGCCCAGGTCAAGTCCTGTCTGAATCTCATCTCTTTTGCCGTCGAGTATCATTTTGGCAAGCACATTCATCGCATAACCGGCATCCGCAGGATCCCAGCAGGTAGCCGTCGCCACCGAACCGCTCTCCAGATAAGGAGCCGCCACTGATGTCACGGATGTCCCCGCCGCAAATACCTTTCCTGTCAGTCCCATCTCATCGATCGCCTTTCCGGCTCCCGGAGGATCGTTGCTGGCTGTTCCGAGGAAACCTTTGATATCAGGATATTTTTTCAGTATTTCCTTCACTCTCTCATAGGCAACTTCCATACTGTCTTCCGTCTCGATCTTTTCTTCCGGAATCAGTTCCATGTTTGGATACATTTCTTTCTGACGGGCGATCGCCGCGTCAGACCACTCCTTGTGCGCCGCATTGGTGAGGTAGGAAACCATGCATACATACTGTCCTTCCTCCCCCATCGCTTTTGCCAGTTCATCCATCATATAGGCGCCGTATCCCACATTGTCAAACGCCTCAATGTTAAAGTCACAATTCTGCTGCGTTGTCGCCTCATGCGTGATCACGACAATCCCCTTGTCCATCGCCTTCTTCAGCACGCTCTCACAGGCAGCCGGATCGATCGGTACCACACAGATCGCATCGATATCCTGCGCAACCAGCTCCTCGATAACCTGCACCTGCTGCGCTGCATCTGTCTTGCTGGGTCCTTTCTGAAAAGCGTTCACGCCGGTCTCATCCGCAAAGCGGTTCACGCCTTCCTCCATCCGGATGAACCACGGATCCGAACTTTCTTTTACGACTGTAGCGATCTTATAGTCACTGCTTTCCGCAGGAGCCGCCTCTGTCGTCTCTTCCGCCGCTTCCTCCGCCGCCGGAGATGATTCCGCTGTCTGCTGCTCCTCCTGTTTCGAACCGCATCCCCATAAAGAAACTGTCATACATCCGAGAATGAGCCATGTGATCCATTTCTTTTTCATAACCATACCTTCCTTTCTTTTCTTAAGTTTCTATGCTCAAGCCATCGATCATGATTTCCGACAGCTATGCACCTTATCCATAAATCTGAGAACTCTCTCCTTATCTACGCCGTTTTCAAATACGCCGTCATATTTAAACGTAGTCCCCACGACAGCCCCATCTGCGACAGCCAGCTGCTTTTCAATATTATCGATCCTGCACCCTGTATTGGCGAGTACCACTGTATCTTTTACGGTATCCTTTACCTCTTTCAGTATCTGATGGTCTGCCTCAACCCCCGCCGTCAGGCCCGATACACACAATGCGTCCGCCTTGCAGTTGAACACTGTCGATTTTGCGATCTGGACGATATCCCGCTCTCCGAGATATTTTGCCGCCTCCGGGACGATATTGAAGAGAAGCTTTACATTTTCTCCTCCCACCCTGCAGCGGTGTCTTGCCACCTCACCATAATTCGTATTCCAGAGTCCAAAATCACTCGCATATACGCCGGTAAAAATTTCCCTCACAAACTTTGCCCCCGTGGCCACCGCAATATCTATGGAAGCCGAGCCGTCCCACAGCGCATTCACGCCGAACGGAATCCTCACTTCCTTCTTCAGCGTTCCTACAACATACGCCATCGCCGCCACCGTTTCTTTCCTGACCTCTGTCAGATACGGAAGGCTGAATTCGTTCGAGAACATCACTGCGTCAACTCCGCCGTCCTGTAATGCCATCAGGTCTTTATAAGCCCTGTCCACAACCCAGTCCATGCCTTTTTCCTTCGAAAAGCCCGGATCGCCGGGAAGAGGCTGCAAATGGCACATTGCAATGACCGCTTTCTCCGTCCCTATAATCTCCTTTAACCAGCTCATTTCTTTTTCCCTTTCTATTTTGTTTCGATTTGATATTTTTATTATATATTATGTTTCTATTCGTTTCAATATTTATTTCGTTTTGGTTAATAATCGAAAGTTTTTTATTTCGTTTTCGTCACTTTTTCCATTGACTTAATCTGGGAAATATAGGAAAATATAATAAAATACTGTAACGGAAATGTATCTATTTACAGAAGCAGGGGGGGACTGGCAATGCATCGTTCTGAGAGAATTATGCAAATAAAAGATATTCTGTTAGATCAGGGGAAGGTATTTGTGGAAGATTTGTGTTCCAGATTTGATGTCTCTGAAGTGACCATCCGAAAAGACCTTAATCTGTTGGAGGAGGAGGGGTATGTCCAGAGAATCTATGGCGGCGCTATCATTACCTCCGAAAATACGGATTCCATGTTTCTTCCGCGTTCCATGATCAAAAATGAGATCCTGAATTTCAGTCCTGACAAGAGATACATCTCCTCCATCGCCTCCCGTCTGGTGAGCGACGGAGACAATATTTTTATCGGCTGCGGCGATACCTGCGCTGCCATAGCCCAGGCAATGCTCTCCCGAAAAGCCAATTTTGTCACAAACAGTATCCTTGTTGCTGCTATCCTCGCTCTCAATCCCTACGCTTCCGTACTTGTGACCGGCGGAAATCTCAGCGGGTATGACAGGCACTTTCTGAGCGGTGATACCTTCATAAAATCCATGCAGGATTTTCATTTCAAATACGCCTTTTTAGGTGCAGCCGGCGCTGATCTTTCCGGCGGCTTTACAACTTACTCCAACTTTGAGCAGACTGTCTGTGAGACCGTGAGAAAAGCCTCCGATACCGTTGTCTTTGCGCTCGCCTCCCACAAATTCGGGAAAACCAATTTTATGAAGATCTGTGACCTGAATGTGGCGGATATCATTATCACTGATTCTGATATTCCCGCGGAATATCAGATGTATTTTTCTGAACATGATATAGATGTGTTAATCCGATAGACATTTTTTCCGGCAGTCTGAAGCGATAAAATCATGCCTGCACTGGACGATCATAAAAGGGCATTGAATTTCTCAATGCCCCCTTTTATTTCCTTACATCATCTCTGTACTACTTTCTCACCAGATGCCTCGGTGTACCATCCACATACATAGGTATCAGTTCACCCATGATAAGGGGCCTGCCGTACTTCTCATAGTCATCTGTCAGGTCTGTGCCGTCCGCTGTGATCCACTCGTCGGGAACTTTTCTCTCCACGTTTGCGATAGCGTGGATATCGTAAGCGCTCGTACCGCACTGGTAAGGATCATCACCGTTTCTGTCGAGCGTGATCATCATGCCGGTCTTGCCCTCGTTTGCAGCGACAACAGCGTCATGTCCTACCTGGAACGCCTCGTTGATATCTGTCAGGGAAGCGATGTGAGTCGCCGCTCTCTGCAGTGTGGAAAACTCGATCGCCCTCGTCTTGAGGCCTGTCTCCTCGGCTACTTTCTGCGCCAGGATCACTGCGGTACCGGACATCTGCTTATGCCCGAAAGCATCCACAGCCACCTCTCTGCCGAGTTCACATACAAACCTGCCGTCCGCGATCTGCACACCCTCAGATACCGCGATCACAACGGAAGATTTCTTCGCCGCCAGTTCTTTTACCTTATCCATAAACGCATCCATATCGAACACTCTCTCAGGCAGGTAAATAGCATCCGGGCCTTCACAGTCGCTGCCGCGGGATAATGCCGCTGCCGCTGTCAACCAGCCTGCGTTACGTCCCATGATCTCCACAATACACACGGTCGGTTTCTGCACGCCGAAGGAAGAGTTGTCGCGGATGATCTCCTTCATGGATGTCGCGATATATTTTGCAGCGGAGCCATAGCCCGGGCAATGATCGGTGATCGGAAGATCGTTATCGATCGTCTTGGGTACGCCCACAAATCTCTGGTTCTTGCCATGTGCTGCCGCATAATCGGAAAGCATCTTCACGGTATCCATGGAGTCATTACCACCACAGTAGAAAAGACATTCAATATCATGCCTCTCCATGATCTCAAAGACCTTCTCATAGACATCCTCATGCCCCTCAATCTTCGGCATTTTAAACCGGCAGGAACCGAGGAACGCAGAAGGAGTCCTCTTCAACAACTCGATACCTGTCTCATCCGCAAGATACTCGTCCAGGTCACAGAGTTTGTCCTGTAAAAAGCCCTCGATACCGTGAACCATACCATACACTTTGTTCACGCCGAACTTCTTTGCCGCCGCATAAACGCCTGCAACAGAAGAATTGATCACCGCGGTAGGTCCGCCGGACTGTCCAACTACAACATTTCCCTTCATAACTGTTCTCCTTTTCATGAATTCTTAAACCGCAGAGAAATTCCTTTCTCTGCTCACCCTGAATATCTTTGTATATATGGGCATCAGTAAAACGCCGGAAGTCCTCATCTGTTCATCTGTATTTCCACAACATCATATACCCCACAGTAAACTGCAGGGTATGCGATCTGCGCGGTATCCGCCAGATATCCATGCAAGTATGGCTGTCAGGCTCATCGCCTGCGGATACCAGGACTTCCCACGTTTCCTATTCTTTATACAAGTTCCAGAACCACCTGCATTGCCGCATCTCCTTTACGGGGACCAATCTTGATGATCCTCGTATAACCGCCCTTGCGGTTGGCATACTTCGGTGCCACTTCATCAAACAGCTTGTTCGCCATGTTGATCTCTTTTGTGTTTCTCTTGCGTCCCGCGGGAGCAGTCGGTACTTCCGTCACAGGATAGAGCACTTTCATCATCTGACGTCTCGCATGCTGTCTGGAAGGCAGATCCTTCTTGATCTCCTTTTCGACCTCATCAAATACGGTTACTTTCTTGCCGTCAACAACCTCTTTGACCCTCTTGCCGTCCTTGTCCTTGCGTGCAACTTTTGCTTTCACCTTGACGGTTTCAAAATTATCTTTTTCCCTCACTGCCAGAGTGATCACATGCTCTGCGATCTTGCGGACTTCCTTTGCCCTCGCCTCGGTCGTGATGATCTTTCCGTGATACAAAAGATTTGTCACCTGATTTCTGAGCAGCGCTTTTCTCTGGCTGCTTGTTCTGCCAAGTTTTCTGTACTTTGCCATGATTGGCTCCTTTCACATTGAATGGATATTTCCGGCCACGCGCGTCGGTCTTACTTACCGGAATATTTTCAGTTACCATTTATGAATACACACCCGTGCGCTTTGGGCTTACCGGGGATGTACATGGAACCTTCCCGTTCTGCTGCGCATTACGAGAAGCAGTTCACTCTTCACTGGGGTTAAGCTGAAGCCCTAACTCTTTCAGCTTTGCCAGCACTTCCTCCAAAGATTTCCGCCCCAGATTCCGGACTTTCATCATATCTTCAGAGGTTTTATTTGTCAGTTCTTCCACTGTATTGATACCGGCCCTCTTCAGGCAGTTGTAGGAACGAACGGAAAGTTCCAGTTCATCGATACTCATCTCCAGAACTTTGCCCTTCTCATCGTCTTCCTTCTCCACCATGACCTCCGCACATTTCGCGTTCTCGGAGAGATCGATGAAGAGATTTAAATGTTCGCTGAGCACCTTCGCCGCAAGGCTCACCGCCTCATCCGGCTCAAGCGTCCCGTTCGTATAGACATCCATCGTCAGCTTGTCAAAATCTGTCATCTGGCCGACACGGGTATTTTCCACAGTCACATTGACACGCTCAACTGGTGTGTAGATGGAATCCACCGCGATCACACCGATAGACATATCGCTGCTCTTGTTCTTGTCGGCGCCCACATAACCCCTGCCTTTTGTGATCGTCAGTTCCACATACAGCTTGGAATCCTTGCCGCCGCTCAATGTCGCAATGACCTGATCCGGGTTCATGATCTCGATATCCTGATCCACCTGGATATCGGATGCATGGATCACGCCTTCGCCCTGAAAATCAATATATGCTGTCTTTGGCTCATTCCCCTCACTGTTGTTTCTGATGGCAAGGCTCTTGATGTTCATGATGATCTCGGTCACATCTTCCTTTACGCCCTCGATCGTTGTAAATTCATGCTGCACACCATCAAACTTCGCCTGGCTTACAGCAGTGCCGGGCAGGGAAGAAAGCATAATTCTTCTGAGAGAGTTACCAAGTGTGATACCATAACCTCTTTCCAAAGGCTCTACCACAAATTTGCCATACTTTTTATCGTCAGAGATTTCCACAACCTCAATATTGGGTCTTTCAAACTCAAACACTACGTACACCCTCCTTTTTATTTACATACAAGAAAAACAAATGCAGCTTTTATGAGGCAATGCCTTACGCCAGCCTCACCCTGCGCTTTGTTTTTCTCTTATGCCGCCTTATTACTTAGAATACAATTCGACGATAGCCATTTCATCAACAGGTACGTCTATCATTTCTCTTGTAGGAAGTGCTTTGATGGTGCCTTTGAAAGCTTCCAGGTCAACCTCCATCCATTCCGGTGTCAGTCTGCCTGCCGTAACTTCAATAATATCTTTGTATCTCTGCAATTCTCTGGATTTCTCCCTGATCTCGACCGTATCGCCGGCGCTCACCAGGTAGGAAGGGATCTGTACAGGCTTACCGTTTACAAGGACATGCTGATGTCCGACGATCTGTCTCGCCTCTCTTCTTGTTCTCGCAAAACCCATTCTGAAGATCACGCTGTCCAGCCTTCTCTCAAGCAGGATCATCAGGTTCTCACCTGTACGTCCTTTCATTCTCTCGGCTTTGTTGTAATAGTTTCTGAAAGGTTTCTCCAGAACGCCGTAGATGAATTTTGCCTGCTGCTTCGCGCGAAGCTGCAGAGCATACTCACTCATCTTCTTGCCTGCTCTGGGAGATTTTCTCTTGGATTTCTTATCATATCCCAGGAATGTCGGATCAAGTTCCAGGGAACGACATCTTTTCAGTACGGGTACTCTGTTTACTGCCATTTAATAATTTTCCTCTCTTTCTATACATTGTTTACAGTACATCATTTCCCGGCAATCCCGCATCCTGCCGGATTGCCATCTCTTTCTGTACATTCTTCCAACGCCTAAAACTCGCAAACCCGCGCTTACGCGCTTTATATCCGATTACATCGGATGTTTGCTCGCGAACGCTGTAAGAAAAACAAATGTCTGCTGCGCAGCCGCCTGTTTTTCTTTAGCAGCTGTTCTATACGCGGCGGCGTTTCGGCGGGCGGCATCCGTTGTGAGGAACCGGGGTTACGTCACGAATGCTCACTACCTCCAGCCCACATGCCTGAAGCGCACGGATCGCTGCCTCACGCCCTGAGCCAGGGCCCTTTACAAAAACATCAACCGTCTTAAGGCCGTGCACAAGCGCTGCCTTTGTTGCTGTCTCTGCCGCCATCTGTGCTGCATACGGAGTAGATTTCCTTGAACCTCTAAAACCAAGACCACCGGCACTTGCCCAACTTAAAGCATTGCCTTCCGTATCCGTCAGTGTAACGATCGTATTGTTAAAGGAAGACTGAATATGTGCCTGTCCGCGTTCAACGTTTTTCTTGACACGTCTTTTTGTCACTTTTTTTGCTGTAACTTTTTTTGCCATTTTAAACTAACCTACTTTCTTTCTACTATGCAATCTGTTATTTCTTCTTGTTAGCTACTGTTCTCTTCGGACCTTTACGTGTTCTTGCATTGGTCTTTGTATTCTGACCACGAACAGGAAGTCCTTTTCTGTGACGGATGCCTCGATAGCATCCGATCTCCTGCAGCCTCTTGATATTCAGGGCGATCTCTCTTCTTAAGTCACCCTCCACCATGTAATCTGCATCGATCACTTCACTGATCTTTTTCACTTCCTCATCTGTCAGATCGCGACAGCGGGTGTCAGGATTCACCTTTGCCGCCGCACAGATTTTTGTTGCACTCACTCGTCCAATACCATAAATATAGGTAAGTCCGATCTCGACACGTTTGTCTCTGGGTAAGTCTACACCTGAAATACGAGCCATTCCATTTTCCTCCGCTTTCTTTGTTTCTTTTGATCTGCCGGGAACTGCAAAGATATAAATCTGCAACAAATTTGTTTTGCAGCACTTCCCTATGCAATTGAGTTACTAATTGACTGGGCTAAGCAACGGCAATACTTGCCTTATGCTATGCAATATGCTAAAGCCAGCCGGAAAAATATCCGACCTTTCCGAATACCTATCGGTATCAAAAAGTAAACGCTGAACAGGTCAGCATGGAACAGGCTCTTAACCCTGTACCTGTTTATGTTTCGGATTCTCACAGATAATTCTTATTTTCCCTTTTCTCTTAATAACTTTGCACTTTTCGCAAATCGGTTTTACTGATGATCTAACCTTCATCGTGTTCCCTCCTTTCAAAAAGACCGTTTCTCATTGTATCATAAACGCATTGCCATTGCAAGCAAATTTTATCAGAAATCTCCGTATTTTACTGCTATTTTACTGCAATCCGGTCCTCGGAAGAAATTCATATGGATTTCACCTGCCCATGCGGCACTTACTTGTCTCTCCAGATGATTCTCCCTTTTGACAGATCGTATGGGGAAAGCTCCAATGTCACCTTGTCACCGGGCAGGATACGGATAAAATTCTGTCTCAGCTTACCGCTGATATGCGCCAGCACCTTGTGTCCGTTCTCCAGTTCCACCTGAAACATGGTATTCGGCAGTTTCTCCACCACAGTTCCCTCAATTTCAATTACATCTGCTTTTGACATGCTTTAACCTCCTGAATAATGATACTCACATCAATGCTTTCACCCCGAAGAAGCTTTTCTGCCACCCCGGAATCTCTATACTTTTTTATGATCTGGATATGTTTCCTGTTTTTCTTTTTAGGATTTCTGCAGGTTTTCCCTCTTCCATCCGCAAGATACACATATTCTTCTTCTTCACCAACAATTACATATATTTTATTTCTGTCATGTCCCGCAAGGGAAACTGCCATACACCCCAGCATATTATTTTTGTTCCAGTTCCGCATATATTCCAACTCACAAACACTTCGCTTTTTGTTCGTATCCCTCGCTTTCTGCTCGGTCCATTCCAATTCCGCATAATTTCCACCAGCACATCCTGTATGCAACTCAATTTCCAACAAAAAATGAGAACATTCTCTATTTGCTCCTGCAAATCGAGAAGCGGCGAATGACTCCACCTGCCGGTGCAGTTATTCTTAGTTATGCGCTTCCGGAAATTACGCTGATTTATTTATGGAAGATGGCTGAGTGTCAATATCTCCGGTTCACCCTCCGTGATCAGGATCGTATTTTCATAATGGGCGGAAATGCTTCCGTCCTCAGTCACTACAGTCCAGTCGTCCTCAAGCCATTCCACATCGGCGCGCCCTAAATTGATCATGGGCTCCACTGCGAGCGTCATGCCGGGTACCAGCTTTATTCCTTTTCTTCTCTGCCTGAAGTTGGGAATCTGAGGATCCTCATGAAGGGACGTCCCTATGCCGTGCCCCACCAGATCCCTGACGATGCCGTAGCCGAACTGACTGATATATGCGTCAATGGCATTAGAGATATCATGCAGATGCCCGCCTGCCCTCGCCTTTTTGATCCCCTCAAAAAAGCTCTGACGGGTTCTCTCTATCAGAAGTCTCGCCTCCTCGCTGATCTCTCCCACTGCGTAAGTCCTGGCGGCATCGGAATGATACCCTTTATAGATAAGGCCCGCATCCAGGCTCACGATGTCCCCGTCCATCAGTATCCTGTCTTTATGAGGGATCCCGTGTACCACCTCGTCATTTACAGAAACGCAGATAGAAGCCGGATATCCGTTATAATCCTTAAAGTTTGGGATACAGCCCATATCCCGTATCATCTTATCCCCCATCCTGTCGATATCCAGTGTGGAGATGCCGGGCCTGATCGCCTTTCCCAGTTCATCATGTACTATCTCAAGAAGTCTGCAAGACTCCCGCATAAGCTCAATTTCTCTCGCTGATTTTATACTAACTGCCATTGCCCATGCCTCTTTATCAAAACATATTATGTCTGCACTCAGACACAGATGCGGTTATTTAAGAATTTCCGTGATAGTCTCAAATACATCCATCATATCCTGTGTGCCGTCCACTGTCCTTAAAATGCCCTTTTTTTCGTAAAAGCTGATCAGAGGCTGCGTCTGTTCATGGTAAACGTTCAATCTGTTCTTTACCGTCTCTTCTTTGTCATCATCGCGAAGGATCAGCGCCTCACCGCATTTATCGCAGATTCCTTCTTTTTTAGGCGGTACATTTTCTATATGATATGTCGCTCCGCAGGATGTGCAGGCACGCCTTCCCATCATTCTTTTGATGATGAGTTCATCCGGCACCTCCATATCGATCGCCGCATCAATCTTATCCCCGAGTTTCTCAAGTTCCTTTTCAAGAACTTCCGCCTGGGGGATATTTCTCGGAAAACCATCCAGAATATATCCGTTCTCACAGTCTTTCTGCGCCACTCTGTCGAGAAGTATCCTGACAGTCAGTTCATCAGGCACAAGTACGCCTCTGTCCATATAACTCTTTGCTTCTTTTCCAAGTTCCGTACCGTTTTTGATATTGGCGCGGAAAATATCGCCTGTGGAAACATGGGGCAGATGGTACTTCTCCGCGATCATCTGAGCCTGCGTTCCCTTACCCGCGCCGGGCGCCCCTAACATTATAATCTTCATTGCAATCCTCCATTCCCCATGTAACTATGGGATGGGGCTCCCCCCATCCCATATGACTTATCAATCGTTTAAAAACCCTTTGTAGTTCCGAACAAGCATCAGCGATTCCACCTGCTTTAGTGTCTCCACCACAACGCTGACGATAATGATCAGGCTCGTGCCGCCGAAAGATACGCTTGCGCCGAATACGCCGTTAAAGAAGAACGGCAGAACGCACACGATCGTAAGGCCGCAGGCGCCGATAAATATAATATAGTTCAGTATCTTGCTCAGGTACTCACTGGTCGGCCTGCCCGGCCTGATACCCGGGATAAAACCACCCTGCTTCTTCATATTCTCCGCAATCTCGATTGGATTGAATGTGATAGATGTGTAGAAGTAAGCAAAGAAGATCACCAGCACAATATATAACACAAGACCGAGGCTGTAGACCGGCTCGCTCGGCCTGCACCAGTTGCTGGAACTGAACCCGCGAAGCACCTTGCCCCAGAAGCTTGTTCCTCCATTCACTCCTAAGAGGGAGCAGATGATCACCGGGAACTGCATCAGGGAAGATGCAAAGATAACCGGTATAACACCCGCCGTGTTGATCTTCAGCGGAATATTGCTGGAGTTTCCTCCATACATCTTCCGCCCCTGCATTTTTTTGGCATACTGTACCGGAATCTTACGGGTTCCGGAATTGAGTATAATAACAAGGACCACCATTAAAATGATCACAGCAATGATGATCACAGCGGCTACTACAGCCGGCGCGATCTCTCTGCCGGATATAAACTGCTCAAACAGCTGAGTAAGTTCCTGGGGAAGCCTTGAGACGATGTTTATGGTCAGGACAATGGAAATACCATTGCCGATACCTTTTTCCGTGATCCTCTCACCGATCCACATCAGGAATGCACTTCCCGCCGTAAGCGCAAAGATTACCGTGATAACGTTCCATGCATCATATTCCTGTAAAAGTCCGCGCCGCCCGAAACCGATCGCCATCGCGCTGGACTCGATAACCGCAAGCGCCACTGTCACATAACGCGTGATCGCCGTAATTTTTTTTCTGCCCTCTTCTCCGTCCTTCTGCATCTCCTCCAGCTTCGGAATCGCGATCGTCAAAAGCTGTATGATGATCGAAGATGTGATATAAGGCGTGATATTGAGAGCAATGACTGACATGCTTAAGAATGAGCCGCCTGTAAACGCGTCAAAAAGATTGAAAGCATCTCCCGTCTGTCCCGCAAACCAGTTTGCAAAGTAGTCTCTGTTTACCCCTGGTACAGGGAGCTGGGAAGCAAGCCTGATGATCACCAGCATCCCCAGCGTATACAGAACCCTCTGTCTGATTTCCTTTACTTTAAATGCATTTTTTAATGTTGTAAGCATTACATTACCTCTGTTGTTCCACCAAGTGCCTGAATCTTTTCAGATGCCGCTGCACTGAAAGCATTCGCTTTAACGTTCAGCTTCTTGGTAAGTTCTCCGTTTCCAAGGATTTTCACTCCATCTCTGGGATTTTTTACAATGCCTCTCTCCATTAATGCCTGTACATCTACGGTACTGTCATTCTCAAATACTTCAAGAGCGCTGATATTAATGCCTACGATCTCTTTTCTGTTTCTGTTCTTAAAGCCTCTCTTAGGAAGTCGTCTGTATAAAGGCATCTGACCACCTTCAAAACCAATCCTGGGAGCTCCTGAACGAGCTTTCTGTCCCTTATGGCCTTTACCTGCCGTCTTGCCGTTACCTGAACCGTGTCCACGACCTCTTCTGAAATTATCGCTGTGTTTGGAACCTTCCGCAGGTCTCAAGTTAGATAAATCCATTCTGATGACACCTCCTTCTCTGTTTAAGCTTCTTCTACTTTTACTAAGTGCCTTACTCTCTGAATCATGCCTCTGGTTGCTCCGTTGTCAGGCATCTCCACTGTCTGATGCATTTTCCGAAGTCCCATCGCAACGATGGTTGCGCGCTGCTTCGGAATCGCGCCGATAGGAGATTTCACCAGAGTGATCTTTAATGTTTTGTTATCTTCCATGTGAGTTTTCTCCTTTCTAGCTTACGACTTCTTCTACGGATTTGCCGCGGCTCTTTGCAACCTCCTCAGGAGTCTTAAGCTGGCTTAAGCCTGAGATCGCTGCGAGGACCACGTTCTGCTTGTTGTTGGAACCCAGAGATTTTGTACGGATGTTCCTGATGCCTGCAAGTTCGCAAACGATACGCGCCGGACCGCCCGCAATGATACCGGTACCTTCGGGAGCCCTCTTTAACAGAACCTCTGAAGAACCATATTTTCCAATAAAATCATGTGTGATACTGCTGTTCTCATCGATGGCAACGCTCACCAGATTCTTGATGGCGTCCTCTTTGCCTTTCCGGATGGCCTCAGGGATCTCAGTAGCTTTTCCCAGGCCGGCACCTACATGACCATTACCGTCACCAACAACCACAAGAGCAGTAAAACGCATATTACGTCCGCCCTTTACAACCTTAGTAACACGTTTGATGGTAACAACTTTTTCGGTTAATTCCATGTTGCTTATGTCTATGATTGTACGCTTCATGTACGTTTCTCCCTTCCTAGAATGTAAGGCCAGCTTCTCTGGCCGCATCAGCTAATGCTGCTACTTTACCCTGGTATATATAACCGCCTCTGTCAAAAACCACTGTATTAATGCCTTTCTCAAGTGCTCTTTTCCCAATTACCGTTCCAAGATATGCCGCCGCGTCAACGTTGTTCGTCTTCTCCAGTTCAGCCTTCACCTCTTTTTCAAGTGTGGAGGCGGAAGCCAGAGTCACCCCTGCGGTATCGTCGATAATTTGAGCATACATATGATTATTGCTTCGGAACACTGAAAGGCGGGGCCTTGCAGCGGTTCCGGACAAACGGTTACGCATTCTTCTGTGCTTTTTAACACGAACTTCCTGTCTCGATTTTTTACTAACCATTTTTACACTCTCCTTATCTGTTATTTCTTACCGGTCTTACCGACTTTACGTCTGATCACTTCGTCAGCATACTTGATACCCTTGCCCTTATAAGGCTCCGGCCTTCTCTTGTCTCTGATCTCAGCCGCAAACTGGCCGACTTTCTCTTTGTCGATACCTTTTACAATGATCACATTCTGTCCTTCCAGCACTGTCTCAATGCCCTCGGGATCTGTCATCTCAACCGGGTGGGAATAACCGAGAGATAAGGTGAGCACCTTACCCGCCTTTGCCGCCCTGTAACCTACACCGTTTACTTCCAGCTTCTTCTGGAACCCTTCCGTCACACCTACCACCATATTATGGATCAGTGTTCTGGTAAGGCCGTGTAAAGACTTCATCTTCTTTAAATCGTTTGGTCTGGATACGGTAACTTCCGCACCTTCCAGCTTGATCTCCATCTCGGATGGAAGGACTCTCTCCAGAGTACCCTTAGGACCTTTTACAGTCACTTTATTATTTTCTGCAATCTCCACGGTGACTCCCGCGGGAATCGCGATTGGCATTCTCCCTATACGTGACATGCCCGTACCTCCTAAATTTTATATTTTATTACAGCGCCGGAGAAAATGCGAAGCATTTTTCTCTTAGAGATGAAACTTAGAATTTCTTAGGCGACGTCCTTTGGCGCCTTAGAAATTCTTTTCATCTTTACCAGATAAATGCTAATACTTCGCCGCCTACGCCTAACTCTCTCGCCTTCTTGTCTGTGATTACGCCCTGGTTAGTGGAAACGATTGCGATTCCCAGGCCGCCCAGGACTTTCGGCATATCTTCCTTGCCCGCATATACCCGAAGGCCAGGCTTGGAAATTCTCTTGATACCGGAAATGATCTTTTCATTCCTGTCTGCACCATACTTTAAGGTAATGCGGATCGTGTTGAATGAACCGTCTTCTATCACTTCAAATTTTTTGATATAACCTTCATCTGACAGAATCTGCGCGATAGCCAGTTTCATTTTAGATGAGGGTACGTCTACTGTATCATGTTTTGCAGTATTTGCGTTACGGATTCTTGTAAGCATATCTGCAATAGGGTCACTCATTGTCATGGTCAGTTTCCTCCTTCTTCATTTAGACTCATCACGCATCCTACCAGCTCGATTTCTTTACGCCGGGGATCTCGCCCTTATATGCCAACTCACGGAAGCAAATTCTGCAGATTCCGTATTTTCTCAAATATGCGTGGGGACGGCCACAAATTTTGCAGCGGCTGTAAGCTCTCGTAGAGAACTTCGGTTTGCGCTGCTGTTTAATCTTCATCGCTGTTTTAGCCATGGAATTTACCTCCTGTTATTTTGCATACGGCATATTGAATAATCTCAATAACTCACGTGCCTCTTCGTCCGTCTTTGCCGTGGTTACAATGATCACATCCATGCCTCTTACTTTGTCAATCTTATCATACTCGATCTCGGGGAAGATGATCTGCTCCTTGATACCAAGTGCATAGTTTCCTCTTCCGTCAAACGCGTTAGCGCTGACACCTCTGAAGTCACGCACACGGGGCAGTGCCAGGTTCACCAGACGATCCAGGAACTCATACATCTTCTCCCCGCGGAGCGTTGTCTTACATCCAATAGACTGTCCTTCCCTGATCTTAAAGTTAGCGATAGATTTCTTCGCTTTCGTAACAACAGCGTGCTGGCCTGTGATCTTTTCCATGTCAGCAACGGCAGCTTCCAATACCTTCGGATTTTCCTTTGCTTCACCGACACCCATATTTACAACGATTTTGTCGATCTTGGGAACTTCCATGATATTCTTATAGCCAAACTTTTTGATCATAGCATCTACGATCTCATTTTTGTACATGTCTTTTAATCTGCTCATGTTCTACCTCCTCCCTCAATCGATCACTTCGCCTGTGGATTTCGCGAAACGGACTTTCTTATCGCCTTCCATCTTAAAGCCTACTCTGGTCGGTTTTCCTTTGTGCACATACATCACATTGGAAATATCGATCATAGCCTCTCTCTGTACGATACCGCCGTTAGCGTTTGCCGCGGAAGGTTTCATATGCTTTGTGATCATATTTACGCCCTCAACGAGCACTCTGCCCTTTTTGCGGTCAATCTCAAGGACTTTGCCTTCTTTGTCTTTATCTTTGCCGGCGATCACCTTCACTGTATCGCCCTTTTTGATCTTTAACATTGCCATAACCGGTATACCTCCTATAATACTTCCGGAGCCAGGGAAACGATCTTCATAAACTGTTTCTCACGAAGCTCTCTTGCTACCGGTCCAAAGATACGGGTTCCTCTCGGAGTCTTGTCATCTTTGATAATAACAGCAGCATTTTCATCGAATCTGATGTAAGAACCATCTTTGCGGCGAGCGCCTTTTACGGTGCGCACTACAACAGCTTTTACCACGTCACCCTTTTTCACAACGCCGCCTGGTGTTGCATCTTTGACAGAAGCAACGATTATATCGCCAATACTTGCATATCTTCTTGTAGAGCCGCCCATTACCCTGATGCAAAGCAGTTCTTTCGCACCTGTGTTATCGGCAACTTTCAGTCTGGTTTCCTGCTGAACCATGTTGATTCTCCTTTCGCTTTGTTTCCCATCTCGAAAATCAG
>CAJUDM010000019.1:37427-91698 GCA_910584915.1 uncultured Lachnospiraceae bacterium
CCGCTTCGCGTCTGTCGCAGCTTTGCTGCTTTTCATTTTCTCGATATCCCTCGCTTTATGCTCAGTCTAAATCAGCCGCTTCGCGTCTGTCGCAGCTTTGCTGCTTTTCATTTTCTCGATATCCCTCGCTATATGCTCGGTCTACTTCGCTCTCTCAACGATCTCAACAAGTCTCCATCTCTTGTCCTTGGACAGAGGCCTTGTCTCCATAACCTTCACGGTATCACCGATATGGCAGTCATTGTTCTCATCATGAGCTTTCAATTTGTAAGTCCTTTTTACGATCTTATTGTAGAGCGGATGCATTTCATTATTCTGGATCGCTACAACGATCGTCTTATCCATTTTATCGCTGACAACCTTGCCAGTACGTGTCTTTCTCAAATTTCTTTCCACGATTTGCTCTCCTTTCCAGTTAATACAATACAGGTGCTCAGTTTGCCTTCGCTGTGATCACAGTCTGAATACGGGCAATGTTCTTTCTCACTTCTTTGATCCTTGCTGTATTGTCCAACTGATTCGTTGCGTTCTGGAACCTCAAATTGAAAAGCTCTTTCTTTGCCGCTACCAACTCCTCCGCCAGTTCCGCAGGTGTCTTTGCTCTTAAATCTTCAACATATTTACTAGTTTTCATTTGATGCACCGCCTTCCAAGTCTGCTTTAGAAACGACTTTACATTTACATGGAAGCTTATGTGTTGCAAGACGCAGCGCTTCTTTTGCAATATCCTCAGGCACACCTGCGATCTCGAAAAGCACGCGTCCCGGCTTAACAACTGCTACCCAGTATTCCAGGGTACCTTTACCGGAACCCATACGTGTTTCTGCCGGTTTTGTTGTTACAGGTTTATCCGGGAAAATCTTGATCCAGACTTTACCGCCACGTTTTACATAACGTGTCATAGCCACACGGGCCGCTTCGATCTGGTTGGATTTGATCCAGGCCGGTTCCGTTGCGATAATACCATATTCGCCATAGGTAATCGTTGTACCTCTGGTAGGCTTGCCTGCCATGGAACCACGGAACTGTTTACGACGTTTTACTCTTTTTGGCATTAACATAATTATTTCTCGCTCCCTTCCTTATTTCCTTTGGCGGGAAGAACTTCACCCTTGTAGATCCAGACTTTCACACCGACTTTACCGTAGGTGGTGTCTGCTTCCGCAAAACCATAATCAATATCAGCTCTCAGTGTCTGAAGCGGGATAGTACCTTCGCTGTAGAACTCTGTGCGGGCAATATCAGCACCGCCGAGACGTCCGGAGACAGCCGCCTTGATGCCGAGCGCTTTCGCTTTCATTGTTCTGCCCATGCAGGACTTCATAGCCCTTCTGAAAGATACGCGGTTCTCAAGCTGCTGCGCGATATTCTCCGCGACAAGCTGCGCATCCCTGTCAGGTACCTTGATCTCCTTGATGTCGATCAGCACCTTCTTATCCGTCAGCTTGGAGAGCTCCGTCTTTGTCTTCTCGATCTCAGCGCCGGCTTTGCCGATCACAACGCCGGGCTTTGCTGTATAAATGATAACTTTTACTCTGTCGGAAGCTCTCTCGATCTCTATCTTGGAGATGCCGGCAGCGTACAATTTCTTTTTCAGGTATTTTCTGATATTATAGTCTTCTACCAGATAATCGGAAAACTCAGCATCAGCATACCATCTGGAATCCCAATCCTTAATAATACCGACTCTGAGGCCGTGAGGATTAACTTTCTGTCCCATATAATTAACTCCTTTCTTCCTGCCCACAGCGTGAGCATGCCCACGTTCTGAGCATTACCTGTATTATTTCTCGTTCAGCACGATCTTGATATGGCTCATCCTCTTCTCGATTCTGTAAGCCCTGCCCTGTGCTCTTGGCCTCACGCGTTTCATAATAGGACCATTGCTTGCGTAGCATTCCTCAATATAAAGGTTAGCCGCATTCAAACTGCCGTTGCTGGTATACTCAGCATTGGCAATCGCTGATTCCAGTAATTTCTTGATAACGCCGGAAGCGTATCTGGGGTTATACTCCAGAATAGCCAGGGCGCTTGTTACATCTTTGCCTCTGATGGCATCTAATACAAAGCATGCTTTCTGTACAGGAATCCTTGCGTAAGATAACTTAGCGGAAGGTCTTGTATCTTTCTGAGCATTTCTTTCTCTTTTGATCTGACTTCTATGTCCTTTAGCCATAGTGTAAACCTCCTTTCAAATCATCTCACTTTGGATTTCTTATCTTCTTTTGCATGTCCCCTGTAGGTTCTGGTCGCAACGAACTCACCCAATTTATGTCCAACCATATCCTCTGTCACATATACAGGCACATGCTTTCTGCCGTCGTGAACCGCAAAAGTATGCCCTACAAAAGACGGGAAAATGGTGGAACGGCGGGACCAGGTCTTGATGACCTGCTTCTGACCGGATGCATTCAAAGCATCTACTTTTTTCAGTAAGCTTTCATCTGCGAATGGTCCTTTTTTCAATGATCTCGACATGTCTCTTCCTCCTTCAATATTCACTCTTTACTTGATAGCTCTGCCGTCTCTTCTTCTTACGATCAGCTTGTTAGAAGCTTTTTTCTTCTTACGGGTCTTCAAGCCAAGTGCAGGTTTGCCCCACGGTGTGCTCGGGCCGGGACGTCCGATCGGTGCGCGTCCCTCACCACCGCCGTGCGGATGGTCATTCGGGTTCATAACGGAACCGCGGACTGTAGGCCTGATGCCCATGTGGCGTTTCCGCCCTGCTTTACCAATATTGATAAGGTTGTGGTCAACGTTGCCCACTACGCCGACTGTGGCGCGGCATACGCCGAGAACCATTCTCATTTCACCTGAGGGAAGACGAAGCGTTACATACTTGCCCTCTTTCGCCATAAGCTGTGCGCTGTTGCCCGCGCTGCGGACCATCTGGCCGCCCTTGCCCGGATATAACTCGATGTTGTGTACCTGAGTACCGACAGGAATGTTCTCCAAGGGCAGGCAGTTGCCGACTCTGACTTCCGCCTCGGGGCCGTTCATCACTTTCATGCCGTCCTTCAATCCCTCGGGAGCGATGATGTAGGCCTTCTGGCCGTCCGCGTAGCAGATCAGTGCAATATTCGCCGTTCTGTTCGGATCATACTCGATACCTTTCACAGTCGCCGGAATACCGTCTTTGTTTCTCTTAAAATCAATGATCCTGTATTTCTGTCTGTTGCCGCCGCCGTGGTGACGAACGGTGATCTTGCCCTGATTGTTGCGGCCTGCGCTTTTCTTCTTGCTTGCAAGCAGTGACTTTTCAGGTGTTTTCTTTGTGATCTCAGAGAAATCAGAACCAGTCATGTTTCTTCTGGAAGGTGTATATGGGTTATAGGTTTTAATTCCCATGTCTTTTTTCTCCTTTTCTTTTTTGTCGCAATGGAGTTTTCGGCGCTCCACCGGACTGTAAGTCCGGCTCCATCGCATATTCAGAATGCGCCGCCGCTCTCAGGCGCTTGCACCGCCTGCATTTTTTAAAGGCCCGTGAAGATCTCGATCTCCTTGCTGTCCGCGGTAAGCTGAACGATTGCTTTCTTTCTCTTCGCCGTCCTGCCGACCGTCATGCCTCTTCTCTTCTTCTTTCCAGCCAGGTTCATCGTGTTCACACGTTCCACCTTTGTTCCCTCGAACATCTTTTCCACCGCTTCCTTCACCTGCGTCTTTGTCGCATCGGGATGCACCAGGAATGTGTATCTCTTGTCAGCCATACCGGACATGCTTTTTTCTGTGATGACCGGTTTCAGGATAACGTCATAATATTTCAGATCAGCCATTATGCATACACCTCCTCGATTTTTGTAACGGCATCCTTTGTCAGGATCAGTGTGCCCGCCTTCAGGATATCATAGACATTGATCGTCCCGGGCAGGGCGGTCTCCACGAAGGGAAGGTTGTTTGCGGATTTGATCACCACATCATCCTTTTCTCCCAGTACCACCAGCGCCTTGTCTTCCACCTTCAGGTTTTCCAGCACCGCCTTGAATTTTTTGGTTTTGATCTCATCAAATTTCAGTTCATCCAGGACGATAAGCTTGCTTGTGGCAACTTTGTCGGATAACACTGACTTTAACGCCGCTCTCTTTTCCTTCTTGTTCATCTTAAAGGAATAGTCTCTCGGCACCGGGGCAAATACAACGCCGCCGCCTTTCCACTGGGGCGATCTTGTGGATCCCTGCCTTGCATGACCGGTTCCTTTCTGTCTCCAGGGCTTTCTGCCGCCGCCGGAAACTTCGCCGCGGGTCTTCGCTTTCTGCGTTCCCTGACGATTGTTTGCAAGCTGTTGCAGTACTGCCATATGCACAAGATGTTCATTTGTTTTCACGCCGAACACCGCATCGTTTAATTCTACAGTACCGACTTCCTTGCCTTCCATATTATAAACAGATACGTTAGCCATTTCATTGTCCTCCTTTCGTCCCGAATTATGCTTCTGTTCTGGTTGTCTCTTTGATCGTGATCAGCGCTTTCTTGGGTCCCGGAACGGAGCCCTTGATCAGCAGAAGGTTCTTCTCCGCATCCACTCTCACAACTTCCAGATTCTGTACTGTCACTTTCACACAGCCCATATGTCCCGGCATGCCTTTTCCTTTGAATACTCTGCTGGGTGAGGAGCAGGCGCCGTTACTTCCCTGATGACGGTGGAACTTGGAACCGTGCTTCATGGGGCCTCTGTGCTGCCCGAGTCTCTTGATCGCGCCCTGGAATCCCTTACCTTTGGAGATACCGGAGGCATCAACCCTCTCGCCAACCTCAAAGATATCAGCCTTGATCTCTTTGCCGAGTTCATATTCTTCCGCATTTTCGAAACGGAACTCTCTGACATATCTCTTACCGGAAACGCCGGCTTTCTTGAAATGTCCCATCTCGGCTTTGTTTACGCCGTGACGGTTGACCACTTCTTTTTTGCCGCCCTTATCCTTTTTGACAATCTTTTCCTTCTTGTCAACAAACCCTACCTGCACTGCCTTGTAACCGTCGTTTTCTTCCGTCTTGATCTGAGTTACCACGCAGGGACCCGCCTGGAGAACGGTTACCGGTATCAGTGTACCGTCTTCCCGGAAGACCTGAGTCATTCCGACTTTTGTAGCTAAAATCGCTTTCTTCATGTTACCCTCCTTTTTTTCTACATCGGACCATACGTTGCAGGCTGTCTGAAATCCCGCAGGCCGCTGCTTTTGCAACCTGCTGCGGCCAGCCCGCTGATCGCATGTTCATAACTAGTAGAAGGTTATTTTTGTTTCATTTTGATATCAATGTACACACCAGCCGGCATTTCCAGTCTCTGCAGCGCATCGATGGTCTTGGGCGTCGGTGCAATGATGTCGATCAGCCTCTTGTGAGTCCTCTGCTCAAACTGTTCTCTGGAATCCTTATATTTGTGAACCGCCCTTAAAATAGTAACAACCTCCTTCTTTGTAGGAAGGGGTACCGGTCCGCTCACCTGAGAACCATTTTTCCTGACTGTTTCGATGATTTTTTTGGCAGACGCATCCACTAACTGATGGTCATAAGCTTTCAGTGTAATTCTCATTACTTGACTTGCCATAAAAAAAGTCGCCTCCTTTTCGCACTTTTGTGAAATGAAAATACAAATTTTCATTTTTAGTACGACAAGCGGTGACTGTACACTCTTCCGTGTGTGTCCGTCTCCGAACTCCGTCAGGCCTTTTCATAACCGTCTATGAAGTACCTGTCCTCCACACGTTTCTGCTTTTACTCTAAAATAAGTCCTTGCAGAATATTCTATGTTTGTACAGTGACTTGTCGTCAGTTTCCTTACCGGAGAACCTCTGATCTTCCGGTTTTGACATTCGCTCCACGGAAAACCTGTCAGTAGTTGCCCGCTGACAGCAACCTCACGCTTCATCGCTATCATGCCACAGCAAAAGCTATTGTACTATAGAAAATTAAATAATGCAAGGACTTTTTTTGTTTTTTTTCAATTTTTTTAATAAATTTATTCGCGCATTTTATAATCGGTCAGGATTATTCACATAGTGGATATATTCCGCCACGGAGCGGTCGAATCCTTCTATGTGCCGGAAGAGCCAGTCCACAACCTGCTCTTTTACTTTCTCCACGAAAGCGGCTGTGGGGCCTTCGGATTCCTCCAGAAATTCGTGCAGGGTTTCCACAGTATTTTTAAACTCCTCATGTTTTGCCCTGTGTTCGTTATAGCCGGGATAAGATACTTCCTGCTGGAGTTTTTCTTCCTCGAAAAAATGAAACTCCGTATATTCCGCCAGGTAATCCAGCATTTTGATCGCCTTTACTTTTCCGTCGCCCTCCTCACAGGCGTTCACAAACGCGGCGATCCGTCCGATCAGTTCTCTGTGCTGCGCATCGATGGTGTCGTTCCCGGTCAGCAGGTTATCGTTGAATTCTATGATCATAATTTTCCCCTTCCTTATATATATGGTTTTATTGTTCGGTTGTCTTCTATTTTACCACCGATCGGAAGGTTTGTTAATCTGTTTTTATCTGTCTGCCGTATTTTTGCAGCCTGACATTGTTCTCCACACTATTTCCCTGCGTCAGGGGATCGGATTCCCCGCCGCCTTATAGATCTCATACCATTCCGCCCGGCTCAGTTCAATTTCCGCCGCTCTGCAGCATTCCTGCATACGGGATACTTTCGTTGTCCCGGCGATCACCTGCATCCCGGCTGGATGCCTTAAGATCCACGCGGCAGCGATCACCGACGGTGAAACATCATATCTCCCGCCGATGTTCTCCAACACTTCATTCAGTTTTGGATATCGCTTTTCATCACCGACCACAACCCCCTCAAAAAAGCCGTGCTGAAAGGGCGACCATGCCTGCAATATCACCTGATTCATGCGGGAATACTCTAACAGATAACCGCTGCGGTCCATCCCCTGATCCAGAAATGTGTTTGCCGCCATACCCGCATCTATCATGGGAGTATGGCCTATTCCAAACTGTACCTGATTAAAGCACAGTTTCTGTTTTATTCCTCTCCGCATCATCTCAAACTGCATCGCGCTTGCATTTGAAAGCCCGAAATATCTGACTTTACCGGAACTTTCCAGTTTTTCAAACGCCTCTCCTACCTCTTCCGGCTCCGCAAGAGAGTCCGGGCGGTGCAGCAGGAGCACATCCAGATAATCTGTTTGAAGCCTTGAGAGTATCCCATCGACACACTGCAGTATATACTCCTTTGAGAAATCATAATACCCGTCTAAATAGCCGCCGCACTTACGGATCCCGCATTTCCCCTGAAGGATCATTTTTTCCCGCAGAGCAGGAGCCATATGCAAAGCTTCTGCAAAACGTTTTTCACACTCGCCGCCCCCATACACATCGGCATGGTCAAAAAAGTTTATTCCCTCCTCCAGAGCCGTCATAACGAGGCGTTCGATCTCTTTCCTTTCCAGTGCATCTATCCGCATGCAGCCCATCACGATCGCCGAAACACTGACGTCTGTACCTGGAATCTGATAATATTTCATAAACTGTCTCCTTCCCTCTCCTGAGCCTATCGGGGATATTCTGTCATCAGGTCTTTCTTCAATAAAATATTGGCATGACGGCTGATATCCCCTGTCGTCACGATCACAAACGCATTTTTTGCCCTCTCATAAAAGCTGAATCTTTCTATATACTCGAAATCGTCCATCGTCTGAACTGCCGGGGATACTTCCTTTACACTCTCCAGATAATGCTGCCAGTTCGGCGGCATTTCCGTCATGTCAGGCGTTTTTTCCATCAGCGCTGCAGGATGGTCCACCATGCTGTCCAGCGGAAAAAATCTCAGGATCGCATCTAACAGTTCCGGAATCCTTACGTTATCCAGTCTGAGAAAGCGTGCATTGGAATTCGTCGCAATAGTGAGCGCCGGAAAATTTGCATCCGCCAGAATGATCTCATCCCCGTGCCCCATCTCCATCAGTATCTTCATCAGGTCCGGTGTGATACATGCCGGAATATTTTTTAACATGTCTTTTCCTCCTTTGTTATACTTTATAAAATTATTTTATTAAGTTGCATAATGATAATAACATATTTATGATTTTAAATCAATATCTACCTTTCATTTTTTACTTTTTTGTTAAACTAAAATAAATAATTTTATAAAATACAATTGTTTTTTTGCTTACTTGTTTTTTTATCCTTCTTTCTGTATAATAATTTTTAATTTCTGCCCATATAACAACAAGAGGTAAACACATATGCCTGATGCTTCTTTTTCCGATTCTTTGGATACAAAACGCAATAAGCGCAATCTCATTTTCAACTATATTTATCATAAAGATACGGCGTCCAAGCCGGAACTGGCTGCCGCATTCGGAATAAGCCTTCCCACGATAGCCCAATATATAGCTGACCTCCAGGCTGACGGCCTGATTATGGAAAACGGTATTCTTGATTCGACAGGCGGAAGGAAACCTGTCGCGCTCTCCTGCAACGCAAAAGCACGGGGAGCCATCGGCCTTTCCCTGACACCTGATCATATATCCGCTGTTATTCTGGATCTGAAAGGGAACCGCATCGCATCAGATATCAGATACATCCCATTCTCGCTTACAGCCGCATACAGAGAATCTTTAGGAAAAATCATCGGCGATATCCTCGTTAAGGCGTCTGTTTCTCCAGACATTATACTCGGCGTTAGGATCTCTGTCCCTGCCGTTGTCAGTGCAGACGGACAGTCCATTACCTATTCCCACGTGTTCCCTGAAGGCCTGTCCTGCAGGGATCTCTGCAGGGATATCCCTTTTTCCTGCTCCTTCTGCAATGATGCAACCGCAGCAGGCTTTGCTGAACTGTGGGGATCTTCCTCAAAAAACACCGCCGTCTATCTATCCTTGAGCAATACAGTCGGCGGCGCCGTCATCATGGATCAGAAAATATATCCCGGATCCAATTACCGCAGCGGCGAATTCGGACATATGAGCATCGACCGGGACGGCATCCGCTGCCAGTGCGGGCAAAAAGGCTGTCTCGGGTGTTACTGCGCAGCCACCGTCCTCTCCTCAGATTACAGCAACGATCTCTCCCTCTTTTTCTCTGCCTTAGACAGACATGATAGACACGCTGAAACTCTCTGGCAGGATTACCTGGACCACCTCGCAAGCGCTGTTCAGATTCTCAGATCCATCCTGGACTGCGATGTCATCATCGGCGGTTTTGTCGGCAGCTATATGGATCCTTATATGGAGGGCCTGCGTCAAATTGTCTCCTCCAGAAGCCCTTTCCATGAAAATGCTTCCTTTGTCCGCTCCTGCCGCCATAAGCAATACGCTTCCAATACAGGTGCCGCCCTTTTACTCATCATGCATTTTCTTGAGACTGTCTGAATCCTGATCCCTGACGGCTTGACGGTTTTTGTTTATTCTCTCCACTTTATAAAATTTAATTATAAACTTTTTAATTATAATTGACTTTTTCAGATTTTTACGTTAATATCGAATTGTAAACTATCTAATTAATTAAATCAAATTATAAAGTATGGGGGTATTTATGAATAATCCATTTGATATGAACGGTAAAACTATGGTCATTACCGGCGGCACAAACGGGATCGGCAGAGGGCTCGTCAAATATTTCGCCGCCCAGGGCGCCATTGTTGCCGCTATAGGCAGCCGCCCCGAGACTGCAGAAGATCTCCGCAGTGCACTGGCAGCCGAAAATCTTTCCGTATCTGTCTACCATATGGACATCCGGGATGTCTCCCTGATAGAACCTGTTTTTGAACAGATCATCTCCGATCTGGAGCACATCGATATTCTGGTCAACTGTGCCGGAATGGGAAATCCGATCCCGGCTCTCGAAGTCACCCAAAAAGACTGGGATACCATGATGGACTTAAACGTCCGCGGCACGTTCTTCTGCTCTCAGGCAGCTGCCAGATACATGATCCCGCGCGGGTACGGAAGAATCATCAATATCACTTCCCAGCTCTCTGTTGTCGCCAATGAAAATGAATCTGTGTATTGCACTTCAAAAGGCGCCATCAATAACCTTACCCGCGCCCTCTCTTATGAGTGGAGCGGCAAGGGAGTAACTGTAAACGCCGTTGCGCCGACCTTCACCTATACGCCGGGAACCGCCGAGCGGCTCGACACCCCTTCCTTCCGGGAAAGTGTTTTATCGCGTATTCCGAGAGGCAGGCTGGGAACGATCGAAGACATAGGTTCTGCGGTACAATACCTTTGCTGCAGCCATTCCGATATGGCAAGCGGCACAGTTCTATTTATAGACGGCGGCTGGACGATCGTGTGAGATCCCTGCAGCATCCTCTTTTCAAGCCGGCGGAGGCCCTGCAGGATTTCCATCGATATGGCAGGCCGGGGAAAAATCTCGGAACACCGCAGTTTTTCCCCGGCCATAAAATGGGTTGTTATCTATTTTTCTTTCTGTACTATCACTTTTTTTGCCGCGAGGCAGATATCCTCCGCGCAAATGTGATACTGCTTCAACAATTCCCGGGCATCCCCGGAACGCCCGAAACGATCCTGTACTCCGATCCGCCTCATCGGTACCGGGCAGCCTTCCGCGAGCACCTCCGAAACCGTGCCGCCGAGCCCTCCCATCACATTATGTTCCTCCGCCGTCACAATACAGCCCGTCTCTTCCGCGGCTTTCAGTACAGCTTCCTCATCCAGCGGCTTTATCGTATGCATGTTCAGGACACGCGCTGCAATGCCTTCTTCTTTCAGCATGTCCGCCGCTCTCACCGCCTCCCCTGCCATCAATCCTGTCGCAATGATCGCGACATCGCTGCCCTGCCTCAACTGCACTGCCTTCCCGATCTGATACGTATAGCCATCCACATCCGTTACAGTTTCCACCGCAAGGCGCCCAAGCCTCAGATAGACCGGACCCTGATACCTGGCGATCGCTCTCACCGCCTCCACAGTCTCCTTTCCGTCCGCCGGACAGATGACTGTCATACCGGGAATTGCTCTCATCAGCGCGATATCCTCCACACACTGATGCGTCGCACCGTCCTCTCCCACCGACAATCCGGCATGCGTGCCGATGCACTTTACATTAAGCCCCGGATAGCAGATACTGTTTCTGATCTGATCGTATCCGCGCCCTGCCATAAACATGGCAAACGCATGGACAAACGGAATATATCCGAACGTGGAAAGCCCTGCTGCCATCCCGATCATATTCGCCTCCGCAATACCACAGTTAAAAAAGCGATCCGGATACCTTTTACCGAAGATCACGGACATGGTGCAGGTGGATACGTCCGTATCCAGTGCAACGATCCGCGGATCCTCACCAAGCTTTTCCAGACTCTCTCCATATGCGTGTCTGGTCGCTATTTTTTCTGCCATAGTTTATTCCTGCATTTATCCTTTCCTTTTGTTTTTACTCTTCCTGTCTGCGATCAAGCCCCCAGTTCCTCTGCTCTCTGGTACAATTCCGCAAAAGCAGTTTTAAACTGTTCCTCATCAGGAGTCTTTCCATGCCATGCGCTCTGTCCTTCCATAAAGGAGATTCCCTTCCCCTTTACCGTATCGGCAATGATCATGGAAGGCCTCCCCTTCTCAGCCTTCGCCCTGTCGATGGCATCCGCAAAAGCCTCCACGTCATGGCCGTCGACAGACTGGACAAAAAATCCAAAACTCTCAAACTTCTGTCTTAAATCTCCCGTATCCAGCACCTCTTTCACCGTTCCGTCAAGCTGCACTTTATTGGAATCCACGATGCCGATCAGATTATCCAGTTTCTGCGCTCCCGCAAACATACAGGCTTCCCATATCTGCCCTTCCTGGATCTCACCGTCTCCCATTACCGCATATACAGACAGATCCTTCCCCCTCAGTTTCGCTCCGAGCGCCATCCCCACAGCAGCCGAAAATCCCTGCCCAAGAGAACCGGTAGACATATCTACTCCCGGCACGTAGCGCATTTCAGCGTGCCCCGACAAATGCCCATCGATCTTTCGGAACGTGTCAAGCAGTTCCGGGGCAAAAAATCCCCTCAGCGCCAGCGTCGGATAGAGCGCCACCGTACAGTGTCCTTTTGACAGGACAAAGCGGTCCCTGTCCTCCCAGTCCGGTTCATCCGGCCTGATATTCATCTTATCAAAATACAAAACAGACATGATCTCAGACATGGAGAACGCACCGCCTATGTGCCCTGAATGCGCCCTCTGTACCATCTTCAGGCCGGTGATCCTGATATCCATAGCCCGCCTCATCAAATTTTTCTTTTTCTGCCGATCCATACTCCGCACCAAAATTCAGGCAAGTAAGCCCGCCGGCTCAAGCCACAGGCATCAGAGTGAAAGAAGCTTTGCCTGTATCTGTCCCTTCTCCGGATTTTCTTTCACTCCCTTTTTCCGACGATCGCCGGATGAGACTTCCTACATGATCCCCTTTCTCAGGATGATATTGGCAGCCAGTGCTTTTTCCGATGTGGTGATCAGACAGTAGGCGTTTGCGACTGCGGCATTGAACTCTGCCGGCGGCAGCATTTGAAATCCATTCCGGAATTTATCTGCTTCCTCGCTCTCCCTGATGATCTCCGCGTATGTATCCCAGATCGGTGCATCCGGCCCGTCCCACCTGCAGATCGCCGCAGGCTTCTCCACCGTGTGGTCTAACGGCATAAGTTCAAGAACCGCCTTTAAGATCTCAGGCACATTGTGGCCTGGCATATTGATGATGCGTTTTCCCATCGTACATGCCGGCATATTGCCATCACAGATGACGATCTCATCCGTATGTCCCATCTCCATCAAAACTTTGATCAGATCCGCTCCGATGATCGGCGCTATTTTCTTTAACATCTCTTTTCCTCCTTTAGTATGCTGCTGTCAATATTTCCACAAAATCTTCACGCGTCATATGGGAAAATCCTCCCAGTGTTCCGCTTCCATCGGGGTACGCCTTGTCCGCGATCACCTGTATATCATCCGCGCTCTTCACACCGAGTTCCCTCATGGTTGTCGGAAGCCCGACTTCCCTGATAAATGCCGCCAGACGTTCTATCCCTTCCAGCGCCGTAGCTTCCAGGTCAGAAGTGTTCACCTCCACATCCATCACCCGGTTCGCCCACTGTGCAAAACGCGGCAGATTTACTTTGTATACATGTCTCATCCAGTGAGGTACTACCACGGCAAGCCCCGCGCCGTGAGAGGAATCCATGCAGACCGAACCGATATCCCTCTGGAGCAGATGGCTCTCCCAGCACTGTTCGCGCCCCACACCGATAAAATCATCCTGTGCCGCTTTGCATCCCCACATGATCTCCGCCCTGTAGTCATAGTTTTCAGGATCTGTTTTGATCAGCTTCATATATTTCATCATGGATCTCATGATACCTTCCGCCATCCGGTCTCCGAAATCCACATACGCGGAATTCGTAAAGTAACGCTCCATCGCATGGGCGATCGCGTCAAAAGCGCCCGCCAGAGTATGGTACATGGGAACCGTCACCGTCAGTTCCGGATTCATCACCGCAAAAACCGGCCTGGCAAGGTCCGTATCGCAGGAACGCTTTAATCCTTCCGACAGGCTTGTGATGACAGAACCGTTGCTCGATTCACTCCCCGCTCCCGGGATCGTCAGCACTGCACCTATCTTCAGGCAGGAAACCGGAGCCGCCTTTCCCAGGTACAGGTCCATAAAATCTCCGTCATATTCCACGCCATATCCGATCGCCTTCGTCGTATCGATCACGCTGCCGCCGCCCACGCCCAGAACAAACTCAATCTTGTTTTTACGGCAGATCTCGATCCCTTCATACACCAGGTCATCGCGGGGATTTGCCTTTACACCGCCAAGTTCAAACCACTTAACCCCTGCATCCTCCAGAGATCCTGCCACAGTGTCGAACAGGCCCGACCTTTTGATCCTGTCCGATCCATAGACGATCAGAACCCTTTTTGCGTATCTGGCTGCCTCCTCACCCACACGATTTTCCATTCCTCTTCCAAAAAGAATTTTGGTCGGACAATAAAATTCATAATTTTCCATACAGCTGTTTCTCTCCTTCTCACAATGGCGGCACAGAATATGAGATTCCGCGCCGCCGTTTCATCCATATTTCTCTCTTTGCCATTCCTTATTCAGTTAAAAGTTCGCAAGATACTCATCCACATTTTCCTGTGTGATCAGCTTGAACGGTACATAGTTTGTCTTTTCGTATTCCTCCCCGTTCAGGATTCTCATGCAGACGTTGAACGCCTCCTCAGCCTGGCCGTAAACGTCCTGATAGACATCAGCGCTGAGCGTCCCCTCTTTCACCGCACACAGCGCGTCGTATGTCGCGTCGATACCGATGATCGGTATCTCCAGCCCTGAATCCTGGCATGCCTGCAGCGCGCCCATAGCCATGATATCGTTATGGCAGATGATGGCATCGATCTGTGTTCCGCCGGCAAGCCAGTTTTCCACCAGTTCCATCGCCTCATCACGGTTCCAGTTTGCCGTATCATCCAGCACGATCTCGCACTCGGGGTATTCTGCGAGTACCTGCTCCAGGCCTTCCTGGCGCGCCACCTGAGCGGAATGTCCGAAAGGTCCCTCCACAACCGCGATATTTCCCTTGCCGTCGATCAGTTCCACAATATACTCTGTCTCCATGATACCCGCTTCAATGTCGTTTGCCCCCACATACGCTGTTGCCGCGTCCACGTTGGATGTAATATTGTTACAGCAGATCACAGGGATCCCGGCTTCGTTACAGTTGTCAATGATCGGAGCCGCCCCGTCCTTATCGAATGGGATGAAGAGCAGCGCATCCACACCGGAGGAGATCGCGTTCTCACACTGATTCAGCTGTGTCTCCGTATCACTTTTTCCGTCAAACTCCACAAGGGTGATCCCGGCTTCCTTACAGCGGGTGCTTAAGACCTCCTGAAAATAAATATTGAACTCCTGGGACAGGTCCTGATAGATCATGGCTATCGTATACTCATCCTGCGCCTCCACCATCTCCGTGTCCGTATCTGTCTTTACGGTCGTCACCGCATTATTGCTGCCGCCTTCCCCCGCGGGATCCGCCGTATCTCCCGTTTCACCCGTCGCTCCGGCGGCGCCGCACCCTGCCAGTGAAAATACCATCGCAAGTGTCAACAACAACGTAACCAGCTTTTTCATAGTTTCCTTCTCCTTTTCTTTTTGTTTTATTTTTTATCTATGTGCACATAATAGATAACAAAGTTAATGGTTTCGATTCACATTATTGCGATCGATGATAACTGCTAAGAGCACGACCACACCCGTCACGATCTTCTGATAGTATCCTGATACTCCCAACAGGTCCATGCCGTTATTTAAGACAGTGACGATAAAAACGCCGATGATCGAGGGGAGGATACCGCCTGTACCGCCCTCATTGGAAGTTCCGCCCACAACCACCGCCGTGATTGCCAGCAGGTCGTAAGTCTCCCCTGCCGTGGGCGAGCCCACAGCGACACGCGCCGACAGGATAATACCTGCAAGAGCTGCCGTAAGCCCGTTGATCACATACGCCGCACACTTGATGCGCTTAACGCGAAGCCCGGAAACAAGCGCAGCCTGCTCATTTCCCCCTATGGCGTAGATATACCTGCCAAACTGCGTCTTCGCCAGGAAGAACCAAGCGATCAGCGCGATGATAATAAACAGAATTACGGGCACGGGCACGAAACCGACATAAGCTTTTCCGATATTGGTGTAAGCGGTCGTCAGGGCATTGATCGGCCTGCCGCTTGTATATACCAGTGCCACGCCCCTCACCGCATACTGCATACCCAGTGTCGCGATAAAGGGAACAACTCCCAGGTACGACACGACTATCCCGTTGATAAGCCCAACCAAGATCCCTGCAAGGCATCCCAGCGCAAGCGCTGCCGGAAGCGGGATCGCCGTGCTGGTTGTGGCATAGGCGGCCGCGATACAGGATGCGAGCGCCATGGTGGAACCTACCGAAAGATCGATGCCGCCTGAGATGATCACATAAGTCATCCCCATGGACAATACGCCCACAACCGTTGCCTGGCGCAGCACATTGATCAGATTATTGGTTGTCAGAAACGCTTTCGCGAAGACAGAAAGCCCGATCAGCATAATGACAAATGCAATATAAATAATATTCTTCAGAATAAAGTCCTTCGTTTTGTTCTGCTGTCTCATACCTGAATTTCCTCCTTTTTTGTGCCGGTAGCCGCCGCCATCAGCCGCACCTGGTCATACTCACCCTTCTCAAAGATTCCCATGCTTTTTCCTTCACACATCACCAGAATGCGGTCACACATCCCGAGCAGTTCCGGCATTTCCGAAGAGATCATGATGATAGCTTTCCCCTCCGCGGCAATATCGCTCATAATGCTGTATATCTCAGATTTCGCTCCCACATCTATCCCGCGCGTAGGCTCATCCATGATCAGCACCTCCGGCTTGTTTAACAGCCATTTCCCGACTACGATCTTCTGCTGGTTTCCCCCCGACAGATTCATGACTTTGGTCTCCTGTCCGGGTGTTTTTATGCCCAGTGCCTGTATCATGGAGGCTGTTGCCTCCTGCTCCTTCTTTCCCGATACGACCGCCAGGGGCGTCGACGTATAGTGGGACATGCTGGAGATAACACAGTTTTGCCTGACCGAATGGATCAGGCTGAGCCCATACTGTCTTCTGTCCTCCGTGATAAACGCCATGCCTGCTTTGATCGCATCTGCGGGATGGCGGATCTTCAGTTCCCTTCCGTCCAGAGAGACTGTTCCCGCATCCTTCTTCCGCAGTCCGAAGACTGTCTCCGCCGTCTCCGAACGTCCTGCACCCACAAGCCCGAGAAAACCGAATATCTCTCCGGCGCGCACCTCAAAGCTGATATCCTCGAGCGCTCTGCCGCTTCCGAGATGTTCTACCTTTAATTTCACCTCCCCGACAGGTATCTCACGCTTGTCGTAGATATCTTCCAGTTCGCGCCCCACCATCATCCGGATGATATCCAGCTTCGTCAGTTCCCCGATCGGCGCCGTGCCTATCGTCTTACCGTCCCGGATGACCGTGACCGTATCAGCGATCTGAAGGATCTCATCCATTTTATGGCTGATATAGATGATCGCTCTCCCCTCCGCCGCCAGTTTCCTGATGATCTTAAAAAGTATTTCGATCTCATGGTCCGTCAGGGAGGAAGTGGGTTCATCCATAATAATGATATTGGCGTTAAAGGCGATCGCCCTTATGATCTCCACCATCTGCTGCTTCGCGATCGTCAGTTCCTTCATGCGGGCATTGGGATTGATGTCTATTCCATATGCTTCCATCACTTCCCTCACCTGCCGCAGATTTTCCTGTCTGTTCACGATCCCGCCGAAATAGGTTGTCTCCCTGCCGATAAACAGGTTGGCTTCCACCGTCATATCCGGGTAGTAGTTCAGCTCCTGGTGGATCATTGCAATGCCCTTTTCCATCGCATCGCGGGTATTGATGATAGTCACCTTCTCCCCGCCTATCAGGATATCCCCGGCTTCCGGTTTATATATTCCCGCCAGCACCTTCATCAGCGTTGATTTTCCCGCCCCGTTTTCTCCGCAGAGCGCATGTACGGAACCCGGCGCCACACAAAAGGTCACATCATCCAGCGCCTTTACGCCGGGAAAAACCTTTGTCACTCCCCGCATCTCAAATAAATACTGCTTTCCCACAAAAATCCTCCTTCCCTGTTCATTCTCTGCCGTTTTCAAACTTCTATTCAAAAAATGACTCTCTGATCTTTATGACATTCTCCAGCAGGACTTTCTCCTTCATCTGGTCGGACGCTTCTATAAACCAGTTCAGGCACTGCTGTACCGCATGGTATCCCTGCTGATACGGCTGCTGGCAGATCGTGGCGCTGATCTTTCCCTCATAGAACAGTTCCTTTGTATGTGCCACATCATCATAACAGACCACATCTATCCTCCTGTCTTCAAACTCAGAGATCGCCTGGCAGGTCCCGCAGATGCCCTCTCCCACAATGTAGACCATATCTATCCCGGAATCCTCCTTCAGCCTCTCTCTGACCAGATCATAGGCTCTGTAATCATTTTCGTGACAGACTACCACATCTGCCACATTGACCCTCTTATACCTGCCCTTTATCGTATCCAAAAATCCTTTAACTCTCTGGCTCTGCGATAAAAGCTGCGGAGAGCCGTTGACGATCAGCACTTTTGCCTTTCTGTTTATCAACCCGATCAGTCCCGCCGCCAGTTTCCCGCTGTTTATAAAGTCCGTTCCGATATAGCAGCATCTTTTTGTCCCATAAATATCGGAGTTGATCGTGAAGACTTTAATGCCTGATACGGCAATCTCATCGATCTTTTTCGCGATCCTCTCATCATCGAAGGGCGTCAGCGCCAGAATGTCGATCTTCTGGCTGATGATCTCATCGATCTTTTTCAACTGTTCCTCCGGATCATACCCCCGCATTTCTGTCAGCCGGATCTCCACTCCGTAATCTGTCAACGCTTTCTGCGCATCCATCGCCCCCTGGATCAGATCCGCAAAAAACGGATTTTTAACACTGGGCAGTAGTAATCCGATCGTCATTTTTTTCTTCAGGTTCGAAAGTGCCTTGGCGACAGAATTGGGTTTATATCCCATATTCTCCGCTATAGCAAGGATCCTCCTCTCCACTTCCGGCTTTACGCCCCCTCTTCCGTGCAGCGCCCGATCGACTGTCCCCCTTGAAACATTTGCATACTCCGCGATCTCCTTGATTGTTACTGCCATCTCCGCTTCCTTCTTTCATTCACTTTCGTGTTCGAGCACATTTTATATTTTAATCTTACCTTCGTGCACCTCTTTTGTCAATAGTGCTAAATTGACAATAAAATACACTATTTTCATCAAAATTCCTTTTAAAATTTGTGCTAATCGCACAAATCTGTTTTTCTCACTTCGTGCTTGAGCACGAAACCTTGTCAAAAGAAAGAGTATCCTGTTTTTCAGCTCATCCTCTCCGCCGCTCTTAAATACTCTTCATACCGCTCTCTGTAATGATCTTCCATATTCTTATCCGGATAAAACTGCTTTTCCTCTTTTGCCGCCATATGGACAAGTGCCTCATGGATATCCTCATAGCATCCGCTTCCCATAGCGGCATAAACCGCAGCTCCCAACGCGCAGGTCTGATCCGCATCCAGAACCGCGATCTTCCGCCCCGTCACATCTGCCATCATCTGCATAATGTAATCCGATTTTCTGGAAATGCCTCCCACTGCCCTAACCTTTTCGATCCGGACTCCCGCCTTGTCAAATCCGCACAAAATACGGTTCAATCCCCCTACTGCCGCAAACACCAGCGCCCGATAGATCTCAGGTGCGCCGCATCCCAGAGAGAGCCCGCTTATCATACCCCGTTTGAGATCATCCGTATCCGGGTATCTTCTCCCGTTAAACCAGTCCAGCGCCACGGGAAAATCCGTCTTTTCCGGAAGCGCCGCTGCCGCTTTCTCCAGAAGAGGCAGTATTCTCTTTTCTGCTTCCTCATAGATAAGTTCACAGCCATCTTCCCCCGTAAACTCTCTGATCTGTTCAAACGGCCAGAGCAGCAGACGTTTAAACCAGGCAAACAGATCCCCAAAGGCTGCCTGTCCTGTTTCGATCCCCACATATCCCGGCAGTATCCCATCCTCCGCCAACCCGCCATAACGCGTCAGCCTCTGTATATCCACATTTTTCAGCTGTCCCGGCTTCATCACAACCATATCCACCGCGGATGTCCCTATCGTGCACACCAGCATCTTTTCATCTATGCCGGCACCGACCGCTCCGGCATGCGCGTCAAAAGAGCTTCCCGATACCGTCACGCCCTCAGGCAGCCCCAGCAGGGCTCTCCATTTTTCACTCATCACTCCCGCACATACCGTCGCCGGGCGCGGGTCATTCCCGCAGCGGTCTCTCACTCTCCTCAGACAGGGATCGATCCCTGCGAGCAGCGCCCCGTCCGGCAGCCCGCCCCATTCTCTGTTCCAGAGCGCTTTATACCCTGCCGCACAGGCGCTGTGATACATAGTCTCAGGCCTTGTATTTCCCGTCAGCAGTCCAACCATCCAGTCACAGTGCTCCACCCATGTATATGCCTTCTCACGCACTTCCCTGTCCTCGCGGATTCCGTGCAGGATCTTAGCCCAATACCATTCCGCCGAATAGGTGCCCATATATTTGCAGTAATTGATATCACTGCCGCCGGAAAATACCCTGGATATCTCTTCGGCCTCCCTGTGCGCGGAATGGTCTTTCCAGAGATAAAACATCGCGTTTTCATTTTCACTGAACTCCTCGAGCAGTGCAAGGGGTGTTCCCTCCTCATCGACCGGTGCCGGTGTAGAACCTGTCGTATCGATCCCGATCCCTGATATCTTCACTCTCTCCTGTTCCGTCAATCCGTCCAGCGCTCTCCCGACACATTCCACAAAAGAATCCAGGTAATCCTGCGGATGCTGGCGGAAAACAGCCTGCTCCGGGCGCTGATATTTTCCCAGCCTCCATCTTTCATAAAATGATACTCCCGCTGACAGCACTTCCCCTGTTTCCGCCCGCACAATGACCGCACGCACGGAGTCACTGCCAAAATCCACTCCTATTACATTTTTATCAGGTGTTTTCATTCTCCGCCTCCTTCGCAAACCCATCCTGTTGTTAAGACTTATACGCATATAGCCTTGATTTTTGCGCGCCTAAGTGATACTATTTTATCAGAAAATCTATGCCTGATAAAGCATAAATATTTATACGAAAAACGAAAGTAAAGGAGCAAAGAAAATGAGCAAGAATTTTTCTGATCTACTCTCCAGGGTTTCCGCCTGCAAAAAGAAAACACTTTCTGTTGCGGTCGCCCAGGACAAGGCTGTGTTGGAGGCAGTAAAAGCCGCGAAGGAGCGGGGAATTGCCGACGCTATTTTAGTCGGTGACGAGGCAAAGATTAACGAGATCGCCGCGGAACTCGGTATGGATATGAGCGAGTATACCGTGATCCATGAGACGGATACGGTGGCTGCCTCCTTAAAAGCCGTACAGCTTGTGCACGACGGCAAAGCCGATATGTATATGAAGGGACTGCTCGACACAAAGACTTTCTTAAAGAGCGTGCTGGATAAGGAAGTCGGGCTGCGCACCGGAAAGCCCCTCTCCCATGTCTGCGTATTTGAAGTACCCGGCATCGACCGTCTTCTGTTTCTGACCGATGTGGCTTTCATGCCCTACCCCACTCTGGAGGACAAGGTAAATATCATCAACTACACGGTGGAGATCGCTAACGCCTGCGGCGTGGACATGCCGAAGGTTGCTCCCCTTGCCGCTGTGGAAGTTGTCAATCCGAAGATGCCCGTCACCGTGGATGCGGCGGAATTGACAAAGATGAACGAAGAAGGGAAGATCACAGGCTGTATCGTGGACGGCCCTCTGTCCTTGGACATCGCTCTCTACAGAGAGGCGGCTGAAGAAAAGGGCGCTCTCGACAGGAAAGTGGCGGGAGATGCGGATATCCTTCTGTTCCCCGATATCCATGCCGGAAACCTTGTCTACAAGGCGATCGTACATATGGTGGATGTAAAGAACGGCAATATCCTGACAGGGACAAAGGCGCCTGTTATCCTGACGTCCCGTTCCGACACCTGCGAAGTGAAGGTAAATTCCATTGCTCTTGCGGCGCTGGCTGCGGAAACTTTAAATAAATAAAAAGGAGGCAATTATGTCTGTAAAAACTTTAGTGATCAACCCCGGTTCCACCTCCACCAAGATCGGTATCTTCGAGGATGAAACCTTATTGTTTGACGAGACGCTGCGCCACTCCACAGAGGAGATCGCACGCTACGATTCCATCATCGACCAGAAGGATTTCCGCAGGGATATCATTCTGGATTTCCTGAAATCCAAAGATTTCGATGTAAATTCCCTGGATGTCGTTGTGGGCAGAGGCGGTATGTTAAAGCCCATTCCCGGCGGCACCTATGCGGTTAACGACGCACTGGTACATGATCTCGAACTCGGTGTCTCCGGCCAGCACGCTTCCAACCTCGGCGGTATCCTGGCGAAAGAGATCGCGGATTCCATCGGCAAACCCAGCTATATCGTTGATCCCGTCGTGGTGGATGAACTCTGCGATGAGGCGAGGATCTCCGGCGTTCCCGAACTTCCGAGGATCAGTATCTTCCACGCGCTGAACCAGAAGGCGGTGGCTAAGCGCTACGCCGCGGAAGCCGGCAAAGACTATAACAGCCTGAATCTGATCGTTGTGCATATGGGCGGCGGCGTTTCGGTGGGCGCCCATGTAAACGGCAAGGTCGTAGATGTGTTCAACGCATTGGACGGCGACGGCGCATTCTCCCCCGAGCGCGCAGGCGGTGTGCCCTCCGGCGCCCTGATCAAAATGTGCTTCTCCGGCAAATATTCCGAGAAGGAAGTTTACAAGAAGATCGTGGGCAACGGCGGCTTTAACGCTCTGCTCGGCACAAACGATATGCGCGAAGTGGAAAAGATGGTACAGGACGGCAGCCAGGACGCCGATCTGTTCAGAAGGGCTTTCATCTTCCAGGTTGCAAAAGATATCGGCTCCATGGCATGCGTGCTCTCCGGCAAGATCGACCAGATCATTATCACCGGCGGCATCGCTTACGATAAGGAAGTTGTCGCCGGGCTGAAGGAACGCTGCGATTTCCTTGCTCCGGTTACCGTTTACCCGGGTGAAGACGAGCTGCTCGCACTGGTGCAGGGCGGACTTCGGGTCGTGAACGGGGTGGAGAAGGCGTTAGAGTACAAGTAATGTATTCCCATGCTGATATTGCCGATAATACTGATTTATCCGCAATTGATCCTGTGAGGTAGGTTTTTTTAGAATAATTTTGTGAAGAAAAATATGCAGATTCAAAACATCACTTTGAATCTGCATATTTTTTCTTGACCAGCGGGATTGCCTGTATCTCCTCCAATCTGACCCCTGTCGATAAGAAAAACTGGTATATACCGGCATGGCTGATATAAGCGCCGCCTCGCCATCCTTATCCCCAGAATCTCAAATACCACGTAAGCGGAAACAACTTCGAGATGTACCCTGCCAGCGGTACGCTCTCCCCCAGATCAAAAAAGACGGGGCAGCACAAAAGCACTATAAGCAGAAAACAGGGCATGATACCCTCCAGCAGCTTTTCCGGGAGAATCCGGGCAAAGAGCATCGCAAGCAGCCATAGAATAAGCCCATATGAAAGAGCGCTGACAACCTCCGGCAGGATACAAACCCGCAGCAGTCCACCCGACGCGATGCCTGCTAATTCTGCCTGTCCGCCCGCAGACGATATCACAGCCGTCTTTATATCCGTATATATCATCCCCACCGCCAGAAACAGCGCCGACAATAAAACCGGCGCTCCCACAGCCGCCATCTTCAGCAGGGTCGGGCAGCATATTCCCTTTCCGGCACCCTTTTTTCTCTCACGGCTTCCCTCCAGCGCCCCGATAGAAGCTGACATAAATGTCAAAAACGCGAGAATTCCCCGCACTGACAACAGAGAAACCTCATCTTCCTCCCCATCCTGCACATTTTGATCCGGTTCCCCTTCTCTCCCAGTCTCCTCATAACTTACCGCAAACACCTTACCCTCTTTCTGATATTCAGAAAACTTCCGAAGCACCTGCTCAGGCTCTGTCTGAACACCCTGCTCTCTCAACAGCCCGGCATACCATACCGCTGAATATACCTGATATACCTGTCTGAAAACATCCTCCTGCACCATGCCCCCCACATTCATACCTTCCGGCACATACAGAGTAATGCAGTGACGGTAATCCTGCTCCATCAGCTTTACCGGAAAATCCCTGTCAAACAGAACGCCGCAGGATATCTCCCCTGTGCGGACATCCTGGATCAATGCGTTTTTATCAGTATATTTTATATATTGAAATATATTTTTATCGCTCCCTCCCGCGCTCCCTGCCCGCTCCGAAACTTCCGAAAATTTTTCTTCGATCAGCCGGGGCATCTGCCGACTGTACAGGGACGCTATGCCCCCAGTCTGATCTGATTGTATTTCACCGTCATAATACGGCTCTTCCGCCATCCACTTATCCTTCGCGGTTTCCGTTCCCTCCATCTCTTTAACCGCATACTCTCCTGTTGTTCCCGCTCCTTCCGTCTCCTCCACCACATACTCTGCTGTTGTTCCCGCTCCCTCCATCTCCTCCACAGCATACTCTGCTGTTATTCCCGCTTCCTCCATCTCCTCTCTCGCATCCCTCGCGGTTCCTGCTCCTTCCATCTCCTCCACCACATATCCAACGGCGATCCGCTCTGTCTCTGCCGCCCGATTAAACCGGGGTACGGCAAATAGCGCCGCCGGAAACAACAGCAATAAGATCCAATATACCGGATGCCTCCCCATCCTTTTTAGCATCAACCAAAAACAGAGTCCCGCCCTTTTCATCTTCTCCCTTTACTCCATTGCCTCCCGCAAAAAACAAGCTGCCCGCCGACGCCAAAAAACAGACACCAGAAAAGACAATTTGCCGCAATTCCCCCCGAAGCCCTCCGGGCGCCGCCCACCATCTGCCGCAGAGCCTCCATACAGAGCCCGGCGGGAAGATGGCTGCACACCTCCGTCAAAGCCTCCGGCAGAAATACAGCCGGCAATATCCCGCCGGCGCCGAAAAATCCCGTCAGGCTCCAGATACTATTCAGCGCGATCCCACCGGCAGCGGTCGGCGCAAGCTCAAAGAAAAAGCCGCATTGCAGAGCCGCCATCGCCGCGCACAGCAATATAATTGCTGTACTGCCAACGCCCCCTGCTCCGCCTTGCATCATCTGCCCCGCAGATCCAGTATTCTCAACCAACAAAAGGCACAGCACTCCGGGAACCATATAAAACAAAATGTACAGCACCTGCTTTACTCCCTGCTGAAAGACAGGGGATATCCCCCTTCTCGCCAGGACAAGCGGAAGATTCTTCTCCTGCTCCCCGAAAAAGCTCCCGCTCCCTAACCCCCAGAACAGAAACAATAGACATCCCCCCGCCGCCAGATAGTATTCCTCAATATCCACATTTCCAAAGGCGCTGACTTCCTCTCTCTCAAACCAGCCCTCCCTGTCAAGGACCAGCCCGAAATGAAACAGATCCAGCGTCACACCAAGCTCTTCGGCATTTTCCACCTGCCACTCATATAAAAGCAATGTCTCCGCCTGAGGCACATCGATCATAACCGCCCCGCATTCCATCAGAACCTTCAAAAGCCTCCTCTGCATATAGCGCTCCGCATTGTCCGCTCCGTTCCCCGTGAGCACACGGATCGGAATATTGCTTCCATCCATGATGGACTTTGCAGTTTTCTCTGGAATGATGATACATGCAGCCAGCTCACCATTTTGCAGCGCCTCCTCCGCCTCCGCACTCTCCATCTCCTGAAACTCCATCAGGTTCTCCGTGCTCTCCATCTGCTGTACATACTCTTTTACATAGGCGGACATCCTGTCATCGCCTTCCACGCAAAGCCCGATACGAAAGGGCTTTACCTCCAGCACCTCCGGCAAAAACTTCTGAGCCAGAAGTACCATAAATAAAGCCAGGAACAAAGTGCCGGCAAGAGCCGACAAAAATCCCGGCAGTGTATGAATAAGACGCTTTATCTCCGTTCTGATGTAATACCGCATACTCTTCTCCGCCTGAAAAGACCATCTTTCCATTTTCCGGTGACAGCGCGGCAGTTAAACCTCAACTCCCACTGTCACGCCGATACATGCAAAATGCCCCAGATCCATATCGGTAAACCCGCACTGCATATATGATCAATCTATGCTTCTATTTAAATCCTTCTTTTCTTAAATCGTTTCCTTCTTCATGTCTTCTCTCCCATCGCGCCGTCACAACATATTTATACATCATTCCAACAATTTCAAGTACCCCGCATAGTTCCTGTACACATTCTCCACACAGCCTGCAAGAAATCCGACTGTCTCCATTTCATTCATCTCCCCTATCCTGTATTCCTCTCCGGCGGGCATCCCGATCGTTTCCCCAAGCGGCATAACCACAGCCTCCCCGCTCACCCGGCAGATCACCTCATTCTGCAATTTAAACGTCGATCGTTCCAGATCCACAAAAACCTTTTCCCCCGCATCCGTCCTCTCTCCCCGCAATACGCCTTCCGCTGAAATCTCCCATACACTTTTTCCCAAATCTATACGGCATTCTCCCTCTATACAGCGTCCTCCCGCTTTCTCTCTATCCCTCTCTATCACAAAACTACAATCCAGTTCCATATCATCCGAAAGCGCAGAAGGCTCCCTTCTTTCATGCTCTTTTGTCTCCTTCGCAAGATCTGCAGATGGTTCATTCTCTGAATCTACCGCCCTCTCTTCTCCCGTTTGCGCCATTTCATCCCGCATCTTCACCGCTTTATCCCGCAGCGCAGAAAATATCTTCCCTCTCTCTCCCGCAAAACAAAACTCCGCCTCCACTTTGTCAACAGTACTGTCCTCTCCCGCCAGGCTCAGAGCAAAAGTTACATCCCCGTATTTCGTCACAACACGTTCTCCGGGAACGGAACAGACCCTCACGATCCTCTCCTCCCGATCCAAATACACTCCCAGCCTGATCTCTCCCGCGGTATCCCCTGCGATCTCTTTCAATTCCTCCTCCGGCAGAACGGTCAGATAACAAACAATCTCTTTCTGATTCCCCTCAGCGTCCGTCATCTCGACCCCTGCCAGCTCCTCCACCTGTTCTCCACTGAGTAATCCCAGATCCTGCGCCTTCTCCAGCTTGATGACTTCCATATTTTCATACAGCTTTCTCAGCCCGCCGGCATTCTCCCTCAAAAAGCCGGAGACAGAAGCCTCCTTCACCGAAAATTCTCTCAGAAACCTTGCGTCGATCCTCTGCCCTATCCCCAGCTCTTCACCGGTCAGCTTCTGAAGCTGCGCCCGTGCCTGGGAACCATCCCACTGGCCGCTCACATTATCCGCGTCAAAGACCACGCTCCCGTCCCAGATGGAGGGAACCTGCACATAAAGTTCATCCTCCGTGCCGAATATCAAAACCTCCCCCAGCTCTGCATTTGCCACACTCGCCGCAAGATCCGCCTCAAAAAATCCCTGCTCCATATCCCGCTTTACCGCGCCGTCAAATCCGACCGTTATGTTCTGCGTTCCGGGAATACCGCCGATATTCACGGAGTATTCCGCCCATGCATTTCCACTCCCGATCCGATTTGCCGCATCCGTCCAGAATCCTTCGCCTGTCTCCTCCTCAAGTGCCATCACCTCAAGCGCCAGATTCATAAGCCCCTTCTCCAGCGGATTCCTCCGCCGGATCACTGTTGCCGCCACAGCCGCAGCCCCCGCCAGGCATACGCAAACAATAACACAAGTTATGATAATGCTTCGCTTCTTTCTGATTCTCTCCAAACAATCTTCCTCCGTCCCACCGACAGTTACTCTATAGATATTCCATTTCGCATTTCCGAATTACCAACGATAAAATGCCATTATAATCATTTAACCGCACCACATCCTCCGGACATACGCTTCTCTCCGCGCCCCCGCTTCATCCCGCCGCAGCATAGCCCGATATCCGTCAGACATCCGCTCCGGCATTACCTGTCCCTATCATATCCTGCCATAACCTGTCTGATCCGTCGCTCGAAAATCCTCTAATCTTCCATCCCTCAACAAATATATCCTGTCCCCCATCTCCCACTCCGATTTCTCATGGGAGGACATAAGCACCGTGCCGCCCGCCTTCCGGTACTCATCCAGATAACCGTACAAAATCTCCTTACATTCCAGATCCAGCGCCGCCCCCGGCTCATCCATAATCAGTATCCGCGGATGTCCCGCCATGGCACAGCCGATGCAGACCCTCCTCTGCATACCCCCGGAGAGTGTGCTGACTCTTTTTTTAAGCACTTCCCGCAAGCCGAGCTTTTCCACCACACCGCCGCTTATCTCCTTTTGCAGAGCCTCCCTCCCGCCGTACCACAGCAAAAGATTATCCTTCACTGAAAGCTCCGTAAACAGCGGATTATCCTGCGGCACATATCCGATCTGCCGCCGAAACTGTTTTGCTTCCGCCCTCAAGCCATCTATCAAAATCTCTCCGCCCCGCATCCTCTTGATACCCGACAATACCGAAAACAGCGTGGACTTCCCACAGCCGTTCGCGCCAATGATAAAGGTACAGCTTCCCTCAGCCAGTTCCAGCGATAAATCGCTAAAAACTACTCTCCTGCCGTATCCGGCTGTTATTCCGATTGCCTGAAAGATAACTGTACCCATATTTTTCTCCTGAAATTTTATTCCCGCTCCCTCTTTTATCAGTACCCCACTTCCATCTCCATCCAGTTTTCCAAATCCCCCTTCTCCCGCCACACGATCCTGCAAACCCCACGTTCCTCCACTGGAATGTCAAAACACTTATTATCCGAAAAATCCTGTATCATGACAGTCTCCCCGCCCTCCGGCGTCAGATAAATCTGATACTCCAGCTCCTCATCCCTGTTGGAGGCGATCGTCATTCGGTACATATTCTCCGCTATCTCACCGCGCATTATCTCATCTGTCCTTCCCTGCCGGTAATACAGCCCCGTTATCCCCGCACTTTCCGATTGAAGCTTTTCCCGGAAAGATTCATAAAACATATTTTTATTTTCTTCCGGCACTCCCGCTTTTACATTATAAAAAAACTCCGTAAACATCTCCGCGCCATTTGCATTCAGATGCCCCGTGTCCACGAAATATCTCATATCCTGAATCGGAAGATGCTCTTCTTTAGCCAGATTAAAATCATAATACGGCACGCCATATTCTGCCGCGATCTCCTTTATCCCGGCAGTATAATCATCGTAGTTCTCATAAGCTATCGCCTCCAGTTTATAGACCGGCGTCTGAAACAATATAATTTCTATCTCATTTTTTTTGCAGTATTCTATGATTTTCCTCAGGTACTCTTCAGCGTCCTCCGCCATTCTCATATTTTCCGGTACTTTTTCTGCGTCCAGACAGAGATCTGACATCTCCCGGTTGTCATAAAAAAAACCTTTTACCGTATATTCCGCTCTACCGTTCTCTGTTTCCCATCTGTACTGATAATTGCGATATTCCGGCCTTCTTTTATTTGCCTGCATGGAATAGATCCACTCATGATCACATAAATGTTCTCGGAATCTCGTAAACGGCAGACCGGCGCTGATATAGTATTCCGGCGGATTCAAATGGAAAAAGCAGTCCAGCTTATCCAACGAAAATCTTCTGTAGTCCAGATTTTTCCAACCGCCGCTGACCGCACTGAGATTATTGTAATCACCCATTCCTTCTATTGACAGGAGAAAATACAGATCCAGATACACTCCTTTTAACTCATTCCTATGATCTGCTTCCTTGATAATATAATAGGACTCCCTTAATCTCTGTCCCCCGGTGGACATATTGTAATGATTCTCCCCTGTTTTCTGATCCAGCAGTTCAGGATTCACGGCACTGTATACATGAGAGGAACCCACACAGATATAATCAATATTTTCCTCCTGTTCATAAAAATTATGCCACATAATGCGGGCTCTCTCGTCATCCTCCATATATAAAAAATTGAGAAGCCGGCAGACGGACAAAAACAATATAAAGGCGTAAGCCATCCCCACCAGTATTTTCAGCATCCCTCTAAAATTGAAAATAGATAAATTGTGTCGTATCATACAGTTCCCCATAACAACCAAACAATAATATGACAAAGATCAACAACAGTTCCGCGACCACCCGAAACCACCATCTCTGCGCCAAAAACCGTTCCACCAGATCGATCCCCCGATTCTTTTTACTGTCCACCCAAAACAGCAGGACAATCATCAAAAGCAATACCCTGAAGTATTCTGCCGGAACCCCCAGATTATAAAGAGAGCCGTTGATCAAGATCATCCAGTCCATCTGCCGGATTCCCCTGATCAACTGCAAAGCTCTGACAGAACTTCCCGCCCGGAAAAAAAGCCATGCAAAGTCGATCAGAACAAATGTGGCAAAGCGCTTCAACAGCCTGTCAGAAAAAGTTTCCTGTCTCTCACCCGCAATACAGACTCTGCGAATCTTCGCAGTGACGCCTCTCACAAAATCTCCGATCACCTGATATACGCCGTTTAACAGCCCCCACAGAATATAGGAGATTGCCGCCCCATGCCACAATCCGCTGGCGGCGAAAACAACCAGTAAATTCACATCTCTCTTAAGCTTCCCTCTCCTGTTGCCTCCAAGCGGAATATAGAGATAATCCCGAAACCAGCTTGTCAGTGATATATGCCATCTGCGCCAGAAATCCTTCACGCTTACCGCATAGTAGGGCGCCCTGAAGTTATCCGTCAGTTCAAATCCCAGAACAAGCGCCGCTCCCCTCGCTATTGTGGAGTACCCCGAAAAATCACAGTAGATCTGCACCGCAAAGAGCATCGTCGCGACAATGACATACATCCCCGACCAGAACACGTTGTTCCCGTACACCGTATCGACAATGACAGCCGCCCTGTCCGCTATGGCCATTTTCAAAAAAAAGCCCCACAGCATAAGCAATAAGCCCTTTCTCAGATTCTCATAGGAGAAGGACTTCGGTTCACCGAGCTGTCTCAATAAATTTTTGGACCGTTCAATAGGTCCTGCCACAAGCTGTGGAAAAAAGGAAACAAAAAGAGCATATTTCAGGAAATTTCTTTCCGCATAGACATCTCCCCTGTAAACGTCTATCGTATAGCCGACCGCCTGGAAAATATAAAAGGAAATTCCCACCGGCAGCAAAATCTCCATGGTGGAAAAAGAAGCTCCCATATGAAGATGTTCCGTCACTTTGTTCCATGTATCGATCAGAAAATTCAGATACTTAAAATATCCAAGCACACCCAGATTGAGAAAAAGACTTCCTGCAATACACAGCTTTTTACCCCGCGTCTTTCTCTCCTCCGTCAACTCTCCCCTGTTTATCTTATCTGTCAGTATCCCGCACAGATATGTGACTGCCGTCGAAAAAAACAACAAAAGCACGTACTTTGCTTCCCACTGCATATAAAAATAGTAGGAGGTCGCCAAAAGCCACAGATATCTGTATTTCTTCGGAATCAGAAAATATAGTATTACAACAACGGGAAAGAATATGATAAATTCAATCGAATTAAACAGCATAACTGTCTCCCGCCTCAAACCAGCCCGCATACCCCACGAGCGTTAATAAAAGAATAAAAGTCCCGACAGGCTACCCTGTCCTGGTCGGGGCTTTTATCTCTTTACATATCATATGTTATGAATCAAGTTTTGCATATCATATGTTATTTTAAATACTTTTATTTGTTTGCTACAGCCTCTTTCAGCTTCTCTGTCAGAGCCGGAACGATCTTATTGAGATCGCCAACGATACCGTAGTCAGCCACATCAAAGATCGGAGCTGTCTCGTCCTTGTTGATCGCAATGATGATATCGGACTCTTCCATTCCTGCAAGATGCTGGATCGCGCCGGAGATACCGATCGCAAAGTATACGTTCGGACGAACGGTTTTACCTGTCTGCCCTACCTGAAGATCTTTCGGCTTCCAGCCCGCGTCAACAACCGCACGGGAGCAGCTCACTGTAGCATCCAAAACTGCTGCAAGGTCTTCGAGGATCTTAAAGTTCTCAGGGCTTCCCACGCCACGGCCGCCGGATACAAGGATCTTTGCGTCCATGATATCCACGGTATCGGAAACCGCCTTGACCACTTCGAGGATCTCAACGTACTTGTTGTCCGGTGTGAATCCCGGATTGTAGCTTATCACTTCCGCTTTTCTGCCGGCTTCTCTCGGTGCCTTCTGCATAACACCGGGACGAACCGTCGCCATCTGAGGACGGAACTCGGGACATGCGATCGTAGCGATGGTGTTGCCGCCGAACGCAGGACGAGTCATCAGAAGCTGGTTGTGAAGCTGCTCTCTGCCCGGAATCGGGTTGATCGGGAAATCGCCGATCTCAAGCTGTGTACAGTCTGCCGTCAGGCCTGTGTGGATTCTTGCGGATACACGAGGACCCAGGTCACGGCCGATAGCTGTCGCACCGATCAGGAAAATCTCAGGCTTATATTCATTGATCACAGATGCCAGCGCATGCGCATAGGGCTCTGTTCTGTACTCTTTCAGTTCAGGATCGTCCACAACGATCACTTTGTCTGCGCCATACTCAGCCAGTTCATCAGCCAGAGGAGCAACTTCCGAACCCACAAGGACAGCCGTCACATCTACGCCCAGATCTTTCGCAAGGTCTTTTCCCTTGCCCACCAATTCCAAAGCAATTCCGCTGAGTACGTTGTCTACCTGCTGGGCAAAGACAAATACTCCTTTATAATCTTGAATATTCATTGTTTGAACCTCCATTTATTTTAACTTTTCCTTCATTAGATAACGTGCTTCACTTTCAGCTTATCTACGATGTAGTCCACGGACTCCGTAACATCGAGATTCACTTTCTCGCCGGCACCCTTTCTCACTTTGTCGGAAGCCCTTGCGATCTGTGTCGGAGAACCTTTCAGGCCGAGGTTGGAGTCTTCCACATCTTTCAGATCCGCTCTGCCCCATACGGTGATCTCCGCATCATACGCATCGAAGATTCCGCCGGGTGTCATATAACGAGGCTCATTTAATTCAGCCAGCGCTGTGATCAGGCAGGGCATTTTTGCCTTTAATACATGATATCTGTCGTCATACTGACGCTGTACGATCACGCTGTCACCTTCGATCTTGATATCCTGCGCATAGCTGATAACAGGGATATTCAGGTGCTCGGAGATCTGAGGGCCAACCTGTGCGGTATCGCCGTCGATCGCCTGACGTCCTGTGATGATCAGGTCATACTCCAGATTGCGCAGCGCGCCCGCCAGTGTCTGGCTTGTAGCCCATGTATCCGCACCGCCGAGAACTCTGTCTGTCACAAGGATTCCCTTGTCCGCGCCCATAGCCAGCGCCTCGCGGAGCACTTCCTCCGCCTTCGGAAGTCCCATTGTCACAACAGTCACTTCCGCGCCATACTGATCTTTTAATCTGAGAGCCGCTTCCAGCCCGGCCTTGTCATCAGGATTCATGATAGCGAGCATTGCGCCACGGTCCAGCGTACCATCAGGATTGAACTTCACGCCGCCCTTTGTATCAGGCACCTGTTTTACACAAACAACAACTTTCATTGTATTATCTCTCCTTTTTATTTTCTTTCTTCTCTAATAAAATGCGTAAGGCGGCACTCGGAAATCTTCGATTTCCTCGTTCGCGGTGCAGCGTTGCACCGCTCTGCGCCGTCCTCTCCGCATGTTCGCCCCTGCAAGCAGGGCTCCCATGCGCCTCGCACGGCTTGCCGTCTTACTTGAGCAGTGCCGCGGAGATGACCATCCTCTGTACTTCGGATGTGCCTTCATAGATCTCGGTAATCTTTGCGTCACGCATCATGCGCTCCACATCGTACTCTCTCGTGTAGCCGTAACCGCCGTGAAGCTGTACTGCCTTTGTGGTAACTTCCATAGCCATCTCTGCCGCGTACAATTTTGCCATAGCAGCCTCCACGCCGTAAGAAGTCTTGTGATCTTTCACGTACTGATCCTTTGTCTTCGCCGCCTTGTAGACAAGAAGCTGTGCCGCCTGTGCCTTTGTCGCCATATCGGCAAGCTGGAACTGTGTATTCTGGAACTGCGCAATGCTGCGTCCAAACTGTTTTCTCTCCTTCACATAGTCGATAGTCCTCTCGAGCGCGCCCTCGCCGAGTCCCAGCGCCTGTGCAGCGATACCGATACGTCCGCCGTCCAGCGTATGCATCGCGATACCAAAGCCCTTGCCCTGCTGGCCCAACATATTCTCTTTCGGAATGCGGCAGTCTGTGAAGATCAGCTCATATGTAGAAGAACCGCGGATACCCATCTTCTTTTCCTTCGTACCGAAGGAGAAGCCCGGTGTTCCCTTTTCCACGATGAAAGCGGAAATCTCTTTCTGCTTTCTGCCGCGCTTTTCAACGGTACCTGTCACAGCGATGATCACATACACATCCGCTTCCTTACCGTTTGTGATAAAGATCTTGGAGCCGTTCAGTACCCACTGATTGCCATCCAAAACAGCCTTTGTCTGCTGTCCCTGCGCGTCCGTTCCTGCGCCGGGCTCTGTCAATCCGAAAGCGCCGATCTTGCGGCCCGCCGCAAGATCAGGCAGATATTTCTGCTTCTGCTCTTCCGTACCGTATGTCAGGATCGGATCACAGCACAGAGAAGTATGGGCTGAAACAATAACACCTGTTGTGCCGCAGACTTTGGAGAGTTCCTCCACACACATCGCATAAGTCAGATTATCGCAGCCCTGTCCGCCGTACTCCTTCGGAATAGGAATACCCATAAAACCTGCTTTTGCCATCTTTTCAACGGTTGCGCGGGGGAATTCTTCTGTCTCATCAACTTCCTGCGCCAAAGGCTTCACCTCTTTTTCAGCGAATTCTTTGAAAAGAGTTCTCGCCATTTCATGTTTTTTAGATAAAGAAAAATCCATGATTTATTTCCTCCATTTAATTATATTTGTTTTATTTGGAATAATCAAAAAATCCAACCCCAGTTTTTCTGCCGAGTTTCTTCTCTTCCACCATCTTCTTCAGCAGAGGCTGCGGAGCGTACTTCTCGTCTTTTGTCTCGTTGTAGAGCACTTCCATGATAGCGAGGCAGATGTCTAAGCCGATCAGGTCGCCGAGGTGCAGAGGTCCCATCGGATGGGATGCGCCAAGCTGCATAGCCACATCGATATCTTCAGCGGAAGCTGTACCTGCATCCAGAACGCCGATCGCTTCATTGATCATCGGGATCAGGATTCTGTTTACGACAAAGCCCGGAGCCTCTTTTACTTCTACAGGAGTCTTGCCGATTTCCTTAGCGATGGCAACGATCTTGTCTACCATCTCTTGAGGAGTGTTCTCACCTTTGATCACTTCCACCAGTTTCATTCTGTCAGCAGGATTGAAGAAATGCATACCGATCATCGGACGGTCAAGTCCCTCGCCGATCTTTGTGATGGAGAGAGAGGAGGTGTTGGATGCAAACATGCAGTCCTTCTTCACGATGCCCATCAACTCGGTAAAGATGTTTTTCTTGATCTCCAGATTTTCCAGAGCAACTTCCACGATCAGGTCACAGTCTGTGCAGATCCCGTTTAAGCCTGTGGTGATCTTGCCCATGATCTCGTCAGCCTTTTCCTGTGTGATCTTTTCCTTGCCAACAAGGAAATTCATGTTCTTCTGAATTTTCGCTTTGCCGCCTTCCGCGTACTCTTCCTTGATATCGCAGAGACATACTTCATAACCGTCAGTCATCGCAAATGCCTGCGCAATACCGGAACCCATTGTACCAGCGCCAATAATACCTACCTTCATTTTAAAATCCTCCTGTTTGATTTATTTATCTTTATTTTATTAACGGTTTTTGAACGGCTCTTTCACTTTCTCCTTATTCCTGTCGAGGAAGAAAGCCATGCCGTACTTCTGGTCCTCTGTCTCGAAGCAGTCGCCGAAAAGTTTTTCCTCGATCACGATCGCCTCATCCATGTTCACTTCCAGTCCGTCATTGATCGCCTTCTTGCAGTTTCTCACAGCGATGGGCGCGTTCTTCGCGATGCCCGCCGCCATCTTCTGTGCCGCAGCCATCAACTCCTCCTGGGGATATACAGCGTTCACAAGGCCGATGCGGAACGCTTCGTCAGCTTTGATGTTTCTCGCTGTGTAGATCAGCTGCTTTGCCATGCCCGGACTCACCAGGCGCGCCAGCCTTTGTGTGCCGCCGAAGCCCGGTGTGATGCCGAGTCCCACTTCCGGCTGGCCGAATACCGCGTTGTCGGAACAGATGCGGATATCGCAGCTCATGGAGATCTCACAACCGCCGCCCAGCGCAAAGCCGTTTACCGCAGCGATCACGGGGATCGGGAATGTCTCCAGTTTCCGGAATATATCGTTGCCCTTCTTGCCGAAAGCCTCGCCCTCCGCCTTGGTCAGTGTGCTCATCTCGCCGATGTCAGCGCCCGCCACAAAGGATTTTGTGCCCGCGCCGGTTAAGATCAGGCATCTCACTTCGTTGAGGTCCACCCCGTCAAGGGTTGCGTCCAGTTCTTCCAGAACAGCAGAGTTCAGCGCGTTTAACGCTTTCTCGCGGTTGATCGTAATGGTGCCGACCTGACCGTTTACTTCATATAAAACAAATTCCATAACAAACACCATACCTTTCTTTTTTTGACCCATATCTTTACAAACAGGCGGACTTCCCGCAGCACTGCCGCCCGTCAACTTATGGATTTTCGCGCGAATACCGGGAAGCATAAACACTTCCCGGTATCTGGTTTTCTGATGTTAAGCGCCGTATCAGTCTCTCTCCACGATGGTTGCGCAGCCCATGCCGCCGCCGATACAGAGTGTCGCAAGGCCTTTCTTCGCGTCTCTCTTCACCATCTCGTGCAGCAGTGTCACAAGGATACGGCATCCGGATGCCCCCACCGGATGTCCCAGTGCGATAGCGCCGCCGTTTACATTCAGTTTTTCAGGGTTGAAGCCAAGCTCTTTCGCCACGGCAACGGACTGTGCCGCGAATGCTTCGTTTGCCTCGATCAGATCCATATCATCCACAGTCAGGCCTGTCTTAGCCATAACCTTTCTGGTCGCAGCCACAGGGCCGATACCCATGATGGAAGGATCTACGCCGCCGAGTGCGCCTGCCACGAAAGTAGCCATCGGCTTTACGCCCAGCTCCTTCGCCTTCTCTTCGCTCATCACAACAACTGCCGCAGCGCCGTCGTTGATGCCGGAAGCGTTGCCCGCCGTCACCACGCCGCCCTCCTTCTTGCCGGAGCAGCATTTCAGTTTCGTCAGAGCTTCCATTGTCGTTCCCGGACGAGGGCCCTCATCCTTCACAAAATCGACAACTTCCTTTTTCACCTTCACGGGAACCGGAACGATCTCGTCGTCAAATCTGCCTTCGTTCATCGCCTTCTCGCACTTCTGCTGGCTGTTTACGGCAAACTCATCGAGCTCTTCCCTTGTCAGCTTCCACTGATCCGCAATATTCTCGGCAGTGATCATCATATGGTACTGGTTGAATGCATCCCACAGCGCATCATTTACCATGGTATCCACCAGAGTAGCGTTATTCATCCTGTAACCGTAACGGCCATTCATCATCGCGTAGGGAGCCATGGACATATTTTCCATACCGCCTGCCACCACGATATCGGCATCCCCCGCCTGGATCATCTGTGCAGCCATATTCACACAGTTCAGGCCGGAGCCGCACACCACGTTGATCGTTACCGCAGGAGTCTCCACCGGGAGGCCTGCCTTGATAGACGCCTGACGCGCCACGTTCTGGCCGAGGCCCGCCTGGATAACGCAGCCCATGTAAACCTGATCAACCTGATCCGCGGGAACGCCCGCTCTCTTCAATGCTTCCTTGATCACGATGGAACCAAGTACAGGTGCCGGAGTTGTCCCAAGAGCTCCGCCCATTTTGCCGATCGCGGTACGGCAAGCGCCCGCTAACACTACTTTTTTCGCCATTTGAATAGCCCTCCATTTTACATGATTTTTTTATATTTTGTTTGTTATTTTTTTGACAAACTCACTTTTTCTATTATATCACAGCATTCGACGTTTTGCAACATGGAGCCATGGATTTTTGTATTTATCGTAACAGTTTAGCCGAATGGCTGAACTGTTGCTATTTAAAACAACAGCAGTTCACAATTATAATTTCCTTTGCACCGTATCAATATCCCGCACCCCATAAGCTTTTCGTTCAGAGCATATATCCCCCCGCTGCCTGACGCCTAAACTTCCGGCTCGATCAGTCCGTAGGTCCCGCCTTTCCTCTTATAGACAACGCACACCTGATCCGTCTCCGCATTGCAGAACACATAAAAATCATGCCCCAACAGTTCCATCTGTACACAGGCATCCTCCGGATACATAGGCTTGATATCAAACTGCTTCGTCCTGACGATCTTCACTTCCTCCTCATCATCTTCCACTTTCTCTATAAAAGCATCGCTGAAAGAAGCTGCATTCTGTTTCTTGTCGATCAGTTTATTTTTATATTTCTTAAGCTGGCGTTCAATGATCTCCTGCACCAGATCGATGGAAACATACATATCGCTGCTTGTCTGCTCGGAGCGGATGATATTTCCCTTGACAGGGATCGTCACCTCGATCTTCTGTCTGTCCTTTTCCACACTGAGCGTTACTTTCGCAGTCGTATCTTCCGCAAAGTATTTCTCCAGCTTACCGATCTTTTCCTCTACGGCACTTTTTAACCCCTCCGACACCTCAAGATTCTTTCCGGTAATAATAATCTTCATAAGCCTACCTCCTTTTTGGGTTCTGCGGCGCTCCTTCCCCATAATAAAGCAGAAGCCGAAAACAGCCGCTGATTTTTATCAGGACGGCGCTGTGAAGCGCGCTTTTGCCCTGTGCGTATATTGTATCATACCCTGCCTGAAATAGACAGCACCTAAAATATTTTTTTATCTATTTTTCATACAGATCCCGCTGTCATTTTCGTTTTCCGCCTTTACAAACCGTATTTTATCTGCTATGCTGTCAGCATTATGAATACATACAAAAAACTGACGCCGGAAAAGAAGCTTTTTTACAGATCGCTCCTGTCTCTGGTCATTCCGATCACCATCCAGAATTTGATAACGAACATGGTAAATTCCGCCGATGTGCTGATGCTCAACTACGTCAGCCAGTCCTCCATGTCGGCGGCGTCCCTCGCCAACCAGTATCAGTTTATCCTGGGCGGCTTTTTCTTCGGCATCACCTCCGGGACCACCATGCTCTGTGCACAGTACTGGGGAAAGAAAGATATGAACTCGATCCAGGCGGTCTTTGGCATCGCCCTGAAGATATCCCTCAGCTTTACATTGATCCTGTCCCTTTCGGCAATTGTATTTCCCGATTTTCTGATGCGGATCTTTACGCCTGATCAGGAACTGATCGAAATGGGGGCTTCTTATCTGAGGGTTATCGGGATCTCCTATCTTCTGACAGGTTTCTCCCAGACCTACCTGTGTGTCTTAAAAAGTGTGGAGGGAGCGAAAACGAGCACGCTGATCAGCTGCACCGCCCTGTTTCTCAATGTATTTTTAAACGCGGTATTTATCTTTGGACTGTTCCGTGCGCCAAGGCTCGGCATTCTGGGCGTGGCGCTCGCCACGGTGATCGCCCGGGTGGTGGAAATACTGCTCTGTTTCGCGGACTTTTTCCGCGGACGGATCTTCAAACCGAAGTTCTCCGTCATGTTCGGCAGGCATAGACTGCTGTTTCAGGATTTTTTAAAATACTCTATCCCCGCGCTTTTGAATGACTGTATCTGGACCTTTGCCTTCTCCACCTACTCTATCATTCTCGGGCATATGAATTCCGACATGGTCGCGGCGGCTTCAGTCGCCACTACGATCAGAGACCTGCTCAGCGTTGTCTGCTTTGGCATCGGCAGCGCCGGCACGGTGCTTCTCGGAAAATCCCTGGGGGAGAGGCGCATGGACAAGGCAAAGGAAGACGCGTCCAGCCTCTGCCGGTGTACCTTCGCCGTCAGTGTATTGACTGCGATAGTCATTATCCTTTTCCGAAAACCTGTCATCAGCGTTTTCGACCTGACGCCCCTGGCGCAGGACTATCTGAACTTTATGCTGCTTGTCAGTTCCTACTATGTGATCGGACAGGCGATGAACACGCTGACTATCGCGGGCATCTTCCGCGCCGGCGGCAACTCCCGTTTCGGGCTGATCTGCGATATTATCGTGATGTGGGTGATCGCTGTCCCGCTCGGTTTTATCAGCGCCTTCGTCCTGCATCTGCCGCCGAAAGTCGTTTACTTTATTCTCTGCCTGGATGAATTCTGGAAGATCCCGGTTGTGTACCGGTATTATAAGAGCGGGAAATGGCTCAACAACATAACAAGGGAATACGAATAGTATTCCCCTGCTCCCATGCGGACAATTATGATATTCTTCACTTCTTCGGTCTGATCCAAAAACTCCCCGTATGCTCATCCATCTCACAAGAAATCCTGTATGTTCCCGGGGAATCGATCCTGACCTCGTAGTCTCCCGTCCGCATATCCTCCTTCTCAAATATCTCCTCCCCGCGCTCATCCTCAATCTCCATATCCAGTTCACCCTCTTCTGTCACACAGGATACGATCAGCGTCACAGGTTCCGAAACCTCGAGTGCAAAAGATAAGTTGTCGGCGGTCGTATTCTTGTTTTCCCTGCCGATGCTCTCCGGCCAGTTATCTGTGAGAAAGTCCATACCCATAGCTTCCAAATCTACGCTGATGCCCTGCCACTCGCTTCCCGCGCCCTCTAACTCCGGCAGTGCGGGCAGTCCGCTCTCCGCCGCCGTTCCATTGCCGGAGGAATATCCCGCCGCCTGCACATCCTGTGCCGCACCGGCATCTCCATCCTCCGTCCCCGCAAACTTCACATAAATATCGCCCATATCACAATTCAGATCATACAGGCTCACTCCGTCCGAATGCCTGCCATAGAGTTCCATGGAACTCGAAAGCCCCGAATAGCACTTTGCCTCCCCGTTCTCCGTCCCTATGGTGATATCTCCCATATTGCAGTCCACTTCATAATCATGATTTTCATAAGAATCCCGCAGGAAAATATTGATTTCCCCCATATTGACATCCGCCTCCAGGTTCCCCGTGACCAGGCTTTCCTGCAGCGTAATATTCCCCATATTGACCGACACGCTGCATTCTTTCGCATCCAGCCTCTTCACCTGAATGGAACCTGCCGCCACTTCCCCGGAAAAACTGTCGGTACACACTTCATCCATGTCGATACTGCCGGCATCCACCTCTATCTCTATCGTCCCCGCCGTCAAAATGCCCTTTGTAACGATCTCACCTGCTCCCATCATGATATCCGCCTCGTCCAGCACGATCCCCTCCGGAAGAGTCAGCGTGATATCCGTCTCGCCTCCCCCCACAGGGCACCTCTGTTTCAGATAGAAGGTGTCGCCCTCTATATAATACTGACACTCCGGCCCTCCGTCCTTTTTCAGAACCAGCCCGTCCCCCTGACATATGGTCAGGCTGCCGCCTCCTATCTCCAGATCCAGATTATAGATATCTGTCCCACGCAGGCTGTCATCGGTGAAGCTTCCGTATGTCAGATCGTGGTTCTCGTCAAATTCTATGCCGTCGTACACCACCACAAGTCCGCTGCCGTCGCCGCGCAGATGCCTGAAATCCCACTTTCTCACCATATCCCATGTATCGCGCACCAACCTGTAGTTCTCAGAATTTCCATACTTTTTGTCCATATAATTTACGCCAGCCATCCCTATGATTCCCAGTATGACGCCGGCAGCAAAAAAACAGCCCGCCGCGATCAGCATTCCTCTGATAAACTTCTTCATGCCCTCTCCTCCCTTTTCTTTTTCCTCTCAGCCCACTTTCTGCTCATATATTTCCCGAACATTTCCACCTCGCGGATCAGCCACGGGAAAAATTTCCCGCAGACTGCCACCAGCGCTATGACAAGCAGCAAAAACAGCGCGATCATAAAACAGCCCAGCGCTATGCATGCCATACCCGCAAAGGGATTGTAGATCAATATCGGAAACCCCGCGATAAACAGAGCGATGCCCACCGCAAACAACGCTGCGATCACCGCGATGGCCGCCACAACCACGCCGAATACAGCCCCCAGTATGCCTACAACAATCCCGACCGCAGCAGCCCCCAGCGCAATAATGATCGGCGACGCACAGATGCCGAGCACCACCAGAAGTACGATCATACCGCCGCTCAGATCACTTTTCTTTTTCCCCGTCTGCCGATTTTGATATCCGTATGCATTCCGGCCGCCATTCTGCCTTGTATAGCCGCCCCTGTACGGCTCTCCATTTTGATTTCCACAGCCGCCTTCGCCCTGTCCTCCATTTTGATGTGCATAGCCGTTCTGATTCCAGCCTGTGTTCCGCTCCGCATAACTGCTGCCACCGTGCCCGGCGGTTCCCTCCTGTGTCCCGTTCTCTGTATTTCTGCCTTTTTCCTTTTTTCCGTATACCACCGGTGGATTATCGCTTTCCACCTTCTCACGGTATCCATTCTCCGTAAATACGCCTTCCTCCGATTTGTGCAGCCCCGCCCGGATCTGCTCTGCCACCTGCTCCGGAGAACCGAGAGAGAGTAATACATCCGCTTCATTTTCTTCCCCTGCATCCGCAAAGTATTCCTCATAATACTCCATCGCTTCCAAGCGTTCCTCACTGGTAAGCCCAGTGAGCTGCGCCTGCAGTCTGTCTAAAAATTCCCGTTTATCCAATACTCTGCCCTCCCTCAAATATTGCTGTAATCTTCCGCGAATATCTCAGCCATTCCATTTTATACAGATTAAGCTGGGCATTCCCTTTACCCGTGATCCTGTAGTATCTCCGGTTCCTGCCGTCTATCGCCCTGTCATATATCTCCAGACATTCGTCCTTCTGCAGACGGCGAAGCACCGGATACAGTGTGGATTCCGATACATCGATCAGCTGCTGTACTTCCTTGGTGATCTTATAACCGTAAGTGCCGTCTTTCGTCCACGATACCACCGCCAGCACGATCGCATCAAGCAGTGCCGCTCCCGTGTTAAATACCATTTCCTACCTCCTATTACAGTTCCACAGATGCACTTGCCTGTACAGCTTTCACGCATCTGCCGTTTCCGGTTCTGAAAATGCATTACCTGTGCATTTTACTATTATCCCCTATAATATTATATGGCATATAATATCATATTGATACTATATCTCATATAATATTGTTTGTCAAGCTATATTATAGGAACAGTCAAATTTCCATATGGAAGGAGCCGCTGCACTCATCTGTACAGCGGCTCCCCTATGAAAAACCGTTACATTATTATAATCATAAAACAGACATATCTTTTCCGCAGCCCCAAAGCAATACCGGGAACTAGAAGATCCTCCTGATTGCCAGGATATTCCTGTAACTTGCGTTGGAGACAATAATACCTGTCTTGGATGTGGATGCGTGTACGATCTGGTTTCCGCCGATGTAAATCCCCACATGGCCGGAATAGCAGATGATATCGCCCGGCTGCGCTTCCGCAAGGCTTCCCACACCACTGCCCACATTTCTGTCCGCAGTGGAAGAATGAGGCAGATTCACGCCAAAGTTCTTATAAACACTCATTACAAATCCAGAACAGTCAGCACCGTTTGTCAGGCTGGTACCGCCCCATACATAGGGATTCCCTTTAAACTGCAGGGCAAACTGTGCCACCGCGTTGCCCGATGCACTGCCGCCGCCCGCCGGAATATAGCTGCTTGCGGAATTATAATTCTTCTTGCCGTCCGACTCCGGTTTCTGGGAATTAGCAGAAGCCGCCGCCTGTGCTTTCCTTCTCTCTTCTTCCTCTTTCGCGAGCCTTGCTTCTTCCTCTTCCTTACTCTCCGCTTTCACAAAGTCAGTCCGCATGCTTACATAGTCCATGGATACCCAGCCGTAACCTTCCTCGATATCCACCTTGATCCAGCCGTCCTCTTCCTCCACAACGCTCAGTTCCTCTTCGATCGGGACAAGCCCCAACACTGCGGATTCCGTGGAAGCTTCCTCTCTTACCTTCAGCGTAGTCGTCGTAACTGTTGCGATCCTCGTGCCCACCTGTTTTGCAAGTTCGATCGCATCTTTACCGGTCACACAGAACTCAGCTTTCACATAGCCGGTCACATTACCGGAATTGATCTCATACCAGCCATCCTTCTCGGAGATAAAAGTACCGACCGACTTGTCATATAATTTCCCGACGATCTCGCTCTCCTCGCTGGCATCGCTTCTGACATTTACATAGTTATTTACCTGCGCGATCACCAGATTCGAAAATTCTTTCTCCTCCTCTGTCATGGACGCGGCGGCTGCTGCCGCCAGTTCCGCAGTGGACTGCGTTGTCTCGATAACTTTTTCCTCTATCTTATTGTTATCAGAATCCGCCGTTTTATCCTGTGATACATCCCAGCTGTCATTGCCCGATACGGTGTCAGTGTTATCCCCGGTCCCTGCCGCAGGAGTTTCCTCCACCGTCTGTGTGTCATCCGTAACTGTATCCTCAGATACAGATGTGGACATCGGCACTTTCTCTTCCTTCACTTCCGTTACGCTCCCGGAGGGGATCGCTTCATTGGATGCCACGGCCACGGACGCTATGACAGCATCCTCGCTGTCCGCTCCCTGCTGCTCTTCTTCCCCGGCCTCCTGCGCTTCCAGCTCCGCCAGCACCTGCTGTACCTCCACTGTTTTCACAACACTGGCTGAAGTGATCGTCAGAACTGCTGTATCCTTCTGCTCTTCCAGATAAGCTTTCATCTCGGATACGGAAAGCGTCATGTTTTTATCCTGCTCCGCCTCCGCTAAAACCCTCTCCTGTATCTGTGCAAGAGTAACACCGCCCTCTGAAAATGTCACGCCGATACCCGCTGTCGGCAAAACATCCGAAAGCTTTACCGCCTGCGCATCCATACTTATGGAAGATGCCGCGATCAGCGCCGTCATTCCGTATGCTGCTATCCTGCCTTTTTTATGTGTCATATGATTCCTCGTCTCCATAAATCCTAAAGTGATCGTTTCCGTTCCTATTTGTTACAAAATTGTTAAATCTGTTAACTAATATAACACCTTCCCCGATATTTGTCAATGGCAGGTTTTATTTGGAAACACTGGAATATTCACTGTTTTTTTTATTTTTTTACTCTATCATTTTTTTGTAACAACTCTATATTTAGGGGCTTTTCCCCGACTTTTTTCGACATGCTTCTATATCTGGTACAACAGTAAAATACCAATAAAAATTCAATTTTGATATCTTTTTATGAAAAAATATATTACAATAAAATCAGCAGTGAAAGGAGGCCTGAAATATGAACAAAAAAGTGCTCATCACCGGCGCTTCCCGGGGAATCGGAGAAGCCATCGCGAGAAAACTGGCAAAAGAACATTATGATCTCTACCTGACATGCCTTCACTCGGAGGAAAAGCTCCACACCCTCGCCACTTATCTGGAAAAAGAATACAACGTATCCGTAGGTGCCTTTTTATGCGATATGTCTTCCTGTAAAGAAGTGGACAGGCTCTTCCGCCATATTCCGTCTCTGGATGTCCTGATCAATAACGCGGGCATCTCCTATATCGGGCTTCTTTCCGAAATGAGCCCTGACGCATGGCGCCAGGTCCTGGACACCAATCTGAGCAGCCTTTTTTATACCAGCAGGAACGCTGTCCCTCTGATGTTAAAAAACCATCGGGGAAAGATCATCAACATCTCCTCCGTATGGGGCAGCTGCGGCGCCTCCATGGAAGTCGCCTACTCGGCCTCCAAAGGGGGTGTCAACAGTTTTACAAAAGCTCTCGCAAAAGAACTTGCCCCGTCCGGCATTCAGGTAAACGCTGTCGCCTGCGGTTTTATCAACACGGAAATGAACCTCTGTTATTCGGAAGATGAGCGCCGCTCCCTCATCGAAGAAATCCCCGCAGACCGCATGGGGAACACGGCTGAAGTGGCAGATATGGTATATTCCGTACTTTCCATGCCCTCCTATGCCACCGGGCAGATCTTTACAATAGACGGGGGATGGCGCTAGTCCATCCCCATCGGCTGCCACGATGCCTCCCGTGAAACATATGGCCATCTATATTACCAGTCTTTCCTCAACCTTCTTGTGATACCGATTCCGAGGCCGTCCGGTCCGATATGACATGCGGTACAAAGAGGCAGAGGCGCCGCCTCCAGCCTCAGATCCGGAAATTCCTCCCGTATCCTCTCTTCCCACTCCTCCGCCTGAGAGGTATCCACGCAGGTATGTGCCATCTGGATACATATCTCATCCTTCTCTGCCGCCTGCTTAAACGGTCCTTCCAGTTCTCTGTGGACTGCCTGCAGCATAATGCGCTTCGCCGCTTTCATACCCCTCGCCTTCTCATAGGCATCCAGTTTCTCCCCCTTCATCAGCAGGATGGGCTTGATGTTCAGCATTGTCCCGACCGCTGCCGCAGCGCCTGTGATCCGTCCGCCGCGTTTCAGATATTTCAGCGTATCCACCGCTATATAGATGGCACAATCCATAGCGCTTTCACTCAACAGCTGCCTTATCTCAGCCGCGCTCTTTCCCTCTTTCACAAGGGCAGTTCCGTCCATCACCATCATCTTCTGCGGCACGGAAACCCGCCTGCTGTCCACCACCTGTACCCTGCCGTCATAGTCCTTCGCCAACATCTGCGCCGTCTCACAGGATTTACTCAGAGCGCCTGACATTGGTATATAAACCACCTCATCATGCCGCTTCAGCAATTTTTCCCACCGCTCCGTCACTTCGCCGGGCGATGGCTGGGAGGTGGAAACCTGAGCATCCTCCCCCAGTTTTTTCATAAATTCCTCATGGCTTATGTCCATACCTTCATAATATATCTTGCCGTTTATGATAAAAGACATGGGCAGGACTTCCACGCCATACTTTTCTCCCTCTTCCTGCGACATCCCTGAATTAGAATCTGTCATGATAACAACATCCGTCATCTCAGCGCCCTCCTTTATCCATTGAGAGAAGTCAGATACCCGCCGTCTGAAAATATTATATATGCAGTTTCCTGTTTTGTCCAGAGGTACACAAAAGAGGGCGGCATAACCGGTAACAGTTCAGCCATTCGGCTGAACTGTTACATGCGTTCTCTGAACGTATTATGCATAGCGCCTGCACAACCCGCAAAATAGCAGCGGGCTGAACGATTACCAGGCCCCGCAGACCGAGTCCTTACAGGATCAGATCATCCCCGTCACAGTCAATACTGCGCTTCCCGGCACGCTGGACCATGCACCTGTCGTCTCGCTTCGCGTAAAGGCTGCGGCGGGTATCGTGAGCGATCCCGCCGTTGTGGCGAATTCACCTGTCGTCTCATTATAAGTGTAACTTGCAGCAGGCAGTACCGCTCCGTTATAGGTCACCGTGATATTCGACAGAACCGGCTGGAATGTGTCTGTGATCTGCACATTGTCATCTGCCGTCGCAGCAGTATTGCTCAGATTCTGTATGTCAAAAGTATAGGTGATCTGTCCGTTTTCCGCAACCTGCCTCGGAGCAACGCTCTTTAAGATAGTCAGATACGGCGCCTTTCTCGCCGCTATGGTTTCTGTCACCGTGATGGGAGCCGCAGCCTCCGCCCCGGAGATGACCGCAGTGTTCGTGATCGTGCCGTCCGCCTCCGGATCTGCAAATTCATTTGTCTTCGCCTGATAGATCAGGGTCGTGTTCCCGTTTGCCGGTACGCCGATACCATTCACCGTAAGCCCCGCAGTCTGTGTTACCGCGGGCGCCGCCTGTTCTGCCCCGTTCTGATAATAGCGGATCGAACCGTCCACATAAGTCAGAGGATACAGCGTTCTCTCTGTCCCTCCCGCAAACTGATGGGTGTAAGCCCCCAGATTGTCTGTCACTGCCAGCGCCGTGAACGGTGTGCTGCCGGAGTTGATGATATTGATCACATAAGTTTTCGTATCACCCGCCGCGTATTCCGGCGACAGCACATCTTTTGATGCGGACAGGACCTCCACGATCTCACCCGTAGCCACGTTGGAGCTGGTGGTTACGCCATTGTATGACAAAACCGCCTGATTTGTAAAAGTAGCCATAACTGGTCTCCTTTCTTATTTTTATGGTACTTTATATTATGACGGTTTTTGAAAAATTGTGTCGAGATCATACAGGTTCTGCTCTCTGTTTTAACGCTCCAGGACTTTTCTGCAGGATGCTTTTCCTCCCCGAACCTTGACACAACATAGCCCTCCTGATAAAATATATTCATTCGATCATTTACTTTAAACAGGGGGTTCCGCGCGCTTTCTCACCGCGTCGTTCCCCGTTGTAGAGGAGAATATCATGTATCATTGTCATCTGCGATTTTATTTTACCGGGCATCACCCCGAATTATTTGCCCCTCTCAGAGAGATGCCTCCGATGGAAGCGTTTACGCATGAATTCGGAGAGAGCAGTGAGCCTGAAAAAGCCCCCGCCGCAAAAGCGGATGTCATTCTGGCGGATCTGCGGGATACCGATGCGGTAAAAACAGTACAGATATTGAATACATGGAAAAAAGCGGAGGCGGAGTTTATCCTGCTCGCCGATAAAGAACAGATAGAAAGCCTTACCGATATTCTGCCTGAAATCACAGATATCTGGACTCTGCCCATATCCGCGGCGGAACTGCGTTTTCATTTTCTGCGCTGGCAGCAGGGCTGCAAGGCCCGCAAGGACTACTGGCAGACCAGCCATTATCTGGAGAGCGCTATCAACAACTCCCCAAACCTGATCTGGTATAAGGATAAAAACGGCATCCACGAAAAGGTCAACGACAGCTTCTGTGAGACTGTCGGCAAGACAAAAGCACAGGTACAGGGCAGAGGCCACGCCTACATATGGGATGTGGAACAGGACGATCCCGCCTGTATCGAATCGGAACGCATTGTCATGGAAACAAAAAAAACCTGCATCTCCGAGGAGACCATCCAGACCGGAGACGGCAAACGGACTCTTTCCACCTACAAGTCCCCTCTGTACGATCTGGACGGCAGCGTTATGGGAACTGTCGGCGTTGCCATCGATGTCACAAAAGAGCGCGCCTACGCCAGTGAACTGATCCGCAAAAACCAGACGTTGGAAACGCTTTTTACAACCATAGACTGCGGTATGATGTGCCATTCTCTCGATGGCTCCCGTATCATCAGCATCAATCCCGCCGCGCTCGAGATCCTCGGATACGATTCCGTGGATTCCATGATGGCGGACGGCTTCGATCTGGTCGCATCGACTGTCTTTGAGCCGGATAAAGCGGAACTGGAGGAAAAGATCCGCTCCTTAAAAAAGGCCGGCGACAGTGTCAGCACAGAATACCGTATTCAGCACAAGGACGGTAAAGTCCTCCATGTCATGGGCAACGTCAAGATCATGGATGAGAACGGGGAACTGTTCTACCAACGCTATCTGCTGGACTGCACCGCCCAGAAGGCACAGGAGGAGAAAGAGCGTGAAGAAGCGGAGAAACGCCAGATGGAACTGATCTACGCTCTTTCTGTCGAATATAACCTTGTATGCTTTTTTGATCTGGATACCGGAATGGGCACGGCGCTGCGCATAGGCGACTGTAAGAACAATATTCTGGAACCCATTTTTACAGGAAACATCTCCCTGCAGGAATGTATCGATCGTTACATAGAAGCCGGAGTTTATGAGGAGGATCAGGCAGGCTTCCGCCAGGCCGTCTCACGCGAACATCTTGAGCAGGCTCTCTCCGAACAGCCGATCTACTCCGTCAACTACCGTACTACCTGCTGTGGCATGATGAGGTATTTCCAGATGAAGATCGCCCGCGCGGGTGACTGGAATAAAAACCACGGTATCGTTCTCGGTTTCAGAAGCGTGGACGAGGAGACACGGACTGACCGTGAGAAAAAGGCTCTTCTGGAGGATGCCCTCGCGCAGGCAAACCGCGCCAGCAAGGCAAAGAGCACCTTCCTCTCCAATATGTCCCACGATATCCGCACGCCGATGAATGCGATCATCGGTTTTACGACTCTGGCCTTCACTCATATAGATCACAAAAATCAGGTGGAGGAATACCTGAAAAAGATCATGACATCCAGCAACCATCTTCTCAGCCTGATCAACGATGTATTGGATATGAGCCATATTGAAAGCGGAAAGATCCATCTGGAGGAGGAGCCCTGCAGCCTGCCTGATATTCTGCATGAACTGCGCAACATCACGCAGGGCGATGTCCACGCCAAACAGCTGGATCTGTATATGGATGCCGTGGATATCCGGCATGAGCAGATCTGTTGTGACAGGCTGCGCCTGAATCAGGTTCTCTTAAACCTGCTCAGCAACGCTGTAAAATATACGCCTGCAGGCGGCATGGTGAGCCTGAAGGTGATTGAAAAGCCCGAAACCCTCGCAGGCTATGCCAACTATGAATTCCACATCAAGGATACCGGCATCGGCATGAGTTCGGAATTTGTAGCCCATATATTCGAACCTTTTGAGCGGGAACGCAACTCCACGATCAGCGGCATTCAGGGCACCGGACTCGGTATGGCGATCACGAAAAACATCGTAGACATGATGAACGGTTCCATCACCGTGAACAGTACTCAGGGTGTCGGTACAGAATGCGTGGTGTCCCTTGCCCTCCGCCTTCACGGTGGAGAAACTGAATCAAGGGATATACCGGAGCTGAACGGCTTCCGCGCACTGGTTGTAGATGATGATTTTAATACCTGTGACAGTGTCAGCACCATGCTCCAACAGATCGGGCTGCGGGCTGAGTGGACTTTATCCGGAAAAGAGGCAGTTCTTCGCACCCGTCAGGCAGTCATGCGTGAGGACCGCTACTTTGTCTACATCATCGACTGGCTCCTTCCCGATATGAACGGTGTGGAAGTAGCAAGGCGCATCCGACAGGAGACCGGAGAAGATGTGCCTATCATTGTTCTGACCGCCTATGACTGGAGTGATATCGAGGACGAAGCGAGAGAAGCCGGTGTTACCGCATTCTGCAGCAAGCCTCTGTTCTTCTCCGAACTGCACAGATGCCTTAACTCCATTGTCAGCGCTGATAAAACCTACAGGGCAGATACGGAAAAAAGAGAACGTCCCCTCCGTACAGGATGCATCCTGTTAGCGGAGGACAATGAACTGAACCAGGAGATTGCCGTTGCCATCCTGGAGGAAGCCGGATTTTCCGTGGAAGTCGCAGATAACGGCAAAATTGCTGTGGAAATGCTGAAAAATTCTTCTCCCGGTTACTATCACCTCGTTCTGATGGATATACAGATGCCGGTGATGAACGGGTACGAGGCTGCCAGGATAATCCGAAAACTGGATAATAACGATCTCGCCTCCGTTCCCATTCTGGCTATGACAGCCAACGCATTTGACGAAGATAAAAAAGAAGCTCTGCGCAACGGCATGAACGGACATATCGCAAAGCCCATAGATATCGATACACTGTTACAGACATTGGATGAGATATTGGGACAGCCGGAATGATCCGGCTGTCTTTTATTCCGACAATATCTCTATCACTTTTTCCACCGTCTCCGGTATCTGCACATCATACCTCTCCACCGCCTCTATCACAAGGATATCTGCGTCCCTGATATCCTCTCTTACCTCCTCCGCATATGCCCTGTGGGCAATGGTGCAGTCTGAAAAATCCCTCACAAGATACTGTGCCATAAAGGTTCTGTAGGAATCTCCCAGGATAACAAATTTCTGTGCGTTCGGACTGTCTGAGTACGCATGGTAAGTCCAGCCGGTATAAATATCCCCCTCTTCTTCCTCCATCACTACCTCCGGCTTATAGCGGATCACATAATCCTCATCCGGCGCATATCCTGCACCATCGAGCCCTCCCATCGCGATCAGTTCCCGCGCCTCCGCGTCCTTTCTCCCGGTTTCCAACGTGCGCAGATCCGTGGCCTCCATTCCCAGCGCCTCGTAGAGCGCCTGCGTGCCGATAAACGCCCCAGCATTGTTCCAGTGGGTGTCATACTGATAATATGTCTGCCAGTAAAGTTCTGCCTCCCTCAGTTCCCGCATCGGATATATGATACTGATATCCGAATTTTCGCGGATATAGTCTACCAGCCTGTCCTCTCTTTTATACGGATCAACGATCTCGTAGTCCGGCATATACTCTGGGTACATCTGCTCCCTGTTGGGCAGGAACATAAACTGCAGCCGTATGCCCCTCTCATCACACAGTTCCTGCAGGCGGAGCATCGGCTCCAGATATTCCTCCATCTCCTCCTCCGACATTATATTAGAGCCCTCGTAGTAGGCAATACTGTCATCCCCCGTGTAAAACAGCCAGTCAAAACGCCCCTGCAGCACCCCGTTGCCGACTGCCACAGGCGCCAGATAACTGTTGTCGATGATCTTTCCCTGAAAGTCTTCCCGATATTTCAGGCCACAGGTATCGCAGGCATACTCCGTGTATCCGTAGGAAGTGTAGGAGGGCTCCCGCACCTCAGTTAAGCGCCTCCCGTGGGACAGGGCGGGAACCTCCTCCGTATAGCTGTCCCCACAGTGGTCACAGATGCGGCGGATCAGCCCTCCCTGTTGGCAGGTCGCCTCCCTGAGCACCTCCTCCTGATAACGGTGGCCGTTCTCTGCCTCCCCGTCCTCTCCCTCCGCCGGCGCAAAAGCTTCTTCGGCATTCTGTTCCCCGGAGAGCAGATCGTTTATATCCATGCTTGTATCTTCCCCTTTTCCGTACAGCAGCCCGGACAGCCGTATCTGAATATGGTCCGAATATACCCTCTCCAGCGCGCTGTCCAGTTTTTGTTCCCATGTGATCAGAAAGCTGCGGAACGGGATATTGTCATTGTAATAACATTCCAGCTTCTGCGTACAGTCCTTCTCCAGCACAAATTCCGGCAGTTCTGCTTTTGCCCTGTTCTCCTCCAGGTCAAAGTCCCATTCTTCTCTCACTTCCGGCGCAAGGCATCCCACGCCATACCATATCATTCCCGGCAGTACCAGCACTGCCAAAAACATCCATATCCTGATTTTCCTGTCTGACATTTTCACTATCTTTCCTCATCTGCCTAAAATTGAAAATAAATAAACGGATTGTAGGTTCCCGCCGCCAGCGAGAGAATACTCGCTGCCAGCAACAGGATCTGGCACGCGAAAGATAAAACGCTCCACCCTATGTCATCCCGTATTCTCCGTCGTAACCGCTCCGAACAGTTCTGCAAAAATCCCGATCCCAGTATGCCTGCTGCAAGGGCAAGCAGCACTTTCATCGACAGGTAGGACAGTACGCTCTCGTTACCGCTCCCGCTCAGGAACAGCTGTCTGATAAACTCTCCCGCTTCCAGTATATTGTCCGAGCGGAATATGATCCACCCGATCATCACAATGCCAAGGACATAGACATGATTCAATATCTTTACCGGGTTTTTTTTCAGAATCCTGCCGAGAAACAGCCTCTCCGCTATCAGCAGGACGGCATACAGCAATCCCCAGAATATAAAAGTAAAATTTGCTCCATGCCATATCCCTGTGAGTAAAAATACGATCAGCAGATTCCTGCATGTTCTCAACGTTCCTTTCCGGTTTCCACCCAGAGGTATGTAGACATAGCTCTTAAACCACGATGACAGGGAGATATGCCATCTCCTCCAGAATTCCTGCACAGATGAGGCGATGTACGGGACAGTAAAGTTTTCCCTGAAGTGAAAACCAAACATTTTTCCAAGGCCGATCGCCATATCCGAATATCCCGAAAAATCATAATATATCTGAAGTGTATAGGAAACCGCTCCCAGCCAGGCAATCCCCGCACCGATCGTCCCGATCTCAAGCGACCAGATCTGGTCCGCCACACCTCCCAATGTATTGGCTATCAGCACTTTTTTTGCCAGCCCATAGCAGAATCTTTTCTGGCCGGATAAAAAAAGTTCCTCCGACTCAGTCCTTTTAAGAAGCTGTCCGGCGATATCCGAATACTGTACGATCGGTCCGGCGATCAGCTGCGGAAAAAATGCCACATACAGGGCAAAATCCGTCAGCCGCCTCTGCACAGGCGCCGTATCCCGATAGACATCTATCACATATGACATCGCCTGAAAAATAAAGAAGGACACGCCTATCGGCAGAACGATCTTCTCAATGCCGAGCTCTCCCGTCCCCTGTAGCAAAATAAGGCTTTCCAAAAAACCGCTCTGCCTGCCGGAGGAAACATAAGCCATGACAGCCTCCACCATAGCGACAGCCATATTAAAATATTTAAAGAAAAACAAAACCGCAAGATTCAAAAAGACAACCAACGCCAGAGCTCCTCTCCTTCTATTCTGCGTGCGGCTCCTGTGTATACAGATGCCGCCGGCAAAATTAATGAGAATCACCCCGAGCATGATAAAAAGATAATATATACCGCCCCAGGCATAAAAAAAGAGACTGCAAGACAGCAGAAAAAGATTTTTACAGCGTATGCGGAATTCCTGTGAGGAAAAAGGGATCACCGAAAACAGGTAATTTCCCGCCAGCACAAACGGCAAAAAGATCCATAAAAAAAGCAGCGAGCTAAAAAGCATTTTCAGTTTCCCCCCCTGAAGACTTTCTGACTCTGCACATTACTGCACTAAAGTTATCAATTTACATTTAATCATTGGCAGTGGGATTTGTCAAGTTTCAGGCAAAAAACGATAGCGTAAGTTTATTGTAGGAATAGGACAGACAGAATAGCCCCTTGATCTGG
>CAJUDM010000020.1 GCA_910584915.1 uncultured Lachnospiraceae bacterium
CGCGTCTGTAAATCGTTTTGTGCGCCGTTCGGAGGCTCGCTGTTTCCAGTTCCGCTAAGTATTTAAAATACATTAAATGTATCGGGATCATTCCCCGAGAATCCGGCAGGCTCCATCTGATCGATCATTTTCATGTCTTCATCCGCCAAAATAAAGTCAAATACTTTTGTATTATCTTCAATGCGAGACGGTGTTACACTCTTAGGAAGCGGCACAGTATTGTGCTGCAGACACCAGCGTATGCTTATCTGCGCGGCGCTTTTCCCGTATTTCTCCGCAATGGAACAAACTGTCTCATTTCGGAGCACCGCACCGCTACCCATAGGACTCCACGCCTCCACCACAATACCGTTTTCCTGGCAATACCTGATCGTTTTTGTCCGCAGCCATCCCGGATGACACTCGATCTGATTTACCATCGGCAGAATCTCCGTCTTCATCAGCGATTCCAGATGATGCGGCAAAAAATTTGACACGCCTATAGCGCGAACTCTCCCCTTTTTATATAATTCTATCATCGCTTCCCAGGTATCCAGATTCATCCGATCCCAGTCTTTGCCGCAATTCACCTCATTCGCCGGCCAGTGGATCAGGTACAGATCAAAACAGGAAAGTCCTAAATCCCTCAAAGATTTTTCACACGCCGCCAGTGTCCCTTTATAACCTCTGTCCGTATTCCAGACTTTACCGGTAACAAATAAGTCCTCTCTCCGGATCTCCGTTGCCATAAGCCCGGCACTGATCCCCTCTCCCACACTCCGTTCATTTCCATAGACCGCCGCCCCGTCTATATGGCGGTATCCGCATTCTATTGCACATTTTACAGACTGCACGGCCGTCTCCCCGTCCGGCATCTGCCAGGTTCCGTATCCCACGCAGGGTATCTTCACTCCATTGTTCAGCTCATAAAAATCTGTTAATTTTTTCATTTTTTTCCTCTATTCCAGTTCCGCAGTAATCCTCCCAGTACACCCTTGCCTAAAACAGATTTCCAGACGCCTACGCGTCTGGAAATCGTCCTATGTACCGTTCGGACACATGCTGTTTTCCAGTTTCGCGTGTGCGCCCTGTCAGGACTTATTCGCAAATCTGTCAATCACCGTCGCCACCAGTATGATCAATCCCACAAACAAAGTCTGATAAAACGAAGGCACATTTAAGAGCGTCAGCCCGTTTGACAGAGTTCCCAGAATACACGCCCCTATCATCGTCCCCAGAAGGCTTCCCTTTCCCCCTGCCAGGCTTGCGCCGCCTATCGCCGCGGCGGCGATGGCGTTCATCTCATAGCCGTCTCCCGCCTGCGGATCCGCTGCCGCCAGACGTCCCATGTAAATGATCGCCGCCATAGCGCAGCAGAGTCCTGACACGGCATACGTTCTCGTCTTCACGGATATCGTGTTGACGCAGGAAAATCTCGCCGCCTCCTCATTGCCTCCTACAGCAAACAGATATTGACCAAATCTTGTGTATTTCAGAACGAACATGAAGATGACAAGCAGAACTACAAGTATGATGACCGGCACAGGCACACTGCCGTTCAACGCGTTCATACCGTTTAAAAAAGCGGAATCCAGCCCCCTGACGGGAAGTCCATCCGAGATGATCAGTGTAATGCCCCTGTATACGCTCATCGTCCCCATAGTCACAAGAAAAGGCTGAAGCTTTAAAATCGATATCAACAGCCCGTCCACCGCGCCGCAGATCAGTCCGATCAGCATCGCTGTCAGAATGGCGATATAGAAAGGCACCCCCGCCGCCATCATTTTTGCTGCCGCCATGCTCGACAATGCTACAATAGCTCCCACCGAGAGCTGAATGCCGCCGGTTATGATGACTAACGTCATCCCGATGGCGATCGTTCCGTTAATGCAGGACTGCAGCAAAATATTGGTCATATTTCCTCTTGTCAGAAATTTATCGGACATGATCGCAAAGAACAGACATAACAGTACCAAACTTGCAACGATCCCGGCTTTCCTTGTTAAAGAAGCCCCCTTAAACAATGTATTATTCTTCTTCACAGTCTTCACCTCCCATAGCATACATCATAATTTTTTCTTCCGTCAGCTCGCTGCTGTCCAGTTCCCCTGTAATTTTTCCTTCATACATGACGATCACCCTGTCGCTTAAGGAGATCACCTCGGGAAGCTCCGACGAGATCATGATGACCGCCTTCCCCTCATCCGCAAACTGTCTGATCAGTTTATATATTTCAAATTTGACATTGATATCGATACCCCTTGTGGGCTCATCCAGTATCAGAATATCCGGATCTGTATTCATTGTGCGCGCAATAACGATCTTCTGTTGGTTTCCGCCGGAGAGACGCCCTGTCTCATATTCTTCATCCCGCGGAGAGACCTGAAGCCTTTCCATATATTCTCCGGCATCTTTTTTTATATAGGCATGATCCAGTATCCCGTGCCTCACATACTTTTTCAAGTTTGACAGCACGATATTGGCTCTGTTGGAAAGGATGCCGACCATACCCTGATATTTCCTGTCCTCAGGTATCAGCATGATCCCCTCCCTCTGGGCATCCAGCGGTTTTTTGACAGAAACCTTTTGTCCGTTCACAAAGATCTCTCCTCCCTGGCGGCGGTCAATGCCGAAAACAGCCCTCATGACCTCCGTCCTTCCCGCACCGACAAGGCCGGCAAAACCGAGCACCTCCCCTTTGTGAAGCTGAAATGAAACATCCCTGAATCCTCTTCCTGACAGATGCTTTACCTCCAGCGCCACATCCTCTTTCACATTTGACTTCTCGTTAAATCGCTGCTCTGCAATATTTCTGCCGACCATCATTTTGATCAGTTCCGCTTTATCTGTCTTTGCGGTCTCCACCGTTCCGATATACTGTCCGTCCCTGAAGATAGTTGCCCTGTCTGTAATACGGAAAATCTCTTCCATTCTGTGGGATATATAAATAATGGATTTTCCCTCCTTCCGCAGATTGTCCATCGTCTGCATCAGTTTTTCGATCTCATTGCCTGTCAGGCTGGATGTAGGTTCATCCAGAGCGAGCACGATAAAATCCTGCAGCAGCGCTTTCGATATCTCTACCATCTGCTGCTGTGCAGTACTCAGCTCCGCCACAATCACCCTGGCTGAAAAATCCGCGTCCAGTTTTTTCAGTATTTCATCTGCTCTTTTAAATATTTCCTCATAATCGATCAGTCCGACTCCTGTCCTCGGCTCCCTGCCGAGAAAGATATTCTGTCCTACTGTCATCTCGCGGACAAGCTGCAGCTCCTGATGTACTCTGACGATTCCGAGATCCCTTGCCATCGTCAGATTTCTGATCTCTTCTTTTTTTCCGTTTACCCATATCTCTCCGCTGTCCGCCCTGAATGTCCCCGTCATAATATTTAAAAGTGTGGATTTTCCCGCTCCATTCTCTCCCAGAAGTGCATGTATCTCACCTTTCTTCAATTCAAACCGCACATTATCGAGCACTCTGTTCGCGCCAAAAGATTTCGAGATTCCATTCATTCGGAGAACTGTTTCCTTTTCCATATTCATTCATCACCCCCGGCTCCGTTTTTTGTGCCTTTTTTGAAAAACAGGACTGACGCCGGTCTGAAAATGATCAGCATACGCCAGTCCTGTCCCTGTCATTCATCATCATGTCCGCACATATGTGCCGGACCGGCTGCTTTTATTTCCCAAATTCAGCCATATTGTCCGCATCCAAAACTTCGATCGGGGTGCTCACCACTTTCGGAAGCTCCTGACCGCCCATAATGCGCAGCGCGACCTCCACCGCCGCATAGCCGTTGTCAAACAGAAACTGATCAACAGTCGCTGTCATCTCGCCTTTTTTGATGGACGCATACGCATCGCCTGTCCCGTCGACACCAACAACAATCACTTCACCCACCTTATTTACGCTTCTGAGCGCTTCCACCGCCCCAAGAGCCATATTGTCATTGCAACAATAGAATGCGTCGATATCAGGTGTCTGTGTCAGAATATTGGATGCAACATCCATTCCCTTTTCCACTTCGTAATCCGCTGTCTGGCTTGCCACAATCTCGATATCCGGATATTTCTCCATACCTTCCAAAAATCCGTTTACTCTCTGAATGGATGTAAATGTCCCGGATACGCCCTCCAGAATGGCAACCTTGCCTTTTCCTCCGATCTTTTCCGCAATATAGTCCGCCGATTTTCTGCCGATCTCTATTTGTATGCCGCCCACGAATGTATTGCACTGCGCTATATATTCACAGTTCATATTTACGACAGGCGTTCCGTTTCCCACCGCGGTCTGCACGGCACCGTTTAAATTGTCATTTGTCAGCGGGGAGAGTACAAGGCTGTCGTACTCATTGGCGAGCATCGTCTCTGCGATGGAGAGCTGTCCTGCCGTATCTGTCTCCGTGCGTGTCGCCTGAATATCAACCGAAACGCCAAAATCTTCAGCTGCCTTCTCCATCCCGTCCGCCATGGTCAGCCATGCCTCGTTCGCGTTATTTTTCAGGATACCGCCGATCGTCACTTCACCTGTCACTTCCGGTACCGGTCCAAATTTTTCTTCCAGTTCCGCATACGGGATCGTATCTGTCTCTGTATCAGGATTGAATTCTTCTGCCGTCTCTGTTTCCGTTTCCGCCTCTGTTTCCTCCGCCGCAGGCGCTTCCCCCTCAGCTTCAGCGGTATTCTGCGGTTCCTCCTCCTCTGCCGCCTCTTCCACTGCCGGCGCTTCCCCGCCTGTCTCCTCCTTTGCGTTTCCGCACGCTGTCAGGCTGACAACCAATACCATACTCAAAACTGCTGCCAAAATCTTCTTTTTCATTTTCTTTCCTCCTGATTGTTGTTTGTTTTGTTTTTCATCCTCTTACGCCTCTTTCACAATAATGATCAAACTGCTTTCATATTATTCCTCTACCACCTCCCGTAAACTGAAATTTCATTCCTTCCGAACAGTATATTTTTCCGGTATCCACTCTATTTTATATACACCGCATTATCCGGTCCGAAATGTTGTAAAAGTACCATCGGCTCCACTTTGCTGTTGTTTATGATCTTTACGCCGGCCACAGCCCGATCCTTACTCACAAAATATTCATCCGCCGTCTGCTGTCCGACCCGCATCAGATTCACAGCCTCCGCTTCATACACTCCAAACTTTCCAAATCCCTGCACGATCACACATCCATACGCCGCTTTATCCGTCAGCACAGTCTCCACTCCGGGTTCGATCGTCACTTCCTTTGATGTGATATAATCATTGCCGTAGCATACCCACTTTTCCGTCACACCCTCCTGTTTTGTTTCAAGCTTTACAGGGGGCCTGAAATAATGTTCTTTAAATGCAGGATCAAAATTTGTCTCCCAGTCAATAGCATCCATAATATAATCTGTTTTATTCTCCTCACTTTCAGGACAGATATCTGTCATATAGCGTTCATCAAACACCTCTCCGCACACGACATTTTCCAGTACACAGTTAAGGTCCGTACCCCACTGAGGCTCATATGTGAGCAGTGACCCGGGAGCATGTACGACACCTGCCGGGATATACCATCCTGTCCCGATCTCCAAGTCAAACGCTCTGGAATATTTTGTGATATGTGTGTCATAATCTCCGAAATGCTCTATACATTCCCTGATATCCTCTTTTGTCACCCCTGAATTAAACCCGATATAAGTGGAGGGACGCCTGCCCGGATGATTATTTAACTGAGGCGGGAAATAGTAACATTCCGGTTTTGCCTCACAGCCTACCTTTTTCGCCACCTCATCGGCCGGATGAAAATGAAAATACAGCGGCGTATCATAGTCAAAAAATTTGGCAAATACAGGGAATGTACCATATTTTTCCTGCAGCTGTTCCCCGATCAGTTCCTCTCTCAGTTCTGCCACCGCATCCCTGAAAAGAAATTGTTCCCCGTCCGCGCCGAGTACATAGCTCAATCCCTGGTCAGGCCGCCTGTCATTTTTTACTCTTGTCCCGCTGACCGTACAAAACCAGCGTTCCATGATCGTACCGGACTCCGCCCCGTATGCAAAATAGTCATCGGGATGAAGTTTCAGCCGATGCCCCGGCGCGCCGAATCTCACCGGGACAAAATTCGGTACCATCCGAAAAATGCCCCCTCCCTTTTTAAATGTCTCTCTGATCCTTTCTCTCATAGCTTCCTCCTTTAATATTATAAAACCGTTTTTATATAATTTTTTTAAAAAATTCCTTATTTTTCCAATATAGCATTTTATATTTAAGCAAATATTTATAAAACCGTTTTTATATCAGTTAATAAGAGAGGGACTATGCATCCCCCATTTTTCCAATGCTACTCTCCCGGATGATAAGTTCCGGCATAAAACACATATCTTTATAAGGAACATCTTTATTCCGAAGCCGTTCAAGTAGTATCTCCGCCGCTGTCTCTCCTATCTTTCCTTCCTTCATATCAAAGGAAGTGATCCCTATGATCTTTGAGATATTCAAATTATCCAGGCCTGTCAGCGCGATCTTTCCATCCATATCCCGTACAGCCTTCCAGCATCCGATCGCCTGCTGGTCATTGGACGCACATATTGCCGTCGGCCGGTCTTTCAACTGGTATAAAATCCTTCCGGAATCATAGCCTCCCTGCTCAGAATAATCATTCCAGGCAATATACTCTTCCCTGAATTCAATCCCACTGTCCCTCAGAGCCGCTTTATATGCTTCAAACCTCTGTCTGTAAACTTCTACTCCCTGCCGCCCTGCCAGATACCCGATCTTTCTATGCCCCATCTGAGCCAAATGCATGACCGCCGTATAAATCCCCTTATACACATCGATGGAGATCGTATCAATGTGCAATCCTTTATTTGCCCAGAGGTGATTACACATACCGCATAAAACTACAGGTCCCGGCGCCCGTTCGATCTCCTCGAGCAGCGCAGGCTCATAAGAAAAGTTCACAAGAAACAGTCCGTCAACTACCTTTTCCCGCAGCATCCGCAACGCCTTCATCTCCTCCTCATATTCCCCTCCGGTATAATAGAGAAGCATGGAATAATCCTGTTTCTTCACTGTATGCAGCACCATTTTTATCATATCGAAATATATCTCGTTCGAAGTATCCGGGATCGCCAGCATGATCAGCCCTGTTTTCGTTGTTTTCAGGATACGCCCGGCTCTGTTTGGCACATAGTTCAACTCTTTTGCAGCCCGTATTACTTTCTCTCTCGTCTCCTCCTTCACATAGCCAACATCATTCAATGCGTGCGAAACGGTTCCCGGCGCAACGCCTGCCAGTTTAGCAACATCATTTATTGATACGACAGCGGCCTGCTTCTTCTCTCGTCCTGCCATATTCACTCCATCATTCTATGCCCATATATAAAACCGTTTTTATATTTCCATTATACTCTTACTTTTTGGAATGACAATATGTATTATTACACTAACTTTCATCCATATTTTTGTGTACTTTCCACAAAAAATTATGGGACTGCAAAAACAGTCCCATCAAAAACACCAATATATAGTACCAGGCTCTATGCCACCGGGTTGACCGGCACGCCGTCCTTTGTCAGTTTTAAATATAAGTTGCTGCCTTCCACCGCATAGTACCGGGTGGGTTCCGCTATCTGGGCGAATATTTCTCCCTCCGCCACATAAGTCCCTTCAGAGACGATCACTTCCTGAAGCTGCCCATAGGTCAGTTCATAGCCGTTCCCCAGGTTCATCACAACAGTATGTCCCGTCATTGGATCATCATAAATCCTGCTCACCATGCCTGCGGCTGCCGCCTTGACATCCTCGCCCAGAGTCGCCTCGAGCACCAGCGCCGGATTGCATTTGTACTGTTGCAGAGTCGGGAAATACACCGATTTATCCGCACTGTAATTGATCAATATATTGCCCGCAAACGGCATGATCAGGGAATCCGCCTCGCTGAATGTAAGTTCGGGCTGTATCTGAGCTGCCACCGCATCGGAATCAGCCTCTGTCACTTCATCCTCGAGAGGGAGCTCGACCATTGCCTCCGTGGCTTCATCCATACCATCCTTCGTCTGTCCCTCATTGACGATCAGCTCGGAAGAGGCCTCCTTCAAGCGGATCGCTTCCGCTTTTTCGTCAAAGGGATCCGCGCTCTCCCCCGCCCTGCCGTAATTATTTTTTACCGTAGAGGAATCCACTTCCGTGGACGCGGGATCATAGTCCAGATCGCTGTCGGTGACCGGAATATCCTCCGCCACGATCTCCGAAGATCCGCTCTCCTCCAGAGAACTGAAATCGATCGTATAACCGCCGTCCTGCTCCTCATCCTTACCGTTCCGCACATAAACCCCGGTTATCGTCAGTGCCGAGAGCACCAGCACCGAGGAGGCAATCATAATTGCCCTTTCTTTTCTCTGACCACTTTTACCACTACGCTTCTTCATTCTATTTTCCTCCAAACCACATAATATACTGAATTTGATACTATGCCCTTAGTTTTTCCATACCTGCCTGTTTTATGCAGTTTTGGAGGAAAAATTATTTGTTTGTTTATTTCCGTCCCGGCTGATAATCGGTAAAATATTTATTATACAGTACACTTTACATATTATTATTTTTATATATCATGTCGCCAGGTCCAGGTGTTGTACACTTCCCGATCTGCCGTCCTCGTAGAGGAACATGCCGGTGCTTCTGGTGACGGCATTTACTTCGCCGTCCTTGCCGTACTGTGTGTAGTAGGTGGGCATTTTGCTCAGGCAGATCGCACCGACGCCCTTGTCTGCGAGGCTGTAGAGCTGCGGTCCCTGGTCTGTCTGTACCCAGATCTTCAAGTGTCTCCAGATCGCGTCGTTCTCGTCTATCCAGCCGTTGCCGTCCTCATCATATTTAGCCAGATCCGCGAAGCCGTCGCCGGAAGCCGTTCCAAAAAGTTCGCTTCCGTCGTTTATCTTTCCATCGTTGTTCTTATCCAATGCCAGGTATCCGCTGCCGCTGTTCAGTTTATGGATATTTTCCTCTATTCCATCGCCGTCCAGATCAAAATAGAATGTCTGATCCGAGACAGCTGCCGGTGAGGAATCCAGGTTAATGACCAACGGATCGCAGAGGTTCACTGCCCTCTGTAAATCAAAGCTTTCCTTATAATATGCTTCAAAACGGTTGCTCATATGTACATTCATATTAAAATCGATGGTTCTGCCGTCCGCTGTCACCACCTGTCCTTTCGCCTGAAAGGATGCGTTCTGCTCCTCACTGTAATAAGTCTCAGTCTCATAGTGCAGATTTTCAAAGCCCCACGCCGGCTGCGATGCACCCATATCCCCGAAGGAGGGCATTCTTCTCGCGTGTTCGCCAAAAAGCATATCCAACAGGAATACCACGCTTCTCTGGCGCATCTTTCCGGTCACATCCTCCTCCCTGCCTATCCCCTTACTGTTCATGGTCAGAGCGCGAAAACTGCCCGAAGTCCGTGTCATACTCTGTTTTATTTTTACAGTTTCCTTTCGTCTCATCTGAGACGCCATCTGAAAATGGCTGTTTGCGATTTTCATGTAATACATCCCCTTCCTCTGCGCCGGCTCACTCGTCAGGTAAGCCGGTGTTTTTCCCGGACAAGGATCACTTCGGCATCTCGAGTTTGCGAAGAGGTGCCCGGTATTTACAGAAGATAAGATCTTAGCGCTAAAAAATGCCACAAAAGGTACACTATGTGTGTTATGTACCTTCCGTGGCATTTTACTCATCCTGTATAAAATATATCGGAAGTTTTCTGAAAATATTTATGGGTAAAGATTCCAAAATATGATCTTTACAGATTTTTATTTATTCAGTCAACTCTGTTATAGTTGATCAGACAGCCCTTCAAGATGATCTGCCTTTCCTCATCGGTCAGTTCACCTAAAGTCAGTTCAAACTCCTGTAAATCCTCAGCTTCAGGATCAACCTTATACGCTTTGATCACATCCGCTTTCTCCTCCACCGCTTTCTTAATATCCGGGATAAAGATATAGTCCAGATTTCGGAACGGCAGTTCCCCCTCTTTGATCAGGAACGGAAGCATACCCCAGTTGATCAGGTTGGAGCGGTAACGCTTGGTCGCGTATTCATTGGCAATATTTGCCCAGCCGCCCAGCACCTTCTGGCAGGATGCCGCCTGTTCCCTGGCGGAGCCATCCCCCGGTTTCACGGCAAAGATCGTCGAGCCGAAGCCGGTATTGTCGTGGCTTGCATCCGCAAAGGTTTTCTTCACCACATTCATCACCGGCTTTACGTCCGGGTGTGCCTGGCAGGGATGTTCTCCCGCCATCCTCGCTGTCTCCGCCTTCTGGATATCCTTTGCCCGCCCCACATACGCGGGATCTTTCCGGGATAAGGTGAACTCCGCGAGCCCAAGCGGATTGGAGCGGTAGGAGGAGGTTTCTCCCGAAGGGATCAGCTCGTCCGTGGTCGTCACGGGATCGTGGATCTCAGCAGCCACCCGCAGCACCAGATTCTCCGGCAGGGCGCCCATCTTCGGCCAGTCCTTAATATTCGGCCCGAACTGGATCTCCACGGATTCATCCGCCACGCCTTTTGAGTCAAACACCCTGTTTGCGTAGATATTGCTGTCAAAATGATACTGGTATTTTCCGATCTCTCCGTCGAAATCCGTCGCCGCCGTCAGGACGCCCTTATTTGCCGCCGTAGCCGCGATGGAGCGCGCATCCATCAGCGCCACCGACGCGATCTGACCGTTTTGCAGCTTGGAGCCCTCCCTGTTCGGGAAGTTTCTCGTGGAATGACGGATGCTGAACGCGTTGTTCGCCGGCGTATCTCCGGCGCCGAAGCAGGGACCGCAGAACGCTGTCTTCATAACAGCGCCCGTCTCCAGAATATCCGCCGCTTTCCCATTGCGGATCAGTTCCATATAGACCGGCATGGATGCGGGGTACACGCTGAGCGTAAAGCCCTCCGCGCCGATATAGCTGCCCTTCAGGATATCAGCTGCCGCGCAGATATTCTCAAATCCGCCGCCCGCACAGCCCGCGATGATCCCCTGATCCACCATCAGCTTTCCGTCCTTCACCTTGTTTCTCAGGGTAAAGTCCACGGCTCCGTCCAGGCTTACCTTTGCCCGCTCCTCCACATCCGCCAGGATATCCGTCAGATTCGCATTCAATTCTTCTATCGTGTAGGTATTGCTGGGGTGGAACGGCATGGCGATCATCGGCCTCACCTTACTTAAGTCCACTGTGATCGCGCCGTCATAGTAGGCCGCCTTCCCCGGCTTTAACTCCGCGTACTCTTCGCTTCTGCCGTGAATATCATACCACTCTTTGATCTGTTCATCGGTCTCCCAGATGGACGACAGACAGGTGGTCTCCGTCGTCATCACATCGATGCCGATCCTGAAATCCGCACTCAGAGATTTTACACCCGGTCCCACGAACTCCATCACTTTATTCTTCACATAGCCGTTTCCGAACACGGCACCGATGATCGCCAGCGCCACATCCTGCGGTCCCACACCCTTTGCGGGCTCACCGGTGAGATACACCGCCACCACTTCCGGCCTGTTGATATCATAGGTCTGGTTCAAAAGCTGTTTCACAAGCTCCGGACCACCCTCGCCCATCGCCATCGTGCCGAGCGCACCGTAGCGGGTATGGGAGTCCGATCCCAGGATCATCTTTCCGACGCCCGCGAGCATCTCCCTCGCATACTGATGGATGACAGCCTGATGAGGCGGCACATAGACGCCGCCGTACCGTTTCGCACAGGTCAGCCCGAACATATGGTCATCTTCATTGATCGTGCCGCCCACCGCGCAGAGCGAATTGTGGCAGTTCGTCAGCACATAGGGCATCGGAAATTTCTCAAGTCCGGAAGCCCTCGCCGTCTGAATGATCCCCACAAACGTGATATCATGGCTTGTCAGCTTGTCAAACCGGATTTTTAACTTGTCCATGGAATCCGATGTGTTGTGCGCCTTCAGGATCCCATATGCCATCGTTCCTCTTGCAGCTTCCTCTTTTCCAATCTCAAGCCCTGTCTTCTGTTTTACCTCCGCAGCCGCCTCGTGACTGTCAGCAATCAGTTCCCGTCCATCGATCAGCCATGCGCCGCCGTTATACAATTTAACCATATTTATTTCCTTTCCATAAAAAAATTTTAAACGAACGCCGCCCGGATATAAAATATCCGGGCGAACGCCTTTGTCAAACCCAATTTACTTTTTCACCGGCAAAACAACCTTATCAAGATGCCAGATCTCATCCACATACTGCTGGATCGTCCGGTCAGACGTAAACTTGCCGGAGCATGCCACATTCAAAATGGCTTTCTTCGCCCAGCCTGGTTCATCCCGGTAAGCTGCCTCCACTCTCCTCTGCGCTTCCGCGTAAGACTTAAAGTCTTTCAGGATAAAGTATGTGTCCGCCTTGTTTGTGGACTGCGTATTCAACAGTGAATTGTAGAGGGAGCGGAACAGTTCCGTGTCATTGGGGGAATAGGTTCCGTTGATCAGCTGCATCAGCACTCTCCTGACATCCTGGTCATTGTTGAATATCTCCATCGGATCATAACCGCCGTAGTTCTCAAAGCGGATCACTTCCTCGGAGCTGAGGCCGAAAATAAACGCGTTCTCCTCCCCTACTTCCTCCACGATCTCCACATTGGCACCGTCCATCGTACCGATCGTCAGAGCGCCGTTCAACATAAACTTCATATTGCCGGTACCGGATGCCTCCTTGCTCGCCGTGGATATCTGTTCGGAGACATCCGCCGCCGCAAAGATCATCTCCGCGTTGGAAACCCGGTAGTCCTCGATAAATACGACTTTGATCTTGCCGCCGATAGCCGGATCGTTGTTGACCACATCGCCGACCGCATTGATCAACTTGATCGTCAGCTTCGCGTTCTTGTAGCCTGCCGCCGCCTTTGCGCCGAAGATGAATGTTCTCGGATAGAAATCCATATCCGGATGGTCTTTCAGTTCATTATATAAGTACATCACGTGCAGGATGTTCAAAAGCTGTCTCTTATACTCATGGAGCCTCTTTACCTGTACGTCGAAAATGGAGCGGGGATCTACCTCGATACCGTTGTGCTCCAGAATATAGTTTGCCAGACGCACCTTGTTCTGGTACTTGATGTTCATAAACTCCTGCTGGGCTTTCTTGTCGTCCGCATAGATCTTGAGCCCCGCGATCTTCGGCAGGTCTGTGATCCACTCCGCGCCCACATGATTTGTCACCCAGGTCGCGAGAAGCGGATTTCCATGCAGTAAAAACCTTCTCTGCGTGATGCCGTTTGTCTTGTTGTTGAACTTCTCAGGCATCATCTCATAGAAATCTTTGAGTTCCTGATTTTTCAAAATCTCCGTGTGCAGCCTTGCCACGCCGTTCACGGAATAGCTCGCCGCGATCGCCAGATGCGCCATCTTCACCTGCCCGTCATACAGGATCGCCATCTTGCGCACCTTCTCATGATTACCGGGGTACATCTGCTCGATCCGCATCACGAATCTTCTGTTGATCTCCTCGATGATCTGATAGATACGGGGCAGGAGCCTGGAAAACAGTTCGATCGGCCATTTCTCAAGTGCTTCCGACATGATCGTATGGTTCGTATAAGCGCATGTCTTTGTGGTCACTTCCCACGCCTCATCCCAGGTCAGGAAATGCTCATCCATCAGAATCCTCATCAGTTCCGCCACCGCCACGGTAGGATGTGTATCGTTGAGCTGGAACGTCACCTTCTCATGGAACTTTCTGATATCGTCATGCCGTTTCATATACTTCGCCACCGCCTGCTGTACGGACGCGGAGATAAAGAAATACTGCTGTTTCAGGCGGAGTTCCTTGCCCGCATAGTGGTTGTCATTGGGGTAGAGCACCTCCACGATATTCCGGGCGAGGTTCTGCTGTTCCACGGCTTTCTGGTAATCGCCCTTGTCGAAGGAATCGAGCTGGAAGCACTCCACAGGCTCCGCATCCCAGATACGCAGCGTATTGACGATACCGTTGCCGTAACCCACGATCGGCATATCATAAGGAACCGCCTTGACAGACTGATATCCCTCCTGGCGGAAATGGCTCCTGCCTTTCTCATCCACATACACGTTGACATAGCCGCCGAATTTTACCTCTTTGGCATACTCCGGCCTCTTCAGTTCAAAGGGATTGCCGTACTCCAGCCAGTTGTCCGGCACTTCTATCTGGAAGCCGTCTCTGATCTGCTGTTTGAACATACCATAGTGATACCGGATGCCGCAGCCGTAAGCCTCATACCCCAGCGTGGATAAAGAATCCAGAAAACATGCCGCCAGACGGCCGAGCCCGCCGTTTCCGAGCGCCGCATCCGGCTCCTGATCCTCCACCACATTGAGATCCACTCCCAGCTCTTTCAGCGCTTCGCCCACAGAATAATAAGCCTGCAAATTGATGATATTGTTTCCCAGCGCACGTCCCATCAGAAATTCCATGGACATGTAATAGACCATCTTGGGATCCTGTTTTTCATATTCTTTCTGAGTTTCCATCCAGTGATCCACCACCGCATCCTTGATCGCATAGGAAACAGCCTGAAAGATCTGCTGAGGCGTCGCTTCCTCCAGCGTCTTTCTGTACAATGTTTTTACATTGTAGAGCACGCTTCTTTTGAAAAGTTCCTTGTCAAAGTTCAATTTTTTCTGTTGTGATTTCAGTACCATGACGATCTCCCTTCCCTCAATCTTCTCCTGTTTATTCTATAACTTTTCCTTTTTCAGTATAGCTTTTTTGACAGAAAAAGGAAATAGACAAAACACACAATTTACCGGACAAAATTCGTCTGTTTTATCGTTTCTGAACACCGATCTCCACCTGTTCTCCGTTGACCTTCCACACTTTTGCGCCTGCGAGAGCCTCATCGTAAAGCATCTCATCCGCCAGCACCTTTTCCGAGATCGCGGAGGCGTTATTGCGGACCACTTCTATGATCTTATCATTTCCTGTCACAGAGACACGGATGCGGTCCATCACCTCGAAACCGGCGTCCTTGCGCATGGTCTGGATCTTGCTGATCACCTCCGCGGAGAATCCCTCCTCCAGCAGTTCCGGTGTCAGGTTCGTGTCGAGCACCACGGTCACAGCCTTGTCAGCCTGTGCCACAAAGCCCTCCTTCTGAGATATCTCGATCAGCACATCCTCCTCCGCCAGGGAAATCTTTACGCCGTCCACCTCAAAGTCCAGCGTCCCTCCCTCTTTAAAGGATGTCACAGCCGCCATAGCCGAGAGTCCGTCGATATTTGACAGATAACTCCTGATGCCGCCGAGCTGTTTGCCGTACTTCGGTCCCAGCGTGCGAAGCTGCGGCTTGAAGCTGTAACTCGTATAGGAAGAGACATCTTCCGCAAATGTCACCTTCTTCACATTCAACTCATCCCTGACAATATCCCGATAGAACGCAGGCAGCTCGCTCTCCGCCTTAACGATCATCTCGCCGATGGGCTGGCGGTTCTTGATATTCGCCTCATTCCGCGCCGCTCTGCCGAGCACCACGATGCGGAGCACCTCCTCCATGTAATCTTCCAGTTCCTTATCGATATACGCCGCGTTTACCACCGGAAAATCACAGAGGTGAATGCTCTCCGGCGCATCCTGATCGATACTGCACACCAGATTCCTGTAAATCTCCTCTGTCATAAAAGGCACCATGGGCGCCGCGCACTTACAGATCTCCACCAGCGCGGTATAGAGCGTCATGTAGGCATTTATCTTGTCCTGCTCCATGCCCTTCGCCCAGAATCGCTCCCTGCTTCTGCGCACATACCAGTTGCTCATCTCATCCACGAAGTTATCCAGCACTCTCGCCGCCTCGGGAAGCCTGTAATTGTCCAGATGTTCATCCACCTCGCCGATCGCCGTGTTCAACTTGGATAACAGCCATTTATCCATGACAGGAAGTTTTTCGTAATCCAGCGTATATTTCGTCGCATCAAACTCATCGATATTCGCGTACAATACGAAGAACGCGTAGGTGTTCCAGAGCGTGCCGAGGAACTTCCTCTGCCCCTCCTGCACCGCCTTGCCGTGGAAACGGTTGGGCAGCCAGGGCGCCGAATTGATATAGAAATACCAGCGGATCGCATCCCCGCCGTAAGTCTCAAGCGCCTCAAAGGGATCGATCGCATTTCCCTTGGTTTTGCTCATCTTCTGCCCGTTCTCGTCCTGTACATGACCCAGCACGATCACATTTTCAAAGGGCGATTTATTGAACAGCAGTGTGGACTCCGCCATCAGGGAGTAGAACCACCCTCTTGTCTGGTCCACCGCCTCGGAGATAAACTGCGCCGGGAACTGCGCCTCGAACAGTTCCTTGTTCTCAAAGGGATAGTGGTGCTGCGCAAAAGGCATCGCGCCGGAGTCAAACCAGCAGTCGATCACTTCCGGCACACGCTTCATCGTCCCGCCGCACTTCGGACAGGTGCAGGTGATCTCGTCGATGTAGGGCCTGTGCAGTTCCACATCCTTCGCTTTCTCATTTCCGGAAAGCTTATAGAGCTCCTCCCTGGAGCCGACCGCCTCCTGGTGTCCGCAGCCTCCGCACTCCCAGATGTTGAGCGGCGTGCCCCAGTAACGGTTTCTGGAGACGCCCCAGTCCTGAATATTCTCCAGCCAGTTTCCAAACCGCCCCTCCCCGATGGAAGGCGGAATCCAGTTCACGGTCTTATTGTTTCTCACAAGGTCATCCCGCACGGCGGTCATCCTGATAAACCAGGACTCTCTCGCGTAGTAGATCAGCGGCGTATCGCAGCGCCAGCAGAAAGGATAGTCATGCTCGAATTTCGGCGCGGAGAAAAGCTTTCCCTCCCTGTCCAGATCCACCAGGATATCCTTGTCCGCATCCTTGACAAACTTTCCGGTGTAGGGCGTCTCGCCGGTCATATTTCCCTTGCCGTCCACAAACTGCACGAAGGGCAGGTCGTACTTGCGCCCCACGTTCGCATCGTCCTCACCGAATGCCGGCGCGATATGCACGATACCGGTACCGTCGGACATTGTGACATAGCTGTCACATGTGATATAGAAGCCCTTTTTGTGCTGCTTCTCTGCCGCCTCGCCCGCACAGGCAAAGAGCGGTTCGTACTCCTTATGTTCCAGGTCCGTCCCGACATAAGTCTCCAGCACTTCATACGCCGGCTTTCCTTCCTCCGCCAGAGAGCCCAGCACACTGTCCAGAAGCTCTTTCGCCATATAGTAGATATAGCCGTCGGCAGCCTTCACCTTGCAGTAGGTATCCTTTGGGTTCACGCAGAGCGCCACGTTGGAGGGCAGCGTCCAGGGCGTAGTCGTCCACGCCAGGAAATAAGTGTTTTCCTCGCCCACCGTCTTAAAGCGCACCACCGCGGAGCGCTCCTTCACCGCCTTATAGCCCTGAGCCACCTCATGGGAGGACAGGGGCGTGCCGCACCTCGGACAGTAGGGCACGATCTTAAAGCCCTTGTACAGAAGCTTCTTATCCCAGATCTGCTTGAGAGCCCACCACTCGGACTCGATAAAATCATCATAGTATGTCACATAGGGATCGTCCATATCCGCCCAGAAGCCGACTGTACCGGAAAAATCCTCCCACATGCCTTTATACCGCCATACAGACTCCTTGCACTTCTCGATAAAGGGCGCAAGGCCGTACTGCTCGATCTGCTCTTTTCCGTCCAGCCCCAGTTCCTTTTCCACTTCCAGTTCCACCGGCAGGCCGTGGGTATCCCAGCCCGCTTTTCTCGGCACCATATAGCCCTTCATGGTCCGGTACCGCGGGATCATATCCTTGATAGCCCTGGTCAGCACATGGCCGATATGGGGCTTGCCGTTCGCGGTCGGCGGGCCATCGTAGAACGTGTAGGTCGGACCGTCCTTTCTGATATCCATGGATTTCTGAAAAATATCGTTCTCTTTCCAGAACTGACAGACTTCCTTCTCTCTGTCTACAAAGTTCAGATTGTTATCAACTTTCTGGTACATGGTTTCTCCCTTTCCCTAACATAATGAACGCTTTCAGCTTATCATAATGAACGCTTTCAGCTTATCATATTGAACGCCTGACGGCTTATCATATTGAACGCCTGGCGGCTTACCGGACAAAAGAATCCTGCCGCCCTCATTTTGACAGGATTTACAGCTGTATTGCCTCTTAATTTCCCCCTATAAATCTTTAACATTTTTAGTTTAAAGGGGTGTCGAAGAAATGTCAAGAATTTCTTGGCGAAACCAATCTCCCGGAGTAACACTCCAGCCGTCTGATGTTCCGAAATATAATGACATACAATTTTCAGGGTGCTATAATAAAAGAAATAGTTTCTACAATATATATCAGGGAGGATTAAACATGTTTTGTCAAAATTGCGGGAATCAACTGATGCCCGGGGCTCCTGCCTGTCCGAGGTGCGGATGCCCTGTTCCCTATCAGATGCCGCCGGCGTCCGGCGGATATTATAAGCCGGAAAAGAAGGGACTGTCGATCACTTCCATGATCCTCGGCCTTATCGGGCTTATTGCATGGCTTCTGCCGCTTGTCGGATATCCCGTCATTATTCCCGGATTAATACTGGGGATCATCGGGAAAAATCAGGGCGGAAGAACTTATGCCATCACAGGTATCATACTGTGCAGCATCACCCTGGTACTCACTCTCATCAATTCCGGACTGGGTATCTATCTGCAGGTGCGCGGCATTGCATTTCAGTGAATGCGCCGGTGCCCGGATATCCGGGAAATATTTGCCTTGTTTTTTTCACCTCCGGGGTGTAAAATGAGAACGATTTAAAACTGACATTTCACCCATAAGGAGGGTATGCTATGGACAGGCAGAATTTAACATTGTTGACAGATTTGTATGAACTGACCATGATGCAGGGATATTTCCGCAATATGGATCGAAACGAGACCGTAATATTTGATGCGTTTTACCGCAACAATCCAAACGGCGGCGGATATGCGATCTCCGCAGGGCTCGAACAGCTGATCAGTTATATCAAAGAACTGCATTTTGCTCCCCAGGATATCGAATATCTGGCGGGCCTCAATATTTTTGACAGAGATTTTCTGGATTACCTTGCAGATTTCCGCTTTTCCGGCAGCATTTATGCAATCCCGGAGGGCACTGTCATTTTCCCCAGGGAGCCTGTTGTAAAGGTTATCGCGCCGATCATGGAGGCGCAGCTTGTGGAGACCGCCATCTTAAATATCATCAACCACCAGTCGCTGATCGCCACCAAAGCCTCGCGGGTATGCTGGGCTGCAAGGGGGGATGGTATTATGGAGTTCGGGCTGCGCAGGGCGCAGGGACCCGATGCCGGAACCTACGGCGCAAGAGCTGCTGTGATCGGCGGCTGTATCGGCACTTCCAACGTACTCTGCGGACAGCTTTTTGATGTGCCGGTAAAGGGCACCCATGCCCACAGCTGGATCATGAGTTTTCCCGATGAATATACCGCTTTTAAGACTTACGCGGAAATGTACCCTTCCGCCTGCATCCTGCTGGTGGATACCTATGATACATTAAAATCCGGCGTCCCCAATGCGATACGTGTCTTCCAGGAAATGCGGGATGCCGGCGTAAACTTAAGTTTTTACGGAATCCGTCTGGACAGCGGCGACCTCGCCTACCTCTCAAAAAAGGCGCGGAAGATGTTGGACGAGGCAGGTTTCCCCGATGCGGTGATCTCCGCCTCCAATGACCTTGACGAATATCTGATCGATTCCCTGAAAGTGCAGGGCGCCGCTATCACCTCCTGGGGCGTCGGCACAAACCTGATCACCAGCAAGGACTGGCCCGCCTTCGGCGGCGTTTACAAGCTGGCTGCCATCATGGGCGACGACGGAAAATTCATACCGAAGATCAAACTGTCCGAAAACTCTGAAAAAGTCACAAATCCGGGCAATAAAACCATTTATCGGATCTACGATAAAGAGACCGGTAAGATCAAGGCGGATCTGATCTGCCTTGTAGATGAGGAGTTTTCCGAGGAAGAACCGCTTCTTTTGTTTGATCCCCAGGAACCCTGGAAAAAAACCAAATGCAGGCCCGGCACTTATACCATGAGGGAACTGCTCATCCCCATCTTCACAGACGGAAAGTGCGTATATGAATCGCCCAAAGTGATGGATATCAGGGAATATTGCCAGAAAGAACTCTCCACCCTCTGGGATGAGACAAGAAGGCTGATCAATCCCCAGAAAGTATATGTGGATCTGTCCAGCAAGCTCTATGACATTAAGATCGAACTGCTGGATCAGATGGGGGAGAAATAAAAAAGAGGCTCAGGCCTCTTTTTTTACTGCTCCATCTGCCGCCCCAGAAACCCCGCCGCCGACAGGATCAGCTTCTGTTCCACCTCGCCCATCTTTCCTTTTTCCGCATTGTTTAACAGGATGACCGCCCCTATCACATCGCCCTCGCTGATGATCGGGCTGATCGCCTCCTGCCGGAATTCTTCGGAATTATCCTGCGTCACCGGGATGAAATCTCTCTCCCCCTTGATACTCACTATGCTTTCCCTGTTATTTACCTTGCTTTCGAGTTCTCTGCTGACATATTTTCCTACGGAATTTTTCATCCCTCCCGCCGCCGCAATGATCTGATCCCTGTCCGCAATCATTGCTACATGTCCGGAGACCTGTGCCAGGCTTTCCACATACTGCTTTGCAAAAGTTGACATTTCACCGATCGGGGAATACTTTTTCAAAATGATCTCCCCCTCCCTGTCCGTAAAAATTTCCAGCGGATCTGATTCCCGGATCCTCAATGTCCTCCTGATCTCCTTCGGAATAACCACCCTGCCCAAATCATCTATTCTTCGCACAATACCTGTTGCTTTCATAATTAAAGTTCCTCCATTTACAGTTTTTTCTAACGTTTCCATGTTAGTATCTGTAAATGAAGGAACTTCTATACAAAGATAAGGAGAATTTCTAAGTATGCAAAATACGCAGACTAAGAAATTCTATAACCTTATCTCACTGAAAAGATTTTCTAAATCGGCAAAACTCGCCGATTAACAAAATACCCCTATCGCACTTCCATCTCGAAATCTGATGCGCCGTGCTTACAAAGAGGACAGATAAAGTCTGCGGGCAGATCCTCGCCCTCGTATACATAACCGCAGATCTTGCACACCCATACCTTCTTTCCTTCCTTCTGTTTCGGCGCTTCCGGTTTCGGTTTGATGTGATCCTGGTAGTAGGTGTAGGTGACGGACGGCACCTCGGAGAGCAGTTCCGCGGCAGTCACATCCGCAATAAACTGCGTGTGGGTTCCCAGATCGATCTCCTGTACCACTTTTCCGGAGAGATAAGAGTTCGTCCCCTTCATCACATAGTACAGCCCGTTCTCACTGCGTTCCTTCGGACCGTAGTCCTCAAATTTGTCCACGCTTTTTCCGCTCTGAAAGCCGAAATGCCTGAAAGTATCAAATGACGCGTCCTCCGCCAGCACAGATACATTAAACACGCCCGTCGCTTTCACCATATCATGTGTCCTGTTCTGCTTATTTACCGTAATCGAAATCCGGTTGGGCGTGCTTGTCACCTGCATAACCGTATTGATAATGCAGCCGTTATCAAATCCCTCCTCCTGTGCCGTCAGGACAAACAGTCCATAGCTGAGCTTAAACATCGCTTTCTGATCCATATCCATTTCCTCCGTTTTTATTTATCTTCTCCGAATCCTGTTACTGTATTCAGTATATAGCACTAATTTTTCAGCGTCAAGAAAAGTCAGTAATCATTCCTGTTTTATTTGAACCAATCATATTTTCCATAGAAGACTACATCGCCGCCCAGACGAAAGCTGGTATATAATTTCACATGCTATTTCCGAGCTTAGTGCCCGCTGCGTTTTTCTCCGGGCGAAAGCGGACCTGAACAGAATATATACCCACTTTCGTTGTCCTGTAACTGTCCCATATCTTACGGAGCCAGCCTCCCCTCTTTATAGTGCCTCCTGCAGAGCGCCACATATTTGTCGTTCGCACCGAGGCAGATCTGCTCCCCATCCCGGATGATCTCCCCTCTCTCGTTCAATCTGGTATTGCAGGATGCGCCCTGACCGCACCAGCAGACCGTCTTGAGTTCCTCTATCACATCCGCCCAGGCGAGAAGCCATATGGCCCCCTCAAAGGGCTCACGCCGAAAATCCGTCCGCAGGCCGTAGCAGATGACCGGTATGCCCAGATCATCCACCACATGCACAAAAAACTCGATATCGGACTTTTTACAAAACTGCGCCTCATCCACGATCACACAGTCATATTCCTTTATCTCCTCATCGCTCATCTCCACGAGCTCTTCCACAAAATGGCACGCCTTCTCAAGCCCCATGCGGCTTTTGATCACCTTATCGCCGTCCCTGTTGTCCAACTTCGGCTTAAGCAGCAGCGCCCTCTTGCCCCTCTCGAAATAATTGTACTCCACCATCAGGGCATTCGCCGTCTTCGAACTCCCCATCGCGCCGTGTCTAAAATACAATTTTGCCATACTGCTTCCTTTCTGCCTGGCTGCTGTGCCACTCTACATATTAAGAACCGATGCAACTTTCTCGTTTCATCGCATCGGTTCCCAAAACTGTTTTAAAGCCATACAGTCAGCTTCGACTGCTCCTTTGCATTCTTACTTCGCCTTCTGGAACGGCTTGCCATTTGCCGCCGGCACCCTCGCCGTACCCACAAACAACACCAGTGCCAGGATCGTCACGATATATGGAATCATGGAGATCAGGTTCGGTGATACCGCATTGCTGGAAGTCGCCAGCACCTTCACGCCGTTGCAGAATCCGAACAGCAGGCAGGCGAGCAGCGCTCCCTGCGGCTTGAACTTTCCGAAGATAACCGCCGCGATAGCCATAAACCCCTGCCCGACAACAATGATCGGACGGAACTGATTTACGGTCGCAAGCGTAATGTAGGCGCCGCCGAGCCCTGATAAAAATCCTGACAGGATGACGCAGATGTAGCGGATGCGGTACACGTTGATCCCCAGCGTGTCGCAGGCTTCCGGCGCTTCTCCGACCGCCCGCAGCCTCATGCCGAACTTTGTTTTATAAAATACAAACCAGATCACCGCAACCAGGATCAATGACAGGTACGCCACCGAGTAGTTGGATAACACATTGTTCCAGAAGGAACCTACCGGAAAGATCCCGTCAAATACCTTCGGAAGTTTCATGCTGATATCGATCGCCGGCGTATCGGAGGAACCGTCATAAATCGCCTTACTCATAAAGACTGCCAGCCCCGGCGCCAGAAAGTTGATCGCTGTACCGGAGATCGTCTGGTCCGCCTGACAGGATACACAGGCGATCGCATGGAGCAGTCCGAACAGTGCGCCCGCAAGTCCGCCCACCAGAAAAGCGATCCACGGATTTCCGCAGGTCAGCGCCATCGACGCTCCCACAAAGGCTCCTATTGTCATCATTCCCTCAATCCCGATATTTATCACACCGCTCCTCTCCGAAAAACAGGAACCCAGCGCCGCCAGCAAAAGAGGCGGTGTATATGTCATAGTCGCATTGATCAGCAAACCCAGATTTCTCAAAAACATTACTTCGTACCTCCTTCACCCTTGGCTTCTTTCTTTCCCGCACGGCTTAAAAGCAGCCTCTTAAATACATGGGATATCGCGATAAAAAAGATGATCGTTCCCATGATGATATTTACGATCTCTGAGGGCGCATTGACGAGCGAGAGTTTTGTGCCGCCGTACTTCATTGCCCCGTAGAACAGTCCCGCAAAGATACAGCCGATCGGATTGGTGGAACCGATCAGAGCCACTGTGATCCCCTGAAAGCCGAAGCTCTCCTGTGCAGAAAACTGACTGATACGCATTCCCATACCCATCAGCTGACAGGCGCCGCCCATCCCCGCGAGAGCGCCGGAAATTGACATTGCTGTCAGAATCTCTCTGTTGGAGTTAATGCCGCCGTACTCCGCCGCATGTCTGTTGAATCCCACTGCCTTCAGCTTATAGCCCAGCGTTGTCCGGTTCAGGATAAAGGCGATCACGACCGCCGCAAGGATCGCCACCAGGATATTGTAACTGGCTCCGGAACCCATCACTTCCTGAAGGGACTCATTGGTGATCATCATCTTTGCCGTATCCATGATATCCTTGGTCGCCTCGGAGTTGCCGTCCGTATGCAGCGCCGGAATGTTCACGGCATAGTTGGACAGGTAATAGGCGATCCAGTTAAACATGATAAAGGACAGCACTTCATTGATGCCTCTCTTTACTTTCAAAACCGCTACGATCATCGACCACAGTCCGCCGGCAAGTGCCGCCGCGATCAGGCAGAGCGGAATATGGATGATTGCCGGAACTTTCAGAAATACGCCGACAACGCATGCCGCCAGTGTTCCGACCACATACTGCCCCTCCGCACCGATATTGAAGACACCTGTCTGGAAGGAAAAAGCCACACTCAAGCCCGTCAGGATAATGGGGGATGCATATACGATCGACCATACGATAAATTTCGGCTTACCGAACACCCCTGTGATCAGCTTGCCATAAGCTGCCCCCGCACTGATCCCCGCCACCTGCAGCAGGATCGCTCCCACAATAAAACCTACAGCGATGGAGATCAGCGTATAAAGCAGATTTCCCTGAAGCACTTTTGTGCCAAAGGAATTTGTCGATTTATCTTTTGTATTACTCATGCGCTCCACCTCCTGCCATCATCAGTCCAAGTTCGTTCTCGTCGGCATCTCTGCCCGCTACGCTGCCCATGATCTTCCCGTCGAAAATAACCTTGATCTCATCGGAAAGGCTCATGATCTCATCTAACTCAAAGGAGACCAGCAGCACAGCCTTCCCTTTATTCCGCTGCTCCACCAGATATTTATGTACATATTCGATGGCGCCCACATCCAGTCCCCTGGTCGGATTCACCGCGATCAGCAGTTCCGAATCATTGGTGATCTCCCTCGCAATGATCACCTTCTGCTGGTTGCCGCCGGACAGATGCCCCGCCGGCTTATTTTCGCTTCCCCTGGGGCGAATATCAAATTTCTCGATCAGTTCAGTCGCCTTTTTCTGGATGGCATCCCGTTTCAAAATACCGTGCCTGGAAAATTCCTCCTCTCCAAAATTCTGCAGGATCAGGTTGTCCGCCACGGAAAACTCCAGCACCAGCCCATGCTTCTGCCTGTCGGCGGGAATACTTGTGATACCGGCCTCGAATATCTCTCTCGGCGTGGCGCCAAACACTTCTTTTCCATGTATCCGGACAGAACCTTCCGTACCCTTCCTGAGCCCTGTAATGATCTCCACTAACTCCGTCTGGCCGTTGCCGTCCACGCCGGCGAGTCCCACGATCTCGCCTTTTCTGACAGTAATGTCAAGTCCTTTCAATATCTCCACATTCCTGTAGTCTTTTCCATGGAGGTTTTTTACAACCAGCGCCTCGTCCCCCGGCTCCTGCTCCTTTTTATCCACTTTAAAGGTAACGTCACGTCCGACCATCATTGCCGCCAGCTGGTCTTCATTCACCTCCGCCACATTGACTGTCTGGATATATTTCCCCTGCCGGATGATCGTACAGTAATCCGCGGAGGCCTTGATCTCTTTCAGTTTATGAGTGATCAGTATAATGGATTTCCCGTCCTTTGTCAGATGCCCGATAATCTCGATCAGTTCCCCGATCTCCTGCGGCGTCAAAGACGCAGTGGGCTCATCCAGTATCAGGATGTCCGCTCCCCTGTAAAGAACCTTAAGGATCTCCACCCTCTGCTGCATTCCCACGGAAATATCCTCGATCTTAGCGTCCGGATCCACCTGCAGGCCGTAGCGCTTTGACAGTTCTATCACCTGTTCCCTCGCCGAATTCAAATCCACCGTCAGCCCTTTTACCGGCTCCATGCCCAGAATGATATTTTCCGTCACCGTAAAAGGCTGTACCAGCATAAAATGCTGATGCACCATACCGATTCCCAGCTCGATCGCTTTCTCCGGAGAATCGATGGATACCTTGTTCCCGTTTACCTCAATGTAACCTGATGTCGGATGGTACAGCCCATAGAGCACATTCATAAGCGTAGATTTTCCGGCACCGTTTTCCCCCAGGATCGCATGTACTTCCCCTTTGTGGACAGTCAGATTGATACCGTCATTCGCGACAAAATCGCCGAATTTTTTGACGATATCATGCATGGCAATGACTGTCTTTGAAAGGTCAGCATGACTTTCTCTCCCCATGTGATTTTCCTCCTTATTTCAGTTCCGCATTTGCTTCCTGCTACTTACCATCATAACATAAGAAAAAGGTGTAGCAAATCTTTTTCTACACCTTTTCCCTTTATTTTTTATTTATCTGTATATTTTGCAGAATTTAGTCCAGCTCGTAAACATCGCCATGAGCCGCTTCAAAATCTGCCTGCGTCTCGGGAACAACTACTTCACCGGAAACGATCTTCGCCTTTACTTCTTCCACTGCCTTGATCACATCATCGGACAGGTTTGTTGTTGTAGGAGCGATATCCACGCCGCCCGCCGCAAGGTCATATGTGATAACGCCGCTCTGCAGTGTACCTTCACATACAGCTTTAGCTGCCTCGTAGCTGGCATTGTCCACTCTCTTCATAGCGGATGTCAGGATCGTCTCAGGACCGTCGGGGCTCTGATCTTTATCTACGCCGATCGCCCAGATACCGTTTTCCTTACAGCCTTCGATCACGCCAAGCCCTGTACCGCCCGCCGCGTGGAAGATAATGTCCGCACCGTCTGTAACCATGGTTGTCGCTGCATTCTTGCCCACTGCAGGCTGGTCAAATGCGTTTGCGTTCTGCTGCAGGATCTTCGCATCCGGATTTGCGTCCAGAACGCCTGCACAGTAACCGTATCCAAACTCATGCATTACCGGTGTGCCCATGCCGAGTACGAAACCGACAGTGTTGCTCTCTGTCGTCAGACCTGCCACATAGCCTACCAGATAGGAAGCCTGAGCCTGTTTGAACATTAAGCATGTCACGTTAGGCAGCTCAATGCTCGCATCATCAATGATGGCGAACTTCTGATCCGGATTCGCCTCCGCCGCTGCCTTTGTCGCATCTGCAAGCTGGAAGCCCACGCTGATGATCAGGTCGTATTCTTCATCGATGAACGTCTCAAGGTTGGACTTGTAATCAGCGTCCGTCTTGGACTCCAGATACTGAACCTGAATGCCAAGCTCATCCGCCGCTCTCTGCAGGCCTTCCCAGGAAGACTGGTTAAAGGAACCATCATTCACGCCGCCCGTATCAGTCACCATGCCAACTTTGATCTCTGAATAATCTGCTGCCGGAGCCTCCGCTGCATCCTCCGCAGGTGCTTCCGCATCCTCTGCGGGCGCTTCCGCGTCATCCGCCGGAGCCTCTGTCGCTTCTTCTGCAGGTGCCGCAGGCTCTTCTGCGCCGCCGCATGCTGCCAGTGCAAATGCCATGGTGCATGCCAGAAGAACTGAAACCAATTTCTTCTTCATAACTTAAATTCCTCCTATTTTACATACTCCCGCCTTCTCAGGCAGGGTGTCAAACTTACAGTTCTTATACAGTATAAGAGATTCTTTCTCCTTTTTCAAGGACTACTTTTATTTTTCACAATTTTTAACAGAATTTATATCTTTTTGTCATTTTCTGTCAGTTTCATCCGTTTTCTGTCATTCCGGATGCGCAGACGTCACATTTTCCGGCTTTCGCCCGCCGGACGGCTGAACCGTCAGCTAAAATGTCACTTCCCCGTCATGCGCCAGCAGAGATACCGAATGGATCCCCTCCAGCCCGCTGATCCCCATGACCAGTTCTTTCTCCTCCTTCACGCGCAGTTCCACAACCATGTCGAGCTGCTGCGCTGAAAGGCTTCTGGATTTCACTTTATAGTAGCCGGCAAATCGTCCCACCACTTCCAGTATCCTGTCCTCCGCATCCATGCCGTCCGCATTGACCACGAGGATCTTCGGTGTCTTCGCCACCGGCATCTTATCCAGCGCAAAGAGCAGGATCGTCACAAAGACGCTGACAATGACTCCTATCACATACAGCCTTGCACCGCAGATGATCCCCACGCTGATGGCCCAGAATAAAAATACCAGATCCATGGGATCCTTGATCGCCGTGCGGAAACGCACGATCGAGAGGGCGCCCACCATACCCAGGGATACAACAATACTCGACTGGATCGTAAGGATCACTCCGGCGGTGATCAGCGCCAGGGCTGCCAGCGCGATATTAAAGGATTTGTTGTAAAATGTCTTTCTGGTAAGCACCCTGTAGATGCAGAAAATGTACAGAGCCAGCACTGTCGTGATAAACAGTACCAGAAATATCTCCTGAGGCGTTACATCAGACGCAGCAATGGACTCCAGAAATGAATTCTTTAAAATGTCTCTTGTGCTCACAATAATTACTCCTTCTTTCTTATTTATAGTGTGACAGTTCAGCCGCCCGGCTGCACTGTTACTTTATGGTCTCAATTCACGGGCGCGCAGCATCCGCCTTTACCGTTTTTCATCCCGTCGGATTACAGGTGGAACCTTCTGCACAGATAATATTTTGAATATGCCGTCCTCTGCAGGTTTTCCAGTTCAATGCCCTTATAAATATAATCCGGAAGAAATTCATCGTACTTTACCTCCAGCACATGCATCCCTGCCGGCATGATCGGGCGCTTTCTTATCACTTTGTCAAAAAAATGCCCGTAATCGTCAGACGATGAGATGTTCCTGTCAAACGTGATCCTGACATTGCCGAGCGGACATACAAAAACCGTCCTCTCGTAATCCACGATCACTTTGGGGCGCAGCCGCCTTGTATTCCAGCCGAGCGCAAATTTATTCCATACGGGGATCTCACAGGCGTCTAACGCCTCCATCTCTCCTTTGAGCAGCGCCTCGCACAGGTCCCGCTGTATCGCGCAGGAGTCTTTGCCTGTCATGCCGCATATCTTTTTCTTGTTCTCCAGTTCGATCCGGTCCGGACTGTTATTATAGATCCTGATTCGAAATTTTTCCCTCGGATCAGTTCCGTTCTCGTTCTCATAAAATCCCGTATCCTGATAGTCATCGAAGTACACGCTCCGTATGTCGTATCTGCCTTTCCCGTCCGCGTGGACATCATAGCGCATAATGCCTGAAAGACGCCCCTTTATGCGCGCAAGCTGAGCTTCAGAGCAGACATATTTAAACTCATGGCGGTACACTTTTGAATTCAAAGCCTCTCCTTTTCAATTCCGCACCCACAGACAGTCATGCCGCGGAAAATACAGTAAATCATACATGTTTATCATTGTAGTCTTACTTTCAAAGGCTTGTCAATCGTCAATTTCATAAAATTGTGTAATTTTTGTCTCGTAATTATAAACAATTACAAAATTCCATAAATTTTTCGTGATATCGACAGTTCTCCGTCTTTTAAACTGCTGCCGCACCGCCCCGGCTGCCCGTCACTCCTCCATATATTCCCGGTAATCATACTCCGACGCAAATAAAATATATCTGTCCCTCACCCATCCCATATATCCTGCCGATGTGGTATATCCCTTCATATTATCCTGTCCTCCTGTACTTTCTTACTCCACGCCCTCCGGGCATATCTGTTTTCGTTTTACAGGAAGAGCATAACAAAAGAGGTGTCCCATAATCAGTACACCTCTTTGACTTCGCAAAATCTGCCTGCTGGAGCTTGCAATTTTGCTCTTCAGCTTCTCTGTCGCGTTCCATCCGTCCTACAGCAGATATTTCTCCATCTCATCCAACACATTCTCTGTCAGCAGGAGCAGGTTCTCCTCATCCCTCTCCACCATGCCGCCTTTTCTGTAGCGCGTCTCAAACCAGGGCGTTCCCTTCGCGTTAAACCGGAGCCCGGTTCTGCTCGCCGTGATCAGTTCTCCGATCCCCTCCACTTTGATCTTCGCATCCTGCTTCATTGTCAGCCGCAGCACCTCGCTCTTTCCCTTCACCTCTGTGACATAGAGCCTGTGCGCCTGCATCCGTATCATCGCCACACGCAGCAGGTTATCCACGGACTTCGGGATCTCCCCAAACCTGTCGAGAAGTTCATCCTTCATATCCTCGCACTCCGCCTGCGTCTCGATCCCCGCCACACGCTTATAGATATCCAGCTTCTGATGTTCGTTCATAATATAGGAAGGCGGAATATAGGCGTCCACATCCAGCTCCACCGCCGTGTTGAAGGATTCCTCCGTCTCCTCTCCCTTCAGCCGCCGCACCGCTTCATTCAACATCTTGCAGTACAGGTCATACCCGACCGCCGCCATATGTCCGTGCTGCTGTCTGCCCAGAAGGTTTCCCGCGCCGCGGATCTCCAGATCCCGCATGGCGATCTTAAAACCACTCCCCAGATCCGTAAATTCACGGATCGCCGTGAGTCGTTTTTCAGCCACCTCCCGCAGTACCTTATCCCGTCTGTACATCAAGAAAGCATAGGCGTTCCGATTGCTGCGCCCCACCCGGCCGCGCAGCTGGTAGAGCTGGGAGAGCCCCATATTGTCGGAGTCATGGATAATGATCGTGTTGGCGTTCGGGATGTCCAGCCCGGTCTCAATGATGGTCGTGGATATCAGCACATCGATCTCTCCGTTTATGAAATCGAACATGATGCGCTCCAGCTCGCTCTCCTTCATCTGCCCATGGGCAAAAGCCACTTCCGCCTCCGGGACGAGCTTCTGCACTGCCGCCGCCACATCCGCGATATTGTTCACCCGGTTATACAGATAATACACCTGTCCGCTCCGCGATATCTCCCGCACGATGGCCTCCCGCACCATCTCCTCATTGTACTCGCACACAAAAGTCTGCACCGGCATTCTGTCCCCCGGCGCCTCCTCCAGCACACTCATATCCCTGATACCGATCAGGCTCATATGCAGCGTCCGCGGGATCGGAGTCGCCGTCAGCGTCAGCACATCCACCGAGGAGCGCAGCTTTTTGATCTTCTCCTTGTGGCTCACGCCAAAACGCTGTTCCTCATCAATGATCAGAAGCCCCAGATCCTGAAAGCCCACATCGGCAGAAAGCATCCTGTGGGTACCGATCACGATATCCACCATACCCTTTTTCAACTCGCTGATCGTCTTCTTCTGCTCCGCGGCACTGCGAAACCGTGACAGCAGCGCGATCTGTACCGGGTAATCCTTCATCCTCTGCACAAACGTATTATAGTGCTGCTGCGCCAATATCGTGGTGGGTACCAGAAACGCCACCTGTTTGTTCTCCTGCACAGCCTTAAATGCCGCCCGGATCGCGATCTCCGTCTTGCCGTAGCCCACATCGCCGCAGATCAGGCGGTCCATGATCTTCCTGCTCTCCATATCCGCCTTCGCCGCCGCGATAGCCGCCATCTGGTCCTCCGTCTCCTCAAACGGAAACAGTTCCTCAAACTCCTGCTGCCACGATGTATCCGGTCCGAACTGATATCCCTGTCTGTTCTGCCTTGCCGCATACAGTTCCACAAGGTCCTGCGCCACTTCCTCCACCGCTGTTTTTGTCTTTGCGCGTGTCCTGTTCCACTCCTGTGTTCCCAGCTTGTTCAGCTTCGGTTTCTTTGCGTCAGCGGACGCATATTTCTGGATCACGCCAAGATTTGTGGCGAGCACATACAGATTCCCTCCGCCTGCATATTCGATCTTCATGTAGTCCTTCACCACATGGTCTATCTCCACCTTTTCAATTCCCTTGTAAATGCCCATGCCGTGGCTCTCGTGTACTACGAAATCGCCTGTCTTCAGGTCGGCAAAATCCTGTATCTTCTGCCCTTCATATTTTTTCGTCCGCTTTTTCTTCTTTTTCTCAGCCCCGAAGATATCGCTCTCCGAGATCACCACAAATTTTAAGAACGGATACTCAAACCCCTTAAACACCCGCCCGTAAAAAGTCATGATCTCACCGTCCTGTATCTCCCGCTCCGGATCTTCCGTATAAAAAGCCGTCAGCCCGTACGCGCACAGATCCTCCGCAAGCCGTTTGGCACGGGTTCTGGATCCGGATAACAGCAATACCCGGTAACCGTTTTTCTTATAGTGCCGCAGGTCTCTCACCAGTGTCTCAAAACTGTTGTTGTAGGGGGAAACGCTCTTCGCCGAAAAATCATACTTTCTGTCCGGTTTCATAAACGGGTTCTTCATATCAAGCGCCGCTATCGTCACAACGGGATAATCCGACAGCCTCGCTGTCACCTCCCCCCTGCCATATAACAGCGTCATCTGCCCCGGCAGAAGGTATCCTTTCTCCAGCCTGTGCGACATGCTCTCCCGAAACTCTGCCTCCACAGCCTCCGCATGCTCACCGATCCGCACCGGCTCATCCAGAAAGATACAGCTCTCCCGCCTGTTGAAGCCGCCGAGAAAAGATCCCATATCCCGATAAAAATAGCGCATATAGGATTCCAGATTGACTTTCGCCTCCAGTTCCAGCACTTCCTCCCGCAGTTCGCCGATCTGCCTGTGCAGCCTTGCCGCCTCCTCCGCCTTCCCCTGTCCGCGCAGCGCCTCCTCCTGTTTTTTCGCCTCCTGCTCGATCAGGTGCATCCCCCTCGCGCGCTGATCCTTCGTCAGAATCATTTCTGTGGCCGGATAAATATCGACAGAACTCAGATTTTCAATCGAACGCTGGCTCAGCACATCGAAGCTGCGGATCGAATCCACATCCTCCCCCCAAAGTTCGATCCTGTAAGGGTTTTCCTCCGTCAGATCAAAAATATCCACAATGCCGCCGCGGATGGAAAACTGCCCCGGCACCTCCACCTGGTAAGTCTTCTCATACCCCAGCGTCACCAGCTTTTCCGCCAGCCCTTTCTCCTTCAGCTGTCCGGCTGTACTGATATGCAGGATCTCTCCTTTCACCTGCCCGAGCGGGATCTGCGGCTCCATCAGGGCGTCAAATGTAGTCACGATCGTCATCGGCACCCCTTCAAGCATCCTCCGCAGCACCTTCCACCTCTCTGTCACAAGCTGGTTTCCGTGGATATCCGCCTGAAAAAAGATCAGATCCTTCGCCGGGTATATACTGACATTTCTGTCATAAAATTTGTAATCCTCATAGATCTCCCGCATCCGCTTATCGCTGTAGGTGATGATCAGCTTATATTTAAAACCCTCTCCCAGCCCGAAAATCATGTGGAGTTTCTGGGAATCCACACACCCGGAAAGCCCCAGACAGAGCGGCTCCCTCTTTTTCAGTTTTTCCTGTATCTCCTCAAACTCCCCCAGCTCCCGCAGGGGCGCCCTCAGTGCTTCCATCCCGATCCTCACTCCTGTATTTTTTTATGCACATTGTTTTCCGGATCTGCGCCGGCTGCCATACCGGCTTTCCCCTCCGGCTCTCTCTCTGCCGTTTTATGCCCGCCGTTTTCCGGGACTGTATCCGTCTTCTTCTTATTAAAAGCATTCATGGCCTTATCCGGTCCCTCCGTCACCATGATCCCGACAGCCGCCACAGCATCCCTGATACTTTCCTCCACCTTCTCCTTCTCTTCCCCCCGGAAATGACCCAACACATAATCCACCAGATCCCACTCTTTCGGCTTCTCCCCAACGCCGATCCGAATCCGGCAAAAGTTTTCCGTACCGAGATATTTTATAATATTCTTTAACCCATTATGCCCCCCGGCGCTCCCCCTCTTCCGGATTCTGATCCTGCCGGCATTCAGGGAAATATCATCAGAGATGACTATCAGTTCCTCCTCCGCATCCATTTTAAAATAATCCATGATCTCCCGCACGCTCTCCCCGCTCAGGTTCATATAAGTCTGCGGCTTCAAAAGGATCACCCGCTGCCCCTCGATCACGCCCTTCCCGAACAGCGCTTTAAATCCCTTCTCTCTCACTGCTATACTATATTTCTCCGCGATCGCATCTATCACATCAAAACCGATATTATGCCTTGTATTTTCATACTTCTTCTCCGGATTCCCCAGCCCGACAATGCAATACACTTTCCCTTCTCCCCTTTTCCAGCCGTCTCTTTTTCTCTTCCAAAATCCAAACATTCTTCCGCTTCTCTTTCTGCTATACTTCAGCTCCCCCATTCTACCAAACCCTCACCCATTTCACAAGTAAATTCTTCCGGGCTCCCCCTTCAGAGCCCCCGAAAACCACGTAAAGAAAGCCGCAAAAAATGCGGCCTTCTCTTCCAATTCATTTAGATTTGTAGTGGATTTCTCTTATGTCATTACCTCTTGGATTATTCTGTCATTTCTTCAAAGTCCGGCTCCAGCAGTGCTTTCTCGTATCCTTCTAAAATAATGGATTGGATCTTCTCTCTTGTTTCCGAGTTAATGGGATGTGCGATATCTCTATACTCGCCATCTGTTGACTTTTTGCTTGGCATAGCGATGAACAGTCCCTTTTCGCCCTCGATAATCTTGATGTCATGAATCGCAAATTCGTTGTCCAGGGTGATAGAAACAACCGCCTTCATCCTTCCCTCTTTTGTGATTTTTCGTACTCTTACATCTGTTATCTGCATAGCCTCGACCCCTTTTTCTTATTTGTGACATTCACCAAGGGCATATGGTTTTGTCACAGGACCTTATCTACATGACATATCTGTCGTTTCTTTCCACCACTATTTTTATTCCGTCTTCTCCTTTGTAGTATGAATTTGCTTTCATCGTGCCTCTGCTCTCCACGATGCAGTTCTCAATGTAGGTGTTGTCACCGATATAGACATCATTGAGAATAATGGAATTTTTGATACAACAGTTATTGCCAATGTATGCTTCTTTAAATACAATGGAATTTTCCACCGTTCCATTGACAATACAGCCGCTTGCGATCAGGCTGTTTTTAACTTTTGCCCCCACATTGTATTTTGCGGGCGGCTGGTCATCTACCTTGGAGTAGATGTCAGGATACTCCCTGAAGAAATACTTTCTGATATCCGGCTTTAAGAAGTCCATGTTCGTATCAAAATAATCTTCGACCGTTGCGATATTCCGCCAGTAGTCTTTGATCTTGTATCCGTAGATATGCTTCATGCCTTTGTATCGTATCAGAATATCTCTCACGAAATCATACCGTTCCTCCTCAACGCACCTCTCTACCATATCGATAAGCTGACGCCGTCTGATCACATAGATACCGCAGGAGATCGTATTGGATTTTGCCAGCAAAGGTTTTTCCTCAAAATCCTCGATCCGGCTTTCCTCGTTCATCTTCACGGTTCCATAGCGCTCCAGGTTCGTGCCCTCCGGCATGTCCTTGCACACCACGGTGATATCTGATTTCTTATTTATATGATATTCTAAAAGTTTGTTAAAGTCAATCTTATAAACGCAATCTGCTGAAGCAATAATAACATACGGCTCATGGCTGTTCTTTAAAAAGCTGATATTCTGGTTTATCGCGTCTGCCGTTCCCCTGTACCAGAATCCGTTGTCCGCAGTGATCGTCGGCGTAAATACGAACAGTCCTCCCTGTTTTCTGCCGAAATCCCACCATTTCGAAGAACTCAGATGTTCATTCAGGCTTCCTGCGTTATATTGTGTAAACACTCCCACCTTCTGGACCCGGGAATTTGCCATGCTGCTCAGCGCAAAGTCGATCGCCCTGTAGCTGCCCGCCACCGGCATGGCTCCCACTGCCCGCTTCTTTGACAGTTCACCAAGCCTGTGATTATTACCACCTGCTAAAATAATCCCTATCGCTCTCATGTATAAAGTATACTCCTTTCCGACATTAACTCCCATTCGCCCGCTTCAGCGGGCACTTCTGTCAGGATCGTGAAATCTTTGATCTCACGCTATTCCCCAGCTTTAATCATTGTTCTTCCGCTCGGAAGATACAGATCAGGATAATCCTCCTGCGTTGTCTCGCCGCCGATGCAGACGTTCTTACCGATCGTCACATCGTTCGGGATCACGCTCTTTTCTCCGATCGTGCAGAGTCCGTGGTTGTAGATATGCGGATCGGTCTCGTTGTCCTTCTCCTCCCCGAATCCCATCTTGACACGGTCGCCAACAGTCACGTTCTCCGCGATGATCACTTTGTTCAACTCTCCGCCGTGCCCGATCTTCGTATCATTCATAATGATGGAATCCCTCACCACGGTGCCTGCTCCGATCACCACATTGCAGCCGATCACCGAATTGTAAACCTTGCCATAGATCTCGGTTCCCTCGCCGATGATACTCCTCTCCACCTCGCTGTCCTCGGAGAAATACTGCGGCGGAAGAGCGTCGGATTTCGTATAGATCTTCCAGTATTCTTCATACAGGTTAAATTCCGGCACGATATCGATGAGTTCCATATTTGCTTCCCAGTAGGAGTTCAGCGTTCCCACATCCTTCCAGTAGCCGTTAAACTCATACGCGTACAGCGGTTTCTCCTTCTCCTTGCAGTATGGGATCACATGCTTGCCGAAGTCAAGATGGGGCTGATCCGCATTCTTCACCAACGATTCACGCAGAGTCTTCCAGTTGAAGATATAGATACCCATAGATGCCAGATTGCTGCGGGGCTTCGCCGGTTTTTCCTCAAAGTCCACGATCTTCTTATCATCGTCCGTGATCATGATGCCAAAACGGCTTGCCTCCTCCCAGGGAACAGGCATTACCGCGATCGTGACCTCCGCGTTGTTCGCCTTGTGGAAATCTAACATCGCCTCGTAATCCATCTTGTAAATATGGTCGCCGGAAAGGATCAGCACATATTCCGGATTGTAGCTGTCCATATATTCTATGTTCTGCAGGATCGCATTCGCAGTACCCGTATACCACTCCGTACTCTCGATCTTCTCATATGGAGGGAGTACGGTCACACCGCCGATATTTCTGTCCAGATCCCAGGGGATACCTATCCCGATATGGGTATTCAGCCGCAACGGCTGATACTGCGTCAGTACGCCCACGGTGTCAACACCGGAATTGATACAGTTGCTGAGCGGGAAATCAATGATCCTGTACTTTCCGCCGAACGCAACCGCCGGTTTTGCAACTTTCGAGGTCAGAATACCGAGCCGGCTTCCCTGACCACCTGCCAAGAGCATGGCAATCATTTCTTTCTTAATCATAGCATCACCTCAATATTTTCACAGAATGTTGAATTTCTTTCTCATAGTATAGCACAAGCTTATTCAAAAGTGAATAATGAATCCGAAAATTACTTTTGTTTTTTGTAACTATTATTCATTGTTTTTGCAGTTTCAGCATTGTTTTTTTATGTTTTTTACATATTCGGCAAAATTTTCTCCTTTTTTCTTCCCTTTTTCGCCTTGATAGTGTACGCTTTCAAGGGTAAGATAGATATATTATTATAGATGACAAAACGAGGCTAATGAAACAAAGAGTCCGGCGAGCCGGACTCTCGCGCCGGAGCGCGGCTGCATCAGCGGCCATATTCTTTTGCGCGGAGTTCGCATCCTCGTGGAGCGTTTTATTTCATAGGACGCAGTTTCCTATAAAATAAAAAATCAGCCTGAAAATTGATTTTATCACATGTGAACCTGTTCACGTTGGCTGTATCTGTGCCGGAGCGTCACGGATCAGCCTTGATGGCAGACGCAAATTTGAAATTTGCGCCGCCCTGTCGCGCAAACGCTCCGGAATGGAGAATATTATGTACCAGATTCATTTTGACAGACCAATACATGTTCATTTTATCGGCATCGGCGGCATCAGTATGAGCGGCCTTGCAGAGATCCTGCTGTCCGAGGGCTTTACTGTCTCAGGCTCCGACAGCAGACGTTCTCCCCTGACCGAAATGCTCGAGGAAAAGGGCGCCCTCATCAGATACGGGCAGCGGCGGGACAATATCACCGACGACATTGACCTGGCAGTCTACACCAGCGCCATCCATCCCGACAACCCGGAATATCTCGCAGTGCAGGAAAAGGGGCTTCCTTCCCTCACAAGGGCGCAGCTCCTCGGCCAGATGATGCGGCAGTACAAGACCGCCGTCGCCATCAGCGGCACCCACGGCAAGACCACGACCACTGCCATGGTCTCTGATATCCTGCTACAGGAAGGCGCGGATCCCACCCTCTCCATCGGCGGCATCCTGAAATCCATCGGCGGTAACTACCGTGTCGGCGGCCCCGACTATTTTGTCACCGAGGCATGCGAGTACACCAACAGTTTCTTGAGCTTTTTCCCGAAGATCGGCATCATCCTGAACATACAGGAGGATCACCTGGACTTCTTTAAGGATCTGGCGGATATCCGAAATTCTTTTCACTCTTTTGCAAAGCTCCTGCCGGAGGATGGGTGCCTCATCATAAACGGCGGGATCGATGCATATCAGGAACTCACGGAGGGGATATCCTGTCCTGTCATTACCTTCGGCATGCGGGACGGATATGACTACTATCCGTCCGACATTTCCTATGATACTATGGGGAAACCCTCCTTTATCTGTCACGGGCCGGACGGCTTCACGCTCCCTGTCACGCTGGGGATGCCCGGTACCCACAATATCGCCAACGCACTGCCTGCAATAGCCCTCTCCCACAGGCTCGGCATAGAGGACAGTTCAATTCAACAGGCTCTCTGCCATTTCGAGGGCACGGACCGGCGTTTTGACTACAAGGGGGAGATCGGCGGCGTCACTGTGATCGATGACTACGCCCACCATCCCGCGGAGATAGAAGCCACCCTGTCGGCAGCTGCGCACTATCCCCACAAACGGCTCTGGTGTGTCTTCCAGCCACACACCTACAGCCGCACAAAATCCTTTCTGACAGACTTCGCAAAGGTCCTCTCCACCGCTGAGCATGTGGTGTTGGCAGATATCTATGCTGCCCGGGAGACAGATACGCTCGGGATTTCCTCCCGCGACCTGCAGGACAGGATAAACGCCCTGGGGGGCGACTGCCATTATTTTCCTTCTTTTGATGAAATCGAAAACTTCCTGTTGGAAAATTGCACAGCGGGAGATCTGTTGATAACTATGGGTGCCGGAGACGTCCATAAAATCGGGGAAAACCTCCTCGGAATATGATTTTTCCACATATCCACAATTTTTGACCGCTCCAAAACGGCAGAAAAATTGTGGATATTTTATGCCGCGGCAGTTATCCGCGGGTACGTTTTTTCCCGGTATCTGCCGCACCTTTTTCACTCCGCCGGCAAAAATGTATTTTATTTATCCACATTTTCCACAATATCCACAATGGATTGGATTTTTCGGCACGGCTCCCGTTTTCGCCATTTTGTCTATATCTTTTGCCCCGCCGCTGTGTTATAATCGTCTCAGTTTTGAAAATGGGAAATCAGGGGATGATATAAATAATGAACAACAGCTTGACAGTTTCACAGGACTCTCACGCGGGAATGACTATGCTATCAAACCGTTTTATAGACGAATACATGAAGGATGCCAATGACGCGCAGATGAAAGTCTATCTCTATCTGCTCAGATGTGCGGGGACAGGTATGCCCACCGGTATCCCGGCGATCGCCGACTTTTTTAACTATACGGAAAAAGATATTCTCCGCGCTCTGCAGTACTGGGACAGGAAACATGTCATCTCCCTGCTCTGCGATGATGCGGGGATGTTTACAGGAATCCGTCTGGAGAACCTTGACGCGAGGCCTGCCGACATCATCTCCATGCCTGCGGCGGCGCCCGCGGTGGTGCTCTCCGCGCCCGTCCCTGAGGCATCCTCCCCCCTGTCTGAATCCTCAGGTGAGGCTTCTCCCGTATACGGACAGGCTCCCGCAGCCTCCCCCGTGACGGCTGCCGCAGCCCCCGCATATGACAAAAGTGTCATTACTCTTGATCAGGTCAAAGCCTTCAAACAGAAAGAGGAGACATCGGAGCTTGTCTTTATCACCGAGCAGTATCTTGGCAAGCCCCTCAGCACCGAAAATATACGCTCCATCATCTTCATGACGGACACTCTGCATTTCAGCACGGATCTGATCGATTATCTTGTGCAGTACTGCGTGGATCGCGGAAAAAAAGATTTTCGCTATATCGAAAAGGTCGCGATCAGCTGGGCGCAGGCGGGCGTCTCCACTCCGAAGGAGGCTGCCGCCGTCTCAGCCAGGTATGACAAAAACGTCTATACTGTCATGAACGCGCTCGGCAGGACAAACGCCCCCACCCAGAAGGAGGCCGCCTGCATCCGGAAATGGTTTCAGGAATACGGTTTCACGCCGGACATGGTCCTGGAGGCCTGTGAGCGCTGCGTTCTCGCCACGGACAGGCATCGTTTTGAATACACGGACGGCATCCTGCTCAGCTGGAAGGAAAACGGCGTACATACGATGCGGGATATCCGGGAGGCGGACGCAGCTTTCCAGAAAAAGAAAACCTCCCGCGCCCCCCGCACCGCCGCCAACCCGTTCCATCAATTCCGTCAGAATCAGTACGACTATGACGAATTGCTGCAGAAAGTAAAGATTAACTGATATCACTGCAGCGGATCTGCCAGAGGCAGTCCGCCGCCAACTGACAGGAGAAAGAATTTGGCACTGACAAACGCACAGTATGAGTCCATCCTCCGCGAATACGGGGAAAAACAGACAAGGAGCCGCCATCTGCTGGAGGAGCGCCTTTCCCGTATCCGGAGTGCTTATCCCGAATATACCGCACTGGAGGACGCCTCCGCCTCCCTCGCCTCCTCTTTCACAAAGCGTCTGATCGACGGAGAAAAGGGAGCAAGAGAGGAACTCTCCGACACCATTTCGTCCCTGCGCCTGAAAAAAGAGGCGTTTCTTCTGGAAAAAGGATTTCCCGCAGATTATCTGGAGCCTGTATATGAGTGTCCCGACTGTCGTGATACAGGCTATATCCATCAGAAAAAATGTCACTGTTTTGAGAAAAAGATCATTGAACTGCTCTATAATCAGAGCAATCTCTCAGGCACCCTCGCGCAGGAGAACTTCGACACCCTGTCCTACGACTATTTTTCGGGAACCGCGCTGGACGAATACAAAAAAGCTGTTGCCGCCAGCAGGGATTTTGTCTCTTCCTTTGACGAAAGCTGCCGCAATCTCCTGTTTATGGGCACTGTGGGTACCGGAAAGACTTTTCTCTCCAACTGTATCGCCAAAGCTCTGATCGACACATCCCATTCTGTGATCTATTTCAGCGCAACTGAACTGTTTGACACCTTTGCCCGATATGTTTTTGGCAAAGATAAAAATGCTCTTGACCATTTTTACGAAGACCTGTACCATTGTGACCTGGTGATCGTGGATGACCTTGGAACGGAACTTGGAAGTTCGTTCGTCACTTCCTATTTTTTCTCTTTTTTAAACGAAAGGCAGCTTCTGAAAAAATCCACGCTGATCACCACAAATCTGGGATTGCAGGAGTTACAGGACAAATACAGCGACCGGATCTGCTCCAGGATCATCGGAAATTTTGAGATCTGCGTACTGTCAGGCCCTGATATCAGGATCTGTAAAAAAACCTGAGCACCCGATACCCTATCATTCAAAAGAAAGGATTTCTCATGACGAAAAAAGAAGAAAAGCGAAATCTGGAGACCATCCCTGTGGGATCTCTGGGAGTCATCGCCCTGAAGGGCTGCAAAACGCTCGGAGAGAAGGTCGACTACTACCTTGTAAAATGGCGTGCCGAACGGGAAAGCGAGCACAAGGATTCCCTCGCTTTTTCAGGTTATCAGCGCGATACCTATCTGCTCGGCGTGGAAATACCGCGGTTCGGTTCCGGTGAAGCGAAAGGCATCATTCAGGAATCTGTCCGCGGGGACGACCTCTATATCATGGTGGATGTGTGCAATTACAGCATGACTTACTCCCTCTGCGGTCAGGAAAACCACATGTCCCCGGATGACCACTACCAGAATTTAAAGCGCATTATCGCCGCTGTCGGCGGCAAGGCGAGAAGGATCACCGTCATCATGCCTTTCCTGTACGAAAGCAGGCAGCACAAGCGCACCGCCAGAGAATCCTTAGACTGCGCCATTGCCCTGCAGGAACTTGTCAGTATGGGAGTTGACAATATCATCACCTTTGACGCCCACGATGCCAGAGTGCAGAACGCTATCCCGCTGCACGGCTTTGAGACTGTGCAGCCCGCCTACCAGTTTATCAAAGGGCTTCTGCGCAATGTGAAGGGACTGATCCCCGACGCCAGCCACATGATGGTCATCAGCCCCGATGAAGGCGGGATGTCCAGAGCTATTTACATTGCCAACGTGCTCGGGCTTGATATCGGCATGTTCTATAAACGCCGGGATTACACCCGCATCGAAAACGGCAGAAACCCCATCGTCGCCCACGAATTCCTGGGTTCCAGCGTGGAGGGCAAGGATATGATCATCATAGACGATATGATCTCCTCCGGAGAATCCGCCATCGAAGTGGCAAGAGCGTTAAAAGCCCGGAACGCGAAGCGCATTTTCATCTGTGCTACCTTCGGACTTTTTACCGGCGGCCTCGAGCGCTTCGACAAAGCCTACAGAGAAGGCATCATCAGCAGGGTACTGACAACCAACCTGATCTATCAGACCCCGGAACTTTTGTCCCGCGAATGGTATATCAACTGCGATATGAGCAAATATATCGCCTATCTGATCGATACCCTGAACCATGATTCCTCCATCAGCGATCTGCTCGATCCCAGCGAGAAGATCCAGAATATCGTGACAAGATATAAAGAGGGCGACCTGTGATCCGCCGTTTTCGAGAGCAAACACCTGAAATGCTTCAAGCACGTTTCAAGCTTTTCCCAAAAATTTTCCTTGCAAAATTCTGCAGGTGTGATAGAATAGGATTGCACGGTAACAGTGCTTTCCGAATGCAGGCGTAGTTCATCGGTAGAATACAAGCTTCCCAAGCTTGGGAGGGGGGTTCGATTCCCCTCGCCTGCTGTTAAAAAAGAAATCTTTATGGTTTCTTTTTTTTACGTCAGTTCGAGACCTTCCTGACGATAAATAAAACTAAAGGAGACAAATGAATATGAAAAAACCATCGACAAGCGGAGCAGTCCCTCTGAGGGTCACTTCGCCCATTTCACTGGCCACTCTGGCTCAGGCTTCCATGATTGCTGCTATCTATGTTGTTTTCACGCTGATCGCCAACGCGCTCGGTCTGGCAAACTATGCCATCCAGGTCCGTTTTTCCGAAGCGCTCACCATACTGCCATTTTTTACTCCGGCTGCCGTACCCGGTTTGTTTGTTGGCTGTATCCTCAGCAATATGCTGACCGGCTGCCTGCCCCTGGACATCGTCTTCGGCAGCCTCGCGACTCTGCTCGGCGCATTGGGCACCTGGGCTGTGGGCAGGATGAGCCGCAGAGCCATCAGCGCGGCAGGCAGTATTTCGATGCCGCGGGAAAAGTTTTCCGTCTATAAGCTCCTCGCTCCCCTGCCTCCCATTATCTCCAACACACTGATCGTCCCCTTTGTCCTCTCTTATGTCTACCGTTTTGAGGGTTCCATCCCCTTCTTTATGTTGACCGTAGGCGCCGGCGAAGTGATATCCTGCGGTATCCTGGGGTTGATACTTCTTCTTTCCCTGGACCGCTATAAAAATATTCTGTTTCGCACTTGACAGCCACGGCTCAGTGTGATATAAAATATGGAAATCGGCAAAGTTCATTCGACAATGGCCTTTGCCGCACAACTGAAGATACCCAATGAGGGAGTAGTAGCGCGACTTGCGTGTCCTGCCAACATACGCGGCCTTTACGGTCTGGCTTGACTTAAATAACGAGACTCATGTGCAACGATCATGCTTCATAAGATTTTATGATGCCGGTGTTGTTGTACCTGGGTTTTTCTTTTTACCTCAATCATTTAATTCAAGCGCGCAATATCTCAGAATTTCTCAGGCCTGTACTTTTACATATCCGGAAATTCTCTCTGCGCAAGGAAAGGAATGTCAAACATGGAACTTACAATTACGATCCTGCTGTTTCTCATTGGTATTGTCCTGATCATCAAGGGAGGAGACTATTTTGTCGACGCCGCAAGCTGGATGGCTGAAGTCAGCGGCATCCCCAAAGTCATTATCGGCGCCACTGTTGTCAGCCTTGCCACCACGATGCCCGAAATGCTCGTGTCTGTCATTGCTGCAGCGGACGGCAAGGTTGACATGGCTGTCGGAAATGCCGTCGGCAGCGTTACCGCCAACATCGGGTTGATCATGGCTATCTCTCTCGTATTTATGCCCGGGGTCATCAACAGAAAAGATTACGTTCCAAAGTCTGTTTTAATGTTCTGCGCATCCCTGGTGATAGTCGCTTCCGGCAGAGTCGGGAATATCGGGTTCTTTCTCTCGGTTGTCCTGCTGGTACTCTTCGTTCTCTTCCTGATCGAAAATGTCCGCTCCACACAGAATTCCATGCATCAAAATGCCGCGGCGCTTCAGGCTGCGGAATACGCCGCGGGAAATGCCGGCGCAGCCTCCGCATCCCTGACGAAACCGCGCGCGGAAAGGTCCGTCGTTCTTCTCAATGTAGTAAAATTTATCGTCGGCGCCGCAGGCATCGTGATCGGCGCAAATCTTCTCGTCAACAACGGCAGTGAACTGGCAAGGTACATCGGTATCTCCGAGCGGATCATCGGCGTTACATTGGTCGCCGTCGGTACCTCACTGCCGGAGCTTGTCACCACCATAACCGCCATCGCCAAAAAGCAGTCTTCCCTATCCATCGGCAATATCCTCGGCGCTAATATCATCGACCTCACACTGATCCTGCCCGTCAGCATGGTCTGTGCCGGGAAACCGCTTCCCATCGCAGCGTCTTCCGCTGTCCTGGATTTTCCCGCCTGCCTCCTGGTCGGCTGTATCGCCGTTGTGCCGATGATCATCTCCTCCAAATTTAAACGCTGGCAGGGATTCGCGCTTCTTGCAGTCTATGCGGCGTATCTTGTGCTGACCTGCACGGCGTAGGCGATGGCTGTACGGCATGGCATGCCGCTTTATGCCGACAGCAGCTGCGCGCTTCATGGGCGGATGCCCGTGCACATAAAAAGTTTAAGACCACCGGTTCACGCCGATGGCCTTAAACTTTCTCAATCCTGTATTCGAAATTCGATTACTCTATATCTCTAAATTTCCGATCCTCAGATAATTTTTTGCCTGTTCCTCATCGATCTGGTACAGGCTGCATATCTGCCGGATGATCTCTTCCTCCGGCATGTTCAGGCTTTTGAGAAGGTTTATCGTGCCGATGATCGTATTCTCGCGCTTTGTTTGCCATAGACATCTCAGCATACAGCCGCTGAGGCAAAATGGTATCCTCTAACCGCAGCATACAGGATACCATTCCGCCACATAATACAAATCTGTTTCTTCGTTCAATACCCTTTATTGCTACGGGGTATTTCACTTCCCGCACTCCGGCAGCTGCACCGTCACATACTCCCCATTGTGGAACAGCAGGCCGCGTCCCATCTGCGGATACTCGCGCTGCACCCTGACCGGGAAGATATTTAAGGTTCCCTGCGGACTCAGCACCAGCCCGTGGGAAGCCGCCTTCACCCATTTCGACAGGGCGTCGTACCCTTTGAGCCTCGCCGAATGCACGGTGACGATAATGCCGACGCCGCATTCCGCAGCGTCCGTCATCACATGGTACAGCTCTTCCCCGAAGGCGCTCCCGTCCGCCAGAAACTTGTCCATATCGTCGATCACGATATAGACCGCATCCTCCGTCCGGTAGTAAGCTGTCGGCGTCATGGCATCGTCCTCCTCCAGAGCCTGCCTGCACCGCAGCTTCCTCTCCGCACAGAGCCGTTTCATTCGATCCATAAAATCCTCAAACTCATCCTCATCCTGCACATAGACGATCCCCTCCTTTTCCCGGCAGGGATAGAGCCCCATGGCGGCGGAATCGAATACATACGCCGTCCCGCTCCCCGCGATCTGGCACAACAACACCTTCAGCATATTGGTCTTGCCCTTCGCCGTCTCGCCGATGATCACAAACGGAGACTGGTCTCTTGTAAAGCCCGCCCGGGTGACGGACTCCACCTCCAGGCCGACTGCCAGATCGAAGGGCTCCCGCCCATCCGCAAAGTCGGAGAGCATCTCATACCGGAACTGCTCCGGGAGCACCGGGATCCGCGGCGCCCGCCTGTCCGGATATTTCGCGGCGATCCTGCCGATCAGCTCCTTTATCTTCTGGTTGTACTCGATATCGTTCTCAAATTTCACCATCGTGTAGACCTGCATGATGTTCACATTGACAGTCTTCACCAACGCCCTGCCCCTGATCTCCGGCAGTTTATAACTGCTCTTGCCGACTAACGCGCTCGCCTCCGTGGCGTCGAAAAGATACCCGGCGATCTTGATCTTAAAATTGTTTAAGATCGAATACTTGACGCCGTTTACCCTGGTCGCCGTGATGATCAGAAAGATGCCGAGGCCGGCCCCGTCCCTGGAGAGCCTTGTGAAAAACTCCTCCATCTCCGGTCCTGACTCCCGCACCACATCGAAATTGTCCACGACGATGACGATCGCCCTCAGCCGCTCCTCATCCGTCTGGTTATACACGGTGAAATTCTGCACCATCTTCTCCGCGAACAGCTTCTTTCTGTGGGCGGCCTCCTCCTGTATGATATTGACAAATTTCCTTCACCATTACATATATCTCAATAATATATTTTAGTCCACACCTGACAGATCCTAAAGAAAAATTTAACATCTCATTCAAATATGCAGTCATTTAATTTTACAATATACATCTCTCCTTGTTCTAAAATATCAGATGCCCTTTGTTCAAGATGAGTTCCCGTATTTCCCGCATAATATATGGTTCCATCCGCATCAATCCGACTCACAATCGTCGCATAATTAACAATTCCATCGGAATCTCTGTACCAATCCCAATAAATCAGATCGCCTACTTGAACATCACTAACCTTCTTCAGCTCTTCTTGCGTTGTTACATGTATTACATCTCCATTTATATACCCATTATTGGGATTACTAAAATATTCAAATTGTATGGGAGCTGCACTCCATGTTTTTGTCATCAGCATATCGCTCCTCATATCATAATATTTATTGCTTTCCGCATTGTCGGAATACTTAACCTTCAACCCAAACCTTATCGCCCATTTAGAAACAAACATATTTTGGGGAAATTTATTAAAATTCTGAGGCGTCACTGGTCCTATGCAATACCATTCATTATCTACCATATGCTATATTGAATACACTGGATGCCATTCCATCATATTAATAAAAATCTACTTCTTTTTGCAAATTTAAGGTTGGTCTTTTAAAGGTATTTCACCTATATATTTCTCTTCTGTATATAAATCCATTCCGCATAACTTATCATACTCTCCTTCTTCATTCACCAGAAAATACATTACAACATATTGATCCCCTACCTGATAATATGGCCTAACATCTCCTAATCCCATTCCACCATTAGGCTTTCCAATTTCACCTTCAACCTTTTGATATGTCACATTGCTATTCAATTCATAAAAATATTCCATTTTGAGTTCTCTATCTATATTTTCATATGTAGCAAATATATTTCCTATCATAATTGACTTTATTTCCATTTTTTTATCTTCCTCCAATTCTCTATCTCTTCCGTTTTTATTTATAAAGACACCAATTGCAACAATCATTAAAAAAAACAGAATGCTTATATAAAAACTCAAATGTTTTTTCATTCAAAACAACTCCCATCCTTCCATGTAATATAGTACTCCCCTACTGCATTGTAACCAAGTAATGATGCTGCATGTTCATAATCTGTAATAACACCTCCATATTCAAGTCCTTTACCATCTACTTTCATTAATTCTTCATTCGTAGCATAATATCTTCCATTTTTATTATACCACGTTCCTGTTATTTCATCGTATACATACCAATGATTATCTATGTATGGATTCACAACAAGCGCTACTCTCTTTCCGTCTTCCATTCCCTCTTCATATTCAGTAAAATTTATTCCCACTGTTTCCATATCAGCTTTTACTACATTTACTAAATTTTTATTACTTTCTTCCGTTCCGGCTAAATAACGTTCATAATAATCCCTTTTATTACCTCTTTTCGCATAATCAAGATAATATTCATCTTCGCTAAGTAATCCCGGCTGATTTCCGCCTTCTGGAAACTTTTTCCCTGTTATAGGGTTATTCAGCATTCCAAAAGCATATGCATAGCAATTAGTATTTATTATATATTTATCAGAATTATATTTTTCACAATCATAAATTGGCGTATACGTTATAGAAGAAGTATCCTGTTTTTCAGCTCCACACCCGGTCAAGCCCACTGCAACCCCTATACCCAACGCTATCAGTGCCACTACTTCCCATGCGATTCTCCCATCCAAATCCACATGCTCTAACGGTCTGTTCCAGCAATAAGTATAACTATTCAGCATATAGGGCAACGCTACATGCCCTTTCACAACATCCTCACTGACAAACCTCCCCGCCCCGGCATCATACCTCCTCGCCTGCGCAAAGTACAGTCCGCCCGCTTCCTCCATCTGGTATCCGGTATACCCAAACGGCTGCACCTGTCTCTCCTCGTACGGGAAAAGAACCTGTCCGAATTCATCAAAGCCATAGCTTTCCCTGACTTCCCATCTCCGTCCAGCAGGTGCATCGCGCTTCCCAGATCATCCTGCAGATAGTAACTGTCCTACCCGGCTTCCCGCCGCTGTAGTCTTCTTTTAGCGTGCGGTTTCCGAAGGCGTCATAGGCATATCTTCGCAACGGTTGCCCGTCCCGGCATACCTCCGTAGACGGTTCAGGGCATCGTAGCGGTAGCCGAAGAGCCCGTTTCCTGTGGTAAGTTTTTCATTCCCTTCAAAATCAACATACACATCGATCATGATGTCATTTCCTGATACATTATCTGTACAGCATCATTTTCGTTATTTGTAGTAAGCAGACGATTTTATAATTTACCATATAAAATCATTCTGGCGCTGAAGAAATCCACATGTACCAATTTCCTTCAACATTTTTATATCCATATTTTTCACATTCTTCGCTGTTACACCAGACAAATGCGTTTTCAACACCATTTTTATTTTCAATGAAAGGTGTAAATTCTGTATCGACCATAAAAAAGATTTCTTGTATTAATTCACTTGATTCTGTTTTAGATATATTCAAAACTGCTCCATTTTCTTTTATCGAATTTAACACTTTAATTAAGTCATAATTACCATTAAGAATTTCTTCCGCTTTCTCATTTTCTACAACAGTAATAATATCATTATCATATAATATAACAGTCAATCCCTCTTGCCTGTATGCTGATTGCATACCAGAACGCAAATATTCACTTTCATCAAATAAAATAATGTATTTCCCCTCTTTCCAAATGTCCTGTGACATTTCAATGAATTTTTGTAAATCATCCTCATTTTCCCGAAAAAGTTTCTCAAACTCTATGTATTCTTTTTCCTTCTCTTTTAAACTGGCTTCTTTCTGTACAGCCAGTTCCTCCCTTTGCATAACTCGTTCCTCCCCGACAGTCCCCATATTCCTTCTTCTCATTAAACAGATTCCTGCTACACATAAAATGACCGCGGATATTACGGGTAAAAAACCTGTATGCATTTTTCTTCGACTGCTTTTCCCATCAGTCTGTGTCGCATATTTCATATGTAAATTCCCTTTCGCCCGCACAGTCATCATATGCATTAAAACTTTACAGTCATATTTTATGCGACAAACATCTCTATTTCCAACATTGATCACAAAATCTGCCTTTTTAAATCATTCCGGTACAGCCTCAATAAGCATATACCAATTCCCTTCAATATTTCTATATCCATATATCCCACATTCATCATTGTCGCACCATGCAAAATAATTTGTAACTCCATTATTAGTTGTAATGAACGAAGTAAACTCTGTATTAACTGTAAAATAAACTACCTGTATATATTCATTTATACATTCCAAACCTATGCTTGTAATTACTCCTTTTTCTTTAATAGAATTCAACACCTCTATTAAATCAAAATTTTCATTAAGATTTTTCTCCACAATTTCATTTTCTTTCACAATAAAAGAATTGTTGTGAAACAGTATCGTAATACAGTCCTTTGATACGCCTCCTGATTGCATACCCAGATAAGGTTTTTCATCAAATAAAATAAGGCTTTCTTCTCTTAAAATACTTTCATCAGTCACTTCTACAAATTTTTGCATGTCATCTTCATTTTCTCTGAACAGTTTTTCAAATTCTACATATTCGTTTTCCAGTTCTTTTAAATATGCCTCCATCTCTATTGCCCGCTCCTCTTTTCTCCCCCCTTCTTCCTGTCTGAAATATTTTTCTTCGGTTGTTTGTATCCCCCTTTTTCTAATCAAACAAATACTTGTTTCACATACAAAAACCATGAATATAATAAACAGGATACCTGAAATTATCCATTTACGTTTATCTTTTTTATTAATCTGTATCGCACATTTCATATATAAATATTCCTTTCGACTGTATATGATTTTCATACCCGTCATCAACATCTAAAACATTGCCAAACTCATGTGCAATAGTATTACGATAGTCTGTTTTACTTCTCACAGCGCCATTATTCCTATTAGTATACTGCTCCTGTCTGGCCACTGTTTCATCATCTCTGCAACATAATCAAAACCTCGTATTATTAAATAGTAGTATTTATGAATCCCTCTCCAGGGATAAATAATATACTGTTTAAGATACTGTGGATTGGTTTTCTAATCCTACCACGCAGATGGTTTAATGGAGGCTCCAACCACAGTCTCTTTGTATATTTGTTAATCAGTTAGATACCGCATGACGGTTTATTTAGAACGAGGTTACAATCGCAAAGAGTACCTGTGGTTCTAAAACAGTATCAATACTATTTCAAAGGAGATTTTGCATGATCTACGTTGGAATTGATGTGGCTAAAGATAAGCACGACTGCTTTATCACTAACTCGGATGGCGAAGTATTATTTAATCCCTTTACCATCTCTAACAATCGCGAAGGGTTTGAAACCTTATTTCAGAAAATCGAATCCCTATCAGATGATTTAACCAAAGTAAAAGTAGGACTCGAAGCCACCGGACACTACAGTTACAATCTTCTGGGATTCCTTCTTGATAAAGGTTTGCCGACCTGCGTTATCAATCCGCTACATACCAATCTTTACAGAAAAAGTCTAAGCCTTAGAAAGACGAAAACGGATAAAGTGGATTCCCGTACCATTGCCACTATGATGATGTCTGACATGAACTTAAAGTCCTACTCAAACACATCTTACCACAATGAGGAATTAAAGTCACTCACTCGTTATCGCTTTGATAAAGTAAAAGAACGGGCAAAACTGAAAAGTTCTGTTTCAAGGCTTGTGTGCATTCTCTTTCCAGAGTTGGAAAAACTTGTCCCTACACTTCATATGGCATCCGTCTATGCTATGCTTTCCGAATTTCCAAGCGCCAGCGCTGTCGCATCAGCACACCTCACAAGGCTTTCTAACCTGCTCTCTGAGAGTTCCAAGGGCAGATATGGAAAGGATACTGCTGGCATGTTTCGTGAAGCTGCAAGAAATTCTGTCGGCTCTCATATGGCTGCCAAGTCCTTGGAACTGAAACACACCATCAAACTCATTCACGAATTAACGGTTGAGATTGACGAGATTGAAACAGCCATCAGGCGGATCATGGATGAAGAAATCCAGCCGCCAATCCTTACCATTCCCGGTATCAGTTACCGGATGGGTGCAATGATCATCGCTGAGATTGGGGATTTCAGCCGTTTTGATTCCGCCGATAAGATACTTGCATATGCAGGAATGTCTCCATCTATCTATCAATCAGGACTGTTAGATAACTGTTATTCCCACATGGAAAAACGGGGTTCCAGATACCTTCGGTATGCCCTCTATAAAAACACAAAGTATGTCTGCCACTGGGATGAATCTTTTTCTGTTTATCTTGAAAAGAAACGCTCGGAAGGCAAGCATTATAATGTCGCAATATCTCATGCCACGAAAAAACTTGTACGTCTGATTTTCGCAATGGAAAGATCGGGACGGGCATACATACCAGCGTCTTAACTTATTCTGTAAATATCTCCTTTTAGAGTGCCAGCAATGACACTCTGCTTGTCATGCGGTTTTCAAGGTGCAAATATATCTGAAATGCATTTCTGCAATTCATTCAAAAATTTCCATATTTAAGCTTGACTTTTAATAGTTAGTCTCCATTTGTTTCTTTAGAAAACTTATGATTATCATCCCTGAAGCCGTTAAAGTTATTATTGATAAAAGAAGCCATATAGCTTTTTTTCTACTTATCGTTTTCATCCATTATTTATAGCAAGTGAATATTCACCATAACTGAATCTTTCCACTCTTTGCATAATGTGAAAGATTTATACATCGGGCAGCATTACCAACGTCCAATGTTCATCTATTTTATTAGCTGTCAAAATCCCTTCCTCTTCCATAGTTTCCCAGTAAAAAAAGCCGCCATGATATTCTTTTGGAGGATTACTAAAACTAAATTCTATTTCATTTTTCCACTTGACAATATCACTAATTTCTTTTAAATTATATAAATTTTTCAAATGTCCATAAAATTCTTCATTATTCTCTATTTCATGGGCTATTTCCTGATTATCACTTGATATACCTTCTTCAAATTCTATAAAGTTCCCATCGGGCCATTGATTCATCATATCGGCAACATATTCAAAATCTTCTTTATTATCGAGAAAAATTGAGATATATTCTTCATTCATCCTTTCAGTACTTTCATCATTAATTTTTTCTGCATTACGGAAATATTCTTCATTTTTGATACAAACTTTAGTAATCATCCTTCCCATAATTATTAGAATAATTACAACTAAAAATCCCATACCTATTTTTTTATTCATTGCTTTCCCTCCTGTTGAAAATACTTTGATTGTTTATGTCCTGTATAATTTGTAAATGATTGATGTTCATCACTCCAATATGCCAAAATCAACATTCCAATATCTGTATTAGAAATATTCAATCTGTCATATTGTCTTAGCATTACATCATCTCTATCTATAAGATGTAGCTTTGAAGCATCCGGACGCCTTGTCACCCCAAGAATTTCTTCATACCATTTTAATGGTTCTTTATCAGAATACCCATCACCAATCCCAAATACATGCCCCATTTCATGACTAATCGTTCTTACATATTCTTCATCTGAGAATATATAACCCTTCAGTGACTCCGATCTTGGATCTACTCTATGCATATGAATTTCTCTATTTGAAGAATTACTCCATCCCCCAGTTCCAGAGTTTGTTCTAGGTATTCCTTTCTCCGCTTCCAAATATACTTTGACATAATTTTGCATGTTCCCCTCTCTGCTATCCCCTTCATGCACATTTACACCCACCGTAACATTCTCGCCAAAAACATCCAGATAGTTACCGGACCAGTTCTCGATCCCGGCTATCACCAGATCTTTGCACGGAGTTCCGTTTCCTGTGGTAAGTTTTTCATCCCCTTCAAAATCAACATACACATCGATCATGATGTCATTTCCCGATACATTTATCTGCACAGCGTCATTCTCGTTATTTGTAGTAAGCGGATATATGTCTTCCAGGTCGCACCCGCTTGGATCGATATGCCGGACAGGGTTTGACATGCAGTAATGGTACAGATTCATGCTTTGCATGTTTTTTATACTGATATATTTATCCCTGTCGCGGGATACGAATCTTCCTGCCGACGGCAGGTATTCCCTTGCCTGCGCAAAATAACTCCCTGAGATACCATCCGGCTGATACCCCGTGTACCCAAAAGGCTGCGTCCGTTTCCGGTTATGATATAAATCTCTTCCGAATTCATCATACCCATAGCTTTCCTGCGGTTCTCCGCTGTCTCCTGTCAAACGAACCGGACTTCCCAATTCATCCTCCACAAAAAATTTGTGGGAATAGTCCCCGTCTATGATTCCGACTACATTACCGCCCCATAGAAAATCCTGTCTGTTTTCCCCCTCTTCTTTCTGAAGAAGATTTTGATACTGCTTCGTCAGGTCGATGACATATTCTACTTTTTCTTCCCGATATGTTTCCTGTCCCTCCAATCTCTTCTCTGTTTTTCCCACTCTGTGCCCAAGCCCGTTATAAATATACTCTGCCTCTTCTCCTGCAGCATTTTTTGCCCATTCTAAACGGTTGAGCGCCCCGTAAGCATACTGATTTTTTATTTCCCCGTTCAGCAATACCTGGATCAGATTCCCCCGCATATCATATCTGAACTGTTCCTCAGTCTCCCCTTCCGCTATTATATCCGTTTCACAGACCAATTGATTTAGAGCATTATAACTGTAATTCTTTACATTGCCGCCCTCAATAAGGCTCGTCCTGTTTCCATAGGCATCATATCTATATTCCCGTAGAATCTCCCCATCTTTAGCTACGCTCTCCAGCCTTCCCAAAGCATCATATCCATAGGTATAGCTTCCGCTCTCTTCCGGCAGTCCCCTTCTCTCCTTGATGATTCCGGTTTTATTTGCCATCAGGTCATACCGATAGCTGTATGCATCCAGAATTCCTTCCCTGTCCCTGTGTACCAGAGATGCCAAAAGCCCTCTCTCGTCATACTCATAGCTGGACTTTATGCCATTGGAATAACCTTTTTCACTCAACCGCCCCAGATCATCATACTGATAAAAGATCGCTGCGTCTCCCTCCCTTATCTCGGCAAGCCGATACAACGCATCATATCCGTAATGGACAGTCTTTCCGTCCGGATAAGTAAGGCTTGTCCGCTTTCCTGCTTTCCCGTAAGTATAGGAAACCTTTTTACCATCAGGGTACAAAACTTCCACAGCCCTGCCTGCCGCATCGCTCGTTATTTTGGTGATACCGATCCAGTCCTTCACTTCCGCCAGCCGCCGCAACGGATTATAAGAAAATTTCACTTCTCTTCCGTCAGCATACAACAGATAATCTAAATCCCCGCACATTGTATAGCCGTACTTTGTCAGAAAACCTTCCTTATCCAGTTTTTCAATAACCTCACCCCGCTGATCATATTTATAATGCTCAGTCCGCCCAAGGGCATCCGTCACTTTCTCGATCCTTCCCAGAATATCTCTCTGATACTCCGTTTTTCTCGGTATCCCTCCATCGGATATCCCTTTTTGCAGAATGCCTGTCAGCATGTTGTTTTCATCATATGTATATTCCGCTTCATTTCCGAGCGCATCTGTTACTCTGACCAGTTTTCCAGTCAGAGAATACTCATAACGCGTCATATTTCCGAGCGCATCTGCTCTGGAAACTACATTCCCCACAGCATCATAAGTATAAATGATGCGCTCCCCCGCTTTACCGGAAATCTCCGTCAGCCGGTTCAGGCAGTCATAACTGTAACTCCGTGTATATCCTATCCTGTCCGTTTTACTGACCAGATTCCCGTTTGCGTCATAAGTATAAACCTCTCTCGTTCCATCGGGATATTCAATACCACTTATTTTTCTTTCACCTGGCAGATAGGAAAAATGTATCTCCCGTCCAGTCTCCTCTGTGACAGAATCTATATTTCCGAGTGCCGTATACTTATATCTGCGGATTTTTCCAGCGGAATTTTTTACTTCCTGCAGTCGTCCCATAGTATCATAAATACGTACCGTCTTGTTCCCAAGAGCGTCTGTTGACCTTATCAGCCTTCCCTCCTTATCATATTCATAACCTGTTACAGCTCCTTCCGGATTAGTTACCTGTATGATATGCCCTGCCGCATCATAGGAGAATCTTGTCTTTGCCCCCGCTGCATCCGTCATACTCAGCCGGTTTCCATTCCCATCATATGTAAAATGTGTCTTATTCCCAAGCGCATCCTTTATCATTACAAGCCGATTATCGTTATCGTATGAATACTCTGTAACCCCCTCGTTCGGTCTCACAATCTTTGCAAGATTCCACATCCTGTCATATTCAAACTTTGTCACTCTGCCCTCCTGATCTGTGATTGTTTCCAGTTTATTCAGGGCATTATATCCCCTGCAGAGTCTGCTTCCGTTAAAATCAATTACCTCTGTCACTTTTCCGCTTTCATTATATCGATAACTTCTGCTGTCCCCCAACGGATTAATTATTTTTTTAGTCCTGCCGGCTTCATCGTACTCAAATAAAGTGGTATTACCATTCCCATCTGTTGTGCAATACATGCGGTTTAAACTGTCGTATTTATAGCAAGTCTCTATTCCCTCCGCGTCACGGATCTTTTCAATATTCCCTCTTTCGTCATATGTTATTTTTGTCATGCTTTTATCTGCATTTTCTATATAGAGGAGCCTGCCATATCCATCATAAGCAAAACGCCTCATGCCGCCATCTGCACTGGCAGAAGAAATAAGATTTCCATTTTTATCATAACAGTTACGAATTTTTTCCCTGCCATTTACTTTCATTAAAAGAAGTCGGTTTTGAGCATTATAAGTCAGATTTGTCTTCTTTCCCAACGCATCAATGATCTGTGTCAGATTTCCTTTGTCATCATACGTCCTCCTGATGGCATTCCCGTTTCGATCTATATGAAGGATTCTCCGATTCTTCCTATCGAAAGCAAAATGTTCCTTCGTTCCATCCTCATACAGGATATCTGTATTACGGTACTTGCTGTCATGGACATAAGTTGTTCTGCTGCCATTTCTTTCTGTAAGTATTACCTGTTTTTTGCTGTCATTATAATCATACCTCATACACCCGCCATCCGGAAACTCCTGACAGATAACCCGTCGTTTTTCATCATAGGTATTTTTAACTGCTGTATACCCACGAGAATTGACTGTCTCTTCTATCCGCCCGTTCTTCCCATAGCGATAGATATAGATACTGCCTGCCGGATTTATCACTCTTACAAGCTTCCCTTTCTCATAAGAAAGTTCCACCCTTCTTTCCGTATGGTCTGTTACAAACGTAAGCTGCCCTGTTTCATTATAATCATAATTCAGCCTGGTTTTATTATCTGTCTCTGCCTTTTTCAGCTTTCCGCTTTCATCATAGGAGAACGTAATACCTCTTCTATGTCTGTTCTCCTGGCGCACCATCTGTCCCTCCTTATTATAAACTATCCTCTCCCCGGTCAGGGCAGTCAGGACATAGTTATCTCCCTCCTTTGCCAGCAACTCCGCGGCGGAATAAAGGCTCCGGTAAGTGCCGTCCTCTATTCTCTGGAAAGTCTTTTTCTGTCCGTCCCCCATGGAGACGGTTATCTTTCTTTTTTCTGAATTTTCCTCCAGATATGACTCATAATTATGTTTAAAGCACCTGCCAAGGCATCCTTTGTTCCGGGCTTTAGAATTATAATAGCGATGGAAAAAAAGTGGAATTTCCCCTCCTATTTTTATATCTTCAAGATCATAGACAAAGTTTCCCGTCGAAAGATTGACAGGATCTTCGCTGTACTCCACCGCTTTAGCGGATACACCCAACATATCATTCATAACTTCTGTAAGTGCTTCTGCCAGATTTTCCGCGGTCCCATTCCAATCAGCTTTTATTTCTTCCAGTTTCTGGCTGAACTCTCTGTAGCTCAGATCGACATCCCCTGCTTCCAAAAGCCCCTCAAGTTCACTGATCCTGCCCTTCACCGAATTCAGAATCTCCTGTATATTGTCCATGCTTTGCGCAAGATTGTTATCATAAGAAGGTATATCATCCATAAGCTTATTTAGAGTAGCGTCCATACGGTCTATAGTATCTTTATAAATGTCATTGCTCAACGCCTTCGAAAATCTCGCGATATCTATTCCTAAATCAGTCACCTTGTATTCTTCTCTTATTCCATTATATGTAACTGAAATAGCTGATATAGAAGTTTCCATCTTCTGGCTGAGGCTGATTGCTTCGTTTAAAATAGACTTTCCCTGCATGAGCAATTCCTGCTGACTATTTGCATCAAATGCTCTGTCCCTGTCCAAAGTTGCGCCATCGTATCTCCCCATCTGGTTTCTCCTCCATAACCCATTGTCGATCTCATGATTGCTGCTTTTATCTGACTTTTGCGTTGTTATATGTAGTATCCACATCTGCAAAGGCAGCTGACGCCGCCTGTATATAATTTGCCATTGCGATCAACAGCTTCCCGACCGATTCCATCATTACAACTTCCTGTTCCACTTCTTTTTTCAAAGATTCAATAAAATCACCTGCTGAATTTTCTACTGCGTTTATGATCGCATCTCCTGACGCTTTACTTTTGTCTATAATATTCGTCTGTATTCTGCTGATGAGTCCGGAAATCATGCTCTCCGTGTTACTGCCGCTGATACTGATATCGCACATTTTGTCTCCCTCCTACCCTTTTACAGTGTCCGTTATCATAATACTTGTAACCATATTGGCAACTCCAGCCTCGCTGTCCTGAAACGCCTGCTTTATCAATGTCATAATATCGCCTGATAGTACATCCAGCATATCTGTCATCTTCACTGATGTCTTATTCGCCCAGAAAATCTCCTGGCTGGTCACCATCATTTTCATCTCCGCAACAAAGTCCTCAACAGTTGAAAGCTGATCCGTATGCATTTGGGATAACTCTGCGACTATCGTCTGATATTCCGCTTCCCGCAGATTTACTGTCTGTGCCATTTATTTCTCCTCCCCACCTAAATAGATGCCAGTTCGCTTTCCAAAGCTGATATTTTCGCATCAATAAAAGATAAATAATCATTCAACCTGGAAATCTGCGCCCCCACGTTTCCGTTTAATCCGCTTACCTTACCATAAGTCTGATCCATCTCCGCCATGCATGCTGTAAAATCCTCTTTTATCTTATTGGCGCATACACCCTCAAACAGATTTACAATGACGACCTCCGACAGAATATCATTCCCATTATAAATAGTTTTCTGTGCATCCCACTCTCCCAGATACCCGTTCAGATTTGACTGCTCAGTCGTAAGGTTCTCTATCTGGGTTTCCACGGTCTCCCTCTTTGTTTTCCACTCCCTAATCTGATTGCGTATTGCCTCCCTTCTCCTCTCTTTTCTCGCTCTCTCCTCCGCATCCCTGTCGCGTGGCATAATTACCCTCCCTGTCTTTCGTCCTCTTCTTCCTCTTCCGGCGTCAGAATATCTCCGGAATAGATATCCGCCTCTCTGTATGTCAAAAGTACGCTCACCTGATTATTCTTTCTCATCGCTCTGATATAGCGGACGGCTTCTGCCGCTTCCTCCTCCATAAATCCTCTCTCCGCCAGTATCTCCATAGTCTCCTTTATTTTCTGTCCGTCGGATACAAGCAGTTCCAGATCCCGCTGTCCCTTAATCCTCCATGTCAATCTCAACTGCATCCGCTCTTCTCCTCTTTTTTCTGGCAGCGCCCGCCCTCATCAGAACACAGATAAATATCAAAACAAACAGAAGCTCCGCCATGACAAAATACAGGGAATTATCCTCTTCCCCCCTGCTGTAGTCCCCGGTCCTTGTAAGCCGGATCTCCTCCGAAAAGATGATCTCCGCCATATCCTCCTCTTCGTTTTCGGACTGCATCCGCCCTGAAAATATGTATTCCGTCAGCGCCTGTGTCCTCGCGCTCTGTTCATCCTTCATCTGCCGGTATAACTCCATGCTCTCCCCGGAGAACAGATCCGAAACGCCGTATTTGTCCAGAAGAGATGTATATGTTATACGGTCCCTGTCCCTCCATGCCTCACCGTTCAATGTCAGATTTCCCGACGCTCCCGCTTCACTTCCGGCATTCTGCCCGTCTTCTGCTGTCATATTGTTTCCCGCGCTCTGCGCCTCTTTGGCCGCAGCATTCTCTGAGCCCGGCATATCTTCTATCGCGTCATTTTCCATCGCCGCTCACACTCCCGCTTTCATCGCCGCCGCAAAACAGGGCGGGCAGACGCCGCAGATCTCTCCATTGCCCTGCCCGCCTTCCATGCCGTTATCCCACAGATACTTTGGACTTGGAGTATGCGCTGTCCACCGCCTGCATATCGGCAATGTAATCGGAAGTCGACTGGATCAGGCTTCTGACTACCTCCAACGTCTGGGAAAAGTTGTTCGCCAGTGCGGTATAGTCCTCACGGTAGGTCTCCGTGGATGCGGATACCCATCCGTCGCATAACGTGGTCACGCTCGACGTCATGGAACTTGTAGTGGTCTCAAACTCCTCCGCGTACTGGGACAGCTTTGCTATTTCAGCCTGCATGTCCTCATAACTCATTTTTAAACTTTCTGCTCCCATTTTTCTTCTCCTTCCTGCTGCTTTGTATTTAATAATCAGTCAAAAGACTGAACTATTACAGTGAAATTTCCCCGCTCCGCTCTGCGGTTTTTTTATGCTGCTGCCGTAATTGAAGTAAGATCTCCGCCAGGCAGAGGGCGATCCCGATCCCGAGAATGACAGCTATCCATGTTTTTGCAAAAGTCTTTTCCTCGGCGGCAGCTTCCTCCGTATTTTCTGCTGTGTTGGAAGCGGTTCTGCTGTTTATCTGCGGCAGGACCGGGTTGATGATATGGTCGTACACTGACGTATTTCCCCGGCTTCCCACTCTCGTGTACTCCAGAGTATCGGTAAATCCCTCCAGCAGGCTTACATTTACGCCGTTTACCGCCTCCCTGGAGGATTTCAGTTCCTGAATACACTCCTCCACATTCGCCGCGGTCTGCTCCTCCGCCTCGTCCAGGGAATCTCTGAGAAGGCTCTTCTGCTCCGCCGTCGCGGCATATACCTCCTCCGCATAGGCCAGATAGTCCGTATTATTCTGTTCCACGCTGTCGAACAGCTCCCCGGCATTGTCGTTGATATCGTCAAGCCAGGCTTCCAAGTCCGCCCTCTCGATATACCGCATCGGGTCGTAATCCTGCAGGTCTGTCTCATATTTCTCCATGCTCTCGCTCAGCTTCTTTTCCTCTTCCTCCATCCGTTCCATCTGTTCCCTGCATTCCTCGTACAATGCATCCACATAATATTCCTGCAGTACCCGGTCTATCTCCTCCGACTCCGATTCCATCTTAAACAGTTCAAGGAATCTGTCCGCTATCCCGGCAATCTGTTCCTCACCCGGCTTTGTCAGCGTGATCCGGTCTTCTTTTCCGTCGCCGGGATCGTTTCCGGAGATACTTTTTTCATCGCCCTGCGGACCCGTATTCCTGCCGGGATCTCCCTGCCCCGGATCGTTTTCGGAAAGCTTCTCACCGCCATCCTTCCCCGGATCATTTCCCGAGATGTCCTCCGGGTACAGTTCATCCAGGCGGTCATTCGCCTCTTTCTGATCCCTGCTCAGCTGTTCGTTCAGGATCTCCTCCACGACCGCCCTTGTCTCTTCCAGCCTTCTGTCGATCTCTTCGTTATAGAGCCCCACCGCCTCCGCAAGATTCTCATGTCCCGTCTCCAGGAGCGCTGCCTGTCCCTCCACAGTGTCGTCGATGACTGTGCGGTACGCCGTCTGGAAATCATCTATCACTGTCTCAGCCCCGGCATTGGCGTCTTTTATGGCGGCAAGATCGCGCTTTCCCTCCTGCACCGCATTCTCATAGTCGGAAAACAGTCCCTCCATCAGAGCGCTGTTCAGCTTTGTAAACGCTGCGAACTCTAACGGCTCCATATCGCGGTCGACGATGGTCTCCTCCACAGGCTCCGCCATGGCGATCAGCTTTGCCGCATCTATACCGGCAAGAAGCTCCAATTCTGTATTGTCATTGGAAAGTATCGTGGATGAGTCATCCTGCACCTGATGGAACTGCGCCATGATCGCATCCATATACATATACGCGACGTTGGAATTCAGCATCGTGATGAAGGCGTTTACATCATTGACCGCCTGCAGTCCCGATTCTTCATCCAGTCTGAGGTTATACTGATAATCCAGCACAACTTTCCGCGGCTCCCGCTCAAGCGAAGTGACGGACGCCGAAAAGGTTTCCGGTATGATGATGCAGGCGGCGTAGGAGTCGTTTTCTATCCCGGTCCGCGCATCGTTTAATCCGGTCACAGTAAAATTATCCCCCGGAAAGCCCATGAGCTGACTCGCATAATTGATCCTCAAATCTCCGACCATTATGCCGTCGTCCATATTGACAACGGCAATGTCCGATACATGTTCTCTGCGCGTCCGGTCGGCCTCCTGGCGGCTGCGCTCCATATGTATTCCCGTGATAACGCATAAAACAAGCAGGGCCGCCAGCCCGGCGCTGTACAACAGGATTCTTATCGCTTTTTTCACCATTTTGCTTTCCATGCTCTATTGACAGATTTCATTTGTATTCCTCGTTGTCATAACGTCAAATTTTATCAAAATTATATTTCTATTCATATTTATTGTCAATAATAAATAATCTTATTAATAATATCACTGTTTAAATTGATAACTATTTTATGACATTATCTTTAAAATTTCTTGACAATATTGTTTTTTATATATAAAATCAATTTCAAAAGAGGTGATCACACAATGGGTAAAGGCCCCGCAAAATTGACAGACCGGGAATATAAGGTTATGGAGGTTCTTTGGAACAGTGAAAAAGATCTGACGATCAACGAGATATCCGAACTCTCTGACGATCGGAAGCTCACTGTCGCCTGCATCGCTCAGGTGATACCGCGTCTGCTGAAAAAGGAACTGATCCGTGTAGAGAAATTCATTCCGGTCAACACAAAATATGCCCGCACTTTCCGCCCTGAAATCTCCAGGGAGGATTATTCGGAGGGGGAACTGCTCAGGCTGCTTCAAAAGACAGGAACCAAGGCCATAATCAGTGCGCTGGTAAATTTTACCACTATAAATACAGATAAGGAATTTCTCCAGGATCTGGAAGCGTCCATAGAGGAATACATAAGAAAAAAGAAAGGATAACGCCCCTTGAGAATTTCTTTGATGACCATACTGTCGATCGTCCTGTCGCTCTCCATCCTTCTGGCAATATTTCTTCCACTGTTAAGCCTTGAACGCTGCCTGAAGGTTTTAGATGGCCGCAGAGCGGCAGTATGCTGTATTGCGGTCATGATACGCGCACTCATTCCGGTTGAGTTCCCTTTCTCGAAAACGATACGGGTCAGCAGAGTTCTCCCTGACGTACGGGATAAGATGAAATATTCTGTCTCAATGGGAGGGTTTTCCGTAAAAGTATCCCAGCTGTTACTCTTTGTCTGGATACTGGCCGCCATCATTCTGGTCGCAAAGAAGCTTCTGCTCTATTTTCAGCTACAGAAAACGATCCGGCGCATTCCCGAATGCAGAGACGCCGCCATTTCGGAGATCCTTCAGGAACTGCAGGAAAAATATTCCTTTACTGGCTCTGTGAGAGTAATCCGCACTTCCCTGAATATCAGCCCTCTGGTCTCCGGTATCAGAAACCCGGTGATCGTCCTTCCCGAAAATCCGTTCAGCCGGGAAGAATACCGGATGATCCTGGAGCATGAGCTGCTGCACTGCATCCGCCATGATATTCTCTATAAGATCGCGGCGGACCTGCTCTGTTCTGTCTACTGGTGGAATCCTCTGTTTCATGTGCTGAAACATAAGATCTTCGAGTTGATCGAACTCGGGAATGACAGACAGATGACAGTTTCTTCCTCTTCTGTCGAAAGACAGGCATACATACAGTGTCTTTCAGATACTGCCGAAAAGATATGCGATCATCAGATTCCTTTTACTCTTTCTTTCAATAACCATGAGAAAAGAGCGCTCCGCAGGCGGATCCATCTGATCGAATGTTACCAAAGCTCCGGGCTGATGAAAAGTTTTTTTGCATTTGCACTGTCACTGGCAGTTTTATGGGGATGTACGTCTTTTACGCTGGAGCCTTATGGGGTGTCTGAAGAGGGGGATTATATTATGCTTACCCCGGATAACGCTTATTTTATCAAAAAAAATAATTCATATGAATTGTATTATCAGGACGAATATTTTTATACTGTTGACTCTATAGAATACTATAATCCTGATATTCCGATTTACCATAGCGAAGGAGAATAATGAGAATGGAAAAGAAAAATTTGATTAAGATTTTTTGCATGATCTTCAGCTTCATAATACTGTTGTCCCCCATTTCTGCGATACCCTCACAGGCCGCTGTTATCCCCGCTCAGGCCGCTGCCTCAGGCGGAGAAACGATCGAACCCCGTGCTCCTGTCATTGAATGGGTATATAAAGTAGAAAACGGCGTAGTATACCGCCGAATGTATAACCACTCCACCGGCGAATGGATCGGGGACTGGATCCGTTGTGACTGAGTTTCACGGGAAATAAGTTAGTAATCTTCCTTTAAATAAAAAAGGATTCGGATCTTCAGCTGATAAAACGGCTGTTTCCGAATCCTTTTTTCACTTATATATCGTGTTTCATCTGCTGTTGTATTTCTACAGATATTTCCCCGCCTGCTCCTCCTCGATCTGGTACAGGCTGCAGATTTGCCGGATGATCTCTTCCTCCGGCATGTTCAGGGTTTTGAGAAGGTTTATTGTGCCGGTTTTCCTTAAAGATGTCAAGCGGTATAAAAATATAACAAAATTCTAAAAATAATATGGCCACATAACCCCCTCTGCCGTTCCGGAAAAAGACCTGATCAGATCCCAGCCTTCAAATTTCCACTCGCCGTTTACGTCACCAAAAATGAATATTGACGCCGAACTGTGGTTCTCCTCAATATAGAGTATGGCTGCATGATCATCGTCGAGGCTGCTCAATTTATTTTTCAGCCTGTCATCAGTCAGATAGTATATGTCAGCTCTCTCATCACGATATTGCAACACCTTCAGATACTCTATATCATCATAAAAGCCATTCTCGCTGTATAAATCGGCAAATTCCGAACCATATTTTGCAGTCAGCTTATTAATCGCAAAATAGGGCACAATGAAATAGATGAAGAGGAGCATTAACACAAATATAATAAATATGACTAACCCTTTTTTGATTTTTTTCATTCTCCGCTCTCCATTATTTCCTGAGTAGGAATCCCGTTTTTCATCTCTCCCAGTGACGCCTTCTCACAAGTTCCTCCAGCAGCTCTCTGTTTTCACACAACATATTTATTTTCATCGCCACTCCCTTTTCCGAATAAATTAAGAGCTGCGGAGCCCTGCCATTACTGCGCCGCGCCACCCTGACGATCTGTTTATGAGCGATCCTTTTTGTCTTTCTGAGAAACCTGACCTGCGCTATCTCATTCCTGCGGACCACCACTTTCCCCCAATAATCAGACGCCGCTTCAAACGCCGAGCATGCCATCATAACAGACCAGAGCAGAACTCCCCTCAACAGTTTTACCTCTGCCGACAAGCCTGCCATCATTCCCGCTGCTATAAAACAGAAAATGTAGAAAATGGGATAAAACAATGGTAATCTCATCTCAAAATCGTCTATGTTGTATTTATATCTGACACGGACGTCATTACATTTTAATAAAGTGATAACATATTCTCTTCCGATTTCCAGAGGGATCTTCAGCGTTTTCTCTCCATCAGAATATAAATGCAGATTGTCCTTTTCATCGATCTCCGCCTTCGTTATTTTGTCAAAATACCGGCATCTGCTCTTTCCTGCCGGAGGACAATATTCAATCTTCTCATCATCGATATCGATATGAAAACGGCAGTACAGGATACTCAGCAAATATAATAATACCGCAAATACAAGGAATACCATACTGACGATAATGCCCGTCTCCGCGGAAGCAGTTTTCATAAAGCCGAAAAGTATGCCGCACACTGTACATATCACAGCAAACAGGAGCCACATCTTTGAAAATATCACCAGATTTATAATATATTCTTTTTGCACTTCCTTCGCTTTCCGCCACACGTATCTGGTAACAAGCAGCGCAAAAAATGCGACCAACATCCTGACAAATATGCCCATATACTTTATCACCCTCTCCGTATTCCGGCAGATCCCACAGCCAGAAGTATGATCCCGATCCCCACCAGGATCCCGATCATACTGCCTCCCGGCACTTTACGGGACACTGCAAAATGATCCGGCTTTCTATTGCTCACATAAATGGTATATGTCTGACCAACAGCAAATCGCTTTTGAATATCTGACAGGCTCATCTCATTCAGACAGCGCCCCTGAAATTCCTCCCCTTTTACACAATACCGAAAAACCGGTTCATATGTAACCTTGCCGCGGCCGCTACGCACAGTATTATGCTTTATATAAGTTCCTGTTGTCTCTATTGTGCATGTCAAAATGGCATTGATATATAAAGCGCATACCGCTATAACAATGACGCCTGCTGACACCATGAAAAATAATAGTCTCATATATGCTCACTCCACATCCGGCTTTTTCTCTGTCGCACTCAATTTCTGTTCCATAAATTCGTTTATCCACTCCGGAAACAATGTTGAGAAAGGAAAAACAGAACCTTCCCTTATAAACTCCATTCTTATTGTCGTAGTCTCATCGCTCTCAAATTCAATCTGATAAAGCGATCGGAGCCCGTTCCACAAATGTTTATTACAGCGGATGAAGGTAATTTCTCCCATCGTCTCTGTCTTCATTTCAAATGAATACTCAAAGACATCATATGTATTTTTTCGTGACAACAGCCCTATACAGTCCTCAATGGAATAATGTGTACAATAGATCATTCTCTCAGCAATGCCTCTCCTGTGAGCTATCTTCAGCCCGAAATATCTTATCAGCTGCATCAACATCCAAATAATATATTTTTTCCCTGCCCTGAACACATTTCAGGATCTTACTCTTCTTCGAATCTCAAAATACCGATTATTTTCTCAAAATCACCTGTCTGGGGAACCACATATTCTCCGTCGGCGATCCTCAGGCTATTCTCTTCCATATAGGAGATCAATTTCCTTACAGCGTTCTCATCAAGTAAACAGATCTTTTCATTGGGATCCGTGTCTTCAGCCTTTTCCGCTTCCTCCTGCAAAAGGCCTTCCAGATAAGCGGCAGTTCCCTCCTCCCCGCTGAAGCTTAAGTGTATATCCTTCCCGATCACGGCATCGCCGGGCTGCCCTGGCGCCATGGCACCGGCAAAAGCAAATCTGGCGGCATATCCCGCCGCGATCAACAATGCGATGCAGACTGCTGCCGCCAATTTCTTCATATTTTTATTCAGCATCACAGATTCCCCTCCATCAAAGTTTCCTCCCAATGCCCTCTCTCAAACTATCCGCCGCAGCGTCCTTCCTCCGACAACACAATCAATAGAATATATGCCCTCCGATCGATATCCCCGTAAGCCCTTCGATCGGCGTCCGGAAATACACGCAGTCCCCCACGTTGGAGACGCCTGCCATAGCCTCATCCGCCGCCTGATAGCACGCCGGCGTCGCCCTGTCCTCGGCGAGCGCTATGGCGAGCCGTCCGCTTCCCACCGGGGAGAACTGCGAGCGCTGATATATAACGCCCGTTATTGTATCTGGATACACGGAACTGAGCAGCCGGTTGATGACCACCGCCCCCACGGCGAGCTGGCCTGCGTAGGGTTCTCCGCCCGCCTCGCAGTAGATCAGGTTCGCCAGAAGATATCTGTCGCCCTCCGCAAAGGATACCTCGGAGATATCCCGCTTCGCCGACTGGGATGCCAGTTTTGACATGGCTATCTCCTCCGCCAGCTTTTTCTTTAACGCCGCGATATCCGCATCCTGTTCCTTGATCTTCGCCTCGTAGGCCTCCGCCACTGCCTGCGCGTTGGAGAGCTGGCCCGCGTTCTGGGCGATATCGCCGGATGTGGAACTGATATAGCCGCTGACCTTGGACTGTTCCGCCTCCACCTGCACCCTGTAGCCCGCGAGCTCCTCCTGCTCCGCCTGAAGTTCTTTTTCCTTCTGTTCTATCTCATCCCTGATCTTACGGAAATCCTCCAACTTCCGTTCGTCATACTCCGTGATAGCGTCCGCGTAGTCGTAAAAGTTCAGCATATCCGAGACGCTGTCCGCCCCCAGCATCCCCTCCAAAAGTGCATAGTCATTCCGCTCATACATATACTGGATCCGGCTCTTCATCGCCTCATACTGGTTGTCCGCGTCGATCCTCGCCTCCTCAAGCGCCTCTTTTGTCTCCGCGATCTCCTGCTCCTTGTCAGCGATCTGCCGCTCAAGCTCTGCCAGCCGGTCGCTGACCTCCGTGAGCTGATCATTCAGATTGTTCAACTGTCCCTGCAGTACGCTCAGTTCGTTCTGCAGCCCCGAAATATTATCCTTCGTCTGGGAGAGCTGCCCCTGCGTAGCTTCCCTTTCCCGCTGTGCCTGCTCAAGCTTTTCTTTTGTGGTGAGGGCATAGGCGGAAACAGACAATCCCGTTGTCATCACTATGACAAGCAGGCTTGCCGCCAGACGCTTCCACAACTTTATGATCCTTTCCATGTGCCCTCACCTCCTCTCCTTGCAGCCGTATGCTGTTTCAGGTTCCGCGCCGTTTATGACTCCGTCTGATTCATACCCGGCACTTTCGGCTGTCCGTACTGCCTCCTTTGAACTTCACGGTTTATCCCTGTATCCGCCTGTGTGCTTTTGCACACTTTGCTCTTGCAGCAATTTATTGGATGACAGTTACAGTTCCAGCTCCACCTTCCGCCCGGTCGCCTCATACTGTCTGTACTCCACGCCCGCCGCGTCAAACAGCCTCTTGGACGCGATATTGCCCGGTGTGCCGTCATACTTATCGCTCCCGTAGATCACCGTCCTGATCCCCGCCTGTATGATCGCCTTCGCGCACTCATTACAGGGAAACAGGGATACGTACAGCGTAGTCCCCTCCAACGAGCCGCCCCTGAAATTCAGGATGGCGTTCAGTTCGCTGTGCGTCACATAGGCATACTTCGTGGAAAGCATATCACCCTCTCTGTCCCACGGGAAATCGTCGTCGGAGCATCCCATCGGCAATCCGTTATAACCCATCGAAAGGATCTTATGGTCACCGCTGACAATACAACATCCGACCTGCGTCCCAGGATCCTTCGACCGCATCCCCGCCAGTCTGGAAACCCCCATAAAATACTCATCCCAGCTGATATAATCCGTTCGTTTCATCTGTACCCCCATACAAAATATTTTATCTCCAGCCAACCCCCCGCTGCAGGCAACGAGGCATCAAGCTTGCAACGCAGCGGGGTGTGCGGCCCTCGCGGCAGCCGCCAAATGTGCATGTGGACATGCCCACCTGACTCGTCGCTCGCGGGAATTAATACTCGCTTCCGCTCAATACATCCTTCCGACATCTTATTTCGTCCCGAATATCCTGTCGCCGGCATCCCCCAGCCCGGGCACGATATAGGCGTTCTCATTGAGTTTCTCGTCCAGCGCTCCGATATAGAGATCCACATCGGGGTGTTCCTCCTGCATCCTCCTCACGCCCTCGGGCGCCGCTATGATGCACATAAAATGTATCTTTCTGCACCCCTTGTCCTTCAGCATGCGGATCGCCGCCGTCGCGGAACCGCCGGTTGCCAACATCGGATCCACCACAAAAACCTCCCGCTCTCCGCAGTCCGCCGGAAGCTTGCAGTAATATTCCACCGGCTCATGGGTCTCAGGATCCCTGTACAGGCCGATATGTCCCACCTTTGCCACCGGGATCATCGCCAGCACGCCGTCCACCATGCCAAGCCCCGCCCTGAGGATCGGGACGATAGCCATTTTCTTACCCTTCATCTCCTTCGCTGACGTCCTACAGATCGGCGTCTCAATCTCCACATCGGCGAGCTGCAGATTTCTGGTCGCCTCATATGCCATCAGCATCGCGATCTCGCTGATCGTCTCTCTGAAGTCCTTTGTCCCCGTCTCTTTTCTCCTGACCCATCCTATCTTATGCTGGATCAGAGGATGTTCCATTATCACCGTTTTTGCCATGTCGCCTCCTATCCTGTCCTGCCAATCTAACCCTCTATCTTTCCAATCCTTCTCTTATGCCTCTCATCCCCCGAAAACGGAGTATCCAGGAATTTCTCGATGATATCCAACGCCAGGAACTCCCCTGTCACGCCCGCGCCGATCGAGAGCATGTTGGCGTCATTGTGGAGCCTGGTCAGTTTCGCCGTCACGGAATCCGCACAGAGGGCACACCGGATGCCCGGCACCTTGTTGGCGCAGATAGACACGCCGATACCCGTGGTACAGATCACGATGCCTCTGTCACAGCTTCCCTCCGCCACGGCCTTTGCCGCCGGTCTGATAAGATCCGGATAGTCGCAGGAATCCCTGCTGTCACACCCGAAATCCTTGTACTCCAGTCCCCTTTCCTCCAGATACTTCTTTACCCGTTCCTTTAGATCATATCCGCCATGATCCGATGCCAATGCAATCATAACTCTCTCCTCTCTGTCTTTGATATTTCCATTATATCGCAAAATATACCGTTTTGGAAGACGAAAAGCTAACGGACATACTCCATGCGATGCCCTGCCGCCTTTAACAGCCGGTTCATCACTGCCTGCCCAAACCCGTTCTCCTCAAAAGCCTCGGAATAGATCACATCCACGTTCTCCCCGTCAAACTCCCGCAGGATCCGGTACAGTTCCCTCGCCGCCTCCTCTTCTTTCGCTCTGTCCCCGGCACTCTTGACCAGGGCTGTCCCGTAGCTTCCCGCCGTTGCGTCCGTCGCTATGACTCCGCTGCGAAGTCCCTTCCCCTCCGCCTTCTGCACAAGTTCATTGATGCGCTTCACCACCGCCGCCTCGTCCCCGGCAATGATCGTCAGTTCCGCTTTCGGCGCATAATGCCTGTACTTCATCCCCGGTGCCTTCGGCGGGGCGTCACTGCCCTCCGGCAGGATTGCCCGGTCGGTCTCCACTTCCCCTAAAATCCCGGAAAGCATCTCTTTCGTAATGTAACCCGGCCTCAGGATCGTCGGAACAGCCTCCGTCAGATCCACTATCGTGGACTCCAGGCCAATACACGCCTGCCCTCCGTCGAGAATCATCTCTATTTTTCCGCTCAGATCTTCTTTGACATGTTTCGCCAGTGTGGGGCTCGGCCGTCCGGAAGCGTTGGCACTCGGGGCCGCCACATATCCGCCCGCCTCACGGATCAGGGAAAGCGCTGTCCGATCAGACGGCATCCTCACCGCTACAGTGGACAGGCCGCCCGTCGTCTCCTTCGGCACTTTATCCGACTTTTCCAGTATCATCGTCAGCGGTCCCGGCCAGAAAGCCGCTCCGAGTTTCCTCGCCGTCTCCGGTATCTCTCTCACAATGGGCGCCAGATCCTCCCACCTGCAGATATGCACGATCAGAGGGTTGTCCGAAGGCCGCCCCTTCGCGGCATAGATCTTCCGGGAGGACTCCGGATTCAGCGCATCGCCTCCGAGCCCATATACCGTCTCCGTAGGAAATGCCACGAGCCCGCCGTCCCGCAGAATTCTACCTGCTTTTTTTAACGCTGCCAGGGCATCCGGCCTGTTCCGGTTTTCATCTGTTATTTTAAATAGTTCTGTTTCCATCTCTCTGCTTTCCAAATGTTTCATATATATGCCCCGCCCGCAGTGCAAACTCGGAAAACCTTCGGTTTCCCGAGTTCACGGGCGTCCGCACTGTGAAAAAAGTCAGATAAATATCTGCTTTTGTGCAGGCACAACGCATCTGTTTATCAGTCTTTTTTCGCATTGCTCACTGCTTACGTGCATATTATACCCTACCACCCCTGTTCTTGGCAAACGAAAAAGGCGGCACTGCCGCCTTTTCCTGTACAACACTTATTTTTTTATATTGATATCATAGAATTCCACCTTCGCATCCTGCGCCAGGATTCCGATCTCATACTCCGGCCTCGCATAGATCCGATAGGTAAACGCAGCCTGTTCTCCCACAAAGGCCTCCACCATATCCTGATCCACTATAATCTTCACATCGATCTCCTGTCCTTCTTCTATGGAGAAAGTCTTCTCACAGACCCTTACTCCGTCCGGCCCCGGATCCGTCGCCGGCGGAACCGCCTGGCAGGACTGCTCCCAGAAGGGATCCACCCCCATTGGAAGGTTCAGGAGGGAAACCCTCTGCATCGCCGCATCAAACTCTAAAAGCAGGCATCCACTGGCCTCCCTGTCAGATTTCAGCAGCACGCCAAAATGGTCATACACCTCCCTCGGCATGATCCTGCAGTGGAAATAAAAACTTTCCTCCGGGTGTTCCAGAAAGCCATAGGTACAGGTTCCTGCCGAGTCAAGTTCTATGCATCTGTCCCCATAACATTTTGCATTTCCCATCACATGCTTATACCGATACGGCACAGGCTCCTGATACGCAGCCTCATACTCCGCCGGCAGCTTCACGTCCAGCTCACCGTCCGCATCTACCGTCACCTCATGCGGGGTACAGAACTCGCCGCCCCAGTACCATTCTCCCCTATCGCTGCGCTCCGCCCTGTCGTGCGCCCAGGCGAAGTAGAACCGGCGTCCCTCGTCATTCTGCATGGATTTGGCGGCATAAAACCTCCTTCCGCCGATTCCGTCCTTTTTCGGCTTACGCCACGGGCCGAAGGGAGACTTGGAGATCCTGTATATCGTATTTACAAACTCCGAAAATCTGGAGTAGGAGAGATACCAGTTATCTCCTATTTTATACATCTCACAACACTCCGGACAGTTCGTATGCCCCGGCGCATAGATTGGTCCGTAATATTCCCAGTTTACCAGGTCCGCCGAACGGTACAGCACGACACATCCGCGGCGTGTCACCGGCATATCCAGCTTTCTTGCTGAGATCAGTATCCAGTAACATTGATCCTCCTCATTGTAAAATACATAGGGATCCCGCCAGTCCAGCTTTTCATACAGTTCCGTCATGGGCGTGATAACAGGATTCGCCGAATCCTTTGTCCACGTGATGCCGTCTTTGCTCGTCGCATGGCAGATCGTCTGCTGGTACTCGGCCGTCAGGCAGTATCCTGTATAGAATGCATGATATTGTCCCTCCCCATAGATGACGGACCCTGTCCATACTCCGGACGCATCCGGCTCATCCCCATCCCCGGGATAAAGTGCAGTGGGCAGTTCTTTCCAGTGTACCAGATCCTCCGAAATACAGTGGCTCCACGTCGTTCTGAGCCTCGGCGGATAAACCGTTGTCCCCGGAGCGGGAGTCAGCGAAAAAAGATGGTATTTCCCCTCATGATAAAACGGAATGGCATCCCCAGTGGAATCCGCAAAAGACATCTTACGAAAAATATCCATATTGATTTTCCTCTTCCTTTCTTCTCTATTTTGCCGCTTTTTTCTTCAGGGCGGACAGCCTGCCCTTCTGTGAGTCCAAAAGAACCGCGCACGCGATGATCAGTCCCTTTACGATCAGCTGCCAGTAGGAGCTCACGCCGATCAGGTTTAACCCGTTGGAGATGATGCCGATGACCATGGCGCCGAACACCGTCCCGCTGATCCTTCCCTTACCGCCCGACATGGATGTCCCGCCGAGCACGCAGGAGGCTATCGCGTCCAGCTCATAGCCGTCGCCCACGGACGGCTGGCCCGAGTACATTCTCGAACAGAGCACCAGGCCTGCAAAGGCGGATAAGAGTCCCGACAATGTGAACACGATGATCTCCACTTTTTTGATCGGAACACCGGATAACCTCGCCGCCTCACGGTTGCCGCCGATCGCGTACACATAAGTTCCGAACTTTGTCTTTCCCAACACAAAACTGATGACAATGATCAGAATGGTCATATATACCACCGGAAGCGGAATCCTGTCAAAAATATATCCGTTGCCGATCGCCACAAAAAACTCGTCCGTGATCCTGGTCGACTGCCCCCCCGAGTACACATAGGCGATGCCGTTGCAGACATTCATCATCGCCATCGTGATAATGAACGCAGGTACTCTGAATACCGAAACGATCGCCCCGCTGAGGATCCCCGCGATCGTGCCGAGCATAAGCCCCACGATGATCGATGGTCCGATCGGGAGCCCCTGTGTCACAATGAATCCCACCGTCAGTGTTCCGCTCATGGCGACTATCGCCCCCACGGACAGATCGATATGCCCGAGGATAATGATCAGCGTCATTCCCAGGGCGATATAGGTGTTGATAGATATCTGCCTCAACACGGAAATGATATTGTTTGTCGTCAAAAATTTATCCGTCGCGATCGTCACGATCACACACATAATGACAAGAACGCCTATGATGCCGATATTTCCGCGGAAAATACTGATAAACGGATTATCCATTAAAACTGATTTATTATTTTTCTGGTTCATATTCTTCCACTCCTCCTGCCGCATATTTCATGATACCTTCCTGGCTCAATTCTTCTTTCGACAACTTTCCCGCCATCCTTCCGTCCCGGATCACGCAGACATTATCACACATATTGATGATCTCCGGCAGTTCACTGGAAACCATGATGATGGCGATCCCCTCTTTTGCCAGATTATTGATCGTAGAATAGATCTCAAACTTTGCATTGACATCCACGCCCCTTGTCGGCTCATCCAGGATAAGCACGTTGGGTTCTGTCGCAAGCCATTTCCCCAGAACCACTTTCTGCTGGTTCCCGCCCGAAAGGCTTCCAGCTTCTATCTCCGGGGATGCAGCTTTTATCCGCAGCCTTTCAAAATATCTGTCTATCACCGCTTTTTTCTTCTTCTCACTGATCGCGATCCCATTCATATAAAACCGCAGAGAGGCAAGCGTCAGATTGAAGGAAACGCTGTTCTCAAGGACCAGCCCCTGTTTTTTCCGGTCCTCCGGGACCAGTGAGACGCCGGCTTTAATCGCCTGCATTGGATTCTTAAAATCTACTTTCTTTCCATCTAACAGGATCTCGCCGGACTGGTGCGGCCTCGCCCCGAATATGCTCTCCATGATCTCGCTTCTGCCGGCGCCTACAAGCCCGGCAAATCCCAGTATCTCACCCTTCCTCACTTTAAAGCTGATATCTTCAAAGACGCCTTCACAGGTCAGGTTTTTTACCTCCAGCACGGTGTCCGCCTTCTCCAGTTCCTGAAAGTCCCTGGAGTAAAAGCTCTCCAGATCACGACCGACCATCATCGCCACCAGTTCATTCGGATTTGTCTCGGCTGTCTTTTTCGTCCCGACATATTCCCCGTCACGGATCACGGTCACTCTGTCCGATATTCTGAACAGTTCTTCCATCCTATGAGAAATATAGATTATGCTGACCTTTTCCTCCTTCAACTTCTCTATGATCTCAAATAACTGCTCCACCTCTTCATTGGACAGAGACGAAGTCGGCTCATCCATCACAATGATCCTCCCGTTGAAGGACACTGCCTTCACGATCTCAACCATCTGCTGCTGTGCTATCGTCAGCTCTTCCACGATCGTCTCCGCTCTGATATTTACTCCCAGAGCAGCTATCATTTCTTCCGCCCGTCTGTTTGTCTCCGCCATGTCTACCATGCCGTTTTTAATGATTTCACGCCCGAGAAACAGATTCTGCGCCACCGTAAGATACGGCACAAGCACGATCTCCTGATGGATGATACCGATCCCGTTCTCCCTTGCCTCCGGCACGTTATGTATTTTAACTTTCTCTCCATTTATTCTGATCTCTCCGCAGTCCGGCTGATGGATTCCTCCCAACACTTTGATCAGCGTAGATTTTCCGGCTCCATTTTCCCCGAGGAGTGCATGTACCTCCCCCAGTTCAAGAGAAAAATCGATCCCGCTGAGCGCATAGATACCGGAGAAGCTTTTCTTGATCCCTTTCATTTCCAGTACTGTCTGTCCCATATTTTCCCTCCACAATCGGGCAGGGATATCTTCTCCCTGTCCGCCGCGCCGCCCCATGCCTCCGACATTTATGTCCCTAAGCGGGGATGCGCATATAAACGGACCGCCACAGCCGTTTTATCCGCCATGACGGCCCGTTTGTCTCAAAGTTTACTGCCAGTCATTGATCGTCTCTTTCGCTTCATCCTCCAGTACCAGATGGGAATCCAGATATATCTTCTTGCCACCGAGGTCCGTGTCGCCGCCGAGATATTTTACAGCCGCGTTGTACGCATACTCTGCGATCCCGAGAGGTACCTGCGCTGCCACAGCGCTGAATTCGCCGTCCAGAAGAGCCTGCTTTCCATCCGGGGAAGCATCAATACTGTACACCCCGATCTCCCCTGTCTTGTTTGCCGCCTTCACTGCTGCCGCCGCTCCCAGCGCAGAGGGATCGTTGATGCAGAAGAATGCCTGCAGATCAGGGTTTGCAATGATGATGTCGTCCGCCAGTCCCAGTGATACATCCAGAGCCGCCGCGCCATCCTGCTGCGCTACGATATCGAATTTATCTGCATTGTCGCCAAGCCCGTCCATGAAGCCGTTGACACGATCCACGCAGCTTTCATTGGAAGGGAAATCCAGTACTGCGATCTGTGCACCGTCCGGATAATCTTTAGTCATCTGTTCGCCGACCAGCTGGCCTGCCATATATGCGTTTGTTCCCACGAACTGTGTCACGAACGCCTCGATGTCCTCCTCGATCACCGCCGTATCGACGTTGAAGATCGGTATCCCCGCGTCTTTGATCTCCGCCAGGCCGGCTGTGATTCCCGCAGAATCTACAGGAATGATAAACACTGCGTCATAGCCGCTGTTCGCCACATCGGAGAGCTGCCCTAACTGCTTATTCAGATCATAATCCGGATCAAGGCACGTATAAGAGATGCCGTTTGCCTCACAGAGCTCGCTGAACTTAGTGTCCATGGAACTCTGGAATGTGTTATTTAAAGTATTGGTACAAAAAGCAAAAGATAAGTCTGAGGTTTCCCCCTCCGGCTGTGCCTCCTCCCCTGTCTCTTCCGCTGCCGGCGCTTCCGCCGTTTCACTTTCCTGTGTCTCTGCCGCTGGCTCCTCCGTACTCTCAGCCGGGGATGAACCACATCCCGTCATCACTCCCACTGTCATACAAAGGCAAAGTCCTAATGCCGCCAACTTTTTCATTGTCACTACCTCCATTATTATTTTTTAACAAGATTCCGCTCATGAAGATAACCCAACCGGTTTTATGTAAATATTTAAGATCATCCTCACGCATCCTTTGTTTGCGTAAATTTTATTGTTTTAAATGATAAATGTCAATATTTTTCTAATATCTTTATTAATTTTCATCACCTTACACAATATTCTTTTCCTCTTTTTGTCTGTTTTAATATTGTTTTTTATGTTTTTACGTAAATTCTATTTTCTTTCCGATCTATAGATTCAATCGAGCAGGGAAGATTTATCTTCCCTGCTCGCCGCGCGCCCGGCACGCCGCACATGCGGCATACTTCCTCTGTGCGGGTCTGTGCATAAAAAAGGAGGCATTCGATTTGACTGAAATGCCTCCACCTCTCTTTTTATCTTTTTCCCAGCTTTTTTTCAACAATTTCCTGCCACCTTCACAGCCTCTCAGGCTTCGCCTGGTGGAATATTTCTTTCCAGGCGCGCTCCAGCTCTTTGGGTTCTATCATATACGGCTGTACTCCCACATATTTTGGAACATTCTCCGCCACTAAAGATTTTGCCACGACCCTCGCCGCCATACGCCCCTGCTCATAAGGCCTTTGAGTGCTCATCCCCTTCACAACACCCTTTTCAATATATCCCGCGATCTCCTGATCAAGATCCGTCGTAAATATCGCAACGTCTTCCCGCCTCAGCTCTTTTAAGGCTTTGATCGCCAACAGCGCCGGTCTGTCCCAACTCACATACAGCGCCTCTATCTCGGGATGCGAAGTTATCATCTCCTTGCAGGCCTGATATGCATTCTCAATCTCTCCAAAACTTCTGATGCTCACGATCTCTACGTTCGGATAATTGTCCAACAGTATCTTTTCCGCAGCTCCGTCACGCACCCTTGTCCCATAAAAGATTGCACCGTGATTGATAAATCCCACTTTTGCATTTTTATTTTTCCGGAAATACTCCCCGATAAGCCTCCCCACATTTGTCCCATTCTCCCATTCATTGACAGACACGCACGAGACATAACTGTTCTTTTCAATATTTTCGGGAACATTGCTGATAAATACCAGTTTTGACACCTTTGACAATTCCTGGAATTTTTCTCTCGTCTTTTTATCATCTGTGGGGATTGCGATGACCGCATCCGGTTTCTGAACACAGATACTGTCCAGCTGCATATTTTGAAGCGCCGGGTCAAAATGGGCGTCCATGACCGAGATGACCGCTATTCCGTATTTTTCCAGTTCATCGCGGATTCCCTCCTCATGCAGCAGCGCCCATGCAGTTCCGGTATAGTGGAACGATATCGCAACCCTGTAATTTCCTTTCCGCAGCAGCCGCTTCTCCTCCCTTGTCAGGCTGATCTCATCCAGAGATACAGGCTCTTCGCCATACGGGCCGTTATCCAGCATCTTGATCGATTTTCTGATATTTAATTCTATTGTCGCGTAGCAGTTTTTCCCATTCGCCTTTCCCGTGCGGATTTTTTCAGACAGCATGTCAAAAGCAAGCCTGCTCAGTTCTTCCACATCCCGCTCCAGCACAGTCAACGGCGGTTCCACAAGTTCCGTCCACACTTCATCCCCGAATCCTATCACGGACAATTCCTCCGGGCAATTTATCCCTCTGTTTTTTATCACCTTGAGCAGCTGTATGGTGAGCCAGTTTCCACCGGCAATAACGGCTGTCGGCATAATGCGTCCAAGCGCTTTATGTATGACTTCCTGGCACCGTTCCTCCTCCACCCTCAGATCGACATCTACAATATTGGCGTCATTTACATTCATGCGGTTCTTTTGCAGTGCCTCCAGAAACCCTTTTGTTCTCTCCTCCCTCGTATTATTTTCCGTGTTCTCCCGGAGAAATAAAATATTTTTATGCCCGCATTCGATCAAATAACTGGTTCCTTTATACAAAGCCGCCCTGTCCTGAAACACTACCGAGTCTATACCCTCGCCCAGTACATTCTGTTCCATGCAGACAAACGGCATTCCCGATGCGATCAGTTTTTTATAATCTGAAGCCCTGTCACTCACAGGGACAAGCAGGATCCCCGCTATCGTCTTATTTGACAGCAGCGTCGCGATAGTCTGCTGCTCTTCCAAAAAATCATCTCCGGTGATGACGACCATAAACTGATATCCCTGCTCCTGTACCAGTTTTTTCATGATTGCAGCCATGTTCCAGTATACTGTGCTCACAATATTCGGAAAGATCCCCACGATCACGGACGACCTTCCCACTTTAAGCTTCCTTTCCTTCTCTGCCACTTTTTCAATATAACCCGTCTCTCTGATGATCTGCTCCACCTTCTCGATCAATTCAGGACTCACATAACGTGTACGGTTTATCACATGAGATACGGTTGCAATAGATACCCCTGCCAGATTCGCGATTTCCTTGATCGTTATTTTACTGCTTCCCATGACTTTTGTTCCCTTTTTGTCAAAATGATACATATTCCTGTCCTCCGTATTTTCCCATACGCAGACATATGATTAACTTACCATATTTTTGCCGTAAAAACAATCAACTGCATATTTCTGCTGTTATTTCCAACAAAAAAGACGGCAGCGCCGCCTTTTTGTATCCACACAATATATACATCACATTTCTTCCAGCCCGCTCTTCTCCACTTCCTCCACCGTCGGAATGGAGCCTGCCGCCCCCATGCGCGAGACCGCGATGGCCGACGCCTTCGCGCAGATCTTTAACGCTTCCGGTACAGGCAGTTCTTTCATCATGGACGCGATGAAATATCCCGTAAAAGTATCCCCTGCAGCAGTGGTATCCACCGGTTTTACCTGAAAGATCCCCTGTCTGCATGTTCCATACTTATCCCGGTACACCACGCCGTCCGAACCCAGCGTGAGCACTACCTGCGCTTCCGGAAATTTTTCCATCATCTTATCGAGTATCTTATCAGGATCCTTCTCCCCCGAGATCTGGAAACCTTCTATCTCGTTCAGCAGAAAGACCGATATCTTATGCATATCGCAGGCGAGCAGTGCCTCATTGAAAGGTGAGGGGTTCAGCACGATCCGCATTCCCCTGTCATATGCGGTATCGATGATATAGGGCATTTCATTCACTTCATTCTGCAAAAGCACAATATCGCCCTCCCCAAATCCGGAAAACACCTCATCCACATACTCTTTCGTGATCATACGATTACTGCCGCCATACAAAAGAATGCAGTTCTGGGCATTTTTGTCCAGCTGAATGATCGTATGCCCTGATTTGCCGGAAACCTTCTTTATCAAGGACGTATCCACCCCGCTTTTTTCACACAGATCCAGAAAGCCCTGACCGTCCTCCCCGACCATGCCCGCATGCTGAACCGGTACACCTGCCCTTGAAAGCGCAATGGACTGGTTCAGTCCTTTTCCGCCGAAGTGTGTCTCCATGCCAAAGGAATCCATTGTCTCTCCCGGCGTGATCACATGGTCCACCTTATACACATAGTCGTAGTTCAATGAGCCAAAATTTAATACCTTCATGTCACCCTCCTGTCTCAGTCACGCACATCGCTGCCACAAGAATTTTTGCGGTATCATGTCTATCATCATAATACCTTATATGAGCGATTTCACGCTGTCTCTTTCCACAAATGTAGTGGATACATATATCTTTGTAGTAACCGTATCTCCTTTGATCACTTCGATCAGCCGCCTTGCCACGATCCTGCCCATCTCCTCCTTCGGCACATAGAGCGTTGTGAGAGGCGTGGATGCCACCGCCGCAAACGGCAGATCGTCAAATCCGATGATCGATACATCCTCCGGTATTCTGATACCGCTCTCCGTCATTGCCTTCATGGCGCCCAGAGCAATCATATCATTATCGGCGACAAAAGCCGTCGGCAGTTTCACCCCTCTTTCCAGATGCATCTTCATTTCACTGTACGCACTGTCCATACGGCTTCCGACAGTCAGGGTGTACTCCTTTCTGATAGGAAGGTTTGCCTCCCGCATTCCCGAACGGTAACCTGCGCCTCTCGTTTTAAACGGAGTGATCCTGAAATCCCCCCGCAGATAACCAATCTGCGTGTGCCCCTTTCTCACCAGATAGCGGATCGCACATTTCACGGAATCCTCATTGTTGATCTGAATCGAATTAAAGGACATCTCTCCATTCCAGTAATCTATCACCACAAAAGGATTTGTAATACGCCCCAGCAGCCCTGCATCCTCAGCAAGTATCTCCGTTCCCAGCATGATGATCGCCGACGACTTATCACTCAGCAGATCCCTGACCTGTTCCTCATAGTCTGATGCCCTGATATCAAGGCCTCTCATAACCATGTCCATACCATTTTCACGGCATTCCTTTTCGATCCCTGCCAGCATCAACGGAAAAAAGGGGGTGTCTTCCACGATACTGCCGCTCCTTTTGAAAGTGACAAACTTCATTTTCGTGATGCGGTTCTCATCAAAATATCCCAGTTCCTGCGCTGCCTTCAATACCCTTGCCGCCGTATCGGCATTTACACCTTTTTTATAATTCAGCGCATTGGATACTGTCGCGGTGGATACCCCTGTTATCTCACTGATCTGCTTCATGTTTACTTTCATAGCTGCCATTTCCTTCTACTGTCATCATCCCGGCATGCCGCTATTTTGTCATAACCATTTTCACAGCCTCTTTCCATCCCGCATAGCGCTGTTCACGAACATACCCCTCTATTTTGCTATTATAACTGGTTCTGCCCATTTTCTCAAATACTTTTTCATCCAGTATCCCCGCCGCTATACCTGCCGCATACGCCGCTCCTATGCCGGACAGTTCCTCCGCCTCCGGTATCCTCACCGGAATCCCCAGCATGTCGCTTTGAAACTGCATCAGGTAACCGTTCCTTGTGGGACCGCCGTCCACCCGCAGTTCCTCCATTGCGATGCCGGATGCCTCCTCCATCGCCTTCACGATATCCGTGATCTGGTAGGCAATGCAGTCGAGTGCTGCGCGCACGATCTCCGCCTTTCCGGTAGTCCTCGTGATACCGCTTATCGCTGCCGTCGCCCTGCTGTCCCAGTAAGGCGCCCCCAGCCCCGAAAATGCCGGCACGAGATAGGTCTTATCCCCCTCTGCCGCCTGCCTTGCCAGAGCCTCCGTCTCCGCCGCCGAAGCGATCAGCTTCACATCGTCCTTCAGCCAGGTGATCACCGCGCCCGTATAATTGATATTGCCCTCCAGAACATAGTTGACCTTCCCATCCATGGACCATGCCAGTGATGTCACGACGCCCAGGTCCGTGAATACCGGTTTCTCCCCCGTATTCATCATGATCGAGGAGCCTGTGCCGTAGGTCGCCTTTACCATGCCTTCCTTCAGACAGCCCTGTCCGAACAGCGCCCCGTGGGAGTCCCCGAGCACACCCCTGATCGGAATAGGCCTATCCAGAAAACCGTCAAAATCCGTCTCTCCATAATAGCCGTTGGAATCCGTCACCTGTGCCATGCAGGAGGGATCGATCCCGAAGATATCCAGTATCTCCTGATCCCATTTTAATTCCCGTATATGGAAAAGCTGCGTCCTGGAGGCGTTGGAGTAATCCGTCTTAAAGTGCTTTCCCCCTGTCAGCCGGTGTACAAGAAAACTGTCTATCGTGCCGCAGGCGATCTTTCCTTCCGCCGCTTTTTCTTTTACTCCCTCCACATTCCGGAAGATCCAGGAAAGTTTTGCTGCGGAAAAATAAGGGGAGAGCTGCAGTCCCGTGCGCTCCTTTATCATCCTCGCATATCCTTGCTTTTCGATCTCCTCACAGATCGACGCGCCGCGGGCACACTGCCAGACGACCGCGTTATAGACAGGCTTTCCTGTCTCCTTCTCCCAGCATGCCGCCGTCTCCCGCTGGTTGCTGATGCCGAGCACCGCGATATCCCCCTTATCGATGCCCGCCTTTTTTACCACATCCTTTACAGTCTGTACCGTGTTCGCATAAATTTCTTCCAGGTCATGCTCCACCCAGCCCCGTTCGTCCACGATCTGTCTGTGGGGAAGGTCGCTCCTGCAAAAGAGCGCGCCTTCCTCATCAAACAGAAGCGCTTTCGTGCCCTGGGTGCTCTGGTCGATTCCCAAAACATATCTGCCCATTATTTCATTCCCTTCTTCCAAAGTTTTTACAGTTCCGAAGCCGGATGCCCCTCGGTATTTATCAGACAGCCATGCAGGCATGGCTGTCTCCCTCACTGCCGCGGAAGCAATCACCTTATCGCTTCTTTAACAGCCTTAGCGATGCCCTCCGCATTCAGTCCATAGTAGTCGAACACTTCCTTCGAAGTCCCCG
>CAJUDM010000021.1 GCA_910584915.1 uncultured Lachnospiraceae bacterium
AAAATTAAAATTTTCAATCGCGAGATTTGTGTCTGCGCGTTGCTTGCCACAAACTTGTAAGCCATAATATGGCTTTGTGCGATAAAGCAGCGCTAGAAAGGAGAAAAATATGAGCGATTTTACAAAGAAATTTTCACTGGAGGGAAAGGTTGCGCTGATCACGGGAGCATCCTACGGGATCGGTTTCGCGATCGCCTGCGCTTACGCTGAGGCGGGGGCAACGATTGTGTTTAACGATATAAAGCAGGAACTGGTGGACAAGGGATCAGCCTCCTATGAGGAGAAGGGGATCAAAGCCCACGGCTATGTCTGCGATGTGACAGATGAAGAGCAGGTGCAGGCGATGACGGCACAGATAGAGAGGGAAGTGGGTGTGATCGATATCCTTGTCAACAATGCGGGAATCATCAAGCGCATACCGATGTGTGAGATGAGCGCGGAACAGTTCCGCCAGGTTGTGGATGTGGATCTGAACGCACCGTTTATCGTCTCCAAGGCAGTCATTCCCGGAATGATCAAAAAGGGACACGGGAAGATCATCAACATCTGTTCCATGATGAGCGAGCTTGGCAGGGAGACGGTTTCCGCCTATGCGGCGGCGAAGGGCGGACTGAAGATGCTGACCCGGAATATCGCCTCTGAGTACGGTGAATTCAACATCCAGTGCAACGGCATCGGACCGGGCTATATCGCGACGCCCCAGACAGCGCCGCTCAGAGAAAAGCAGCCGGACGGTTCCAGGCATCCTTTCGACCAGTTTATCATAGCGAAGACGCCGGCGGCGCGCTGGGGTGTCACGGAGGATCTGCAGGGACCGGCGGTGTTCCTCGCTTCGGAGGCATCTGATTTTGTGAACGGGCATGTCCTGTATGTGGACGGCGGGATTCTGGCGTACATCGGAAAGCAGCCCTGACGGTATGGAATACGACAATGATAATACGAGGTGAAGCGGAATATGGCGGTGTTAGCGCTGAAAGTGTTAGATAAAAACGGAAAAACGATATGTGTGAGCAGAGGGGAGGATTTTGTCAGCCTTGTCTGCACGGCGCAGTATCAGGAGGGGGACAGGATCGTTCTGGAAACCTCCGAAAAGAATATTTATGTAATGCTGCAGATGGACGACGCGATGGGAATCGCTTTCTGCTATATAACGGGCAACGTGTCTTTTGCGATTCCCTTCGGTGAGAAACGGATCAGCTATTCTCCGAAGGCTTTTTATGGGAACAGGCATTATCTGTGCGCGAGGACGGCGCGGGAGGACGAGATAAGGGCGTACCGGAATCTGGCGCTCAATGTATATGATCAGCACGGGGATACGGGCTGTTACCCTCACGCCACGGCGAATGTGGAGACCCGGGGAGAATCTGTGTTTGCGGCGCGCAATGCGATAGACGGCGTGTGCGAGAACCGCTCCCACGGAGAGTGGCCCTACGAGTCCTGGGGGATCAATATGCAGGATGATGCGGAGATGACGCTCGACTTCGGGCGGACGGTGGAGGCGGAGAAGATCGTGCTTTATACCCGCTCCGATTTCCCGCACGACAACTGGTGGCGGCAGGTGAAGGTCACTTTTTCCGACGGCAGTGAGACTGTCTGGGATCTGGAGAAGAGCGCGCTTCCCCATGTGTTGGAATTTGAGAAGAAAAAGATAAACTCGCTGAGGCTCTCCGATCTGATCAAAGCGGACGACCCTTCGCCGTTCCCGGCGCTGAGCCAGATCGAGGTGTACGGGTATAATTGCCGGGGATGAGCTTTCGACCATAAATTCTTTCAGGGGGCTTATAAAAAAAGTGCTTATAAAAAAAGTAAAAATAATCATTGACAAAAACAAAAGACGGGCATATCATGTATAAATAAGTTGGACGAAGGTGTTCGGCACAGATGTGCGGACACCTTTTTATATGCGCAGGGGCGCACAGGGGAATATGCTGCTTATGCAGCGTGCGCCCCGCGCGCGAGTAGTGGAGAAGAGCATTCCCCTACTCAAACGCAGACCCGCACAGAGGAAGTATACCGCATGTGCGGTGTGCGGGTCGCGCGGCGAGCAGGGGAAGATAAATCTTCCCTGCTCGATTGTATTTACCTGTTTCACAGGACTAAACAAAGACGTTTGCTTTCAGGGCAGGCGTCTTTTTTTGTGAAGGTCCGCATGAGGGAGTTTAGGGAAAGGGGAATGAGTATGGATCCGGTGATTGGATTGATTCCTTTGTATGATGATGAAAAAGAAAGCTGCTGGACGTCTGCAGATGATGTGGTTGTAAGAGCGTAAAGCTTTTGATAAATAAAGTGCAATGAGAGGAGAAAAATATGTATGATCTGGAACTGCTCGAGAATACGGATGTAGTGAACGAACTGCTGGCGAGGTACGGCGTAAAATTCGGTATTTACAAGAATAATGTGTTTAAGGAACAACTGTTTCCTTTTGACGCCATACCCAGGATCATCGAAAAGCGGGAGTTCGATGAGCTGGAGAAGGGATTGAAGCAGAGGGTTCTGGCGTTAAATCTGTTTTTAAAAGATATTTATGACGGGAAAAAGATCGTGAAGGATAAGGTGATACCGGAGGATTTTATTTTTGCTTCCGGCGGTTATATGGCGGAGTGCGAGGGCGTGAAGCCGCCCAGAGGCATCTATTCCCACATATCCGGTATCGATCTGGTGCAGGGCAAGGACGGAAGCTGGTATGTGCTGGAGGATAATCTGCGGGTGCCCTCCGGCGCCTCCTATCCGATGATCGCCAGGGAACTGTGCAGGCGGAGCAGTCCGAAGACTTTCCAGCATGTGAAGATGGAGGACAACAGGAATTATGCGAAGCTTTTGCGGCGCACCATGGATTATGTGAACGTGGAGGGGCATACGGTCATCCTGACGCCCGGAAGATATAACGCGGCTTATTTTGAGCATTCCTATCTGGCGGAGAAGACGGGGGCGCATCTGGTGAACGGTTCGGAACTGGTGGTGGAGGATGATAAGCTGTACTATATAAACTATAACGGCAGCAGGGAGAGAGTGGGAGCCGTGTATCGGAGGATCTCGGATGAGTTTCTGGATCCGATGAATTTCAATCCCGAGTCCCTGATCGGTATTCCGCATATCTACGATGTGTTCCGCAAGGGGAATGTGGCGCTTCTCAATGCGCCGGGCAACGGTGTCGCGGACGACAAGGGGATCTATTACTTTGTGCCGAAGATGGTGAAGTATTATCTGGGCGAGGAACCGATCTTACATAACGCGCCCACCTATCTGCCGTTCTATGAGGAGGATATGCGGTATGTGCTGGAGCACTTTGATTCTCTGGTGTTGAAGGATGTGGCGGAGGCGGGCGGCTACGGCGTTGTGTTCGGGAGCGGCATGAGCAGGAAGGAGAAGGAGGATTTTATCGAACTGCTCAAAAGGGAGCCGAGAAGGTTTATCGCCCAGGAGGTCATCGATTTTCAGGATATCGATATCGTGGAGAAAGGCGGGGTGGTTCCCAGAAAGGCGGATCTGCGCGCGTTTGTGCTGATGGCGGATGAGCCGCTTGTGTGGAAGAGCGGGTTGACGAGATTTTCCCGGAACCCGGATTCCTTTATCGTCAATTCATCGCAGGGAGGAGGTTTTAAGGATACATGGGTATTATATCAGTAGAACAGACAAACCGGTTATTCTGGCTGGGCAGGTATTCGGAGCGGGTGTACACCACGCTGAAGTTATACTTTGGCAGTTTTGACAGCATGATCGACAAGGCGTCGTACGATTACAGGGATTTCTGCAGGATGGTCGATATCCCCGATATCTACGGTTCCAGAGAAGAGTTTAAGAGAAGTTATCCTTTTGAGGAGAGCAATCCGGATTCCATTCTGAGCAATCTGAACAGAGCTTACGATAATGCCGTGGTTCTCAGGGAGGAGATCGGTTCGGAGACGCTTTCCTACATACAGCTTGCGCTCTATGCGATGCAGAAGGCAAAAAAGAGCAGCGCTCCGCTCGTGGAGATGCAGAAAGTCATGGACAACATTCTGGCATTCTGGGGTGTCGCCGACGACAGCATCGATTCCGAGCAGGTGCGGAATATCATCAAGGCGGGCAAGCGGATCGAGAGGATCGATCTGTACGCAAGGCTGGGGATCGGCAGACGGGAGTTAGTCAGGGAGGTGAACAGGCTGATCCCGCGGGTGCGGACAAGCGGCATGGCGTACGAGGAGGAAAAGCTCGGTCTTTTAAAAGAACTTGTGGAAGCCCCTGAAATCGATTATTATGGGATTGTATCTGAAGTGGAATCGATTTTGCAGGAAACGGTGTGAGACGCTTCCTGTACAGAGGAGCGTGAGCGTGAAAACGTTATATTTTGACTATGATATGCAGATCAGATATGCGGAACCGGTGGGAAGGTGCCATTTTACGATCAGGTGTGTTCCGCCGAGGACAAGCCGTCAGTGTCCGGAGGAGTTCAGGATAGAGATCGAACCTGCCGTGCATTCGGAGCAGGGGGAGGATTCCTTTGGAAACCGTCTGCTGTTTGGCAGAGTGGATGAGCCGCACCGGCTGTTCTCCCTCCATGCGGAGGGAAGGGTGTCTGCGGGGATGGCGGAGTATGAGGAGGCGGAGCGGGAGGAGAGAACCGGGATGTACCGTTATCCTTATAGGCTTACAGTACCCGGCGATAAGCTGAAGGCATATTTCAGGCAGATAGAGACAAAGTGCGGCAGAGACGCCCGGCAGCGGGGGATAGTCCTGATGAACAGATTGTATCAGGACTTTTCTTATGAGAAGAATGTGACAGGTGTGGGTACTTCGGCGGAGGAGGCGTTTGGCGGCGGCAGAGGCGTCTGTCAGGATTATGCGCATATTATGATTGCCCTTTGCCGGATGGCGGGGATCCCGGCGAGGTATGTGACCGGCATGCTGGTCGGGGAGGGCAGCAGTCATGCCTGGGTGGAAGTCCTCTCGGTGGGAAAATGGTATGGGTTGGATCCCACCAACAATCTTATTGTCGGGGAGGAGCATATCAAGATAGGAACCGGGAGGGATGCTTCGGACTGCCCCATCAACAGAGGACTGTTGTTCGGCGGGGGGGAGCAGGTGCAGATTGTCAGTGTGAAGGTGAGACAGGAGAAAGAAACGTGATAAAAACGATAGCTTCGGTAAAGCTGCCGGTGGACGAGGTGCTGGAAATTCGGAAAAACCGCATTTCCCCAGCGCATCCCACCGGCAGGGAAAAAAGAATCAGTATTGTGACCGGTATTCATGGGGATGAACTGGAGGGACAGTATGTCTGTTTTGAGGTGATCAGAAGGATCCGGGCGGAGGCGGATAAGCTTTCGGGTATTGTGGATATCTATCCGGCGATGAATCCTCTTGGCATTGATTCCATCACCCGGGGGATCCCGGCTTTTGATCTGGATATGAACCGGCTGTTTCCGGGAAACAGGGAGGGGGATATGACGGAGTATCTGGCGGATCAGATCATCCGGGATCTGGCGGGCTCGGATGTCTGCATCGATATCCATGCCAGCAATATTTATCTGACCGAAATTCCGCAGATCCGTATCAATGAGCTGCACCGGGAGAGGCTTATACCGCTGGCGGAGAAGATGAATGTGGATCTGATCTGGGTGCACGGCGCCAACACGGTGCTGGAATCCACGCTCGCCCACAGCTTAAACAGTATCGGAACGCCGACATTGGTGGTGGAGATGGGGGTAGGCATGCGGATCACGAAGGAATACTGTATGCAGCTTGCGAACGGCATCATGCATCTGATGCAGGAGATGGGGATCTGGCAGGGAGAGACGAAGACGCCGGTGAAACCTATTATTTCGGAACTGCCGGAGGATGTGAGTTATTTAAACGCTGCGGTGGCGGGAATTTTTGTGCCGGCGGCAAGACACTGGGAGAAGCTGAAAAAGGGAGAGCTGATCGGGCGTATCATCGATCCCCTTCAGGGGGAAGTGTTAAATGAGGTCTGCTCGCCGGTGGATGGCTATCTGTTTACGATCAGAGAATACCCGGTGGTGGATGCGGGATCTCTGTTGGGCAGACTTCTGCGGGAGGAATGCGTTTCCCGCTGAAACTGCGGGCAGTTCTGAGGATCATGTGGAGTTATACGAAAGAATTTTGTTTTTGCAGTCAATGAAGAGGATGAACATGGAATATACCTGAATTATTGTTTCATTATGTAAAAGAAAGAACTTACTGCGTATAAAGGGCGGAAGAATGAAAAAGACGATCGTATATGAGATAAAAGCTATTTACAGGGATGACCTGCGGATCACGGGGTATGAATTCGGGCAGGGGGAAAAATCTGTCTGCATCGTGGGCAGCATGAGAGGAAACGAGGTGCAGCAGCTCTATGTCTGTTCTCAGCTTGTTAAGCGGTTTAAGAAGCTGGAGGAGGAGGGAAGCATCAGGCAGGGACATAAGATCCTGGTCATTCCGTCGGTGAATCCCTATTCCATGAATATAAAAAAGCGTTTCTGGCCCACGGACAATACGGATATCAATCGGATGTTTCCGGGGTATGACCTGGGAGAGACGACGCAGAGGATCGCTGCGGGATTGTTTGAGGAGATAAAGGATTTTACCTACGGGATGCAGTTCACTTCTTTTTATATGCCGGGAAGATTTACACCCCACATCAGAATGATGAAGGCGGGCTATGAGAATGTGGAACTGGCAAAACAATTTGGGATGCCCTATGTGGTGCTCAGGAATACAAGACCCTATGACACGACTACGCTGAATTACAACTGGCAGGTCTGGGAGGCGAATGCGTTCAGCATCTACACTACTTCCACGGAGCAGATAGACAAGGAGAGCGCGGCGCAGGCAGTGAGGGCTGTGCTGAATTTTCTGAGTAAGGAGGGCGTGGTGGAATACAGCGGCCATGAGGGGTATATTTCCCTTGTGGTGGAGGATACGGACATGGTTTCGGTCAGGACAAAGACTGCGGGGATCTTTGAGAGCGTGGTAAGTGTCGGTGAAGAGATCGGAAAGGGACAGGTTCTGGCGCAGGTGCTGGATCCCTATGAGGGGGAGGTGCTGCAGGAACTCTGTTCGCCGGTGGATGGCCTTGTGTTTTTTGCCCATGACGAGCCGCTGACCTATGCGAATACGGCAGTGTTTAAACTGATCTGCCATGAAAGGGATACGTAGAAGAAAGTAACAGTTTAGCCGAATGGTTGAACTGTTACAGAAGAAAAGAGAAGACGACAAAAAAATCTTGACAGAGGCGGAAACAGGTGGTAATATGGTTAAAGATAATTCAATACATTAAACCGTTGAAGCGGAGATAACGGCAGTTATGCCTTTACAGAGAGTCCGGGGTGCTGAGATCCGGGCGGGTTACCGGGGTTAGAGGAGATGGAGAAAGAAGCTTGGCTGGTGATCCTTATGAGAAACAGGTTGTCAAATGGACCGCGGAGGGTGCAGTCAAATGTGGAAAGTGAATTCTTCACTTAGTGATGAATTCATCTGGCGGAAAATCCGCCTCACAGAGTATTCTGCAACGTGTGGGCATACGTCAGTTGCCGGGGATATGTTGGTATCCCGCTAAGCGCACGGGTTATTCCCGTGAATTCAGGGTGGCACCGCGGGTAGTGTCGTACCGTTACTGTATGTGTACGTTATTCGTCCCTGACAGATGGAGAGCATCTGTCAGGGGCGTTTTTTTGTGCAACAGTTCAGCCATCCTCGGTAGGATGAGTGAATCATGTTTACATGAATGAGCGCATCTTACCGAGGATGAGCGGAGCGCCTGTTTATGAGTAAAGTCAGCTGCGTCAGCAGCGGAAAAGCACCGCAGGTGCCTTTGCGAATGGCGCGGGCTGAACTGTCGCGGCGCACGGCGCAGGTCAGACTGTCACACTTCGCGGGAAAGTAAAAGGAGGCTGATCATGATGAGAATTGTACCGGATTTTGCGGAGGTAAAGAGAATTGCGGAGGGAGGCGGTTATCGTGTTTTGCCTCTGAGCTGCGAGATATTGTCGGATTTTACCACACCGATCGAAGCGGTAAGGATACTGAAGAATGTATCGGATCACTGTTATATGCTAGAATCGGCTATGGCAAATGACAGGTGGGGGCGCTACAGTTTTCTGGGATTTTCACCGAAGCTTGAGATCACCTGTATGGACGGTGTGATGAAGATCGGGGACATTACGGTAAAGGCGGATGATCCGTCAGGGTATATCAGGCAGATACTGGAGGAGTATAAGAGTCCGCGTTTTCCGTATCTTCCGCCCTTTACAGGCGGGCTGGTCGGATACTTTTCCTACGATTATCTCGGATACAGCGAGCCGGCAGCCAGATGCCGGGTGGAAGATACGGAGGATTTTAAGGACGTCGATCTGATGCTGTTTGATAAAGTGATCGCCTTTGACCATATGAGGCAGAAGATCATTCTGATCATCAACATGCCGCTTGGAAATCCCGATGCGGGAGATCCCGAGGCGGGATATAACAAGGCCGTGATGGAACTGAAACAGTTGGCGGGGCTTCTCAAAAGGGGTGAGAAGAAAAAAGAGCAAAACGGGAAGCTGACAGGCAGGGTGATGCCGTTATTTGACAGAGAGGCTTACTGTCAGATGGTGGAAAAGGCGAAGCACCATATCAGAGAGGGTGATATTTTCCAGATCGTGCTCTCCAACAGGCTGAGCGCTCCCTTTGAGGGCTCCCTGTTAAATACCTACCGGGTGCTGCGGACGATCAATCCGTCGCCCTACATGTTCTATTTTTCCGGTACGGATGTGGAGGTGGCGGGGGCGTCGCCGGAGACGCTTGTGAAGCTGGAGGACGGTATCCTGCACACCTTCCCGCTCGCCGGAACAAGGAAAAGAGGAAGGACGGAGGCGGAGGATAAGGCGCTGGAGGCGGAACTTCTGGCGGACGAGAAGGAGGTCGCCGAGCACAATATGCTGGTGGATCTGGGGCGCAACGACCTGGGGAAGATCAGTAAATTCGGCACAGTGGAGGTAGAGAAGCTGCATTCCATAGAGCGGTATTCCCATGTGATGCACATCGGCTCCACTGTGCGGGGAGAGATCAGGGACGACTGCGATGCGCTTAACGCCATCGAGGCGGTGCTGCCTGCGGGGACGCTGTCCGGCGCACCGAAGATACGAGCCTGCCAGCTGATCGGGGAGTTGGAGAACAACAAGCGGGGTATCTACGGCGGCGCCATCGGTTATATTGATTTTACCGGAAATATGGATACCTGTATTGCCATCCGCATCGCCTACAGAAAGAATGGCAAAGTGTTTGTCAGGAGCGGGGCGGGCATCGTGGCGGATTCCGTGCCGGAGAAGGAGTATGAGGAGTGCATCAACAAGGCAAAGGCAGTTGTGAGGGCGCTTGAGATGGCACAGGAGGTGGAAGGATGATTCTGTTGATCGACAATTATGACAGCTTTTCCTATAACCTTTATCAGCTGATCGGTGAGATTACGCCGGATATCAGGGTGATCCGGAATGATGAGATGACGGTGGAGGAGATCCGGGAACTTGGACCGGAACGGATCGTCCTCTCCCCCGGACCGGGAAGGGCGGAGGATGCGGGAATGATCGTGGAGGCGGCGGGAGAGCTGGGAAGAGAGATTCCGCTGCTCGGCGTCTGTCTCGGACATCAGGCAATCTGCATGGCTTTTGGGGCGAGAGTGACATACGCGAAGCGGCTGATGCACGGCAAGCAGTCGGAAGTAAGATTAAATAACAGGTGTCTGCTGTTTCATGGATGTCCGGAGATCATTCCGGTGGCGAGATATCATTCTCTTGCGGCGGATGCCGGTACGATGCCGGAATGTCTGGAGATAACCGCCTGCACGCAGGAGGGTGAGATCATGGCGGTACAGCACAGAAAATATCCTATCTACGGAGTGCAGTTTCACCCCGAGTCGATCATGACGCCGGACGGAAGGCGGATGCTTATCAATTTTTTGACAGGAGGGTTGTGAGCATGAGTTTCAGCGGGATGATACAAGATTTGAACTTTGCGCTATAGAGCGGGAAAAATAAAAAGCCGGTGACAGAGGCAGGACGGTTTTCAGTCAGCACTGCTGTCAGAGTGGAGCGCAGGAAACTGCCTGTATCGCTAAAGACGGCGAGAGGATAGAATTGAAAAATATAAATCAGGAAAAGGAGACAGAAAGATTATGATCAAAGAAGCAATCGTAAAAATCGTAAACAAGGGAGATTTAACCTATGACGAGGCGTACACCGTGATGAATGAGATCATGAGCGGCGAGACAACGCCCACCCAGAATGCGGCTTTTCTGGCGGCGCTCTCCACAAAGAGCGCGAGGGCGGAGACGACGGATGAGATTGCGGGCTGCGCGGCGGCGATGAGGGACCATGCCACGAAGGTGGAGACGGATATGGAATTGTTCGAGATCGTGGGAACGGGCGGGGACAATGCGGGGAGCTTCAATATTTCCACGACTTCCGCCCTCGTTGCGGCGGCAGGCGGGATGAAGGTCGCAAAGCACGGCAACAGGGCGGCTTCGTCCAAGTGCGGCACGGCGGACTGCCTGGAGGCTCTGGGGGTGAATATCGGGCAGAGCCCGGCGAAATGCGTGGAACTTTTGCGGGAGGTGGGCATCTGTTTCTTCTTTGCCCAGAAATACCATACTTCCATGAAATACGTGGGCGCTATCCGAAAAGAGCTGGGTTTTCGGACAGTATTCAATATTCTGGGTCCGCTGACCAATCCGGGTACACCGTCGATGCAGCTTCTGGGCGTGTATGATGAGTATCTGGCGGCGCCGCTTGCGCAAGTGCTGATCAATCTCGGTGTGAGGCGGGGGATGGTAGTCTACGGGCAGGATAAGCTGGATGAGATTTCCATGAGCGCGCCGACCACAGTCTGTGAGATAAGGGACGGCTGGTATAAGTCCTCGGTGATCACACCGGAGGAGTTCGGGCTGGAGCGCTGCACGAAGGAGGATCTGAGGGGCGGTTCACCGGAGGAGAATGCAAAAATAACACTAGATATTTTAAAGGGCACGCAAGGACCCAAGAGAAATGCTGTGTTGATGAATGCCGGGGCGGCGCTTTATATCGGCGGGAAGGCGGAGAACATGGAGGAAGGAATCGCTCTTGCGGCAAAGCTGATCGATTCGGGGAGCGCGCTCCGGACGCTGGAGAGATTTATCGAGGTGAGCAACGCGCCGGATATGGTGACGGCGTAAAGAAAAAGCCGTGAAGAGCCAGGTGAGGAGCCGGCACGATGAAAAAGCCTTGGAAAGCCAGATGCAGAGCCGGCGTGACGAAAAAGCCATGAAGAGCCAGGTGCAGAGCCGGCGCGATGAAAAGCCATGAAGAACCAGGTGCAGAGCCGGCATGACGAAGAACTGTGAAATGCAGGAGATATTGAGATCATGATAGGAAGAAAGTGATGACGTGTCGGAGGCAATGGCAATGAGACATAAAAAACTGACAGCGTATCTGAAAGTGATAATGGCAGAATAAAGAGGATCACAGTAGATTTAGAGACAGTATGTCACGATGAAAAGAAGTTTGACAGGAGCGGGAGGAGAATATGACGATTTTGGATCAGCTTGCAGATTATGCGAAGGAGCGGGTAAGGCAGGCAAAAAAGAGGGTATCCGAGGAAAATATCAAAAAACAGGCGTTATTATTGCGGACTGAAAATTTTGCGTTTGAGAAGGCGCTCAAAAAGCCGGATCTCTCATTCATCTGTGAGTGCAAGAAGGCGTCGCCGTCAAAAGGACTTATCGCGCCGGACTTTCCCTATCTGCAGATTGCATCGGAGTATGAGGCGGCAGGAGCGGACTGTATTTCGGTGCTGACCGAGCCGAAGTGGTTTCTGGGGAACGATGGGTATCTGAGGGAGATTGCAGAGGTAGTCCGGATACCCTGTCTGCGAAAGGACTTTACGGTGGATGAATATATGATCTACGAGGCGAAACTGCTGGGGGCTTCGGCGGTTCTGCTGATCTGTTCGATTCTGAGCGTCGGGCAGATCAGAGAGTATATCGGTATCTGCGATGAACTGGGGCTTTCGGCTCTGGTGGAAGCCCACGATGAGACGGAGGTGGAGTCGGCGCTTAATGCCGGCGCGCGGATCATCGGCGTCAACAACAGAAATCTGAAGGATTTTTCGGTGGATGTGCAAAACAGTGAAAGGCTTAGGAGGCTGATTCCAGGGGATGTGCTGTTTGTCTCCGAGAGCGGTGTGAGAGACGCGGAGGATGTGAGGAGACTGCGTGAGATCGGAGCTGACGCGGTGCTAGTCGGGGAAACCTTGATGCGGGCGAAAGATAAGAGGAAGAAGCTTATGGAACTGCGTGGATCGGATGAAGTGAGCTGAGGACAGGGAAGTTTGCAGAGGCTTGCAGGATATAAGCTGCGGCAGAGGGTAAGAGGGAAAAGGCTGCGGGATTGTGTGGGCTGAGTGATGCAAGAAAGGCAGACAGGAGAAGCCTGAGACAGCGCTGCGGAGTGATAGACAGAAAAAACGAAGACAGCAATGCGGGGCAGCAGACAGGAAAACGCAGAAAAGCCCAAGCAGACGGATGGTGCAGAAAGGAGCGCAGGAATATGACAAAAATAAAATTGTGCGGGTTATCGGAATTTTGTGATATAGAAGCGGCCAATATATTGAAACCCGAGTATATCGGTTTTGTCTTTGCTAAAAATAGCAGGCGTTATGTATCGCCGGAGGATGCATGGACGCTGAAGAAAAGGCTCTCGACGGAGATAAAGGCGGTGGGCGTCTTTGTCAGGGAGGATGCGGAGGACATCGCCGGCCTGCTGGAGAGAGGCGTTATCGATATGGCACAGCTCCACGGCGGAGAGGACGAAACGTATATCCGTCGTCTGCGGGAGCTGACCGGGAAGCCGCTCATCAAGGCATTCCGTGTCGAAACGGCGGGAGATATCGCTGCCGCAGAGATATGCAGTGCGGACCATGTCCTGCTGGATTCCGGGGAGGGCGGCACGGGAAGCGCTTTTGACTGGGGGCTCCTTGGGCAGATGAAGAGGCGATATTTTCTCGCGGGCGGGCTTACGCCGGAGAATGTGCAGAGAGCGGTGAGGGAACTTCACCCTTATGGGGTGGATGTGAGCTCAGGCATTGAGACAGATGGAAAGAAAGACAGTGATAAAATGGCGGCATTTGTTGCCGCGGTCAGAAAGGAAGAGGAGAGATGACAAATCAGAGAGGACGTTTCGGGATACATGGCGGCCAGTACATTCCGGAGACGCTGATGAATGCGGTAATCGAGCTGGAGGAGGCGTACGACCACTATAAGAATGATCCGGAGTTCAACCGGGAGCTACGGGAACTTTTCAACGAGTACGCGGGCAGACCGTCCCGCCTCTACTATGCGGAGAAGATGACAAAGGACTTAGGCGGCGCGAAGATCTATTTAAAGCGCGAGGATTTAAATCACACCGGCGCCCACAAGATCAATAACGTCCTGGGGCAGGCGCTCCTTGCAAAGAAGATGGGCAAGACGAGGCTGATCGCCGAGACGGGCGCCGGCCAGCACGGCGTGGCGAGCGCGACGGCGGCGGCGCTTCTGGGGATGGAGTGCGTGGTCTTTATGGGGGAGGAGGATACCGTAAGACAGGCGCTGAACGTGTACCGGATGCGCCTTCTGGGGACGGAAGTGGTCCCGGTAAAGAGTGGCACCGCCACTTTGAAGGACGCGGTCTCGGAGGCGATGCGCGAGTGGACATCCCGCATCAGCGACACCCACTATTGTCTCGGCTCGGTGATGGGGCCTCATCCGTTCCCGACCATTGTCAGGGATTTTCAGGCGGTGATCTCGAAGGAGATCAAAGAGCAGCTTTTAGATAAGGAAGGCAGGCTGCCGGACGCGGTCATTGCCTGTGTGGGCGGCGGCTCCAATGCCATCGGCAGTTTTTACCATTTTCTGGAGGACAGGGAAGTGAAACTGATCGGCTGTGAGGCGGCGGGCAGAGGGATCGATACCTTCGAGACGGCGGCGACGATCAGCACCGGCAGGGAGGGGATATTCCACGGGATGAAATCCTATTTCTGTCAGGATCAGTATGGGCAGATCGCGCCGGTGTACTCCATTTCCGCCGGCCTGGATTATCCGGGGATCGGTCCGGAGCACGCGCACCTGCACGATACCGGCAGGGCGCAGTATGTGCCGGTGACCGATGAGGAGGCGGTGTGCGCCTTCGAGTATCTGGCGAGGACGGAGGGCATCATTCCCGCCATCGAGTCGGCGCACGCCATCGCCCATGCCATAAAAATAGCACCTGTTATGAATAAAGATCAGATCATTGTGATCACCATATCGGGGAGAGGGGACAAGGACTGTGCCGCCATCGCCCGCTACAGAGGGGAGGATATCCATGAGTAATATAAAATCTGCGTTTCAAAATGGCAAAGCATTTATTCCGTTCATCACCTGCGGTGACCCGGATCTTGCGACCACGGCGGCATGTGTGCGCGCGGCGGCGCAGAACGGGGCGGATCTGATCGAACTGGGTATTCCTTTTTCTGATCCGACAGCCGAAGGTCCCGTTATCCAGGGGGCGAATGTCCGGGCGCTGCAGGGCGGGGTGACGACAGATCGGATTTTTGATCTGGTCAGAGAACTCCGGACGGATGTGAAAGTGCCGATGGTATTTATGACCTATGCCAATGTGGTGTTTTCCTACGGGGCGGAGCGATTTATCTCCATTTGCCGGGAGATCGGGATCGACGGACTGATCCTGCCGGATCTGCCCTTTGAGGAGAAGGAGGAATTTGCGCCCTTCTGCCGTCAGTACGGGGTGGATCTGATCTCCCTGATCGCGCCGACATCGGAAAACCGCATCGCCATGATCGCGAAGGAGGCGGAGGGCTTTCTGTATATTGTCTCCAGCCTCGGCGTGACAGGGATGCGCAGTGAGATCAAGACGGATCTCGCCTCGATCGTGGAAGTGGTGAGGCAGAACACGGATATCCCCTGTGCCATCGGCTTCGGGATCTCTGCGCCGGAGCAGGCGAAAAAGATGGCGGCTCTCTCCGACGGGGCGATCGTGGGCTCTGCCATTATCAAACTGTTGGAAAAGTACGGGACGGATGCGCCGGCGCATGTGGGGGCGTATGTGAGGGAGATGAAGGAAGCGGTGGGGGAGTGAGGTGTGACGTTTGTCATTGCCGCGAGCAGCCTGCTATTGGAGGAATCAGATACTTGAAAAAACCAGGAATAAAGTATATGGTACCTGGCGCGGACAGATCGGAAAAGAAGGATATCTATGAGGAAATATGTCATTCGTCAGAATTATCTGTTGCAGGAAAATAAGGAAAATGAAAATAATGTGAGGGGAATACTGTGAAGAATGTATTCCCCTGTTTTGTTTGAAACTTTGGACAAAACAGAGGAAAAACATCTTATTTTTGATCCTAACATCCGGAGAGTTTGTCGACAGCAAGGGAAGCGGCAGGCTGAAAGTAAATATCCTTTCCTTTATTGCTCTCGTATATAAAATCCTGTAACGGTTTACTGGTATATTTTGAAAAATCGCCGTATATGGCAAATCTCACACCATAGTTGATAAATTTCTGCAATATTTCTCCTGCCAGACAGGTACTCAGGACAAAGAAATCATTTACAATAGCTTCCTTGTTCAGAGCAATATTTGTGCAGCCTGTTTCGTATTTTACTGTCATAATCAGGTCCAATGCCGACTGGACATCTGTGATCAGCAATTCGTCACTGCTCACAACTGCAATCTCTGTATTATTTTTCTTTATAACTTCTGTTTTCATTTTCTGCCTCCTGCTATTCATACAAACTGTCAATCAAATGGTCAACCATAAAATCAAAGGTTTTCATGTGATTGTGTGGAAGAATATCTTTATTTTTGATATTCATAATCAAAGAGTAAATAACTGACATCGTCAAATCCGCATCAACTTTAAATTTCAAATACGGTTTGCCTAAAAAAAGCTGTTGGCTCATATGATTGGATTCCTCGATTTTTTTTGCCTGTTCCTCTGATAACCTGTTTATCAAAATGGTAAAATCTGTACTGTCCGAATCGTACAAAAAATTGTTTTTATCATATTCCCGATAAATGAGCTTTAAGGCTTCAGCGACACCATACTTATCTTTGTGTTTTTCGATTACCTCCGATGCCGCATTGCAGATTTGTTCCTGCACAGAACACAGCACTTCACAAAAGAGAGCTTCTTTCGATTCGAAAAAAAGATAGAACGCCCCCTTTGAGATCCCTGCCTGTCTGCAAAGGCCATCAACACTTGTTTTTTTATAACCATACTGTGTCCAGCTCTGCTTGCAGGCCTCCTGCAAACTTCTTCTGATGTTTTCCTTTTCTCGTTCTGTAAAACTTCTTGCCATATCGTTTTCCTCTTATATGACTTAAAATACTATATTGGTCATAGATATAATACGCTATATATTAGAAAACGTCAAGAAATATTTTCAATATTTCTTTATTTCATATGAGTAAAGGCATAGGATATATCATTGTGGTTCGAACGGGCGTATGCTATAATTTTGACATTGTTTCATGAGGAGTGAAGAAACGTGAAAAAATATCAATGTCCCTGTTGTGGGTATTACACATATAATGTTCCTATAGATGAAGGCTGCGGGTATATTTGCCCGGTTTGTTTTTGGGAAAATGATCCTTTTATTGTTTCTGATAATGAGCCGAGCGACTCTAACCATGGAATAACGCTAAAAAGGGCAAAAAGCAACTATTTGAAGTTTGGCGCTTGTGAAAAAGAAATGCTGTGTCATGTTCGTCTGCCAAAAGATGATGAAAAAGAGCAAAAAAACCTCGACAATCCTTTTTGAGAAAAAATAACGAAAGTTATCCTATCAGTACCTGTTTCCCGCTGAACGCGAATCCATATTTTTTGATCCGTTCTGCCGGAAATCCTTTGGCTGACAGCGCGGCATCGTATTTCTTCTCCTCGATCTGGCGCAGTGCGGCATGAACCGTATCTTCAAGGGTCTTTTCTTTCTGAGGGTTATTTACCTTGAATTCTATAATAATTGCGTCTTTATTGTAATCATTGGTATCTGCGTTTCCGGTGCAGCATTTTGGCTCAAGCACCACATCATATCGCCCAAACGAGCTTGCTCGTTTTAGCTGCATCTCACGGTTGGATGTAATGCTGTATTTATCCGCCAGATCCACCATTAACCCAAGAACAAAGCCAATGATAAAGCTCATCGCTTCGCGTTGAGCTAACCGCTCCGGCTCCGATTCTTCCGCGAGCAGCTGGCATATTTTTTCCCGTGCATGTCGATAGTCGCTTTCTTTTATATTGGCGAAGGAAAGGCTGATGACAGGATAGGTTCCCTGTAGCTGTCGGTACTTATAACTTCCGTCAGGGGATTTCTCCTGCAGATGGAAAAGTTTTCAAATAAACTTCCTTTTCCCGCATGTTCTATGGAAAAGAAATACTCTAACATGCTCATGTTCAGAGTTTTGCCAAAGCGTCTGGGGCGGGCGATCAGCGTGACCACATCCCTGTTTTCCCACCACTCCCTGATGAAATCTGTCTTGTCAATATAAAAACAGTCTGCCTGGATCAATTGCTCAAAATTCTGATAGCCGATGCCCACCGTCTTTGCCGCCATGTCGTACCTCCTGTATTCGGGACTGCAATTTCGCTCGTTAACTCATGGCTGCCTGCGCAGCTGCGTCTCCTCGCTTCGCTCTGAGACTGGAATCTGCATTGCAGCTTATCACTGAATGACTCGCAAAATTGCGTTGCAATTTCGCTCGTTAACTCATGGCTGCCTGCGCAGCTGTGTCTCCTCGCTTCGCTCTGAGACTGGAATCTGCATTGCAGCTTATCACTGAATGACTCGCAAAATTGCGTTGCAATTTCGCTCGTTAACTCATGGCTGCCTGCGCAGCTGCGTCTCCTCGCTTCGCTCTGAGACTGGAATCTGCATTGCAGCTTATCACTGAATGACTCGCAAAATTGCGTTGCAATTTCGCTCGTTAACTCATGGCTGCTTACGCAGCTGCGTCTCCTCGCTTCGCTCTGAGACTGGAAGCAGCATAGCTGCTTCCCATGAGTTACATTATAGCATTTTATCGGAGGAATAAAAACCTTTTTTGCTTTTCAAATTTCTTCAAATTCCCGCCGATACCACGCCGGTATCCGCATCAATGCTCCTTTACCTTCTCAAACTTCAGCCGATACCGCGGCGGCATATTTTTTAACTCCGGCAGCAGGTTTGTATTCCGGTACACCGAGAGAATGAGCCCGATATAGAGGAAATTGATCACAGTGCAGTTCAAACCGTAGGTCAGAAACGGCATATCGATGCCGACGATCGGACCCACGCCGAAGTTCATCGCCACATAGATCACGGTCTTCAGGATCAAGATACTGCTGCAGGAGATGCCTAGCAGGAAGCCCAGGCGGTTGCTCTGCGTGAGGGATATGTGGAGCGAGCGCACAAGGAAGGCGCAGACGGCGGCGACCACGGCGATCCCGATCAGAAGCCCGAAGTAGGATGTCAGGCAGATCAGCACATAGTCGCACCAGGCGCCGGCGATCTCACCGATCTGTCCGATGTCTCCGCCGCCGAGAAGGGAGGCGTCAGCGAGCTGGCTTCGGATCAGCAGAGTCTGGTAGGATGCTCCGCCTTCATAGGCGAAAGGGGAGAACATAACCTGAATACGCCGGATCTGATATTCCGCGAGGGAGAGAAAACGTCCCCCAAGGAGCAGTATATCTCCGAGAAACAGGGCGGGGATGCCGATGATAAAGGCGAGAAGCACGCCTGCCTGCATTTTTTTCCTGCCGCCGAAGATGCCCTTGAATGCCGCCGCAGTCAGGGTGATCAGACATGCCATAAAGGTCAGGATCATGGCAGCGGATCTGTAATACCCGGCGAGCAGAAGGAGAAACATATGGAGGAAAAGGATTCCCAGCGCCTTCAGAATGCCTTTTGTCTTTTCGTCCCTGAAACGGTAGCAGATCGCGGCAAACAGAGGGACAAACAGAAAGCATACGGTCTGTCCGAGTATCAGATAATTGCTGTAAGGGGTATATGGCGGCATACGCAGAAAGAATATGCTGCCTGCCAGGTAAATTCCATAGATCTTCCATATGTGTTTTCCGAGGATGCGGTAGTCCGCAAAGTAGACGGACAGCATCACACACAGGCCGATCAGGTTGAAAAGGATCGTCCGCACACCGTAATCATTGGAAATTCTTAAATTGTCAAATCCGGAGCAGATGATAGTCTGCATGATGATGCCGATCACCGTCAGAGCCGCCATGGCGCCGAGCATCCAGATATCCGTCTTCGGGCGGTGTATCTTATTCAGTTTTGATCCCGCATCCACAGGGTCTCCCATCTCCCTGACAGCGAGCAGTTCCGCCTCATCTTCCTCTTTTCCCTCTAATAGATAAGCCTCCTTCTGATCCTCGATATGGGCGCATATCTCCGCCCGGACCAGTTCTTTCGCGTGTTTATTGCTGATCTGTTCGGTGAGGCTCTCCAAATATTCTGTTCTGTTCATAATGATTCCTCATTTCCGCGCACATTTTGCAAAGGATGGACCTGTGTCAGGTGCGCTCGGACACAGCCTGCTTTTTCTTGTCTATACACCGTAGCACAGAACGCCTGCCACCGCCTGGGAGTATTCCTGCCAGGAATTTTTTCTCTCCTGCAGTTCCTTCCTGCCTTTGCCTGTGATGGAATAGTATTTTCTGGTCTTTCCCTGAAACTCCTGCTCGTAGCAGGTCAGAAAACCCTTGTCCTCCATACCGTGAAGCAGTGGGTACAGGGTGCCGGCTTTCAGGGCAAAGATATTTTCGGAGCGCTTTTTCAGCTCCTCGATCATTTCGTAACCGTACATATCCTTCTCGGATAACAGTTTGAGCAGCAGCATCGTGGTACTGCCGGAGACGAGACTTTTGTCGATTGCCATAGTGGATTCCTTTCTTTTTTCATTTTTGTCAGGAGAATGCGTGAAACGGCATTTTCCTGTGTAACGGCCCGCCGGAATAAAAGCAGGCGCGTCATAGTGTAATACTCCGCAGCAAAGCTGAATGTGTCCTCCGGACACATTGGTATTTACATCCTCACGGAAATAAATAGATGATCGATATATCGATATTCTATATAATATATCGGAAATCGATATATGTCAAGAGGAAGTTAAAATTTATCAGAGCAGTTTTTTAAAATTGACAGATATGTACGAAGCAGGCATAATAAAAGCATCAGGATATTCAGCGAAGCCTCCTTGCAGGCAGGCTGACTTCTGACAGGTTATATTTCTCACAGACAGGTTGAGAAAGGAGGGAGGAGGAATGTTAAAAAAGCTGTTTGGGATAGACAGCAGTTTTGTCGGTGTCATGGAAAAACTGGCGGATCTCATGATATTGAGTGTTTTGTGGCTGATCTGTTCCCTGCCGGTGTTTACGCTCGCCGCGTCCACTTCGGCGCTGTATTACGGGGTTGTGAAATGCGTGCGCAGGGAGCATGGAACGGTGCTGCATGAATTTTTTGGATTTTTGAGATCCAACTGGAAGACGGGGGCGGGAGTCAGTGCCTGTTATCTGTTTCTGGGGGGGTTGACGGTGCTCAATATCTGGGCTGTGACGCAGATGGAAGCAGGTTCTGCGCTGCGTGCGGCCTACAGAGTGGAGTCCGTATGGGTGGGCCTGATGTTTTTATTTTTGAGCATCTATCTGTTCCCGGTATTCTCCAGATTTCAGTATGGGATATTGGAGAGTGTGAAGATGAGCCTTCTGCTGTCATGGCGGCATACAATAGTTTCGCTTGTCATGACAATGGGGTTTGGATCTGTGGCATGGCTGATCTTTCGTTTTCCAGTGTCTGTTCTGATCCTTCCTGGCATATGGATGTTTTTTCTATCTTTTGGCATGGAAAGGATATTCAGAAAATACATGAAAGAACCGGAGGAAGGGGAAGAAATCCCGTGGTATTGGGAGGACAGGAAAGAAATTGTGCAAGATAACGAAAAAAAATGATTTCAACAAAATAAAATATAGATATTGACAAATGGAAAGAAGTGCTGTAGACTGAAAATGTAAAAAACGACGGTTTATTTTTTTACGATGAAGTTTAAACGATTAAATAAAAATTGGGTGCAGAAAATCAGCATATTAAAATGTTGTTTCCTGCATTTAAACAGAAAAATAATTTAAACGATTAAGTAGAAAAATAGACAAAAACGAGAAGGAGGATTTTTATGAAAGCAAAAAAGTTGGCGGCAATGTTGATGACGACGGTCCTGGCTTGCGGCATGCTGGCAGGCTGTGGTTCCTCAGGGCAGGAAAGCAGTGAACCGGCTGCTGAGGCTCCCGCAGAGGAAGCAGGGGAAGCTTCTGCTGAGGCTCCCGCGGAGGGCGGCGGAAAGATCACGATCTGCACATGGAACGAGCAGAATCCGAACGATGACCTGAATATGTATCTGCAGTGCGAAAAGGCTACCGGAGTGGATCTGGAAGTCACAGTGATTCCGGAGAGCGATTACTCTTCCAAATTAAATCAGATGGTGGCTACAGGAGATGATTCCATCGATGTTTATATCATCTGGGAGAGTGATATCGCGAACTTTGCGGAAGCAGGCGGAATCTTACCGCTTGATGATTACCTGGAGGGATCGGACATTGACACCGGTGATTTTATTGACGCGGTGGCTAAGCTTTCCGACGGACTGGGCGCAACCTATGGACTTCCCTGGTGTGCGGCTACAGAGATCCTTTTCTATAACCAGGACATGTTTGACGCAGCGGGACTTGACTATCCGACAAACGACTGGGCTTATGCGGACTTCCTGGCAGCGGCAGAGAAGCTGACGCAGAAGGACGGGGATAACACGAGCGTATATGGATGTGCGCTTCCGAATGTTCAGACCTGGTGGGCAGGTATCGGCGGAGCAGGCGATCAGATCTATGATCCGGCTACGGGACAGCTTGTGATCGGAGCGGGTGCGGAAGAGTTCGTCGGTGACTGTGCGGATATGGTGAGCAAAGGGATCATGCCGGAACCGTCCTCCGATACCGCGGATCTGTTCGCGTCAGGCAAGGCGGCTATGGCATGGGCAGGAAGCTGGAATATCGGGACATACGGCGATACGCTCGGTTTCAACTGGGATATTGCGACGCTTCCGACAAATAAAGTGAAATACAATACGTTACATACCGGTTTCTACACGATCAATGCGAACAGCAAGGATCCGGAGAATGCATGGAAAGTGGTTGAATATCTGATGAGCAAGGAAGGTCAGACGATCAACTCCAAGGCGAGCGGCAATATGTCTGCGCTGAAGACCATTGCGGAAGAAGGAGCGTGGAAGGTGGAATCGGCCACAACGATCGAAAACTGGGATGCGATGACGGATTCTCTTGCGGCGGGAATCTTCGGATATACCTGTCTGCCGGCGGGTGTGACCGGCAATGCGGTCAGCAATTTCAATTCTGCGGCAATGGGGCAGTCAACCCCTGAAGAGGCAGTGAAGGCTTCCTCGGATTACGCGGCGGAGACGATCGGTTACTAGAAAATTATGAAAAGGGCATTTCCCTTTGGGATCTGCCCTTTTTAAAGAAGGGGAGGTATTGGGATGGCAAACAGGAAAAGGACAAAAACATCTTCCTCGATCCGAAGAAAAGATACCAGGACGGCATATGCGTTTATTTCTCCGTGGATCATAGGATTTGTCTGTTTTACGTTGTTTCCGATCATATTTATGTTTCGCGTCAGCCTGACAAACCGGAAATTGAACGGTGTGTCCGAGTTCAGCGGGATGCAGAATTATGTCAATATGTTTAAGAGCGGGATTTTCTGGAATTCCATATGGGTGACTCTGTTTTTCACGATCGTCATGGTGATCGTGACCACCATATGGGCGGTTATCATGGCGCTTTTGTTAAACCAGAAGCAGAAGCTGAACGGGATCTTCCAGTTTTGTTATTTTCTTCCTTCCGTGATCCCGTCCGTGGCGTTAGCGTATGCGTTCCGGACGATCTTTGGAAAGGAAGCGGGACTGTTCAACGCATTTCTGTCGATTTTTGCTGGAAAAAATGTGGCGGTCAACTGGCTGTATGACCATGCGACTGTCTATATGGTAGTCTTTTTTATCACTTTGTTTACTTATAATACAGGTCAGATGATGCTGATCTTCCGCTCGGGGTTGAGCGATGTTCCGATGGAACTCTATGAAGCCTGCGAACTGGATGGAGCAGGGGCAGCTAAAAAGTTTTTCAGCGTGACACTGCCGATGATCTCTCCGCTTGTGCTGTTCAACGCTGTAAACGGCTGCGTCAGTGCATTAAACGGTTCTTTTGCCCTGCTGTATCCGCTGACGGGGGAGAGCGGCAATCCGGATGGCATGACGCAGGTCTTAAGCCTTCTGATCTATAAGGAGGCGTTCAGCAATATGAAGGTGGGTTACTCCTGCGCGCTTTCGGTTGTCCTGTTTCTGATCGCTGCGCTTTTTGGAGCACTGTTGTTCGGATTGTCACAGAAACTTGTATATTATGAAAACTGACTGGGAGGGACTATGAAATCTGCAAAAACAAAAAAGAGAGTGAGTCAGCTGTGGCTGTATCTTCTGAAAACGATCGTTGCCGTGATCATGTTTCTTCCGATCATCTGGATCGCCACGGGAGGCTTTAAGACACTGACGGAGTTTACGACTTCGTCCAGGATCATTCCACAGAATTTTACACTGGAGAATTTTACATATATCTTTCGGAGCTCCAATATTTTTCTCTATGTGAGAAATACGGTGCTCCTGATGCTCGGCACAACGATCGGCACGCTGTTTTCTTCATCGCTCGTGGCGTATCCGCTTGCGCGTATGGAATTTAAAGGGAAGAATCTGATCTTTTCCATTATCATCGCGACAATGATGATCCCCAATATCGCGCTGATCATCCCGCAGTATATCATGTTTGGAAAGATCGGCTGGCTGGATTCGCTGCTGCCGATGATCATACCGGCTTTTTTCGCGTATCCGTATAATGTGTTCCTCTTCAGACAGTACTTTCGGTCGATCCCGAAGGAACTTGATGAGTCGGCGACGATCGACGGATGCAGCCGGGTACAGATCTTTTTTAAAGTGCTTGTGCCTCTGTCCAAACCGACATACGCGACGATCGCGGTGCTTTCCTGCGTGTTCTGGTGGAATGAACTGACGCAGCCGGTATTCTACATCAACAGTGATGAGTGGAGGACACTGACGATGGCGCTGATGACCAGTTACATGTATACTTCCGGCAATGCCTTTGTCATCAACTGGCCGTCCATCATGGCGGCGGCAACGCTGATGATCCTGCCGCCCATGCTGTTATATTTTTTCGGAAACAGATTTCTGGTCGGCGGTATCAAGACGACCGGCCTGAAGGGGTGAGACGGAAAGCAATTCAGCTTTGCACTGTTTTGTGGGTGAGATCGTTTTGTTAGTGATTTGGGCCCCTTCGATTCTTGACAGAAAATACCGGAAATGTCAAAATGAGGAGGGGTGTGCGATATGACATTAAAAGAAATTGCGGCAAAAGCCGGCGTGTCTACAGCGACTGTTTCTTATGTATTAAACGGAAGTGCCAGAGTCAGCGATGAGACGAGGCAGAAGATCGAAAAGATCGTGAAAGAGACCGGATATCGTTCCAACATACTGGCGCAGAGCCTCAGAAAGAGCAGGACATCGCTGATCGGTGTTCTGGTGGAGGATGTGACTGTGTGGCATACCGCCTATGTCATCGATGGCATTCATTCGCTGGCGGAGGAGAAAGGCTACCATACGATCCTGAGCAATCTGCGGCTTTTGAGCAAGATTGAGTCGCAGTTTGAGCATATATCCAAATTTCAGAAAGATATTGACAAGGCGGTGGATATTCTGCTGCGCATGAGGGTGGACGGGATCATCTATGTCGGGATGCATGACCGTGAGATATGGGATGTACTGCACGATATAGATAAGCCGGTGGTCTACTGTTACTGCTATACGGTGGGGGAGGGATCGAGTGTGCGCTACAGCAACGAGAAAGCCGCCTATCAGGTCACAAAAAATTTTCTGAAGAAAGGGCACCGTTATTTTGCGGTAGTCAAAGGCTCCGAGCAGTCCGAGCCGGCAGCCATGCGCATGAGGGGGATCGAGCATGCACTGAAAGAGGCGGATATTGTGCTGGAGAAAAGAAATATCATCACCGGGAACTGGAAATATAAAGAGACAAGAGCTCAGGTGCAGGAGATGCTAAAACGTCAGGACTGCCCCAGAGCGTTTATAGCCATGAACGATGAGATGGCGGTGGCGGTGAGGGATGCGGCGCTTGAAGCCGGACTTCAGATACCGGATGATCTTTCTGTGGCGGGGTTTGACAATTCGGATATTGTACACTATGGTATGCCGAAGATCACAACGGTTGACAGGCCCCTGCAGGGAATGGGCTATAAGGCGATGGAACTTTTGTTGGATAAAATTGAAAATAATTATGATGGAGATGTGAATATTACGCTTCCATGCAGGATAATCGAGGGGACGTCGATTAAAGTGTTGGATTAAGAAAGGAATATGTGATGATGCAACAAAGGCTTAAGAGCGTGGCGCTGGAAAATGTTCGGATCCACGATGTATTTTGGGATAAATATATTGATCTGGTGGAAGATGTGATCCTGCCTTTTCAATGGGAACTGATCAATGACCGGGTGGAAGGGGCGGAAAAAAGTTACTGTATCCAGAACTTTCGCATTGTCAATGAAAAAAGAAAAGAACCTCATATGGGAATGGTGTTTCAGGATACGGATGTCGCGAAGTGGCTGGAGGCGGTCGCGTATTCTCTCGCCAAAAAGCCGAATGCGAAGCTGGAGGAACTGGCTGACCAGGCGATCAGCCTGATTGAGGGAGCCCAGTGTGAAGACGGATATCTGAATACATATTATACGATCACAGGCAAGGAGCGCTGGTCTGATCTGTTGGAAGGACATGAACTGTACACGGCTGGACATATGATAGAAGCGGCGGTCGCCTATTATGAGGCGACCGGGAAGGAAAAGTTTCTGAGAGTGGTATCCAGGTTTGCCGATTATATGTGTGATGTATTTGGCAGTGAGGAGGGAAAGAATCATGGATATCCCGGTCATCCGGAAGTGGAACTGGCGTTAGTGAAACTCTATCACACTACGGGGGAAGAGCGGTATCTGGCGCTTGCGGATCACTTTGTGAGGAGCCGTGGAGAACAGCCCTGCTATTTTGAGAAAGAAGACTGTGTGAGGGAAGGCAATTATATTTTCCCGGAGTTTGCGGACTTTAGGATGGATTACCTGCAGGCGCACATGCCTTTAAGGGAACAGAAGACAGCGGAAGGACATGCGGTCCGCGCGGTCTATCTGTACAGTGCTATGGCGGATCTTGCCGGTGAATACCGGGATGAAGAACTCTTAAAACAGTGCGGGGAGCTGTGGGAGAACATTACACAGAGGAGAATGTATATCACGGGGGGGATAGGTTCGGCAGCTTTCGGAGAACGGTTCACCTGTGATTACGATCTGCCGAATAATACAAATTATTCGGAGTCCTGCGCGACGATCGGCCTTGCCATGTTCTCGAACCGGATGTTCCAGATTACCAGAGACGGGAAATATATGGATACTGTGGAGCAGGCGTTATACAATACGCTGCTCGCCGGGATCGCCATGGATGGCAGGCACTTCTTCTATGTGAATCCGCTGGAGGTGATCCCGGAGGTGGCGGAGAACAATCCGACTATGCGCCATGTAAAGACAGAGAGGCAGAAGTGGTTTGGGGTGGCGTGCTGCCCGCCGAATATCAGCAGGACGCTTGCCTCCATGGGAAATTACATCTGTGCGGCAGGGGAGAATACCATCTATTCCAATCTGTTTATCAGCAGTGAGATCAGTGCGGAACTGGAGTGCGGAACAGTCGGTATCAGACTGGCGGCCGATTACCCCTCAAAGGGAGAGATCCTGTATGGGTTCACCGGCGAAGAGGCAAAGACGTTTACACTCGCGATGCGGAGGCCCGGCTACTGCAGCCGGTGTACAGTGAAAGTCAACCGGGAGGAAGTTTTTCCTCGGGAGGAAAAGGGATACCTGTATCTGAACAGAACATGGATGCCCGGAGATCAGGTGGAATTATCTCTGGATGTACCGTTCCGGTTTGTACATTGCAATCCCAGGGTGCATGAAAATATCGGCAGGATAGCATTGATGAAGGGACCGCGGGTATACTGCCTGGAGGAGGCGGATAACGGAAAATATTTGAGATCGGTCATGGTTTCTCCGGATGCCGAAATCACGGAAGAATATCGGGAGGATCTGCTGGGGGGGACGCTCTGCGCGGCCTTTCAGGGAAAAAGGATCGATTATTCCCAGGTATCGGAGGTACTTTACGGGGACGAAAGGCCTGCCTATACAGAGGATACATTTACCGCAGTTCCGTATTGTGAATGGAATAACCGCGGAAAAGGGGAAATGATCGTATGGATGAGGGAGTGCTTATAACACATGAAATGAGGATCTGTATCCCCGAGTAATAAGGAAAACAGCCGTGTCTGTGCGACTCTTCGGCTTCCGAAGGCATAGTTTCCGAAAATTTTCGGAGACTGTGCCTTTTTTGAAGGATGGATCAGGCCGGCAGGATCACAATGCAGTTCATATTGTAGTTGAAAGTCTGGGTATGCGGCAAAAGGTTCACTTCTGCTTTTGTGACAGTCAATAATTTTCTGAGAGTATCTAAACAATACCGATAGTCAAAATTTTCCAAAAACTGATTTTCTACCGTTATCTCAACGTGGCTTTGCGCCTGTCCGCCGAGGGAAAGTCCCATGTATATTTTAAAATCAAAAACCGCCTGCCAGAATTTGTCCGGCAGCAGATAAAATTCGATAAAAGACATATTTTCTTTATGATCTATACAGGAGCGGAGCTTTTTGAGATATCTGCTGCGGGTTCTTATTCCGTCCGGATGGAGGCTGTCGGTAAGGCAGGACACGTGGGAGAAGGCAAAGCCGTGTTTTTGTTCCTGCTCCATACAAAACTGATACCAGTTTTCCCAGACGGTGCCGGTATCGACGGGGGTGCAGAGGGCAAACAGGCTTATCATTTCACGCATGGCTGATCCTTTCATTGGGGAGGGAAGTTAATCTGTTGATTACCGCGAGCAATGAGGAAACAGGTATATTTCCCTCGGGATGATTCAAATTTTGTATGAGTTGCTGTAGATTATAATAGCACAGTTATCCGCATAATGCCAGAAAGGACTGACATTAAATCCGGCAGAATATTTTCCTTGACAAAAGTACGCAATAATACTAAAAATAGTATATATAAATACTATAATGAAATGCAATACGATGAGTTGGGAGGTATGGTTATGCTTGCGGATGAACAGAAATTTTGGGGTGTATGGGGACAGGCAAACGGGCTCTACAGCGCCTATGCGGCTTCAAAGAATATCAATTATTATCTGCTGTTTGTTTTATATGGCCTGGAAGGACAGAAGGCGATGACACAGAAAAAGATCTGTATCTGTACCGGGCTGGCAAAGCAGACGGTCAACAGCGTGATCCGTTCCCTGAAGAAGGACGGGTATGTTGAGCTTGCCCCCGGCATGGAGGACCGCCGGGAAAAACAGATCATATTGACAGAGAAAGGTGCTGCCTATTGCCGTGAGCTGATAACGCCCTTGCGGGAGCTGGAACATCGCGTGCTCCGGATCATGGGAAGCGAGAGGGTGCAGCAGATGATTGACAATATTGCATTGTTCAATACATTGTTTGAGAAAGAGATGGGGAGAGAAGTTTAGAGGCGCCGCAGTTGTTTTATATTGCATCCGGAGGGGTATCAGAGTGGTTTGCTCTGGTGCCTTTTTTGATGGGGCATTTATACCGTGCCGTAAAAAAAATATTTTTTTCTTGACATTTAGTATGTACACGGACTATAATGAATATAGTACATGTACGGACTAAAATAAAAGGAAAAGGAATAGTAAAACAAATGCGTGATATAAAAACTTTCTTTCGATATGTAATACCTTCCGTGTTATCCTTTGCGTTGTCGGGAATATACACGATCGTGGACGGGTTCTTTGTGGGGAACAGCATCGGTGACCTGGGGCTTTCAGCGGTCAATATCGCATATCCGATCGTGGCTGTGATCCAGGCGCTGGGGACCGGGATCGGCATGGGCGGCGCGATCTATTATTCGATCTGTAAGGCGGAAAAAAAGGACGCCGAGGCAAAAGAATTTACGGCGGGAGCTTTGTGGCTTTTGATCATGTTCAGTGCTGTTTTGACCGTTTTGATCTCCCTTTTGAACGGCTCTCTTCTGAGGTTGTTGGGGGCGGACGGGCAGCTTCTCTCGCTGGGCGAGGAGTATATTGCCGTGATCGCCCTGGGCTCGGCTCTGCAGGTGATCGGTACGGGGTTAGTTCCTTTTATCCGCAATCACGGCGGCTCTTTTTATGCGATGGTTTCCATGATCGCGGGATTTGTCACAAATATTATTTTGGATTATCTGTTTGTATGGGTACTGGATCAGGGCGTTGCGGGCGCGGCATGGGCGACCATTATCGGGCAGGGCGTTACGATGCTGATCGCGCTGGCGTATCTGCTGCGAAAAAAGCAGTTTACACTGCGCATTCCCCTCTCGAAGATGGGGACAGTGTCCGCCTCCGTTATCAAGATCGGAATCGCGCCCTTCGGGCTTGCCATGTCGCCCAATATCTCGTTGATCATCATCAACCGTTTTTCTGCCTCCTACGGCGGGGATGCGGCGATCGCCACCTATGCGTGCATCGCGTATGTGATCTGCATTATCTATCTGATCCTGCAGGGTGTCGGGGACGGAAGCCAGCCGTTGATCAGCCAGTGCTACGGTGAAAGAAACTGGGCCGATCTGAAATTTGTGCGGAGACTGGCATACGGATTTGCCTTTGTGTTATCTGCCGCCGGCTGTGTCATTATGTATCTGACAAGGGAGAGCCTTGGCATATTATTCGGGGCATCGGGTGAAGTGAACAGTGAGATCGCGAAGATCATGCCTGTCTTTTTACTTTCCGTGCCGTTTGTGGCGATCCTGCGCATTACGACGGCGAGCTTTTACGCGACGGAGAAGAGTGCGCTCTCCTATATTCTGACTTTCATAGAGCCGCTTTTTATGCTGCTTCTGATGCTTGTTTTACCGCCCCTGTTCGGCGGGCAGATCATGATCTGGTGGAGCACGGTTTTTGCTAGGATATTGTCGGCGCTTTTGGCTTTGATTTTGAAGCGGCATGTGGACGGACAGGAGATGTCATGTGCAGGAGATAGAGATGTTTTGATAGGAGGAGGGGTGGAATAGAGATGTCGGACAATGTGTTAACTGCTATTTTCAGGAATTTTGACGAGTATCCCTTCTGCGTTCGTCGTTTACAAAGCATTTTTTTTGCGGTAAAATACAAGAAAAACGAGGGATAAAACCTGATTTTTGCATGGGGGAGAGATGGAAGGAAGAGATTGGAGAAGGAGAGCGGGATCGGTTCTGGTATTGATCATATTTGTGACAATGCTGTCATGTTTTGCCGGAGGAACGCTGAGAAGGGAGGAGACAGATTTAAAAACAGCGGAATCGGGAGTGGAAACGGAAAGGGAGGAAGCGGATAAAAACCTGGCGGAGCCTGAGAAGGATTTGCAGGAAACGGAAAGGGATGATTCCGGGGAAGATATGGAGAGGAGCTTTTCGGAAGCGGGAGATACGGAGCCGGAGGAACCTGTTTTCGGAAGAGGGATAGAAAGCGAGGAGGCTCTTTCGGAGGATGTGGTGCAGGCGCTGAAAAACGGGGACACGGAGTATCTGGTGGGAGTTCCTTTCGGGGAAGAATTTGATTATGATCTCTATGAAGACTTGGGAGGAGAAGGATGCCGTCGAAAGGAGACGGAATATGACTGGTATCTAAGGTATTTATTTGAGGGGGAGGGACATCGCTTCAGCGGTTTTTCCATCGGCTCAGGGGGAGAAAGGTTTCTGGGGCTGGATCTGGAAAAATGTCCCGCTTCTGTGTTTGTCAAGGCATTTGGAGAGCCGGATACTTGTGAGAAAACAGATCTTGCGTGGGAGGGAGGTGTGCTGAGCGCCGACTGGTATTTTGAGAAGGCGGTGCTGACCGTTCAGGAGTACGAAGGCTACATCAAAGATATAGAATATAGAGCGCTGGGGGATATAGCGGACGGCGATGGAACAGAAAAGAAATCTGATTTTGCATTGCGGATGGAAGCGAAATCTGAGAATGAGAAAGTGGAGACTCTCTGCGGTTTTGGGTTTGACGAACACGATAAGGATGTTTTTTATCCGTCGGAGGAGGATGAGAGCGGCGCGCGCAACGTGGATGAATTTGTAGAAATGTATTTGGAGGAGCAGGGATTTGGGGATCAAATGCCTGACAGTACCATCTATGATGAGGATGGGCGAAAATTTGCGGAGAGTTACAGAAACGACAGAATGGATAAATTCGTATTTGTCATATATAATGGCGATCAGGTCTGTTGTGCAGTGAGAAACCTGCAGGGGACTGTTGATGCGGGACATGCCCATATTGTCTACAGCAGTGATGAAAACGGAAACACGGTGCATGAGACGCTGTACGATAAATGGGGGATGCGGGCGTCGGAGGCGTCTTACAGATACCATGACGGCGTACCGTTCCCGTTTATAACGGAAAGCTGGAATTTGAGTGATGAAGGAGGGTGGTATTTCTGCAGGGAACATAAGACGTGGTTCTATGAAGATTGCGTGGAAGCGGATAAAAACGGGAGAGTAAAGGCGACGGTCGAAACGGAAGAGTGGAATGCAAAAAATTATCTGGAATATCCCTGTTTTTTTACGTATCGTTCGGACGGAAAAGTGGAGCGGATTCAGGAGGAGATACCGGAGGATCGGTTTGCCGAAGAACTGTTGGAATACAGGGAGAGCTATTTCGGTCATATGGAGTTTTCATATGATAACGGCGTCTTGAAGAAGATAGAACATCACCGTTCCGGTCAGGTTTACGGGACCCAGGATCAGAGCGGAACCATAGATCTTGATGAGCAGGGGCGGATGGTACATCGCTATTACTATGTGACATCCGGTTGCCACGACGAATTTTACTTTTATCACGGAGAGGAGAGAAGGCCCTGGGCAGTGCTGGACTGGTGTTATGATATCTGGGGTGTCAAAATGTACTTGCCGATGGAATAAACTTTGCTGGATTATTTGTGCCAAATAGAGTATAATATCTCAGATGTTGTGTTAATACATATTTGATAGGAAGAAAGAAGCGTTACATCATGAACAAAAAACTTTTCAGAAAAGCCTTCGCGCTTTTTATCACGATCATGTTGGCGGCGTCCGTAACCGCCTGCGGATCCGGGGAGGCTGAAAGTACGGCTTCTTCTGAGAAAGGGGCGGCGGACAAAGCAGAGGAGAAAGAGGAAGGCTCCGGGGCGGCATCCTCGGGCGGCTTTGCCAAAGCGCACGATGCTTTTACAACGAAGCTGGTACGGGAAGAAAATGACGACTATCCGATCCCGGAACCGCCGGAGGGCGTTTTTGACATTGTCAGCTACTCCTCCAAAGTGGGAGATCTGGCGGCATATGTGTCCAGCGATCCGGGGGACGGCGAAAAGCATCCGATGATCATCTGGGTGGTCGGCGGCTGGGGCAACGGCATCGACGATTTTCCGTTTACTTATCCGACGTGGGACGATGACCAGACGGGATCGGCATTCTGGCAGGAGGGTATTTTGACCATGTATCCGTCCTTCCGGGGCGGGTGCGGCAATCCGGGCTATTACGAGGCGCTCTTTGGCGAGGTGGACGATATCGTATCCGCTTATGAGTACGCGGCGTCCCTGCCCTATGTAGATCCTGAGCGCATCTATCTGGGCGGGCACAGTACCGGCGGCACGAGGGCGCTCCTCGCCTCCGAGTACACGGACAAATTCCGGGCAGTGTTCTGTTTTGGCGCGGTGGATGAGATAAAATACCACAACAATGACCAGTTCACCTTTGATACGGATGACGAGGAAGAATATAAGATGCGCTCGCCGATCTACTGGCTGGATGATATAGAGAGCCCGACGTTCCTGATCGAGGGGCGGGACGGGAATTCGGAATGCCTGGAGCGGATGGAGGGGGCGTCTCAGAATGACAACATACATTGCTATGTGATAGAGAATGCCGATCACTTTTCCGTGCTGGCGCCTTTGACGAGGGTTGTGGCGGAAAAGATCCTGGCGGATACAGGCGGCGAGGCGTCCATCGTTATTACTCCGGGAGAACTGGAGGAAGCGATGCGGCAGGATCCTCCCTTTCCCGTACCGGTGATGACGGAGCGCTATGTGGAGGATCTGGGCATGACATTCGCCTGCCCTTACGTGTGGGATATCACGGTGAACGAGGATGGCAGCGGCCTGGAGGTATATTCCAGCTATAACGGGGCAAACGCGTGGGATATGACAGCGCTCTATATCACGCCCTTTGATGCCGAGGGGGAAGATGGCCTGCAGGGACTGAAGGAAAGCATAGAAGAGGAGGGTTATCCGGTGGAGGAGATATCACTCCGAGGTAATCCGGCAGTGGACGGAGCCTCCATGGTGCAGACCGATGAAGGTGATCTTTACTATCAGCGCTATATGTCGGTTCAGCACGGTGGAGAGTGCATAGTTTTCAATTTTATTGCCTACGAGGATTACATGGAGGAGGCGGTTCCTCTGTTTCAACAGATCATCGACAGTATTGCGTTTGATGACTAAATGGCGGACGTCGGGGAAAGAGGAGTTTTTATATGAACAGAAAATGTATCATAAAAGTTTTTTCATTTATTCTTGCTGCCATAATGGCAGTGTCCATTACCGCCTGCGGTTCAGGGCGGTCTGTGGGCGATTCCAGCGGGGATGGAGCGGATGGTTCGGCTGTCGTGAAGAAACCGGCAGGATCAAATATTGATACTTCCGGCAGTTTTGCCGAGGCGCATGATGCTTTCACGACGACGCTGGCGACGGAGGAAAGTGATGATGATCCTATTCCGGATCCGCCGGAGGGGGTCTTTGATCTGGTTTCCTATCCGTCCAAGGTGGGCAATCTGGCAGCGTATGTGTCCAGCGATCCCGGAGATGGAGAAAAGCATCCGATGATCATCTGGGTGGTAGGAGGCTGGGGCAATGGCATCGATGACTTCCCCTGGACATATCCAGCATGGGACAACGATCAGACGGGTTCTGCTTTCTGGCAGGCAGGCGTTTTGACCATGTATCCTTCTTTCAGGGGAGGCTGCGGTAATCCCGGTTATTATGAAGCGCTGTTCGGCGAGGTGGATGATATCGTGTCGGCTTATGAGTATGCCGCATCCCTGCCCTACGTGGATCCGGAACGCATCTATCTCGGCGGCCACAGTACCGGGGGTACGAGGGCGCTCCTTGCTTCCGAGTACACAGACAAATTTCGGGCGGTGTTCTGTTTCGGGGCGGTGGATAAAATAAAATATCATAATAACAGTCAGTTTACTTTTGATAAGAGCAATCAGGATGAGTATGTTATGCGTTCCCCCATCTACTGGCTGGATAATATCAAAAGCCCGACATTTCTGATCGAGGGGCGGGATGGGAATTCGGAATGTCTGGAGCGGATGGAAGAGGCATCTCAAAACGACAACATACGCTGTTATGTGCTGGAGGATGCCGATCATTTCTCGGTGCTGGCGCCCGCTACAAGAGTCGTGGCGGAAAAGATCCTGGAGGACACGGGTGACGAGGTGTCCATCGCTATCACGCAGGAAGAGCTGGAGGAAGCGATGGGGGAGGATCCCCAGGCTCCTGTGCCGGTGATGACGGAGCGCTATGTGGAGGAGCTTGGCATGACATTCTCCTGTCCTTATGTGTGGGATATCGCGGTCAGCGAGGACGGCAGCGGACTGGAGGTATATTCCCGCTATGAGGAAGCGAATGCGTGGGATATGGCGGCACTCTATATCACACTCTACGATGCCGAGGGGGGCGATACCCTGCAGATGCTGAAAGAAAATATGGAAGAGCAGGGCTATGCCGTGGAGGAGATATCGATCCAGGGCAATCCGGCAGTGGACGGAGCTTCCATGGTGCAGACCGATAATGGAGATTTCTACTATCAGCGCTACATGTCGGTTCAGCACGGTGAGGAGTGTATAGATTTTAATCTCATTGTCTATGAAGATTACGTGGAGGAGGCGGTTCTCTTGTTCCAGCAGATCATCGACAGTATTGCGTTTGAGGATTGAGGAACAGACAGATACAGGGCAGAAGAATTGAGAATGGCGGGGAATTACCCCGTCATTTTTAGTCCGGAAACAGGTTCTGTCCGATTATCTGATTCCATGGAGGAGCATGAGGAGCGCGGCGATATTTGTGCTGTTTCAACCGGAGCATCGAAGAGCCGGATAATGATAAGAATGCAAAACAGGAACAGGTATTACTCAAAAGCCCCCATGGTTGACATCGGCGAGGGACTTTTTCACAAACTGCATAAAAAACCCCCTTAAATCCAAAAACTTCCACCCTTTTTTAACAAAAAAGACTTTGCTATCATGTAAATATAAAGCAAAATATACAAAAGGAAGGATGAAGGAATGGGTGAGATAATTGTCTCAATGAAGAATATCTGCAAGTCTTTCCCCGGCGTGAAGGCGCTCGACGGCGTGGATTTTGAACTGCGCTCCGGCGAAGTCCTTGCGCTCCTCGGGGAGAACGGCGCGGGCAAGTCAACGCTCATGAAGGTGCTGAGCGGCGTCTACACGAGAGATGAAGGTTCCCTTGAGATCTTCGGAAAAGAGTACGGCGATCTGACGCCGAAGCAGGCGCAGGAAGCGGGCGTTGCGATCATCCATCAGGAGCTGAACATGTGTAAACACCTGACTGTCACGGAGAACATGTTCCTCGGCAGAGAAAAGCGCGGGAAAGTAGCACTCGACAACAGCTCCATGGAAAAGGAAGCGAAGGAAATACTGGATGATTTGAAGATCGATATCAGTCCGAATCAGATCGTGGGCGAGCTGCCGGTCTCCAAACAGCAGATGGTAGAGATCGCGAAAGCCCTTTCCATCCATGCGAAGATCCTGATCATGGACGAACCGACCTCCTCCCTGACGGCACGGGAGATCGAGGATCTGTTCCGCATCATCAGGAAGCTTAAGAGTGAGGGAAAAGGCATCGTTTACATATCCCATCGTTTAGAGGAACTGCAGCATATCGTGGATCGCGTGACGATCATGCGGGACGGCCAGTATATCACGACGATGAACTTTAAGGATACCACGATGGATCAGATCATCGCCCACATGGTGGGGCGTGAGATCAAGGAGAAGTTCCCCAGAGTGGAGTGCGAAAAGGGAAAGAAGATCTTTGAGGTGAGAAATTTAAATGCCGGACGGATGGTGAGAGATATCAATTTCTCCGCCTACGAGGGTGAGATCGTGGGCTTTGCCGGGCTGATGGGCGCGGGGCGCACGGAGACCACAAGGGCGATCTTCGGCGTGGATCCGAAGGAGAGCGGCGAGATCTATGTGGACGGCAGGGAAGTGAAGATCACCTGCCCCATGGACGCCATAAAGAGCGGCGTGGTGCTGGCGCCGGAGGACCGGAAGAAGGACGGGCTCTGCACAAAGCTTTCCATCCGCCACAATCTGGCGCTGCCGAATCTGGATATCGTCTGCAACAAGCTGGGCGTGGTGAGCAGCAAAACCGAGGAGAAGCTCTGCGAGAAGGCGGTGGAGGATTTGAAGATCAAGACGCCCAATGTGGAGATCGATTCGGGCAACCTCTCCGGCGGCAACCAGCAGAAGGTCGTGGTCGGAAAATGGCTGGCAAGGGATTCGAGAGTGGTGATCTTCGACGAGCCCACAAGGGGTATCGATGTGGGGGCGAAGGTGGAAATATACCACCTGATGAACGATCTGAAAAAGCAGGGCATCGCGGTCGTCTTTGTCTCATCGGAAATGCCCGAGGTGATGGGTATCGCGGACCGCATCATCGTGATGTGCGACGGGCGTATCACGGGCGAGGTGATGGCGCGGGAGACGACGCAGAACGAGATCCTGACGCTGGCTACCACCTTTGAGGATAAAAAGATAGGAAAGAGTGAGGGAGGAAACGAAGAGCATGAGTAATGAAAAGCAAAGTTCTCTTAGAAAAATAATGGCGATCCGGGGCATGGGCGCCGCGATCACGGCGTTTATCGGACTGATCGTGATCTATGTGGCGTTCGGACTGATCAATCCGGCGGTCTTCTCCGGACAGAATATCATGAACCTGCTGCGCTCCATGTCAAAATATCTTTTGATCGGTATCGCGCAGAGTTACATACTGATCACCGGCAACATTGATCTGTCCATCGGCTCCATGGTAGGCATGAGCGCCATGGTGGCGGCGACTTTGATGAGCAGAGGCGTGAATCCGGTCATTGCGATCGTGGTAGCCCTCGCCTGCTGTCTGGTATGCGGCGTGGTCAATGGTTTTCTCGTGGGCAAATTCAAACTGCCGCCCTTCATCGCGACCCTGGGCACCATGTTTATCACAAGGGGCGTGGCGTACATGGTGAACAGCAACCGCAACACGGACGCCATCGCCACCGGTATCGGCAAGGAGGCGGGGGACAGCTTCCAGAATATTTTCTACTACGGGACGACGTTTGGCGTCTACAACACATTCTGGATCGCGCTGATCTTCTTCATCATTTTCTTCTTCCTGCTCTCCAAGACAAGAACGGGAAGGCATATATACGCCATCGGCTCCAACATCGATGCGGCGAAGCTCTCCGGCGTAAACGTGGTGGCGACCACCACCAAGGCTTATCTGGTCAGCGCGGTGTGCTCCTGTGTGGTGGGATTGATCCTCTGCGCACAGGCGGGCATGGGTAACATGGAAGCCGGCAATATGTACGAGATGTACGGCGTCGCGGCGGGCGTGATCGGCGGCGTGTCACCCCTCGGCGGCACAGGACTTTTACTCGGAACCTTCGCGGGCGCGGCGGTATGGCAGACACTGGAGAACGGGCTCAATATGATCGGCGCCCAGGTCGGCATCCAGCGGGTGGTCATCGGCGTGATCGTGGTGGCGGCAGTACTTCTGGACGTAGTCGTAAGGGGCGGACAGTTCAAGAAGAAAAAAGGGAACTAACCGCAGGGGCGATGAGCCCATGCGTTAGTATATAAAAACAGCAGAGACACGGACGGCGCACAGGAAAATTTACAGATGCGGAGCAGATGGAAATTTGTCCTCAGGAAAAGTGTGCCGGGAGTGTATCTGCGGAACTAATAATAGGAGGAAAGAAGAATGAAAAAGAAACTGTTAAGTTTACTCTGCGGCGTGACTATGCTGGCAGCGGCGCTTACAGGCTGCGGCAGTCAGAGTGCGGATGCACCGGCGGCGACAGAAGGTGAGGCGACAGAGGCGCCTGCTTCCGGGGACGGGTCAAAGATCGCTCTGATCACGATGGACTCCATCGACCAGCACTGGATCAGCCTGAACGAAGGTGCGCAGAAGGCGGCGGGCGAGCTGGGCGTGGAAGTGACATTCATGTCACCTAACACAAAGGATGACGCACAGCAGATCGAATGTGTGAACAATGCGGTGGCAGGCGGCTATGCGGCGATCATCGTAGCGGCAAACGGTCCCGACGCGATCTCTTCCGCACTGAAGGAAGCCATCGACGCAGGTATCAAGGTTGTCTATGTGGACTCTCCCGCAAACGTGGACGCGGAAGCGACCTTCTCCACCGATAACGTGGCGGCGGGAACCACAGCGGGCGAAGAGATGATCAAAGCCCTCGAAGCGAAAGGCATCACAAGCGGCGACATCGGTATTGTCAACGTGAATGCTGCGACCCAGTCTACGGTAGACAGAGAAAATGGTTTCAGAAAAGCATTTGAGGGAACAGACTTCAACCTGCTTGAGACACAGTACGGCGAAGGCGATGCGGCGAAATCCCAGACCATCGCCGAGAACTACATCACACAGAAGGTAGTAGGTATCTTCGGCTGCAACGAAGGATCTACAACAGGAACAGGCAACGCGATCAAAGCATCCGGCAGCTCCGATATCGTGGGCGTAGGTTTCGATAAGTCCGATGCGATCCAGGGGCTGATCACAGACGGCTATCTGCTCTGCACGATGGCACAGAATCCGGATGTGATGGGCTATGAAGGCGTGAAAGCGGCGGTTGCGGCGATCGGCGGCGAAGACCTGGGTGGAAAAGTGACAGATACAGGCGTTTCCGTGATCGATGCGGCGGCGCTGGGCGGCTCGGCATCTGCGGCATCCGGCGATGCGGTGAAGGCAAGCAAGGCATGGAAGATCGCGCTGATCACGATGGACTCCATCGACCAGCATTGGGTAACCTTAAATGAAGGCGCTCAGGCGAAGGCGGAAGAACTTGGCGTGGAAGTGACATTTATGTCCCCCAACACGAAGGATGACGCACAGCAGATCGAGTGCGTGAACAACGCGGTAGCAGGCGGCTACGAAGCGATCATCGTGGCGGCAAACGGCCCCGACGCGATCTCTTCCGCATTACAGGAAGCGATCTCGGCAGGCATCAAGGTTGTCTATGTTGACTCCCCCGCAAACGTGGACGCGGAAGCGACTTTCTCCACAGATAACGTGGCGGCAGGCACCACGGCGGGCGAAGAGATGATCAAGGCTCTTGAGGCGGCAGGCGTGACAAGCGGCGATATCGGTATCGTGAATGTAAACGCTGCGACACAGTCCACAGTGGACCGTGAGGAAGGATTCCGCAAGGCATTTGAAGGAACAGGATTCAACCTGCTCGAGACACAGTACGGCGAGGGCGATGCGGCGAAGTCCCAGACCATCGCTGAGAACTATATCACCCAGAACGTAGTAGGTATCTTCGGCTGTAACGAAGGTTCCACCACAGGAACGGGCAATGCCATCAAGGCATCCGGCAACTCCGATATCGTGGGTGTTGGCTTTGATAAATCCGATGCGATCATGAACCTGATCGGCGACGGTTATCTGCTCTGCACGATGGCACAGAATCCCGATGTGATGGGTTCCATGGGCGTGGAAGCCTGCGTGAAAGCGCTTGAAGGGGAATCTCTCGGCGGAAAAGTGACAGATACGGGGGTTTCCGTACTGACAAAGTAACAAAGGTTCAGGCAGTTGCTTAATTTAGTGACATAAAGTAAGAAATATTATATAATAGGAGATAGCCGCAGGCGGAGAGCGTGCGGCTATTTCCTCATTGTTTACAGACGGCGTAAGAGTCCTTGCGGAGTGCGTGGGCGTTGGTTTCGGAACTTTTATGGTTGCTCTTTGCGGGCTTTGGACCGGAAGATGGAAAGGGCGGATGAGAACGAGGGTGAGATTCATGCAAAAGGTAATTATCGCGGATGATGAGGAGAGGATCTGCCGGTTGATCGAGGCGCTGATCGACTGGGAGAGCCTGCATATGGAAGTGGCGGCGGTGGCGCACAACGGGCTTGAAGCCGCGGAACTGGTAAAGCGGATACAGCCGGATATTCTGATCACAGATATCAGGATGCCGGGGTGCAGCGGCCTTGAGCTGATCGAGAAAGTCAAAAAGGAGCAGCCGGAGCTGGAGATCATCATTATCAGCGGCTACGCCCATTTTGATTACGCGAAGAGCGCCATCAAATTCGGCGTGGGAGAGTACCTCTTAAAGCCCATCAACAAGGCGGAGCTGACCATGACGCTTGCGCGGCTGCGCGGAAAGATCGAGGGGCGCATCAGGGAGCAGGAGGACAAGCAGCAGCTGGAGAGAAAGACCAAAAAGGATGTGGTAAGGCTGCGGGAGCTTCTGCTGGAGCGGCTTCTGGAGCAAAAAGAAGAGAACCTTACCTTCGAGCGCCTGAGAGAAGAATATTATCTGGACATGCAGCCCGGCTTTTTTCAGGCGATCTGGCTTAAAATAGACAGCCCGGAGGAACTGGGAGAAGAAGGAAAACATATTGTGATAGAGCGTTCGGGGAGGCTTCTTTTGAGCAGCCTTGGCGGAAAATGTTTTGATATGCTCTGTATGGACAGGGACTGGGGGGGTACGATCGGCATTCTGAATTACGCGAAGAATAAGCAGGATGAGATCCGGCGTATTTTAAAGGACTGCCTGAACCAGCTTGAGAGCGGGAAAAACCTGTATGGAGACATCGCCTTTTCGATGGCGGTGGGCGGCGTTGTGACGGAACCGTCACTGATCGGGAAATCGTTGAAGGAGGCTTCGGTGATCATAGAGGAGCGCCTGGTAAAAGGGACCGGGAGACTGCTTGAACATATGCCGGAGGGACACTCTTCCCTCCATGAGAAAAGCCTTCTGGAAAAATATCTGCGGACGATCACCCACGCTATCGAGATCATGAGCGAGGAGGAAGCGCAGAAGGCGCTTGAGGGGATCAAAGCGGAGATATCCGGGGTGAGGGATGTGCGGGGCTATGAACTGCTTGAACTGGTGAATTCCTGCGGTGCCCTGTTTTTGAGCCAGGTGGAATCAAAGGACAGGCGCGAGAAACTCCAGCATTTTTCGGACCGGTGCAGGCAGTGCGCATCCCAGGAGGGACTGTTCGGAGTGCTTGAGGGCTTGCAGAAAACCTACATCCGGGAGCTGGTGCAGCAGCGCGAGGGGGATATGGTGCGCCCGATCCGTCAGGCAAAGCAGTATATCCAGAATCATTTCAGCGAACCCATCACTCAGGAGGAGGTCAGCGGCGCAGTAGGGCTCTCCAGCACCTATTTCAGCGCCCTGTTCAAGAAGGAAGAGGGAGAGGGGTTTGCGAAATACCTGACCGGCGTGCGCATGGAGCAGGCAAAGATCATGCTGCGGGAGAGCACGGCTTCGGTCTCGGAAGTCTGCCGCAGGGTGGGCTACAATGACCTGAAACATTTCACCCACAATTTTGAGAAGGCGACGGGCTTAAAACCGTCGGCGTACCGGAAACTGTACGGATAGGAAGCGCATCCGCGGTGCTGCGGGAGAGCGTGTGGCACAGTGGGAGATGCCGGGGAACAATAACGGGCTGAAAGATATACTTATGATATCCGGGAGAATATATGAGAAAACATAACCGCTGGAAGTACATATCGAACAGGGCTTTTATCCTGATGGCTGTGGCGTCCGGTTTTCTGGTATTGCAGATACTGATACAGTGTATCCTGTTTTTCCGCGGGGAAGCCCCCTTCTGGCAGGTGGTGCTCATCTTTGTGTTTACGGTGGGTTTTGCGGCGGCGCTCTGGATCTTTGTGGTGCGCCCCTATAAACGCACACAGATGATGATGCGGCGGATTCTGGACGGTTATATCCTGCCGGATAAGGAGCTTTTCGACAAGGCGCTGTTGACACCGACGATGGAGATGGAGATCGAGCGGATCGAGCAGGTATTGAAATCCCCGGAGATGATGGATCTGAACAAAAGGCAGGCACAGTATCTGGCGCTGCAGAATCAGATCAATCCCCACTTTCTGTACAATACGCTGGAGAGTATCCGTGGGGAGGCACTGATCGCAGGGATGGACAATATCGCCGATATGACCGAGGCGCTGGCAAAGTTTTTCCGCTACACGATCACGAAGGTGGAAAATCTTGTGTCGGTGGAGGAGGAACTGGACAACTGTGAGACTTATTTCCTGATTCAGAAATACCGTTTCGGAAGCCGCCTGCAGCTTCATATTTTATATGAGGAAGAAAACAGGGAGAGTATTATGAACTGCCGCATTCCAAAGCTGACCCTGCAGCCGATCCTCGAAAACAGCATTATCCACGGCACGGAGTTAAAAATTGGCACGGGAAATCTGACGATCCAGTTTGAGCAGACGGACAGGCGGCTGATCATTCGCATCTCCGACGACGGTGTGGGGATGGATGAGCAGACACTGGCAAAGCTGAACAGGCAGCTCGGCAGAGGCGGGAAGGCGCTGACTGATAACAAGGAGAAGAAGGGCGGTATCGCTTTAGTCAATGTCAATAACAGAATCCATCTGTTGTTCGGGGAACAGTACGGTATGCATGTCTATTCCATTCAGGGGAAGGGAACGGATGTGGAGGTGACGCTTCCGGTGGTGACGTCGGCGGCGGATAGTGTGAGAAGTGCTTCTAGAACTCAGCAGCAGAAGCTGCTTCGTTAAGAAGTACTAAGTCTGCGAAGCAGACTTTTCTCACACAGGAGAATGCCTGAAATACGGCATTCTCCGCACGGATTTGAGTCACAGCAAAGCTGTGATATGGCGGATAGTGTGGAGATGAGGAAACGATGAGGCAGGAGATATTCCGCATGGAGCGCGTGACCTATTCGGAGCGGGGCGTAAAGAAACTGGAACATTTCAATATGCAGATCTACGCGGGGGAGGTCATGGGGCTGATCCCGGTCAACGCACACGGTAAGCAGGCGATCTTAAAGCTTTTGCAGAATAACCTGCCGCTCTATGACGGGTATATTTATTATGGGGGGGAACTCGTCAACTCCTGGCGGGAATCCTCCAGAAAGAGCAACCGGGTGAGTGTGATCCAGGCGCAGAACCGGCTGGTCAACGGGATGACGGTGGCGGACAATATTTTTGTGCTGCGGCAGGGGTTCAGACAGTATGTGCTGCAGATGTCGGTGCTGAAAAAGCAGCTTTTGCCGTTTATGCAGGATATCGGCATGGATATTTCGGCGGAGACGAGAGTGGAAAATCTCTCTTCTTTTGAGCGGGTGGTGGTGGAACTGCTGAAGGCGGTGGTGATGGGATACCGTCTGATCGTGCTGGATGAGATCAGTATTTTTGTCAGTGGGAAGGAGATGCAGAAACTTTTCGGCATCATGCGTCATTACACGGATCAGGGATTTTCGTTTCTCTATATCAGTTCTCATTTTGAGGAGATACTGCCGCTTTGTGACCGCACTGGTTTTTTGTGCAACGGACGCCTGCAGAAAGTTGTACAGAAGGCGGATATGAACCGGAAATATCTGCAGGAGTGTCTTCAGGGGTATGACAGGAATGTATGGGGATACCCGGAGAACGGACACAGGCGTCCTGCCGGACGAAAGATTTTTCTGGAAGCGGCATTGTCTGACGGAAAGAAATTGTGGAAATATTCTTTTTACGTCAGGGAAGGGGAATGTCTGACAATCCAGGCACAGGATGATCAGATCCTGAAGTCCTGTGTCCAGTTTCTGACGGGGGAAGAGAGCCGGATCGTGATGGATGGCAGAAGGAGAAAAATTTCTGCGGACAAAGAGATCGCGGTGGTCTCCCAGCAGCCCACCCTCACCATGATCTTTCCGGATATGAGTTATATGGATAATCTGTGTATGGGACTGGCAAGACGGATGCCGGATGTATTCAGCGGCAGGAAGATCAGAGCCAGCATCCGGCGGGAGTATATTCCCATTTTGGGAGAGGAAGTTTTTGAAGGATCCGTGGAAGGGCTTTCTGAGAGACAAAAGTATCAGCTTGTCTACACAAGGATCATCCTGCAAAAGCCAAGGGTGGCATTTCTGATCCAGCCTTTTATGGGCGCGGATATGCCGCACCGCCGTTTCATATGGGAGATGCTGGAGGGGCTTCTGGATAAGGGGATCGCTCTGATACTGCTTTCAGTAAATCCTCTGGATACCTGGCTTGTGGCGGAGAGGACTTTGCTGCTGGACTACGGGGGAATCCTCGAGGAGAGGCGGGAACTGGAGGAGCACAAGAATTCGTATCAGTTCATGAGGGGAAACTAAGGTGCGGCAAGGCTGGGCGAAGCCGGATGAATACGGACCCGCAGAAACAAAGACAACAGCGAAGGAGGAGTTTGCAATGAGGAAGTATATCGGACATGAGAGTCAGTTTTACGGTGTGGAGGAACACAGACTGGTCGGCGGCAGGGGTGACGGGATGCGCCTTCTGCAGGTGAGAAACGGAAAGGGCCTGGAGTTTACGGTCTCCGCCGACAGAGCGGCGGATATTTCAAGACTTTCGTTTGGCGGGATGAATATGGGATATTTTGCGCCCTGCGGGTATGTGGCGCCGGCTTACTATGACGACAGGGAGGACTGTTTCCTGAAATCTTTTACGGCGGGTTTTCTGGCGACCTGCGGGCTGACCAACGCGGGGAGCCCCTGCGAGGATGCGGGGGAGGCGCTGCCTCTGCACGGCACCATCGGCAATACGCCGGCGGAGCATATTTACTGGGAGAGCGACGAGAGAGAGATCCGCATTCACGCAAAAGTAGTCGACGCCAGGCTGTTTTCCCATAAGCTTGTGCTGAACCGGACCATCCGGTGTTCTCTTGAGGAGAACGCGTTTTCCGTGGAGGACAGGATCAGAAACGAGGGGGACAGTGCATACCCTGTGGAGGTGCTCTACCACATGAACATGGGTTATCCGCTTTTGTCGGAGAAATCTTTTGTGTATATCGGTTCCGATACGGTGGAGGCGAGAAATGAGCGCGCCGCGGAAGGGCTTGATAAGTGGAACCGGATGAGCGAGCCGCAAGCCGGGTTTGAGGAACAGTGCTATTACCATAAGTTCAGCGGGGAGGGAGCCGCGGGCATTTTCCAGCCGGAGGAAGGGCTGGGGCTGATGATCTCCTTTGACAGTGAAAACCTGAACTATTTTACCGAGTGGAAGATGATGGGCGTGCGGGATTATGTGCTCGGCTTGGAGCCCGGAAACTGCCATCCCGACGGCAGAAGGAAGATGCGGGAGGACGGAACGCTGAAGATTCTGCAGCCTGATGAGGCGGTGGAGTATCGGTTTAAGGTGAGTATGGTGAAGGGGATGGAGGCATGGGAGAGGATGACGAAGCAGTGCGGCAGGTGATATGGGAACAAGAGTAAGAGCGGTATGTTGCCGTTTTTTGAAACCAGAACATAATATCGAATGGCTGAACTGTTACGATTATAGCAGAAAAATCCCCCAAAACACTTGCATTTTTGAAAAAAAGTGCTATACTGAGTATGTTCAATAACGATTACAGCATGAAGAGTGGGCTTGCAAGTCCACTCTTTTCATGTGTGAGAGTGTGTGAGAGATGCATTGGCGGGGAAACAGCATACCGCCGGGTATGTACAGGAGGTAAGATCAGGGAGAGGTTATGTCAAAACGGGAAGATTATGAAGCGAGATTTGAAAAGATACTGCTCCCCATCACGGAGGAAGCCGGGGTGGAGATCTATGATGTGGAGTATGTGAAGGAAGGGAGCGATCAGTATCTGCGCGCCTATATCGACAAGGAGGGCGGCGTTACGATAGAGGACTGTGAGAAGGTGAGCCGGGCTGTCTCCGAGGTGATGGATAAAGAGGATTTCATTCCGGATGCCTATATTCTGGAAGTCAGTTCGCCGGGGCTCGGACGGGCGCTGAAAAAAGATAAGCACCTTGCGCGCAGCATCGGAGAAGAGGTGGAGGTAAAGACCTACAAAGCGATCGAAAAACAGAAGGAGTTTTCCGGCACTCTGAAAGCTTTTGACGAGGAGAGCATTACGATAGAACCGGAAGAAGGAACGAGCATGAAATTTGCCAGAAGCGATGTGGCGCTTATCAGACTGGCGTTAGATTTTTAATTTGGCGGAACAGAAATCAGCAGAATCTACGGAAGCGCATAACTCAATCTGCAGATGCATGTCAGCTGCGGATTGAGTTCGGGAAGAATGTGCTGTAGGAGATTCTGCGGAACTTAATATAGGAGGAAAGATCAATGAACAGCGAATTATTACAGGCACTTGATATGCTGGAGAAGGAGAAGGAGATCAGCAAGGATATTCTGTTTGCGGCGATAGAGGATTCTCTGAAGGCGGCGTGCAGGGAACATCTTGGCAGGAATGAGAATGTGGTTGTGGAAGTGGACAGGGAGACGGGAGATTTCCATTGCTATTATGAAAAAGAGGTGGTGGAGTCAGAGGATGACATCGAGGATGATTCCCTTCAGATCACACTGGAGGATGCACAGCATATCGCCCCCGGCGTCCTGGCGGGCAATGTGATCAGGATAGAGGTGGATTCGGCGGATTTCGGACGGATCGCGGCGGGAAAGGCAAAGAATGTCATCCTGCAGAAGATCAGGGAGGAAGAGAAAAGTTCTGTCTATAACCTGTATAAAGATAAAGTGGGGCAGGTGGTCACGGGGATCGTGCAGCGCTATGTGGGCAGTACGATCAATATCAATCTGGGGAAGGCGGACGCTCAGCTCACGGAGAAAGAGATCGTCCCGGAAGAAAACCTGCGGCTTACAGAGCGTGTGAAAGTATATATCCTGGGAGTGCCTGAGACGAAGAAGGGTTTCAGGATCCTTGTGAGCAGGACTCATGCCAATCTGGTGAGGAGGCTGTTTGAGGAGGAAGTGACGGAGATCAGAGACGGCATTGTGGAGATCGTCAGCGTGGCGAGAGAGCCGGGCAGCAGGACAAAGATGGCGGTGCGCTCCAACGAGCCTGATGTGGATCCGGTAGGCGCCTGCGTGGGCCAGGGCGGCGCACGTGTGGATGCCGTGGTGGCGGAATTGCGAAACGAGAAGATCGACATAGTGGAGTGGGATGAAAACCCGGGTAACTTTATCCAGAATGCTTTGTCCCCTGCGAAGATCGTGGCGGTCTTTGCGGATCCGGAGGAGAAGACGGCGAAGGTTGTCGTGCCGGATTACCAGCTTTCCCTCGCCATAGGCAAGGCGGGACAGAACGCCAGACTGGCGGCAAAGCTGACAGGGTATAAGATTGATATCAAGTCTGAGACGCAGGCGAAGGATGCGCCCGGCTTCCGCTATGAGGACTATCTGGATGATGAATATGATGAGGGATATGAAGAAGGCTACAGTGACGAAGAGTACGCCGGCGGGGAGTACGGGGAAGAATATGCGGACGATGGATATGAAGAGGAATATGTGGAGCCTGTAGAGGAAGAGATCAGGGAAGAGGCGCCGTCTGCGGATACCTCCGATGAGATTTATGAATAACAGGCAGGAAATATAGATCAAAGAAGGGCTTGAGATGACAAAAAAAATTCCCATGAGGCAGTGTATCGGCTGTGGGCAGATGAAGAGCAAAAAGGAGATGCTGCGCATCGTGAAGACAGCGGAGGGTGATCTGATACCGGATGTCACCGGCAGGAAAAACGGGCGGGGCGCTTACCTGTGCTTTTCGGAGGAATGCCTGTTGCGGGCGATCAGGACAAAGGGGTTGGAACGTTCTTTCCAGATGAAGATTCCTACGGAGGCCTATGAGACACTAAAAAAGGAGTTTGAGAATATAAATGGTAAATAAAGTTTACTCTATGTTGGGACTTGCGGAAAAGGGAGGCCATGTGGTAAGCGGTGAATTTTCTACGGAGAGAGCGATCAAAGGAAAAAAAGCCCGACTGGTCATTCTTGCATCGGATGCTTCTGAGAATACCAGAAAACATTTTTCGGATATGTGTGCCTGGCGGAACATCAGGATGTATGTGTACGGAAATAAGGAGGAGTTAGGGCATGCGATCGGAAAGAGAATGCGGGTGAATCTGGCTGTCACGGACACAGGACTGGCGGAGGTGATTCAGGAGCGGTTGGAAGAGCAGAATGCGGAACTGGCAGCATCTGAACGGACAGTATCCAGAGAATTTACAGACGCATCAGCGGCTGGAAATTGCTCTGCGGGTAAAGATACTGGAAGAGAAGATGCGGAACTGGCAGCATCTGAACGGACAGTATCCAGAGAATTTACAGACGCATCAGCGGCTGGAAATTGCTCTGCGGGTAAAGATACTGGAAGAGAAGATGCGGAACTGGAATGGAGGGAGAGATAGCAGATGGCAAAAATGAAAGTACATGAACTTGCGAAAGAGTTAGAGATACAGAGTAAGGATGTCATTACATACCTGAAGGAGAAAGGTATGGAAGTGAAAGCTGCACAGAGCTCTATCGAGGATGAGGCGATAGCGCTGGTGCGGGGACGATTCGGAAAAGGTGCAGAAAAAGCGATAGCGAAAGCGCCGGCTGCACAGGAGGCGCCTGCGGAAAGGAAAACGGTACAGAATATATCTGCCGCGGAAAAAACAGCAATGGAAAAAGAAGAGAAAGTGACAGGACCTGCGAAGGCGACAGCAGAAAGAGCGGAAAAGGCTGTGCCTGAGAAAAAGCCCGGGGCTGAGAGAGCAAGAGCGGAGGAACTGCCGAAAAAGAAAAAGAAGATCATCATTATCAACAATGCCGGCAACAGCAAGATGCAGGGAAACAGAAACAGTGACAGAAACCCTGACAGAGGCGGCAGAGACAGACGTCCCCAGGGTACCGGGCAGGGACGTCCTCAGGGCGCGGGAGCGGGGCGTACCCAAAGTAACGGTGCAAGGCCCGTTTCAGCGGCGAATCCCTACAGGCCGCTGATCAAGCCCAGCGTGAAGCCTCAGCCGGTGACTAACGATTATGGCAACCGCAACCGGATGCAGAATAACAGACAGACAGCGAAGCCTGCTGCCGGCGTGCAGGCGGCAGCCAGAGAGGACGCGGCGAAAGCTGCTGCGGCAGCCGCCGCGGTAACTCCGGCGGCGGAGAGCGCCGCACCGGTGAGCAGGGAGAGCAGACAGGGCGAGGCACCTCGTGCAAACAATGGGGAGAGACGCAGTGAGCAGAGAAGCGGTGAGAGAAGGGAATTTCAGAACCGGGATAACGGCGGCAGGGACAGGCAGAATAGCAGGACCGCTGCAGGCGGCAGGAGAAATGAGGGACAGAGCCGTCCGGGCTATCAGAACGGCCAGAAGAGTCAGGCAGGCGGCGTTTCTGGGAGTAAACCTTTTAATAATAGCGGGCGCGGTACTAGACCGGATAGCAGAAACCAGGCTCCCGGAAAACGAGGCGGGCAGGGGAAAGGCTTTGCTGTGGATGCACCGGCAGCTCCTTCAGAAAAGAGGCCGCAGGATGAAAAGCGCCGCCAGAACCAGGACAGAGACAGACGTTCCAGAAGAGATATGATCTATGAGGAGGAGGAGAAGAGCGCTCTGAAGAATAAGGCGGGACGCTTTATCAAGCCTGAGAAGAAAGAGGCTGTTGCGGAAGAGCAGATCAAAGTGATCACACTGCCTGAGAAGCTGACGATCAAGGAACTCGCCGACAAGATGAAGATGCAGCCCTCTGTCATCATCAAAAAACTCTTCCTTGCCGGGCAGATCGTGACTTTAAATACGGAGGTCTCCTATGAGGAGGCGGAGAATATCGCCATCGAGTACGACATCATGTGTGAGCAGGAAGTGCAGGTGGATGTGATCGAGGAACTGCTGAAGGAGGATGAGGAGGATGTGACAAAAATGGTGAAACGCCCGCCGGTAGTCTGCGTGATGGGCCATGTAGACCACGGTAAGACATCGCTTCTCGACGCGATCCGCAAGACCAATGTGACAGATAAGGAAGCCGGTGGTATCACACAGGCGATAGGTGCATATACTGTAAACATTAACAACGCGAAGATCACATTTCTCGATACGCCGGGACATGAGGCGTTCACGGCAATGCGTATGCGCGGTGCAAATGCCACGGATATCGCGATCCTTGTGATCGCGGCGGATGACGGCGTGAAGCCTCAGACGGTGGAGGCGATCAACCATGCCAAAGCGGCAGGTGTGGAAATCATTGTGGCTGTCAACAAGATCGACAAGCCCACAGCAAATGTGGAAAAGGTGAAACAGGAACTGATGGAGTATGAGCTGGTTCCCACAGACTGGGGCGGAAGCACGGAGTTTGTGCAGGTGTCCGCCAAGAGCGGCGAGGGCATTGAGGATCTTCTGGAGACGATCCTGCTGACGGCTGAGATCATGGAACTGAAGGCGAACAGGAAGAGAAGAGCGAGAGGCCTTGTGATCGAGGCGGAACTTGATAAGGGCAGAGGCCCTGTGGCGACTATTCTGGTACAGAAGGGTACGTTAAAGATAGGTGATTTTGTATCGGCCGGCGCGAGCTACGGCAAGGTCAGGGCGATGATCGACGATAAGGGCAAACGTGTCAAGGAGGCGGGACCCTCCATGCCGGTGGAGATACTCGGGCTTTCCGATGTTCCGGCGGCGGGCGAAGTGTTCCTTGCCCACGACAGCGATAAGACGGCGAAGAGTTATGCGGAGACCTATCTGTCCCAGCACAAGGAGCAGATGTTGGCGGATACGAGAGTGAGGATGTCTCTGGATGATCTGTTCTCCCAGATCAAGGAGGGAGACCTGAAGGAACTGAACCTTGTGGTGAAGGCGGATGTGCAGGGTTCCGTGGAGGCTGTAAAACAGAGCCTGTTAAAGCTCAGCAACGAGGAGGTGGTCGTGAAATGCATCCACGGCGGTGTGGGCGCGATCAACGAGTCGGATGTGACGCTGGCTTCCGCCTCCAATGCGATCATCATCGGCTTCAATGTAAAGCCCGATGCACAGGCGAAGGCTACCGCGGAGCGCGAGAAGGTGGATGTAAGGCTCTATGATGTGATCTACAAGGCAATCGAAGATGTGGAGCGCGCGATGAAGGGCATGCTGGCGCCGATCTATGAGGAGAAGGTGATCGGCCATGCGGAGGTACGCCAGATATTCAGGGCGTCCGCAGTCGGCAATATTGCCGGTTCCTATGTGCTGGATGGCGAATTTAGGCGAGACAGCCTGATCCGCATAACCCGTGAAGGGGAACAGATCTACGAGGGAAAACTTGCCTCCCTGAAGCGGTTTAAGGATGATGTGAAAGAAGTGAGGGCAGGCTATGAGTGCGGCCTTGTATTTGAGGGATTTGACCAGATGCAGGAGCTGGATATCGTGGAAGCCTATATCATGGTAGAGGTTCCGAGAGATTAAGGCGTATGGGTTCGCGTGAGCAGGGTTATGTGTGCTGCGGCGTAAGCTGTTGAGCCGGGCATGGCGTATCATGGATCCGGTTCAAAGGAACCGTAGAGATGGAGAACAGATCATGAGAAAAAACAGTTTAAAAAATACCCGGATCAACGGGGAAGTTCAGCGGGAGCTGGCAGAGATCATCCGCAGCGGCATCAAGGATCCGAGGATCCACCCGATGACCTCTGTCGTGACTGTGGCGGTAGCGCCTGACTTAAAGACCTGCAAGGCGTATATCAGTGTACTGGGAGACGAAAAGGCGGCTGAGGATACGCTGGCAGGGCTGCAGAGCGCCGGCGGCTATATCAGAAAAGAGCTGGCGAGACGGATCAACCTGCGCAATACGCCGGAGATCACGTTTGTGCTGGACCAGTCCATCGCCTATGGCGTGAACATGTCGAAAAAGATCGATGAGGTGATGCGCGCTATGCCGGCGAGGGAAGAAGAGTAGGCGGTTTCATTGTTGTGGAAATATGTGTGGAAGGAAGAAAATATCATGAATATCAGAGAAATATGTAAGGACGCGGAGAGAATCGGGATCAGCGGGCATATCAGGCCGGACGGCGACTGCGTTGGTTCCTGTCTGGGGCTTTATCTGTATCTGAAGAAGCTGTTCCCGAAAAAAGAGATAAAAGTTTTTCTGGAAAAACCGGCAGATATTTTTTCCTGTATCAGAGGATTTGACGAGATAGAGATACTGGGCGAGGAAGTGCCGCAGGTGCCCCCTTTTGATGTGTATTTTGCTCTGGATGGCAGAAGGGACAGATTAGGCGGAGCGGAAGCGTTGTATGAAGGGGCGAAAGTAAAAGTGAATATAGACCACCATGTCAGCAACGAGGGCGGCTGCGGAGATTATAACCATGTGGAACCGGATGCCAGTTCTACCAGTGAACTGGTGTATGATCTGGTGGAAGATAAGCTGCTTGACGCGGATATCGCCACAGCACTGTACATCGGCATCGCGCATGATACCGGCGTATTCCGGTATTCCTGCACTTCTCCGAAAACCCTGCAGGCAGCGGCAAAGCTGATCAGCTTTGGCATCGATTTTCCGAGGCTGATCGAGGAGACATTTTTTGAGAAGACCTATGTACAGAATCAGATCATGGGGCGGGCGCTCTTAGAGAGCATGCTGATCATGGACGGCAGATGCATTGTCAGCTATATCGACAGGAAGACCATGGATTTTTATCAGGTGACAAGCAAGGATCTCGAGGGCATAGTGAGCCAGATCAAACTGACGAAAGGAACGGAGTGCGCGGTCTTTATGTATGAGATCAGCACATTGGAATATAAAGTAAGCCTTCGGTCTACGGAGAAAGTCGATGTGGCAAAAGTGGCGGAGATGTTTGGAGGCGGAGGCCATGTGAGGGCTGCGGGCTGTACGATGAACGGAACCTTCCACGATGTGATCAACAATCTGACAGTACATATAGAGGAGCAGTTGGAGGGCGCCGGTGCTTAACGGGATACTGATCATCAGAAAAGAGCGGGATTATACATCCAGCGATGTGGTGGCAAAGCTGCGGGGAATCTGCCGCCAGAAAAAGATCGGCCATACCGGGACGCTGGATCCGAACGCGACAGGGGTACTGCCAGTGTGTCTCGGAAATGCCACAAAACTCTGCGATATGCTGACAGACCGCAGCAAGGAGTATATTGCGGAATTTACGCTGGGACTCACGACGGACACAGAGGACATCTGGGGAAAAGCGCTGACGGACAGCGGGGAAAAATGGCGTGAACTTTCGGAGGAGGAGATAGAGAAAGCTGTCCTTTCCTTTCAGGGAAAGCAGCTGCAGGTACCGCCCATGTACTCGGCGCTCAAAGTAAACGGAAAACGGCTTTATGAGTTGGCGCGCGCCGGGAAGACGGTAGAGAGGGCGCCAAGAGAAATTGAGATAGAGGAGATAGAACTGCTGCCGCCGGAGGGCTGTCCTGATACCGACAGGAGAGCGTGCCGGGCGGCGTGTTTTTTGGCGCTGCCGAAGCTGCGCATGAGGGTAGTGTGCTCCAAGGGCACTTATATCCGCACACTCTGCAGGGATATCGGGGACAGGCTTGGCTGCGGCGCCGTGATGAGCGGCCTTGTGCGGACAAGAGTCGGCGGCTTTTTGCTGGAAAATTCACACACTCTGTCCGAGATTGAGCAGATAAAGGACAGAGAGGGACTTGAAGGACTGCTGATACCGGTGGATGAGTGTTTTGCGGAGTATCCGGCGGCGGAGGTTTCAGGGGACGGGCTGCGTTTTCTGAAAAACGGAAACGAACTGAAATACTCCATGGTAAAAGGGAGGAAGGGAGATATCCTTCCGCGGGGCATGGCACAGGGCGACGGTATGAGGCCGGAATGTCATGGCTCTGATCTGAATACCGGCAAAAGCGGGGGTATAGGCGTTCCTGTGAGGATTTATGACGCAGAGGGGACTTTCTATGGCGTTTACCGGCTGCAGCAGGACGGGAAAACGTTAAAACCCTGGAAGATGTTTCTGCCGGGATGAGGGACATATCTCAAGGCGGGATTGCCGGACGCCGGGAGGATGGAAGGCTTTATCAGATGATATGATGTCTGAGACGGTATTGTATGTGAGGAGGCTGTGGGGTGCAGGTTATTGAGAAAGAGACATTGTTTCAACTGGATAAGCCGTCAGCGGTGGCTATCGGAAAGTTTGACGGCATCCACAGGGGGCATCAGAGCCTTCTGCGCCACGTTCTGGAACAGAAGGAAAAAGGGTTAAAGGCGGTGGTTTTTACCTTTGATCCATCCCCGGCGGTGCTTTTTTCCGGAGTATGCCTGCCGGAGTTGACGACGAAACAGGAGAAGAGAAAGCTTTTTGAGAAACTCGGGATAGATGTGCTGATCGAATATCCGCTCAACCTCACTACTGCGGCGATGCCGGCGGAAGATTTTATCGGGAAGGTGCTTGCAGGACGGATGAACACCACCTACATTGCGGCGGGGACGGACCTTTCCTTCGGAAAAGAGGGAAGGGGCGATACTGTGCTGCTTCGGAAATATGCCGGCACATACGGCTATCAGACGGAAATAATAGAGAAAGTCTGCTCAGAGGGCAGGGAGATCAGTTCGAGCTATGTGCGGGAAGTGGTGAAGGCTGGGAATATGGAGAAAGCGGCAAAACTGATCGGGGAGGCATACAGCGTGAGAGGCGTTGTGACGCACGGGAAAAAACTGGGCAGAAGGCTCGGGATGCCCACGGTGAACCTGCTGCCGGAGAAGGAAAAGCTTCTGCCGCCCTTCGGCGTCTATTTTTCGGAGGTTGTGATAGAGGATGATCCCGGAGAGCGGGTTTACAAAGGAACCACAAATATCGGGTATAAGCCCACAGTAAACGATGGGAAACAGGCCGGGGTGGAGACCTACCTCTACGATTTTGCCCAGGAGATCTACGGCAGAGAGATCACAGTCCGCCTCTTTTCCTTCCACAGGCCGGAGATGAAGTTTGCCTCGGTGGAGGAACTGAAAAAGCAGATGGCATCGGATATCGCGAAAGGGAGATACTATAACGCCGGCAATCGCTAATGACACATCGACCGGCCGGAAGAAACAGAAAAGAGATAACAATTTTTGTTGAAAGATGTCTGCAAAACAGTTATAATGGACTGGTAAGCTCGTCGGATGTCCGGAAAAAAGCAGTGAAACTGCCGAAAATTCCGGGCGTTTGATGGGCAGCGTACATGAAGACAGGAGCCTGTCTTTACAATATATACGGTAATACGATACGGGTACATGCCGGATCTTCATATCCGGCGGGGGGATAAAATATGGAAGCTGGCATTATACTATCGATGGCGGGAGGCCTGGGGCTTTTTCTGTATGGCATGCATGTCATGAGCGACAGTATTGAGAAGGTGGCGGGCGCCAGGCTCAGAAAGATTCTGGAGATGTTTACCACAAACCGTTTTACCGGTATTTTGGTGGGGTTTATCTTCACAGCACTGATCCAATCCTCTTCCGCCTGTACCGCGATGGTGGTCAGCTTTGTGAACGCGGGGCTGATGACGCTCTATCAGGCTGCTGGCGTGATCTTTGGTTCCAATATCGGAACGACAGTTACAGCACTTTTGGTATCTTTTAAACTGGAAAAATTCGCACCGGTCATTTTGCTTGTCGGTGTGCTTCTGGTGATGTTCTGCAAGAAGCCGAAGCTGTCAAAGTTCGGAGAAGTGATCATCGGTTTCGGCGTCCTGTTTATGGGGCTCGCGACGATGTCAAGCGCGATGGCGGGACTGAGGGAATCCCCCTTTGTCATGAATATGTTTGCCTCCCTGACAAATCCCATTCTTGCCATTCTGCTGGGATTTGTGCTGACGGCGGTCATCCAGAGTTCCTCCGTCACGGTCTCTATCATGGTCTTGATGGCAAATCAGGGGCTCCTGGGGCTTGATCTGTGTATGTATATCACGCTGGGCTGTAATATCGGCGCCTGTACGACGGCGATCCTGGCGTCTCTGACCGGCAAGAAGGACGCAAAGCGGGCAGCGATGATCCATCTGCTGTTCAACGTCTTTGGCACAATCATCATGTATGTGATCCTGCAGCTTGCGATGGACTGGGTGCTGGGGATGTTTGTCACGATGGCGGGCGATAATCCGGGACGTATCGTGGCATATGCCCATATGTTCTTCAAGATATTCCTTGTGATCGTGCTGACGCCGTTTATCAGCGGCATCGTAAAACTGACTTATATCATCATACCGGGGAGCGATCAGAAGGTGGGCTACAGAGACAGCTTCCAGCTCAAGTATATCGGCAACAAGGTTGTGCTGAACCCGGCTACCGCGGTGGTGGAAGTCATCAAGGAGATCGACCGTATGGCGTCCCTCGCCAGCGAGAATTTAAACAGAGCGATGAATGCGCTGATCACACTGGATGAAGAGGACATTCAGGAGGTATACTCGGTTGAGGAAAACATCAATTTCCTGAACCATGCGATCACCGGTTATCTGGTGAAGATCAATCAGACTACCCTTCCCATCGAGGATGCCAAGATGATCGGTGGTCTCTTCCATGTGGTGAACGACATCGAGCGGATAGGCGATCACGCGGAGAATATAGCGGACAACGCCGTAAAGCGCAAGGAGGAGGGTATCCTGATCAGCAAGGACGCACAGCGTGAACTTGGAGAAATGTTGGATATGGTCAATACGATCATCCGCTATTCCGTGGATATGTTTGCGAATGGGACGATAGAGCATTTGCAGGATATCATTCAGCTCGAGGATGCTGTGGATGAGAAGGAGAGAGAACTCCAGCAGCACCATGTGGAGAGGCTGACAAGAAACGAATGCACGCCGGCGGCAGGCATGCTGTTTTCAGATATCGCTTCAGGGCTCGAGAGGGTTTCCGACCATGCGACCAATATCGCATTCTCGATTTACGGCAGCGACAATGAGGATACCGAGGATTAAAGATTTTTCTGCTCTGGCGGGACGCTGCGAAACAGAGTGTATGAGAGTCAGGACAATATGGTAAATAACAATATGAAAAAGTTTCAGAGAGCATTTTTATATTCCTGCGGAGTTTTTCTCGCCGCAGGAATGTTTTTACGGACAGGTTTTACAGCGAGGGCGGATGATAAGGTAAAAAGGAGCGAAGTGATGCTGCCTCCGGTCGGGATCGGCAGCCTGATGGACGCGGATAAGAGCGATGAGGAGATCCTGGCGGAGGCGGAGGATATCGAGCTGTTCGGGTATAAGAATCTGGGCATAGCCAACGTGGAAAACAACTTAAATATCCGGGCGGGCGCGGATGAAGGAGCCAAGCTTGTGGGAAAGATGCCGAAGGATACCGCCTGTGAGATCATGGGGCAGGAGGGGGACTGGTCAAAGATCACCTCCGGCAAAGTGGAAGGCTATGTGAAGACAGAATTTCTTTTCACGGGTTCGGAGGCGAGAATAAGGGCGATGGATCTGATCTCAACCTACGCGGTGGTACATGCAGATGCGCTCAGGGTACGGCAGGAGCCGAGCACGGAGGCTTCAATCTATACTCAGGTGGCGCAGGGAGAGATGCTGGAGTATGTGCAGACGTTAGATAACGGCTGGGTGGAGATCATGCTGGACGATGAGACGGTCTATGTGTCCGGGGAATATGTGGAGCTGGAGGATAAGCTGGAGACGGCGGTGACGATGACGGAGCTCCTCTACGGTGCCGGAGTATCTGACGTTCGTGTCAGTATTTGTGAGTACGCGAAGCAGTTTCTGGGAAACCGCTATGTATATGGCGGGACCAGCCTGACAAAGGGAACCGACTGCTCCGGGTTTACAATGCGTGTGTATCAGCAGTTCGGGATCAGCCTGCCCCGCACTTCCCGCGCCCAGGCGAATGCAGGGACAAAGATAAGCGCTTCGGAGGCAAAGCCCGGGGATCTGTTCTTCTACGGCGGCAGAGGAGGTTATATCAACCATGTTGCGCTCTATATCGGCGGCGGGCAGGTGATCCATGCCAGTTCACCGAAGACCGGGATCAAGATCAGCAACTGTAATTACAGGACGCCGGTGAAGGTGGTCAGGATCATCAATTCCTAGAGAGGGCTGTTGAGGGAATGTCGTAAATTTATGAAAATTACTGTTTACAACAGGAATGCTTTGTGCTATAGTATTCAGGTATGAGTTCAGCCGATGCTCAGGGTGAGGAGACTCCGACCTGCCCTTGGTATTTGGCGGTTACAAAAAAGGAGGATAGGAAACATGATTTCCAAAGAAAAGAAAGAAGCGATCATCAAAGAATATGAGAGGACACCCGGCGATACCGGTTCACCGGAAGTGCAGATTGCGATCCTGACAGCGAGGATCCAGGAGCTGACGGAGCACCTGAAGGAGAATCAGAAGGATCATCACTCCCGCCGTGGTATGTATATGATGATCGGTCAGAGGCGCGGCCTTTTGGATTATTTAAAAAAGAAAGATATCGAGAGGTATCGTGTTTTGATCGAAAAACTTGGTATCAGAAGATAACAGGACGTAATGGAAGGGCGTAACCGGAGACGTTGTTTTTGGTGACGCCTTTTCCTGTTTTTATTTCTGCAGGCAGCGAGCCAGATGGCCATGTTTGAAGCAAACCGGAGTCGGCTCGGGTATTTGGCGGCTGTCGCGAGGGTGGAATACCACACAGCTTGCTGTGGAGTATTTCATTTACTGCACAAGTACAGGTGGAAGATCAGTTCCGAGACCACAGAAAAGGGTGTTTCCGGCTGAGGGAATGCTCCGTCTTTTGAGGCGGCATTGGAGCGAAAGAGGGATTTTCCGAAGGGAAATGGCGTTTTCTGTAGTTTCGGCCTCTTCTGCCTGACAAAACATGTAAAAATTCACAGGTAAGAAAAGGAGAAGAGAAGAACATGTACAAAACTTACACAATGGAACTTGCCGGCCGCACGTTGAAGGTGGATATCGGCAGAGTCGGCAAACAGGCTAACGGCTGCGCATTCATGCAGTATGGCGAGACAACGGTATTATCCACGGCGACGGCTTCCGAGAAGCCCAGGGAAGGTATTGACTTTTTCCCCTGCAGCGTGGAATATGAAGAGAAATTTTATTCCGTGGGAAAGATTCCCGGAGGTTTTAACAAGAGGGAGGGAAAGGCTTCCGAGAATGCGGTGCTCACAAGCCGTGTGATCGACAGGCCCATGCGTCCTCTGTTTCCGAAGGATTACAGAAATGATGTGACACTGAACAATATGGTAATGTCTGTAGATCCCGCATGCCGTCCTGAACTGGTGGCAATGCTTGGGACATCCATCGCGACCTGCATTTCGGATATCCCCTTTGCCGGTCCCTGCGCTATGACGCAGATCGGTATGGCAGACGGAGAGTTCATTGTAAATCCCGGCCAGGAGCAATGGGATAAGGGTGATCTGAAGCTGACGGTTGCCTCCACAGCGGAGAAGGTGATCATGATCGAGGCGGGCGCCAATGAGATTCCGGAGAATAAGATGATCCAGGCAATCTACAAGGCGCATGAGATCAACCAGACGATCATTGCCTTTATCAATAACATCGTGGCAGAGTGCGGCAGGCCGAAACATGAGTATGTGAGCTGCGCGATCCCTGAGGAGATGTTTGAGGAGATCAAAAAGATCGTGCCGCCGGAAGAGATGGAGACCGCTGTCTTCACGGACGAGAAGCAGGTGCGTGAAGAGAATATCAGGAATATCACGGCAAGGCTGGAGGAGGCTTTCGCGGAGAACGAGGAGTGGCTCTCAGTTCTCGGTGAGGCAGTTTATCAGTATCAGAAAAAGACAGTCCGCAAGATGATCTTAAAAGACCACAAGCGTCCCGACGGGCGTGAGTTGGATCAGATACGTCCCCTGGCGGCTGAGGTGGATATCATTCCGAGAGTACACGGTTCCGCGATGTTTACCAGAGGGCAGACTCAGATCTGCAACGTGACCACGCTGGCGCCTCTGTCCGAGGCTCAGAAGGTGGACGGGCTGGATGTGAACATCACGGAAAAGAGATATATGCATCATTATAATTTCCCGTCCTATTCGGTGGGAGAGACCAAGGTGAGCAGAGGCCCGGGACGAAGAGAGATCGGACACGGCGCGCTGGCTGAGAGAGCGCTTCTGCCGGTATTGCCTTCCATAGAGGATTTTCCCTATGCGATCCGCACCGTATCGGAGACGTTTGAGTCCAACGGTTCCACCTCCATGGCTTCCACCTGTGCCTCCTGTATGTCCCTGATGGCAGCGGGCGTTCCGATAAAGAAGATGGTGGCAGGTATCTCCTGCGGCCTGGTGACAGGCGATACGGATGATGATTTTGTACTGCTGACCGATATCCAGGGGCTGGAGGATTTCTTCGGCGACATGGATTTCAAGGTGACAGGTACGACGGAGGGCATCACGGCGATCCAGATGGATATCAAGATTCACGGTCTGACAAGGCCTATTGTGGAGGGTGCCATCGCACGCTGCCGTGAGGCGAGAATGTTTATCATGGATACCTGCATGAAACCCGCGATCTCCGCGCCGAGACCGGAGGTAGGCCCTTATGCGCCGAAGATCATCTCCCTGCAGATCGACCCGGAGAAGATCGGCGATGTGGTGGGACAGCGCGGCAAGACCATCAATGAGATCATCGCCCGCACAGGCGTGAAGATCGATATCACCGACGACGGTCAGGTTTCCGTCTGCGGCACGGACGCAGCGATGATGGACAAGGCTGTGGAGATGATCAAGACTATCGTGACTGACTTTGAGGCGGGACAGGTGTTCCAGGGCAAGGTAGTGAGCATCAAGGAATTCGGCGCGTTCATCGAGTTTGCGCCGGGCAAGGAAGGCATGGTTCACATTTCCAAGATCGCGAAGGAGAGGATCAACCATGTGGAGGATGTGCTGACGCTCGGAGATGTGGTGACGGTTGTCTGCCTTGGCAAGGACAAGATGGGCAGGATCAGCTTCTCCATGAAGGATGTGGCTCAGAAATAAAGAAAAAGACAGCGCCCCTGATTGGCGCTGTCTTTTTCGCTGCTTCGCGATACGCAAATGCGTATTGCGAAGGTTCCATAACAGACAATCTGAGCCGTGCAGGCTCAGTTTTTCGCTGACTCTCGATTCGCGCAGGCAAATTGAGAAGGTTCCCGTTGGTATAAATGTAAAGCAGGCGGCTATCCAATTCGGATAGCCGCCTTTTGGCAAGTTGGTACCATAAGATCATTTGCGAAGCAGATGATCGTTGGTTAGTATAAGATTATTTACGCCTCCCACTCGATCGCGACACCCGTCGTGTTAGGCCCCACGTGGGAGGATACGATCAGATTCAGGCTTGCCTCATAACTGCCTGGAACATGGGAACAGCATTTTTCAAACATCTCTCTGTTTCCCACATAGATGTTGCCGAGCCTTGCCGCCTTTTTGACCTCTGCGATAGTCTGAATGCTGCGCAGGGCAGCGTTCAGGCCTCTGGCCTTTTTGTACAGTTCAATATGACCGTCCCGGATGGTCAGGATCGGCTTGATATCCAGGATATCTCCAATCTTTCCGACGGCGGGATTCACCCTGCCGCCCTGTATCAGGTATTTGAAATCATCCACAATGAAGAAGATATCCAGGAGCTTTACCCGCCTTTCTATTTCTGCGGCGGCCTCCTCCAGGGATTTTCCCTGTTTTTTCATCTCGATGGCATCGACGCAGAGAAAACCGGCGCCCAGCGTCGCGCTCAGAGAGTCGATAACCCGGATCGAGGCTTCCGGATAGAGAGCCCTGCATTCCTCCGCGGTGGCGCAGATCGTGTTGTAGGAACCGCTGATCCCGGAGGAGACGGCGATACATAAGATATCTCTGCCCGCCTTTAAGGCTTCCTCAAAACGCCTGCGTGCCAGGTCAGGATTGACGCCCGCAGTGTACGCCCTTTTGCTGCTCAGCCTTTCAAAAAACTGTTCTCTGCTCAGCGTCTGTTCATCGCCGTACACAGTGTCCGGTTCAAAGTAGTAATACTGCGGTAATATGGCCACTTCCGTGTCGTAAGGCTTTGGTACATCAACATCCCCGTCCGTAAAAATCATAAAATCTCTCATGTCAAAAATCCCTTCCTGTATTGCCTGATCAGACTCTGGCTTATTCCGCGCAGGGTATCGCGCGAGCCTAAGCACAGTATAGCACTTTCCGCCTGTTTTTGCATGGATTTTATATAGTTTTAATAAAGAACAGAGAATCTCAGATTTTTATGAAAATATCACAAAAAATGTCTTCTTTGTTTTTATTTCTTGACTAAAATTTCCCAATAATTTACAATGGATATAAGATATTGTCAAACAACTTTGGAGGAGGTATGTTATGCAGGACATTATTAAAATCGAATCGAAGCAGCATCCGAATGTGACACTCAGAGTGATCCCGGGACATTTCGCGACGCCAAACTCCCATGTAAACTATTATCTGGACATGACGGCTTTAAAGGCGAGGCAGAGTGAGGCGGCGGCAGCAGCGGTGGAACTGAGCAAGCAGATACTGGCAACCACGATCGTGGATACGATCGTCTGCGTGGACGGGTGCGAGATCGTCGGCTCCTATCTGGCGGAAGATCTGACAAGGGCGGGAATCTATTCCATGAACGCGCATAAGACGATGTATATCATCACACCGGAGTACGGAACATCCGGGCAGATGGTATTTCGGGAGAACTTGAAACCTATGGTCAGAGGCAAAAATGTCCTGCTGCTTCTCGCGTCGGTGACGACCGGTCAGACAATCGTCCGCGCCGTGCGTGCGCTCGGGTATTACGGCGCGACGATCAGCGGTATCAGCGCGATCTTCAGCGCGGCAAACAGCGTGATGGGAATCCCGATCAACTCCCTCTTTACTATAGCGGATCTGCCCGATTACAGGACATATGATCCCGACGGATGCAGCATGTGTAAGGCAAAGCAGCCGATAGACGGTTTTGCCAATGCGTTCGGATACTCTGTCATTCAGGATTAGGCGGAGGATGCTGTTTTTATAGGGCATTGTCATTCCTCGGTGCGGCGGGCATTGTCGAGGGGGACGGCGGCATTCAGAGCAAAGGCGATCCTGTACAGGAATATCATTGTGGATATTTTGGGTATGGATGATTAAGAAATACTGTTTCGGGGACAGTTTTCCCGGAAAAGCAGCAGCCCGGGCGAAAGCCCGGCTGCTGTCGGAGAAGGACAGATGCGGAGATTGTGTCTGTCCTTTTCTGCTAGACATATGCCAAAACTCCTGTTTACCTCCGAGGCCACACTCTCCCGGTTTGCCCAGAAATGCGGCTTTGACGGCTGCAGGCAGTTTATCTATCGCTGCCGGGAGGGACTGCGGAATGAGAAGAAAAAACCTGTGGAGGGCGGAGCCGGGTATATCATATGATGGGGAACGGACAGTGCCATGGTGTGGTTCGGGTGGTAAGTGGAAGAGGATCTGTGTATGGGAGACAGGCAATGTACGAAAAAACGCCCGATCTTTAACAAGACCGGGCAACAGTTGTCAGATTTTACTGCAATGTAATATCCTTTAGATTGACTCGTGGAATGTACGGCTGATCACATCAGCCTGCTGTTCCGGTGTGAGTTTGATAAAGTTCACAGCGTAACCGGATACACGGATCGTAAGCTGAGGATAATTCTCGGGATGCTTCTGAGCGTCTAAAAGCATATCCCTGTTGAGTACGTTGACATTCAGATGATGTCCTCCTTTTACGGAATAGCCGTCCAGTAAATTAACGAGATTGTCTACCTGTGCATTTGTGTTTGCTGCCATAATGTTTGCCTCCTTGAAAATGTTATATTTGATAATAGTAATGATTACTGTTTCTTTAATCTAATAATAGTAGTTATTCTCATTTTTGTCCAGAGTTATTTATGAAAATATTGTATTTTTTTGAGTACATTGTGAAAATAGGGGATTGAAAGTTGCAAGTACAGAGAAAAGTCCGTTTTACGGAACAGATGTTTTGTTATTGTCTGGAAGATCGGGCAGTGGTGGAGGTAAACTGTAGAAAATTGTGTAAGAAAGGAAATTATCATGGTATAATGTACTCAAGAATCCAGCCGCTGCGCGTCTGCCGCGCTTTGCGCTCAAAGATTCTTTCGTTACCATGTCAGGTGAAATCAAATGCTCATTGCATTCGCGCTTGATTTCCTGCTGACATGGTATAATGTACTCAAGAATCCAGCCGCTGCGCGTCTGCCGCGCTTTGCGCTCAAAGATTCTTTCGTTACCATGTCAGGTGAAATCAAATGCTCATTGCATTCGCGCTTGATTTCCTGCTGACATGGTATAATGCAGTGTAGGTACAGGAAATGTTGCAAAAGTGAGAAATGGTGAAAAATTTCAGAAATAAAATTATGTTAGTTGTCATTTAGTGGCATTGCAGGCAGAGGAAGATTTGCAGGTGACAGCTATAGTTGCAGATATGGCGGCAGAAATGGAGAGAGATGAGACAGGAGACTATAGACAGGATCAGAAAATTTACAGAGGATCGGGACTGGGATCAGTTCCACTCGCCCGGAAATCTGGCAAAATCGATTTCCATAGAAGCGAATGAATTGCTTGAGTGCTTCCAGTGGAGCGATACGGAATATGACATTCAGCATGTGCGGGAAGAACTGGCGGATGTGATCGTGTACTGCCAGGACATGCTGGACCGGCTGGGACTGGATGCGGATGAGATCGTGAATGAGAAGATGGATAAGAATGAGAGGAAATATCCGGTGGAGAAGGCGCGGGGGAGGGCGGAGAAGTATGACAGGTTGTGATAATGAAATATAATAAAAAGTAACACTATGATAAAATTTGAATTTTTTAAGATAAAGTAGTTTGATAGATTGGGCAAAAATATTAGAGGTATTTACTTGAAAATAGGATGGATGGTGACATGAGGATGCCTAAAAAAAGATATGCACAGTTAGAGGAACATATATTAAGGACTTTTCAGAGAGACAGGCTTTTTTTGTATCGAAAAAAGATATATGATGTTTTGACGGCAGGAAAACCCCGGTCACAGATGTATGGAGGGGAATGCAAAACTGATGTGTTTGTCAGGGTGAGAGAAAGAGAATCGGGGGCGCAGGGAGATATAAAGATATCAGTAAAAACGCAGGATAGCCAGGAGTTTCAGGAAAACAAAATTACTGCTCAAAAAGCTGAGGCGTATTTTGGATGTGATTGGGAGAGGATAGTATTTCAATCGACAATGCAGTTGAAACAAAAATTCGAGAACAGAATTTTACTGTATGCGTCAGAATTATATCCGACAAAAGCAAATTCTGTCACTGTGGGCTGGAAACTGGAGATTGCAAGTAAACCAAGGGCTTTGAGCGTCAGGGCTCCATTATCTGATCAGGAGATTCGAGATTATGTATATCGAGGGACGAATCAGCCGTATGAAAAAATAAACGCTGTTGTCAACGGAGCTATCGTCGAGAGATCCGGTATAGCAGATTATTTACTTGTTACTGATATGTCCCAAATTAATACAGCGAGTGATGTGATAGATCAGATGGTTCCGATAGAGTCTGCTGTGGTCGGAGACACCTATTTGATATTTACAGCAAATAATTACAGGATGGATGTAGATTCTGCGGATGGACCGCGATCTCTGGCTGTGCGCATAGAGTGGAGATGTATAAATCATAAGCTTGTACCACATTTTTGCTATGACGAACCGCTGAAATATACAGGGCAAAATGATATGCGTCCGCTCGTTTTAGAGGCATTCAGAAAATTGGGAAAAGCTGATGTCCGGGAGATAGATCCAAAAGTTGATTTGGAGACAGAAAGTATTTTCAGGCTATGATTTATAAATCAGGCAATAGAGAGGAAAAGATAAAATATGAATGTGATAAGTTTATTTTCCGGGTGCGGCGGACTTGATTTGGGATTTGAGAAGGCTGGGTTCCAAATACCTGTAGCGAATGAATTTGATAAAACGATATGGGAAACGTTTAAATATAACCATCCCAAAACACATTTGATTGAGGGCGATATACGACAGGTCAATAAAGAGGATATCGCACAATTTATAGATGGAGAAGTCGATGGAATAATTGGCGGGCCACCCTGCCAATCGTGGTCAGAGGCCGGGGCGTTACAGGGAATCAGGGATTCCAGAGGGCAATTATTTTTTGATTACATTCGTATTTTAAAAGAATTCAGGCCCAAATTTTTCCTTGCGGAAAATGTCAGTGGCATGCTGGCCAACAGACATTCTGAGGCTGTGAAAAATATTATATCACTTTTTGAAGAGGCGGGATATGAGGTGTCTTTTACATTGGTGAACGCCAAAGATTATGGTGTTGCAGAAGAGAGAAAAAGGGTATTTTATATTGGCTTTCGGAAAGATTTAAATATCACTTTTGGATTTCCTAAAGGCTCCACAAAAGAAGATGGTAAGAAAATAACGTTAAAGGATGTTATCTGGGATTTACAGGATACGGCGGTTCCATCAGGGCCTAAAAACCATCATAATCCTGAAGCAGTCAATAATAATGAGTATTTTACCGGGGCGTATTCTTCCATATTTATGAGCCGTAACAGAGTTAAGTCCTGGAATGAGCAGGCATATACGGTGCAGGCCTCCGGAAGGCAGTGCCAGTTACATCCGCAGGCGCCTAAAATGATAAAGTATGGAGAAAATGACTGTCGTTTTGTGATGGGGAAAGAGCATTTATATCGCCGCATGACAATAAGGGAGGTTGCCAGGATTCAAGGGTTTCCGGATGATTTTAAGTTTATTTATGAAGATACGAATAATGCCTATAAAATGATAGGAAATGCTGTACCGGTGAATCTGGCATATGAGATAGCATGTGCCGTAAAAAAACATCTTGAGGGAAGAGGTTATGAAGTGGAGGTGGATGACGAGGCAATTGATGCGAAAGAAGTGAATGAAAGGAAAGTGAGTGCCAGAAGTAATAATCAGGGCAGAGCGTATGAATATGCCTGGATGCAAACATTGTATGAACAGTTAAATATGGCAAATAAAGCAGAAATGATAGAAAATTCCAGTCTAAAAGTGAATGAGAGAGCATGGCAGGATATGGATGAAGAAAGCCGGGAGACATTTAAGATTTCTGCAAGTGCTGCGATTCATACTATATTGGAGTTAGAACCATTACTTTGTGAAGGCGATAAGAGCAGGCTGACCCTGGAATTTCAGAAGGATGGGGCGGGGAGAGATGGCGATGTGCGGGACATTGTGATCAGAAGGCATGATATCGGATGGGAAATAGGCTTAAGTATCAAGCATAATCATGATGCGATAAAGCATAGCCGCCTGAGCCATGTACTGGACTTTGGTAAAGTGTGGTATGGAAGGCCTTGCAGTAAGGACTACTGGGATGCGGCAGGAGAGATTTTTGACAGGCTAAAGGATGCAAAGGAGCAGGGGTTGAAATGGTCAGAGATAGATGATAAAGATCAGAAGATTTATGTTCCCCTTTTGCAGGCTTTTATGGATGAAGTCAACAGAGCCAATAAGGAAGTCAGGGATTTGCCTCGAAAGATGGTGGAATATCTCGTCGGCACGAAGGATTATTATAAAATTGTAAGCAGGGATAAAAAACGTGTTACGTTTATACATACATTCAATTTGCGCGGCACATTGAATAAACCGGGTAAAGTTAAAGTTTCAGCCATCACGGTTCCTGTCGTACAATTACCGACAAGGCTGGTGGCACTTGAATGTAAGCCTGACAGCGAAAATACGGTAGAGATGTATTTAGACAATGGATGGGAACTTAGTTTCAGGATTCACAGCGCGAAAGGAAAAGTGGAGCCAAGCTTAAAATTTGACATACAGTTTATGGGGATGCCGACGACCGTGTTGAATATTGAGTGCAAATGGAATTAGCGAAAGACAGAGGCAGTATTGCCATATAAGGGAATAGTTTTATTTGCAGTAGAGGGAAAGTATAAAATGGAAGTATTGTTTGATGAGTTAGAGTCAGCAGATCTTGTTGTGGATACGGTATATAAGGGAGGAAACATAAGTGGGAAGGCTTCGGAAGTGCTCCATGTGTTATTGCCTAACTGCAGCAACTCGGGTGGCTTTAGAAAAGTAATGCGGAAAGATGGCAGTGGATTGCCGGCATATGTTGTTTTATATACATCAATGCAGGAATTGGCATGGCCGGATTATTTGGATGAAGAAACAGGCGTGTTCAGATACTATGGAGACAACAGGACACCTGGAAGAAATATATTAGATACACCAAGAAAAGGGAACCAATTACTCGAATTTGTATATGATTGTTTAAATAGCAGGGATGGTTCTATCAGAAATATTCCCCCATTTTTGATATTTAAAAAAGGGGCTGTGGGATGGGACGTACAGTTTCTTGGGTTAGCGGCGCCGGGGAATCCTAAAATTTCTCCGGATAAAGACTTAGTTGCTTTCTGGAGGACAATGGATGGGCAGCGTTTTCAAAATTACGAAGCTTATTTTACTGTTCTTGATACAAAAGAGCCGATTGATCGGAATTGGTTAAATGCTTTAATATATCATCATGAGGAAAACCTTCAATATGCGCCGGAAGTCTGGAGAAAATTTATTAATCAGGGACGGAATGGAATAGAACCGCTGGTAGCGAAAAGATTACCTAAAATACCGACAAAGTATGATCAGTTGCAGAGTGATGTGGAGGGTTTGGCGTGTCTTGATAAAATCAGGGAACACTATCATCAAAATCCATATGGGTTTGAACACTGTGCGAGAGATATACTCGAAAAATTGGATGAAAGATTTCAGGATTTTTCATTGACAAGGCCTTGGCGGGATGGCGGAAGAGATGCCCTGGGATATTATGTGATTGGAGGCGGAAGTAAGGCAAATTATCCCTTGCGGATAGATTGTGCCATGGAGGCAAAATGTTATGCTAAAAATCATTCGGTGGGCGTGAAAGAAATGTCGAGGCTAATATCGAGAATCAGGTATAGACAGTTTGGTGTCCTTGTCACAACAAGTTTTGTACATGAACAGGCATATAAAGAAGTGATGGAGGATGGACATCCTATATTGATTGTATCTGCGTCAGATATAGCAAGAGTGCTTCGCACAAATGCAATCACTTCAGCGCGAATGGATGAGTGGTTTCTTAGTTTGGATGAATCTGACAATCGCAGATTTCAGCGACGGATGACAGAATATTCCGACCGTATAAATAAGATGTAATTTGAGATGTATGAATTTGAAAATACTACAGAAAAAACAAAAAAGACAATGAAGAAGCTTCGTTCTGCAAACACAGGAATAGAGATTGCGCTGCGGAAGGCTTTGTGGAAAAAAGGATATCGGTATCGTGTATGTTATGACAAATTGCCGGGAAAACCGGATATTGCCTTGACAAAATATAAGATAGCAATATTCTGTGATGGTGAATTTTTTCATGGTAAGGATTGGGAACAGAGAAAGGATAAGATAGCGAATGGGAATAATGGAGCCTATTGGACAAAGAAGATTTCCCGCAATATTGCCAGAGATGAGGAGATCAACAAGAAATTGATATTTATGGGATGGACTGTGATACGATTCTGGGGAAAAGATATTACTTATAATGTGGAAGAGTGTGTAAAAGTTATCGAAGAGAAAATTTTTGAAAATATGTTGGGTATAGAATAAAATAGCGATAAGCCATGTGGTAGTTACAACAGTGATCTTTGGCTTGGACCGTGATCTGTTGTGTTATTAACAGGGCGATACTGAGATGTAAGGGAGAACGTACATATGTCAAAAACCCATGTAGCTAAAATCAAATGTCCGAAATGTGGCAGGAAAAATAAGGCTCTTCTCTGGGATAGTATTAATACTGTAATAAATCCGGAGATGAAAGAAAAGGTCAGAACGGGCGAAGCGTTTGTATGGATCTGCCCTGAGTGTGGCTATCATGCCAGTTTGAATTATGCCATGTTGTATCATCAGATGGAGGATGAGGTGATGATATATTATGTACCGGGCAATCCCAAAGAAGCTGCTGAGATGGTGAAAGGGTTCTTCCATGATGATATAGCCGAAAAAATTGGCAGGAAGCTGAGTTTTAATAAAAACTATCAAAAGCGCGTGGTTGGAACAATGAATCAGTTGCAGGAAAAATTGATGATTCTGGATGCAGGATTGGATGACCGCATTATTGAATTGATGAAGTTGTTTATTACAGTACAGCTGCAGGAGAAGGAGCCGGATCTCAGGGTTGAGGAATGTTTGTTTGAGAGGACAGAGGATGGAGCCAGACGCTTTGTTTTAAACCTTGGGGAGGGAAGATGGGGAGAGTCGGATTATATCCAGGACATTTATGATCGTTTGGCGGAAGAGTTCAGAAGTATTTTGTCTGGTAGATATGATGACATAGTTGTTGATTCTGATTGGGCGTTAGGGGTGTGGAGGGATAAAAACAGCAAGAGATAATCTTAAGCAGTAAACTTGGAAAAAAGTGACCGGGAATAAGAAGTAAAAGAAAGAGATAATAGAGAATGACAAAAGAAATGAAAACAATAAGAGTAGTAGCCGCAGTCATAAAAGCAGTCAATGAAGCGGGCAGGCCGGTCATATTCGCAACCCAGAGAGGCTATGGGGAATTCAAGGATGGCTGGGAGTTCCCGGGCGGGAAGATCGAGGAGGGAGAGAGCCCAAAACAGGCGCTTGAGCGGGAGATCATGGAAGAACTCGATATGGAAATTCTGGTCGGGGATCTGATCGATACAGTGGAATATGATTATCCGAAATTTCATCTGTCGATGGATTGTTTTTGGGCGAAGCCCGTCACAAATGACTGGGTGCTGAAGGAGCATGAGGCGGCGAGATGGCTGACGGGAGAGGAACTTGATCTGGTGGAGTGGCTTCCGGCGGATGTTGTTCTGGTGGAGAGGATACAGGAGAGGTTATCTTTTTAGTTTGTTACAGCCGGGAAAAAGGGAAGATGAAAATAGTATCAGTGAGCGGCTGCTCTTATGAGGATTATGAGGGCGGAGTACTTAATTTAAATGTTGAGCTGGAGGCAGGCGAAATGCTCTGCGAGGGAGGCAATATTTCAATTGAAATGATGGATGGTTCTTTTCTGGAGAGAGCGATTGAGATCATTAATCCGAAAAGAGCCGGTGATTATGCCGTGGTTTCGAATAAAGCAAAACAGTGGAAACGATCGGGCGGGACATTGAAGGAGGCGAAAGGCCCAGGGTGCTATGTGGTTGTGGTGAAAGATGTCGCATACCACGAGGTCAAAACGGATGAGGAGATGGCACGTAGGACATTTTTGGAGGAACACTATAAAAAGGTTTGCGTATCGCCATTTAGGGAGATTCTCTGCGGAGATAAAAGTATTTACGATTCTGTGCAGGAGGGATATGTTGTTCTGGAAAAAGTTATCGCTTACCTGAAGACGACAAAGCCATATCTGATGAGCCCGGGGATATATGAGCACCCTTTTAAAAAGGGTGAAAACCTTGCCGGACCATATACATACACAGACGGTCATTATTGGTGGGACCGCGATACCTGGAAATATGTTGTGAAATATCATGTCACACTTCCGCAGGAGTTTATCGATCATGTGATGTCTGAGGCGGGGACAGAATTTCTGGAAAGCTGTGCCGGGGAGGATGAATGCTGGAGTAAAACGATCCGCGTCTGGAAAGAAACAAAGCGGTATGACGCCTGTCTGCTGTCGGATGATACCTGGAAGAAAGAACTGGAAAATTTTTGAGCGTGCGTTTAGACTATGGAGAAAGCATGTACTGAGTTTTTCAAAATCTGAGCCGGGAAATTTAACAACTTTGATACATTTATGCCTTATATTGTATTTCAGATAAAATCGGCAGCAATCCCGGGACATGCCGGGTGCCGAAAGAAGATACAATGAGGTGGGAAAATGCAGGCGCGGGACAGCAGAGCGGTGCAGAAAAAACAGAGTCTTGATGTGATCAGTGTTAAGAGAAATCCCTATCTGGTGGATTATGAGGAGCAGAGGCGGCTTAAGAGGGCAGTGAATGAACCTTTCCACAGATCAGGGGATGCGAGAAATGGGAGGAGCCGTAAAGCGGTTGAAACAGGAGGCAGAAACCGCCGCAGGCCTGTGGAGGCAACAGGGAGAAGAAGGCGAAGAGAAGCTGCGCCGGAAGGAAGAAACCGCCGCAGGTCCGTAGAAGTGATAGGGGAGAGAAGTCGAAAGCCGGCTGAGGCAAAGAGAGGGCACCATTGCAGATCTGTAGACTTGATAGATATAAAAAGTACACAGCCGCGTTACATACCGGCGGGCAGGGGACGGAATCCTGCGGCGGCTAAGAAAGCAGCGCAGAGACGGCGCAAAAAACAGATCCGGCATCGAAGGATGATGATAGCTGCGTGGGTGTTGTGTATGTTTATGGTCGGCTGGCTGATCCAAGTGAAGAAGGGGGAAGCGTCGTCGGCGGAGAAAAGCGGTTATGTACAGGAACTTTCAATAGCGGCAGAAGAATCTCAGGAAGGTTCTTCTGCCGCTGTGCAGGGGCTTCCGGCAAAAGTGTATGAGAAACATCCCGCGTGGACGGAAGATTTTCTGCCACTCAATGAGTATTCCCGCCCAGGGGAGCCATTGCCGGAAGTGAATGATATTTTTGTACATTATACAGCCAATCCGGGAACCAGTGCGGCTCAGAACCGCAGCTATTTCGCACAGCAGAAGGATATGCATGAGGCGAGTGTCAGCGCTCACTTTATCATAGGGTATAACGGTGAGATCATACAGTGTGTTCCGCTCAATGAGATCGCGTATGCGGTGCAGACCAGAAATTACGATTCTGTTTCGATAGAATGCTGTTACAAAGCGGCGGACGGTTCTTTCACACAGGAAACATACGATTCCCTGATCTCTCTTTTGGCATGGCTGACGGATGCTTATGATCTGGATGTGGAGCATATTCTGCGCCATTATGACTGCGGCGGGAAGAAGTGCCCGGTTTACTATACAGAGAATGTCGATGCCTGGGTGCGGCTTAAGAAAGATGTGGAGGAGAAGCGGGGGAGTATATGGTCATTGCTGTAGTGGAAAATCTTATGCCGGATTAACATTTAATGAAACGGTGCATAAATGAATTTTGGAAGTGTTAGATTATTTACCAAAAAATATAATGGAAACTTGCAGGTTTACAGAGAGCAGAGACTGAATTTCGGTGTAAAGGAGTTCAGTCTTTTAAAATGCAAAATGCTGATATTAAAGTTGTCAGATATGATAGAATTCCAGAGAATAAGGCATTTTCTGTTTTCTATCACATATTTTTTCTGCTAAAATAGAGATATCCGGGAGGTGCTATTGAGGATAAAATTCAATAAAAGTCCGTATTATGGGACATATTCTATGCTATCCTTATAAAAGATCAAGGCATTAAACAAAAAAGGAGGGCGCGGGATGGAACAGAAGATAAAAGCAGCCGGACAGTGGTATGATAGAAACAGGGGGTTATATGAGCAGTTTTCCAAGGAGGCCACGGAGATCATCACGAAGCTGTTAAAAGCGGAAGACATACCTTACCAGAGCATAAGCTGCAGGGTGAAAGACAAAGAAAGCTATTTGGGAAAGTGCAGAAAAGAAAAATATACAAATCCCATAGAGCAGATTATGGATGTTTCGGGAATAAGGATCATCGCTTATACGAATAAGGATGTGGAGAAAATATGCGGGGTTCTGCAGAATGAATTCTGGATCGATGAGAAAAATTCCATGAATAAAGCGGATGCGCTGGAGACCAATAAAGTCGGGTATCTGTCGGTTCATTATATACTGCAGTTGAGCGAGAGGCGCCTTCAGCTTGCGGAGTGTAAAAAGTACAGGAATCTGAGATGTGAGGTGCAGGTGAGGACTCTGCTTCAACATGCCTGGGCAGAGATCGAGCATGACAGAAACTATAAATTTTCCGGTGTGCTTCCCGATGAGATCAAAAGGAGATTTTATCTGGTCGCAGGTGTTCTTGAGATGATGGACAGGGAATTTGACAGGCTCTCAAAGGATATCGATGCGTATGTGGCGAGGACGGAAATTGCGATTTCGGCTGGAAACTACAAATTGAGTATAGATTCTAAATCGGTAGAACAATATATGCTGAAGAGGTTCGGAGAACCGATCCACATCGGGACAGGCTTGGGAGGAACAGTGGCGATGGAGGATCTGGTGGAGGAACTGACAAGATTCGGGTATGAGACGATTCAGGATATAGAGGATGACCTGAATGGCTGCAGTGCAGTGCTGGAGAGAAGAAAAACATACATCGGGGTACTGAGAGACCTGATGATCATGAAGGACTGTGTGAAATATTTCAGAGAAGTCTACAGCGGCAACTGGCAGGCTGTGGATGAGGACAGCGTGAGGCTCTGGAAGGAGAATGGGGCTGATGATGTGGAGAGGTATCTGGATGATTATGAGATATCTGTCTGTGGGAAATAAGTTGTAGAGTACAAAAACGGGTTCAGTTTATGAATAGGAAAGACGATGAAAAGATATTTCAGCTTCTGAAAGAATATGACAGACTGCATTTCTGCCTGACCATCATACTGTATTATCAGAGAAATCACCATAAGGCGGCAGAAATGGAGCAGATGATCAGCGAAGGCCCTGGCAGATTATGCCAGGATCTTCCGCCCGGGATCATAAAGCTGCTCGATCAGTATGAGTTTGCAAAAAAAGTAAGGCAGATGGATGGGGAGAAGCTGAGGGATATCCTGAAAAGAAAATATGATCTTTTGGGTGAGGAGGTCAGGTCGGCGTTCAGCCTGTGGAAGATATTGTTCCGGCAGTTCGCGGAGTTGTCTTTTGAGAACCGGGAATTGATACCGGAACTATTCTCGGCACTGAGTATTGCCAGTGCCGCAGACCTCAAAAATACGCTGTATGTCAGCGGGAATTTTCATGAGGTTTCGCTGACAGAACTTTTATATATACTGGTGCAGTTGAGAAATTATCAGAAGATACATATTCTCAACTATGATGAGGGAGATATCGATGTAGATAAGTGTCTGGCGGATGTCAGGGAGGATTTGTCTGTCATGTTCTACGGACAGGCAGATATTCTTGAGAGTTTGATGGACAGGCTGGTCATTGTCAGGGAGGCGCAGTTAAACTTTGCGTATTTAGATACTTATGTTGCGCAGAATGCGGCGGATAATTTTATCATTGTCATCGGCATGGAGCGGTTTGTACAGTTAAAGGATGGCGGCAAAACGTCTATTCGATCCGGGGAGGGCGGACTTCATCTGAGGACAAGTGAAAATATGGATTGGTACAGTCTGCTCGATGAGATAAACGATCTGTATGTGTTGATAGATGGAAATATGGAGGGAGATACGGAAGGAAGCGCGGCGTGTCGGGAGAACTGTTATGATAACGCCTTTCTATTGACGGTCTATCGTGTGACGGAACCGGAAGACAACGAAAGACGGGATATATACAGGCATTATAACAAAGACACTCTGTCTTTTGATCTCTTGTTTGACGGAAACAGTGCGACATTTTTTGAGGAGGATCGGGAGAAGGATTTGTACGAGGAGCTTTTGGAGCTTGTTTTTTGCGAGGAGTATGCGCTGGAAAAGATTCTGGAATATGAAAGGAGGCTGTCGGAGGAAAGTTTTATTGTTCTGAAAGCTTATTTTTATCTGGCTCATAAGGCGTATTACTTTGCCATCGAAGAGCTTGAGAAACTGCCGGAGGATACGGATTTATATTATAAATATATACTGGCTGATCTATATAATGTCACCGGGGATACCGATGCGGCTTACGGGATGTTGGAAAGCATATATGAGAGAGACAGGTATTTTCCGGGCATTGTCGATGCAGCCCTGTATTCGCTGCGGGATGATGAAGATCAGGCGAAACGCCTTATGTGGATCAGGCGGGGGCTTTCGGTGGATCAAAATGATCCGGCAATGATTCAGCATCTTGCAAATTTTTATACCGAACAGGGGGATTACCGGGCGTCAGCCGGGCAATGGGAAATTCTCCACGGTATGACAGGTGATCTGTTTTATCAACTGTTGAGTAAAATTAATATATTTCTGTGCTCTGTGGATACGTTAAAGATGAAAGACATGGAGGAGTGGGTTTCGGAGACGGTATCGGCATATCCTCAATATGCCAATGAGATTTATGCCAGAGCGGGCAGTATCATATCCGATAAGAAAAACAGAGAGCATGCGCTGCCTTATTTTGAGAAGGTGGCGGAATCCTATGAGGAGGTTTATTGCGTATCTGCGGTAAAGAAGGTGGAATTATACTGTAGAATATATTTAAGGCTGGCGGATAAGAGCCCCCGCCAGCAGGAGATGGAACAGTTTGTCAAGATGCTTTCTGATCATGTGATAATCCTGACTTACAGCGCGCAGTCGGTCTATTCGTGGAGCGATTATATCAGGAAAATATATTCCTACGAAAAGTGGGTGGAAATCTCAGAAAGAATGCTGATGTGTTCTCTGACGGAGCTGGTAAAGGCATATCTTGCCGGGGAGACGGAGGAGACGAATCTTGCCGGGGATGAGGAGAAATATAAGGAGTCGGACAAGTATTTCGAGAAGTACGGAGCGTTTCGGACGCCTGACAGAGAGGCGCTGACAGAGGGAGAGTATCTGTTGTTTTTGTTGATGCATGGAAAGGCGGAGATATCAAAGGGGGATATCCAGTCTGCCAATAATATCGCATATACGCTGTTCAATCTGGCGGCGTCGGCAAAGGAGAATTATTACAAAAATGTCGGCATGTGTTTCGGGCTCCTGCTCTGGTCCGGCGCAAGCATGGCGATCGGAGCCTGCGCCGAGGGGATCTTGTCTTTTATTGCGGCGGCAAAGAAGCTCTCGGAGATCGGGGAGGCGGCGGTTTTGCACAGGGGAGAGTTTGTGTTCGATCAGTTGCTCTATCTGTACAGCAGATCCTTTCAGGCGGAGCCCGAGATGATGGATGTGCACCTGTTTGAGAGGTATTTTGAAGCGTTTGGGTATCCGGGATGGCTGCTGTATTGTATGTCAGGAAGGTATGGGGAGGTCATCGCACAGGAACCGGCGCCGTTCAGGGAGATGATCGATCAGATGGAAGAAGCGAATATCATGCTTGTGCAGAGGGAGGAGAATCTGCACAATCTGATCACCTTTGACAGCCTTATTCTGTCCTATGACAAATTGGGGGAGACGGAGAGGGCGGAGGTGTATGTTTGCCGGCTGCTTCCTGTCATGAATACAACCTTTGAGGCACATATTGATATCGCGCACCGGTTTTTCATGAGATACGCAGATATCCTGGCGGGGAGGAAGGAGTATGACGCTGCGAATGAGATGCTGAAATGTTCGCTGGCGGTCCTCGAGAGGTTGAGAGGGGTATTTTTCAGCAGAGAGCGGGGGTATCTGGGCGATATGGCGGATACGATCATCAGGGGGATACTGTGTAATATCTGTGAGAAGAATGCCGATGAGAAGGCAGATTTGGAGGCGGATGAGGGATATGCCTGTGGCGGATCGGATGCGGAGGCAGAAGTGTTTAATACCGGCAGATCGGGCGTGGAGGCAGAGGCGCTTTATACCGGCGGATCGGATGCGGAGGCAGAGGCGCTTTATACCGGCGGATCGGATGCGGAGGCAGAGGCGTTTTATACCGGCAGATCGGAGATGGAAGCAGATGAATTGTTTGGGAGAATGGTGATAGAGCTGGTGCCCAGGGCGATCATCGAGGAGAGGAACGGCAGGCGCGGGACGGCGTCAGATGAGACGCTTCTGCGCAGGGAAAGGGAGTATTATCAACTGTTTGATCTGCTGAACGGCACGGAACAGAGAACGATGAGCAGTCTGTTTTACAGGCAGATCGTGGAGCGCTTTCTGGAGACAAAGCGGTATCTGGAGGAACATGACCCTCAGTTCAGGGCTCTGGAACCGTATACATTGATCGGATATGACGGCGGCGATCCCTTTGTGTTTCTGAGAGGAAAATTGAAGAAGGGGGAGGCGTTCTACAGGAATATTCTTGTGGATGGGCTGCTTATCCATATTTTGATAAGGAGCGACAGCCATTCTATTTGTTTTGAGAGGATAGATACGGATAAGCTGGGCGGGCTGCTTGTCAGGCTGGAAGCTGAGATCGGGGAGGAAGTTCCTGATCTGGTAAAGTCGGATGCCTGTACATATATCGGTTTGTTTGAGGAACTGACGGAACTGTTATTTGCTCCTCTCATCGGACAGGCGGATCAGATCAACGCCCTGTACTATATGCCGGATCATAAGCTGCCGCATATAACGCCGAATTTTGTAAGAATCAGCGATAAATGGGGCGTAGAATGTTTTGACAGGATCGAGCTGGTGATCGATTATAATCATATCGGCGACAGCAGGAAAGCGGCGGATGGTATGCCTGAGAGGTTTTTTGTTTCCGCTTCTAAGAGGGGAGGCCTTGGGGCAATCCGTGAGACAATGGATGGTTTTCCTGCTTTTACAGAACTTGTCCAGAACGGAGACGGGCAGATCGTGATAGAAGAGCCGCTCCGCACGCTGGTGGTGGCGGCGCACGGGATCGCCGATGAGGGCGGAAAACTATATGACAGGGACCGCCGCGCGAAGCCCGGGATCAATTGCGGCGCAAAAAAGCTGGAACTGTCCAGAAAAAAGCAGATCGATTTGAATGAATTTATCATATTGAGAAACGCATGGATTGAGAACGCGATCGTCATTGCCTGCGGAGGCGGAACGCCGGCACATGATAAGATCGAGTTGAATAACGGCGTGTGGGATGCCATGCTGAGAAAAAACGTGAAGTATATTTTGTATTGCAAATGGGATGTCTCCACCAGCCATACAAATGAACTGCTGGCGATGGTATTGCAGGTAATTAGTTCAGGTGAAAAGCTGCTCAGTGATGCGTTGAATTCGGCGCAGAGAAAACTGGCTCATCTGAATCCGGTATTGTGGGCAGGGTTGGAAGTGTGGAAGAATGGCTGAGGATTTCTGAAAAGAATGATTCCTGTTGTGGGAAGATGGCGGAGAAACAGTTTTGATGTCAATAGTCCGGGCGAAACTGTACGGTTGTATTGGTGGCGTTTCGCCTGAGACAATACTATAATCGGAATATATCATATGTGGGAATTATCCGGATTACGCAGGTGGCGGAGATTCCCGGAAAGGCGGTATAGTATGAGTTTGGGAAATCATTTGTTTCATGCGCGGAAAAAGAGGGGGCTGTCCCAGGAGGAGGTCGCCGGGAAGCTGGGAATAAGCCGGCAGACTGTCTCGAAATGGGAGACGGACGAAACGCTGCCCGACATTCGCCAGTCGAAAAGGCTCGCGGTTTTGTACGGGCTCTCTCTCGATGAACTGGTTGAGTTTGACATCGATGTGAAGGAGATACAGGAGGCGATCGAGAGAACGAGCGAGGAGGTGACAGATAAGATCGACTGGACAAAGGCGTGGAGCGGGAAATATCCGATTCTTGCCCGGTATCAGGGAGAAGTGGACACCGCCTGTTATGCGCTGGAACTGGATAAACTGTTGTGGGACCTGGAAAAGAAATACGGATATGGCGAGCTGGATTCGTTTCTTGTTCTTAAGGATATACTGGCGTCTGTCTGGAAGGGGAGGAAGAAGCGGAGATCGGGTGATCCGGACCGCGGGGCAGCTAATAGAGATAACAGATAGGTCTGGATGCATGGGCGTTTAGTTAACGATTGTCGGACGCCGTGAGGAAACAACGGACAGTACGCTTCAATCGCGCCCAGTGCGTTGTCCTCATAAAGTTTGTTCAGTACCTTGTCAATCTGTTCAAGCCGCGTTGTGATTTGCGGGGAATGGCACTTCGGGTTTTTGGCTTTTCTCTTGTGGTACTCACTGCAATAGGCAACGTGCCGTTTGACACCGTTTCTGCGGGTGTCCATCAATTGGTATAATGCAGAATCCTTTTCCAATCCTATCCCTCCTTCCGTGGTGTGATATCTTACCTCTGTTTTGGCGGGATAGCAAGCGGAAAAAGAAAAAAAGCCGGAATATCCCTTGTGGCGTCCGACATTTTCTGATAATATATCCATATGGGGTACTGCCATAACGGGATAGGCGGTCAGTTTTCCGATGCAAACGCAGAGGGGACTGCCCCTCTGACTACGGGTAAAACCGGGAAAGGGGGGATGCTTGATGAGTGACTATGAACTGCTGACGGTTGTTTTGATGATTCTTGGAATCATCGTGTCAATCCTGATTGCTTACATAAATCACACAAAAAAGTAACCGCCCTTTAGCTGAGGAACGCGGTTACTTTTTTGGTAACTAACTTTTAAGGCTGACCGTCTATCGGCAGTATTCCCTTTTGTGTTTTCATTGTAACAGATTCCCCCGCATCTGTCAAACGCTGCGGAGCGTTCGATAGCGTAAGTTTATTGTAGGAATAGGACAGACAGAATAGCCCCTTGATC